>CAYJPW010000024.1:0-17903 GCA_964372055.1 uncultured Polyangiaceae bacterium
GCGCCGTCCGCGGCGGGCGCGGCGTTCGGCCCCCCGCCCGCCAAACCCACCGCCGCGCCGCCCGCCGCCGCGCCTGCCGCCGCCAGGGCCGCGCCCACGATCCCGGCGAGGAGCGGCCGCGACGCCTTCGCCGGGCGCGGGCCGATCCACGCGCGGCAGCTCGGGCACTTCAGCGCGCCGGCCCGGATCGCGGCCGCGCCGCACGCGGGGCAGGTCGCCTTGCTCACCGCAGCACCCAGAGCTTGTGGCGGCGCGCGGCGAACGCGATCGCGAGCGCGCCGGTGCGATCGTAGCGCGCCGAGGTGATCTCGTCGGGCAAGGCGAGGCGGCGCGCGCTCGCGCTCCTCAGATCGACCGCGGCGACGCCCTGCGCCGGCGCGCGCACCACCGCGAGCGCCTCGAGCCCGTCGGGCGCGATCGCCAGGCCCTCCACCGGACCGCCGACGTCGACCGTCCCCTTCGGCTCGAGCGACCGCGGGGCGTGGAGCGCGATCGCGCGTCCGGCGCGGCACGCGACCACCACCGCCGTCGCGGTGACGCGGACCCGCACCGGATCCTTGCAGGTGCCGACCCGCGCCGCGGGCGGGACGAGGCCATCCGCCGCGCCGGGCGCGCCGGAGCCGGCCAGATCGATGCGCACGATCTCGGAGGTCCTCCGGACGACCGCGACCGCGTAGCTTGCGTCGGGCGCGAGCGCCACGTCGACCGCGCCGTCCCCCACCCATACGCGGCGGACCGGCTGGGCGCTCGCGAGGCGCGCCGGGCTCCACACGTAGACGGCGTCGTCTCCGGGGCGCTGCAAGCGCGGGTCGCCCGTGGCGCCGACGGCGATCTCCCCGCCGCCGGCGACCGCGAGCGCGAGCGGCGCGTCGTCGAACCGGAACCGATCCACCTCCGCGTGCCGCTCGAGATCGATGACGGCCACCGAGCGATCGATCGGGCTCGCGGCGAGCGCGAGGGCCGCGCCGGCCGGGCTCACCGCGGCGGAGGCGCCCGCGCCGCCGGGCGCCGCCAACACCGAGGGCGGGACGCGGAGGTCGAACCATTTGAGCACGCGCAGGGTCGCAGGCTCCACCACCCCGACGCGCGTCCCGCCGAGCGCGTACACGACGGGCCCGACCGGCTCGAGCGCCCGCGTCCCCGCGAGCTCGGCGTTCGTCGAAACGAACGCGCCGCTCCTGGCGTCGAGCACCTCGAGCGCGGCGCGGCGGGCCAGCGCGATCCGATCGCCCGGGAGCGCGTACGCGTCGGTCGTGTCGGGCGGCACGTCGATCGTGCTCGCGATCGCGGCCCGGGCGAGGTGCGCGGAGGTCGTGTCGCGCGGGGCGAGCGCGCTGCTGCTCCCCGCGCCGCTCGCCTCGGACGGGCGCGCGCTCGCCGGCCCTGTCGCCGGCGCTCCGCTCGCCTGCGCGGCGGACGCCGAGAGCACCGGGATCGAATCACCGCGCCAGCGCGAGGCCGCCCCGGCGCCGATCGTGGCGCCGACGACGAGCAGGGCGCCGCAGGCGGCGGCGAGCGCGCTGCGCGCCGGGCGGACGGGGCGAGCCGGCCGCTCCCCGCAGGCGTCGCAGACCGCGTCGGCCAGCGCCATCGGCTCGAGGCAGAACGCGCACGGCACCGTCGCCAGCGGGCGGTTGCGCACGCTGGTCGCGCTCCCGCCGAGCGCCTCGGGGAACACCGCGGGCGCGCGCACCCAGACGCTGCTCCCGACGAGGCAGCAGGCGCTGCCCGGCGCGAGCTTGCCCGAGGCCAGACCCTTGCGGACGAACTCGCCGTTGACCGGCCCCATCACCCCGTCGGCGTCGGCGACGAACCAGAGGAGCCGCTCGCGCGCGCGCGGATCCCCACCGGCGACGTCGGCGGGCAGCGCCGGGCTGGCGCCCCCGGCGGGGCGCTCCGGCGGCGGCGGCGCCGGCAGCAGATCGGAGAGCGGCTCCCACGCGGCGCCCGGCAGGAAGCCGCCGGCGGTCCCGGCGCGGAAGCGCGCCCGCGGCGAGATCGTCCCGGCGCCGATCTCGCGGCGCACCTCGCCGACCGGCAGGGGCCCGCGGCTGCCCTCCCCGTCGGAGACGAAGAGCTCGAGATCGGGAGCTTGGGGGCTCGCTGCCCCGACGGGATCGCCTGGCACCGGGGACGTCGACTGTACCGCTCCGGCGCCCGAAAAGGCGCGCCGATCCGCCCGGCCGCTTGGATTCGAGGGCGGCCTCGCTCGACGCCCGCGCGGCGAGCGCGCGACGCGATCCCCTGGAGACCGGCGCCCTACGCCGGCGTCGCGAGGGAGCGGTAGACGTGGGCGTAGCGCCGGGCGGGACGGTCCCAGCCGAGATCGAGACGCATGATCCGCCGCCGCACCGCGCCCCAGCGCGGCGAGGCCGTCGCGGCGACGGCGCGCTGGACGCCCCCGACGAGCGCCGTGGCGGTGGGCTTGTCGAACAGGAACCCGGTCCCGGTCTCGAGCTCGGCGTCGAGATCGACGATGGTGTCGACGAGCCCGCCCGTCCGGCAGGCGACGGGGACGGCGCCGTAGCGCTGCGCGTAGAGCTGCACGAGGCCGCAAGGCTCGTAGCGCGAGGGCACGACCACGACGTCGGCGCCCGCGAGGAGGCGGTGCGTCGTCGCCTCGCTCACCGCGCCGAGGTAGCGCGCCCTCTCGGGCGCCTTGTCGGCGGCCGCCTTGAGCTTCGCCATCAGCGCCGGATCGCCGGCGCCGGCCATGAGCACGCTGACGTCGCTCTTGAGGATCTTGGGCAGGGCCGTGGCGAGCAGATCGCTCCCCTTCTGCGGGACGACGCGGCCGAGCGACACGACGAGCGGCCGATCGGGGGCCACCTCGATGCCGACCTCCTGGCAGATCGCGCTCTTGCAGCGGCCCTTGTTGCTCGCGTCCTCGGCGTCGTAGCGGGCGACGAGCGCGGGATCGGTGGTCGGGTTCCACACGGCGTAGTCGATGCCGTTGACGATGCCGAAGATCTTGTCCGCGCGCGTCCTGAGGACGCCGTCGAGGCGCTCGCCGAGCTCGGGCGTCTGGATCTCGCGCGCGTAGGTGGTCGAGACCGTGGTGATCGCCTCGGCCGCGAGGATGCCGCCCTTGAGGAGGTTCACCTTGCCGTAGAACTCGAGGCGCTCGGGGTGAAGGTGCTCCGGTCCGAGGCCGAGGACGCCGAGCGAGTCCTTCGGGAAGATGCCCTGGTGCGCGAGGTTGTGGATGGTGAGCACGGTGCGCGTCGACGCGAGCTTCGGATCCGCCGCGACCTCCTCGCGCCAGAGATAGAGGGCCGCCGCGGCGGGCCAGTCGTGCGCGTGGATCACGTCGAAGGGCGTCCCCAGCGCGGCGCGCTGCTTGGCGATCTCGACCGCGGCGCGCGCCAAGACGCCGAAGCGCCGAGCGTTGTCGGGGTAGTCCTCGCCGTCGTCGCCGTAGACCCCGGGCCGGTCGTAGAGGCCGGGGACGTCGAACAAGAGCAGCTCGACGCCGGAGCCGAGCCGCCCGTCGAACACGGTCACCTCGACCGGGCCGCCCTCGCCGCGGAGCGACAGCGGCGTGAGCCGCCGCGCCACCATCACGCCCCCCGCCTCGATGGCCGGGAACCGGGGCAGCGCCACCGTGACCTTGTGCCCGAGGAGGCGGAGCGCCTTCGAGAGCGCGGCGACCACGTCGGCGAGCCCGCCGACCTTGACCATCGGCGCGAGCTCCGAGGCAATGAAGAGGATATCCATGGGTTTCGGGCACGTCTCTAGCCGAAGAGCCCGAGGGCGTCGAGCGCGGGGGCTCGGCCTCGAGCGACCGGGCCTTGCCGAACGCCCGCCCGGCGTGGGAGTGCTGGGGGGCGATGACGCGCATCAGCGCCAAGGTGCTCGCGGGGACCGAGGGCCCGTTCGGCCGCGGGCTCGACGTGCAGCGCCCGCCCGGCGTGCCCGAGGGATCGGTGGTCACCGTGCTGCGCGTCCCGCCCGAGCTCGCCGGCATGCGGCTCGACCGGTTCGTGCAGACGCAGCTGAAGCGGACGAGCCGGACGCGCACGCAGGAGATCGTGGGCCGCGGGGCGTACTCGCCCGACGCGCGGCCGCTCCGGAAGAACGATCGGGTCAAGGCCGAGCAGTGCGTCCTGCTCTGGCGGGCGCCGTGGGACGAGCACGCGCCCGACGTGACGCTCACGGTCCTCTACGAGGACGATCACCTGCTCGCGGTCGACAAGCCCGCGGGCATCCCGGTGCACCCCACGGCGCGCTACCACGCGAGCACGGTGGTGAAGCTGCTCGAGTCCGCGCGGCCGGGCGAGAGCCCGGCGAAGCTGTCGCACCGGATCGATCGCGAGACCAGCGGCGTGCTCCTCCTCGCCAAGACCGCCGAGGCCGATCGCCGCGTGAAGCGGCAATTCGAGGAGCGGAGCGGCGTGCTCAAGCGCTACCTCGCCATCACCTGGGGCTGGCCGCCCTCTCCGGATCCGTTCCGCGTCGAGCTGCCGCTCGAGCTCGATCCGACGAGCCGCTACAAGGTCAAGATGCGTCCCGCGCGCGACGGCGAAGGCCTGACGGCGGCGACGGCGTTCGAGGTCCTCGGCCGCCGCGCCGACGCGGCCAGCGGCCGGCGGTACGCCCTCCTGCGCTGCACGCTCGAGACGGGGCGCCAGCACCAGATCCGGGTTCATCTCGCCGCGAACGGCCTGCCCATCGTGGGGGACAAGCTCTACGGGCCCGACGAGTCCCTCTTCGCGCGCGGGGCCGACCAGACGCTGACGGACGACGACCGGCGGATCCTCGAGCTCGACCGGCACGCGCTCCACGCCGAGCTCCTCGAGCTCGCGCACCCTTGCCGCGCCGGGACCGTGCGGGTCGAGTCGCCGCTGCCCGCGGACCTGGCGGCGTTCTGGGATCGGCTGGGCCCGGCGGCCGCGCCCGAGGCCGTGCCCGGCTCGTGACCGCGTCTCGGACTCGCCGCGAGCCCCCCGTCAGCGCGCGGCCCGCTCCCGCTCCTCGCGATCGAGCTCTCGGTCGCGGGCGCGGCGGTACGCCTCCTCGCGGTCGCGCCAGGTCGCGAGCCAGGCGCGGCGGGCGCGGCGCTCGTCGGTGCCGGCGGCGGCGACGCCAGCGCCGAGCGCGGCGAGGAGCGTGAGCGCCGCGCCGGTGAAGGTGCCCCACGCGGCGCGCTCGGCGGCGCCGACGACGCGCGCGTTCGGGGCCAGCGAGTCGGCCGGAGGACCTCGCCGGAGCCACGGGCTCTGCAGGAGCGTGCCGAGCGAGCTGCCGGGTCCGGTGGCCGTGAGCGCGGCGCCGAGCGTGACGAACGCCGCCCAGGTCACGAGGCCGGCGAGCAGCCCGTCGCGCCGTGTGCGCGCCCCGGAGAGGCGCGTCGTCGCGTAGCTCCCCGCCGCCACGGCCAGGAGCGCCGCCACGATGAGGCCCACGCCGGCGACGGCGAGCAGGCGCGGGTTCGGGGCGAGCGGGTCGAGCCCCCGCAGCCCGACGGCCAGCGCAAACGACGCCAGGAGGACGTGCGCGCCGATGGCGATCGCGACGCCGGCGATCACCGCGCCCCACCGCACCGTGAGCGGCCCGGCCTCGGCGCGCCGCCGCACGCCGGTCGCCTCCTCGTGCGATCCGGCCTCGTCGCGCGCGGGGACGCCGGTCGTGGCGACGAACGGCGCGGGCGGTGGCGGCTCGGGTAGAATCGCCGGCTCGGCGCGAGGCTCCTCGGGCGCGATCGCCGGCCCGGCGCGAGGCTCCTCGGCCGCGATCGCCGGCTCGGCGCGAGGCTCCTCGGGCGCGATCGCCGGCTCGGCGCGAGGCTCCTCGGGCGCGATCGCCGGCCCGGCGCGAGGCTCCTCGACCGGTCGCAGGCGACGCTCCGACTCGGGGCCGGCGGTCTCGGCGGCAGGGCCGGCCGGCGCGGGCGCCTCGGCGCCGGGCTGGCCGGCGCCGTGGGCCTGCTCGCTCGCCTCTCCCGCCTTCGGAAGGGACCTTGGATCTCGCATGCGGGCTCGCTCCCTCGAGGAGAGGCCGCATGCGAGAGCCGCGCCGCTACATGCCGCGGGGGACCTTGCTGAGATCCACCTGGGTGAGCGCGTACCGGATGAGCGCGCTGCGGTTCGCCTTGGTCAGGCCGCGCGCCTTGAGCTTCTCGACCATGTCGTCGAGCTTGCCGAGGTCGTCGGTGTACATCGAGATGCAGATGACCTTGTAGTGCTGCGGCCGCTCGCCCATCGGGATCGTCTTGGCGCGCGGCCGCGACTCGGGCGCAGGGGCGTAGAACGCACCCGAGAGCACACCCTCCACCTCGTCGCGATCGAGCAGCGCTCGCGCCGCGCTGCCGAATTCGTCCTCGCTCCTCATGCTCTCGATCCTTTCCTCGACCTCGTGCACCGTTAGCCCGCGACCGCGACGTCCGACGACCGCACCGGCGGAGCGGCCGTCTCGCCGGCCTGCGCCGGGGCTGCCGCGCCCGCGCGCACGCCGGCCGCGCGCTCCGGGGCGTACCGGCTCTTCATGATCCGCTCCACGAGCGCGCCGTAGTCGTCGGCGGCGTTCGTCCCGGCCGCGTACTCGTAGATGGTCTGCCCCTGGGCCGGCGCCTCCTTGATCTTCATCGCCGCGCGCACCGGCGGCAGGCACCTCTCCCCGAAGTGCCCCTCGAGCGTGGCCACCGCCTCGCGGCAGATCTTGGCGCGACCATCGTAGAAGGTCGGCAGCACGCCCCAGATCTGAACGGGATGATGGAGCAGCGCGTTGACGTTCTTCACCGTCTTGATCACCTGGCGCACGCCGACGAGCGAGAGGTAGTCGCACGCCACCGGCACGAGGACGCTGTCGGCGAGCACGAGCGCGTTCTGGTTCATGAGCGACAAGCTCGGAGAGCAATCGATCACCACGAAGTCGTACGCGGCCGCCGCCGGCGCGAGGCGCTCGCAGAGCACGCGGTCGCGGTTCTGTCGGCCCGCGAGGTAGAGCTCGGCGGCCGCGAGCGTCTCGTTCGACGGCAAGAGGTCCAGGTTCGGCCGCACCGTCTTGACGGCATCGGCGACCCGGAGCCCCATCACCAGCACGTGGTAGAGCGATCGCTCGGCGCTCGCGCCGCTCGGCCCCAAGGCCGTCCCCTGCGCGTCGGTGTCGACGAGGAGCACGCGCTTGCCGCGCGCCGCGAGCCCGGCGGCGACGCTCACCGCCGTCGTGGTCTTGCCGGTGCCGCCCTTGTGGTTGAACACGGCCAGACAGCGCGGCTTGCCCTCGGGCGCGGCCTCGGCGTTGCGGCGCGCCGGAGCGCGCCGGGCGGGCATCACGGGCACGGCGACCGCAGGTCCGGTGGGCGCAGCCGGAGGCCTCGCCTCCGCCACCACGTCGGCGGCGACGGGCGGCGCGGCGATCTCACCGAGCCTGACGCCGCTCGCCTCGCGGACGAGCTGCGAGCGGCACCCGAGCGAGCAGGCGTACCGGCGCCGGCCTCCGACGTAGAGCACCTGCGAGACGAGATCGGGCTGGAACCGCTTCGCGCAGGCGTCGCACGTCGCCGCCCCATCCGCCGCCCCGCCGCCGCCGAGCTGGCTCTTCTCGAGGCAGCGCTGCGAGCAGTAGAACGAGAACCCGCCGTCCCGCTCCTCCATCTGGTAGCGGAACTGCATCTCGAACGCCGTCCCGCACACGCTGCACGACTCGCTGATCCCGGCCACCGTGCTCGCTCCTTGCGTTGCCGGGACGGGAGCCCGGCGCACGGACACCTTGAGCACGCCCCGAGGAGCCGGGCCAAATTCGCCGCCACTCGCGCCGGCGGGCCGGGCGACGACGGTAGCCAAACGCGCCCGACCAGCCGCCGACCGCTCCGGCCCGCCGAGCCGTCCGAGCGGACCACGGAATCCCGCGTCACTTCCTACATTTGGACAGCAACATCAAATGTTCGATGCGAGCCCTCGTCCCCGGCGGGAGCGGGTCGCGGTCGTGCATGTGGACCCAGCTGGGCGACGTCTCCCGCGCCGCCCAGCTGGCCGAGCGAACCTTAGTGCCGGAAGTGCCGAGCCCCCGTGAAGATCATCGCCGCCCCCGCCGCGTCGACCGCCGCGACGACGTCGGCGTCCTTCACGCTCCCCCCGGGCTGCGCGATCGCCGTCACCCCGTGCTTCAGCGCCAGCTCGACCCCGTCCGGGAACGGGAAGAAGGCGTCCGAGGCGAGCACGCTCCCCTTCGCGAGATCGCCGGCCTTGCCGGTGGCGATCTTCACGCTCTCGACGCGCGACATCTGGCCGGCGCCGACGCCGACGGTGCGGCGCCCGAGCGCGAGGACGATCGCGTTCGACTTCACGTGCTTGCCCACCTTCCAGGCGAAGTCGAGCGCGGCCAGCTCGTCGGCGGTGGGGGCCCGCTTCGAGACCACCTTGCCCCGCGTCACCTCGCCCGCCGCGGTGGCGTCGCGCCCCTGGACCACGAGCCCGCCGCCGACGCGCTTGTAGGCGAGCTCTGCGTGCGTGGCCGGCAGCCAGGCGCCCGTGGCGAGGAGCCTGAGCTTGTCCTTCTTGCGCAGCACCTCGAGGGCGTCGGCGGCGAACGAGGGCGCCACGATGCACTCGAGGAACGTCTCGGCCAGGACCAGCGCCGTCGCCCGATCGACGGGCCGGTTGAGCGCGACGATGCCGCCGAACGCGCTCACCGGATCCGCCTCGCGCGCGGTCCGGTACGCGGTCACCAGATCCGACGCGACCGCCACGCCGCAGGGGTTCGTGTGCTTGACGACGACCGCCGCGGGCTCGTCGTGCTCGCGCACCGCCTCCAGGGCGGCGTCCACGTCCACGAGGTTGTTGAAGGAGAGCTCCTTCCCTCCGGCGCCGAGAGACTCGGCCGCCGCGAGCGAGCCCTGCGGCGCGCCGCGGTCGCGATAGAACGCACCCGTCTGGTGAGGGTTCTCGCCGTAACGCAGCGGATACGCTCGCTCCATCGCCAGCGTGAGAAACTGCGGGTACGCCTGGCGCTTCTGCGGCTCGGGCTCGCCCTCCCAGGGCAGGCTCGACAAGTACCCCGCGATCGCGCCGTCGTACGCGGCGGTGTGGGCGAACGCCTTGGCGGCGAGGCGCCGGCGCGTCGTGATCGAGACCTCGCCCTTGCTGCCCAGCTCGGCGAGCACGACCGCGTAGTCCGCCGGATCGCAGACGACCGCGACGCGGGCGTGGTTCTTCGCCGCGCTGCGCACCATCGAGGGCCCGCCGATGTCGATGTTCTCGACGATCTCGGGGTGCGTGGCCGAGGGCTTGGCCACGGTCGCCTCGAACGGGTAGAGGTTCACGACCACGAGGTCGATCGGCTTGCCCCCGAGGCGCTCGAGGTCTTTGTCGTCCTCGGCCCCGCGCATGAGGATGCCGCCGTGCACCCTCGGGTGCAGCGTCTTGACCCGCCCGTCCATCACCTCGGGCGAGCCGGTGTACTCGTCGACGCCGACGACGGGCACGCCGCCGTCCTTGAGCGCCTTCAGCGTACCGCCGGTGGAGAGGATCTCGACCCCGCGCTGAGCCAGCGCCTGGGCGAACGGGACCAAACCAGTCTTGTCCGAGACCGAGACGAGCGCGCGTCGAATCATGCGCGCCGACGTAATGCGTCCCGGAACCGGAGGCTAGCCCCGCTCTGCCTCCCCCTCTCCCGCAAGGGAGAGGGGGCCGGGGGTGAGGTCTGGGGACGCCGCCGGGGCGCGAAGCGGCTGTATGTACTAGGCCCCGGGCTGCTCGCCGGGCGCCGCGGGCACGGCCGGGGCGGGCTCGCCCGGCGTCTCGCGCACCACGAGCTCGCCGCCCCGGTACTCGAGCGTGGTCCGCGGCGGGCCGAACACGGCCTCGGGATCGGGCAGCACCAGCGCCTCGCGGAGGACGTCGTCGACGTGGTCGACGAGCACGAGGCGGAGCGCCTTGAGCACGCGCCGCGGGACGTCGCGCAGGTCCTTGCGGTTCTCCTTGGGGACGATGCAGGTGGTGATCCCGCCGCGGTGCGCGGCGAGGAGCTTCTCCTTGAGGCCGCCGATGGGCAGGACCCGGCCGCGGAGGGTGATCTCGCCCGTCATGGCGAGGTCGCGCCGCACCGGCACCTTCATCAGGGCGCTCACCAGGGCCGTGACCATGGTGACGCCGGCGCTGGGCCCGTCCTTGCGGATGAAGTCGGGGAAGTGAATGTGGACGTCGACCTTCTGGTAGATGTCCGCGGCGAGCCCGAGCCGATCGAGGCGCGAGCGCACGTAGCTCATCGCCGCCTGGGCGCTCTCCTCCATCCCCTTCTCGAGCAGGCCGGTGATCACCAGCTTGCCCTTGCCGGGGATGACGGTGGCCTCGGCCGCGAGCAGATCGCCGCCGACCGAGGTGACGGCGAGGCCGTTCACGAGCCCGATCTCGTCCTTGTCCCCCGTCTTGCCGAGGCGGTACTTGGGCACGCCGAGGAACTTGGGGATGCTCTTGGCGACGACCTCGATGGGCTTCTCCTTGCCCTCGGCCACCACCTTGCGCGCGACCTTGCGGCAGACGCTGGCGATCTCGCGCTCGAGCGAGCGCACGCCGCTCTCCTTCGTGTAGTGGTGGATGATCGTGCGGATCGCGCCCTCGGTGATGTCGAGGGGCACCTCGTCGAGCCCGCACTCCTTGCGCTGGCGCGGGACCAGGTACTTCACCGCGATGTTCAGCTTCTCGAACTCGGTGTAGCCCGAGAGCTGGATGATCTCCATCCGGTCCTGGAGCGGCACCGGGATGCCGCTCAGGGTGTTCGCCGTCGTGATGAACATCACGTCGGAGAGGTCGTAGTCGAGGTCGAGGTAGTGATCGTTGAAGGTGTGGTTCTGCTCCGGGTCGAGCACCTCGAGCAGCGCCGCCGCGGGATCGCCGCGGAAGTCGGTCGACATCTTGTCGACCTCGTCGAGGAGGAACACGGGGTTGTTGGTCCCCGCCTTCTTCAGCGACTGGATGAGCTTGCCGGGGAGCGCGCCGATGTACGTGCGCCGGTGGCCGCGGATCTCGGCCTCGTCGCGGACGCCGCCGAGCGACAGGCGCACGAACTTGCGGCCGGTGGCGCGGGCGATCGACTTGGCGAGGCTCGTCTTGCCGACGCCGGGGGGGCCCACGAAGCAGAGCACCGGGCCCTTGAGCTTCTTGGTGAGCGCCTGGACGGCGAGGTACTCGAGGATGCGCTCCTTGATCTTCTTGAGGCCGTAGTGGTCCTCTTCGAGGATCTTCTCGGCCTCGTCGAGGTCGTAGCGCTCCTCGCTCTTGTCACCCCAGGGCAGGTCGAGGATCCAGTCGATGTAGTTGCGCACGACGGTCGCTTCCGCGCTCGTCGGGTGCATCATCTTCAGCTTCTTGAGCTCCTTCTTGACCTTCGCGAGCGCCTCCTTGCTCAGGCGCTTGGTCTTGAGGGCCTCTTCGATCTCCTGGATCTCGTTCTTGAACTCGTCGCGCTCGCCGCCACCCAGCTCCTTCTGGATGGCCTGCATCTGCTCGTTTAGGTAGTACTCCTTCTGCGTCTTCTCCATCTGCTTCTTGACGCGGGAGCGGATCTTCTTCTCGACCTGCAGGATCTCGATCTCGGCCTGCATCAGCTCGATGAGGCGCTCGAGGCGCTGGCGCGGGTCGTCCATCTCGAGCAGCGCCTGGCGGTCGCTCAGCTTGATGGTCGGCAGGTTGGCGATGATGGTGTCGCCGAGGCGCGAGGCGTCGTCGATCGCCTGCACGCTCATCAGGACCTCGGGCTGAATCTTCTTGTTCAGCTTGACGTACATCTCGAACGTCGACTGGACCGAGCGCATCAGCGCCTCGACCTCGACCGAGCTCGTGGCCACCTCCTGCACGTCGTCGTACTCGACGAGGAAGTGCGTATCGCTCTGCACGTAGCGGCGGATCTTCGCGCGCCGCTTGCCCTCGATGAGCACCTTCACCGTGCCGTCGGGCAGGCGGAGCAGCTGCATGATCACGCCGATGGACCCGACCTGGAAGATGTCCTCCGGTGTCGGATCGTTGGTCTTGGCGTTGCGCTGGGCGGCGAGGAAGATCTCCTTGTCGCGGCTCATCGCCTCGTCGAGGGCGGCGATCGAGCGCTCGCGGCCCACGAAGAGCTGCGAGACCATGTGGGGGAAGACGATGATGTCGCGCAACGGCAGGAGCGGCACCACGCCCCGCTCCGGCGCGCCCTTGCCTCGCTCGTTGTCGCTCTTGAAGAACATGCCGCTCTCGTCCCCGGGGGTCGCCCCCCAACTCCGCCCCGAAGAAGGCCCCGGTCGCCCCGAGGCTCCATCACTTTTCAACCCGACTCGGGCTCGCCGCGCGCTCGGCGGCGACGCTCCCGGCTCAACCGATGGCTCTACGCGAGCTCGGCCTCCTTCGTGTAAACGATGAGGGGCGGCTCGTGCTTGATCACGACGTCCTCGCTCACGACGACCTCCTTGATCCCCGTGCGCGAGGGGACGTCGTACATGATGTCGAGCATCGCGGCCTCGAGGATGGCGCGGAGGCCGCGCGCGCCGCTGTTGCGGTCGAGGGCCTGGCGCGCGACGGCCACGAGGGCGCCGCGGGTGAACTTGAGCTTCACCCCGTCCATCTCGAAGAGCTTCTGGTACTGCTTGACGAGGCTGTTCTTCGGCTTGGTGAGGATGTCGATGAGGGCGTCCTCGTTGAGCTCGTGGAGCGTGGCGACCACGGGCAGGCGGCCGATGAACTCGGGGATGAGGCCGAACTTGAGCAGGTCCTCGGGCTGCACCTGCGAGAGCAGATCGCCGAGCTTGTACTCCTTCTTGCTCTTGATGTCGGCGCCGAAGCCGAGCGTCGACTGGCCGACGCGGCGCTGGATGATCTGATCGAGCCCCACGAACGCCCCGCCGCAGAGGAAGAGGATGTTGGTGGTGTCGATCTGCAGGAAGTCCTGCTGCGGGTGCTTGCGCCCGCCCTTGGGCGGCACGTTGGCGATCGTGCCCTCGATGATCTTGAGCAGGGCCTGCTGCACGCCCTCGCCCGAGACGTCGCGGGTGATGCTCGGGTTGTCGCTCTTGCGGCTGATCTTGTCGATCTCGTCGATGTAGACGATGCCGCGCTGCGCCCGCTCCACGTCGTGGTCGGCGTTCTGCAAGAGCTGGACGATGATGTTCTCGACGTCCTCGCCCACGTAGCCGGCCTCGGTCAGCGTCGTCGCGTCGGCGATCGCGAAGGGGACGTTGATGATCTTCGCGAGCGTCTGCGCGAGGAGCGTCTTGCCCGAGCCCGTCGGGCCGAGGAGCAGGATGTTCGACTTCGCCAGCTCGACGTCGTCCGCGCTCACCCGCGAGTCGATGCGCTTGTAGTGGTTGTGCACGGCCACCGCGAGGATCTTCTTGGCGCGGTTCTGGCCGACGACGTACTCGTCGAGGGTGGCCTTGATGTCGGCCGGCTTCGGGATCGGGACGCCCTGCGCGTAGGGCTCGTCCTTCTCGACCTCCTCGGCGATGATGTCGTTGCAGAGGCCGATGCACTCATCGCAGATGTAGACCGTGGGGCCCGCGATGAGCTTCTTCACCTCCTTCTGGGACTTCCCGCAGAAGGAGCAGCTCAGGTTGCCGTTCGAGTGATCGTCCCGCCTTCGCTCCACTTCGACCTCTCAGAAACTCCGCGTTCTCCGGCGAAATACCGTGACGGGATTCTAGTATCGTACACCTACCGTCGCAAGCTAACGGTCGCCGTCCCCTACGACTTAAGGTGGCGCCCGACATCGGCTTTTTTGTCTTGCCCTGGGCGATCGGGGCCGGGCGGGCCGGGCGGGAAGACCTTCGCCCGAAATGGGCGAGGCGGCGCGCCCGCCGGCGAGACCGGCGGGCGGCGACGGCTACGAGATCACGTCGAGGTCGACGCGGTCTTGTTCCGCTTGGGCAGCACCTCGTCGATGAGGCCGTACTCCTTGGCCTGCATCGAGGAGAGATAGAAGTCGCGCTCGATGTCCTTGGCGAGCTCCTCGCGGTTCTTGCTCGTCGCCTCGACCAGGATGTCGATCAAGGTCTCCTTCATCTTCTTGATCTCGCGCGCCTGGATCTCGATGTCGGTCGCCTGCCCGCGGGCGCCGCCGAGCGGCTGGTGGATCATCACCCGGGCGTGCGGGAGCGCGTAGCGGCGGCCCTTGTGGCCGGCGGCGAGGAGCACGGCGCCCATCGAGGCCGCCTGGCCGATGCACATCGTCGACACCGGCGAGCGGACGTACTGCATGGTGTCGTAGATCGCGAGGCCCGAGGTCACGATGCCGCCCGGGCTGTTGACGTAGACCTGGATGTCCTTCTCGGGGTCCTCGCTCTCGAGGAAGAGGAACTGGGCGATGACGAGGTTCGCGAGGAAGTCGTCGATCTCCTGGCCGATGAAGACGATGCGGTCCTTGAGCAGGCGGCTGAAGAGGTTCCACTCGCGCTCGCCGCGGTGGGTCACCTCGGTGACCGTGGGGACGATGTAGCCGCGCTCTCGCTCGCTGGCCTCGATCGCGGACCGGGTGGACGGCCGCTCGAGGAACTCCATCGCCTGGGTACGCGTCTCGATGGGTCGGGTCATGGGGCTTCCTGGGCAGTTTGTGGGCGCGGATCGTGGGTCGGGGCGCCGGGCTCCCCGGAGGGATCGCGCTCGGGCTCTAGTCCTGAGTCAAGGGAGAGCAGATTTCAACCCTCTTCGGTGATCTTCGCCGCGCCCTCGAGGAGATCGAGGATCTTGTCCTCGAGGATCATGCCGACGAGCATCTCGCGCTTCTTGGGATCGCGGTACTCCGCCTTCACCTTCGCCACGTTCTTGCCCGTCTGCTCGGCGAGCTCCTCGTAGCCTTTCTCGATGTCGGCGTCGCCGATGCGGATCTCCTTGGCCTTGGCGATCTCGGCCATGAGCAGGCCGGCGCGGACCTTGACCTCGGCGTCCGCCCGCACGCGCGCGCGGAGCTCCGGCGTGACGTCGCCCCGCTGGCCCTGGCGCCTCGCGACGGAGAGGATCTCGCGCTCGGTGATCTGCGCCTGCTGTTCGACGAGCGACGGAGGCACGGGGATCGGGTTCGCCTTGCAGAGCTCGACGACGAGCTGCTCGGCGAGGGCGTCGCTCGCCTTCTGCTTCAGCTCCTTCTCGATGCGGGCGCGGATCGCGTCCTTGAGCGCGCCGAGATCTTTGTAGTCGCCGCAGTCCTTCGCGAATTCGTCGTCGATCGCGGGGAGGATCCGCTCCTTCACGTCCTTGATCGTGACCTTGAAGGTGCCCTTCTTGCCGCGCAGATCCGCCTGCGGGTGGCGCTCGGGGAACGTCATCTCGACGTCCTTGGCGTCGCCCGGCTTCACACCGGTCAACGCCTCCTCGAGCTCCTTGAACACCTCGCCGGTGCCGAGCTCCGTCTCGATCTCCTGGGGTGCGCCCTCGCGCGGCTTGCCGTCGACCTCGAGGGTGAAGGCGATGCGGACCACGTCCCCCGCCTTGGCGGGCCGCTCCGGATCCGGCGCCTGCAGCGTCGAGTGCTCGCGACGGAGGCGCTCGATCTCGGTGTCGATCATCTCGTCGGCGACGGCGGCCTTGGGCCGCTTCACCTCGAAGCCCTCCCACTTCACGCTCTCGATCTCGGGGCGCACCTCGAAGCGCGCCTTGTAGGAGAACACGTCGTCGGGCTTGAGCTCGGCCGGCGCGATGCTCGGCTGCGAGAGCGGCTGCACCTGCTTCTCGGCGAGCACCTGGTTGAGCGTCGAATCGACCAGGCGCTGGGCCACGTCGGCGTGCACGCGGCCGCCGTAGAGGTGCGCGAGCACCTGGCGCGGCGCCTTGCCTGGACGGTAGCCCCGCACCCGCGCGGTGCGCTGGAGCGCCGAGTACGCCTTGTCGACCTCGGTCTTGACCTGGTCGGCCGGGACCTGGACCTGGAACTCCACGAGCACGGGGGAGAGCTTCTCGACGGTGACTTGCATGGGGGCCGGGGGGGATGCCATGCGGCCGGGAAGGGGTCAAGAACAGGGAGAGCCGGGCGAGCGAGTTGGGTGGCGCCATGCGCGCGCTCGGCGCAAGGAGCGACGCTCCCGCTCGCCGTCCGCCCGGCACGCGGCGCCGCCCGTCCGCGCGGCCGCCCGGCCCTCCGAGACAAAGAAAAGCCCCGGCGGAGAGGCGTCCGCCGGGGCCGGAGATCCCCGGGAAGGGATCCAAACGTTCGGGGCCGAGCCCGTCTAGTCCTCGTCCTTCATCTCGCTGAAGGGATCGGCGTCGAAGTCGATCTCGGCGTCGAAGGACGAGTCCTCGACCATGTCCTCGAGGGAGAGGCCGATGCGGTTGGCGGGGCGCAGGATCTCGCGCTCGAATTCCGCGAAGGTATTGAACGACTTCGGAAGCGACATGGGTCCTCCAAGCGTGGTTAGGTCCGGCGAGCGGGCGGCGGAGTGGGTCGGACTGCGAAGACCGGGGCGGAGCCTCGGATGGGCGTGGGCGCGAGGTCGCGGCGCGGTGAAGGCGCGCTCCAGAACCGGTCCGCGAGGATCCGGTCGGCGGCGCCGGCGGCGGGCTCCACGAGCGCTGCCCGGAGTCGAGCCCCGAGCGGTGCGGTGGCAGCACCCATCGCGGGTCGCTCTTGACTACCTACACCTACATTAAGCGACATGTGCGCTACTGTAGACATCAGTGGTCACAGGGCCAAAGAAACGTCACATCTCGCAACGGGGCGATCCGGATCCATCGCCCGCCCGGCGCGCGTCCCTGCTCGGAACCGAAGGCGCAGTTCACGCGTCCGCCCGAGATCCCTGGCGTGCCGGCAATTGACCCCGACCGTAGCGAAGCGGAGGGCGGGGTGTCCGGGCGGCGAAGCCGACCGGCAATTGCCCTGGGACAGAGGGCGGGGTGTCCGGGCGGCGAAGCCGACCGGCAATTGCCCTGGGACAGAGGGCGGGGTGTCCGGGCGGCGAAGCCGACCGGCAATTGCCCGGGGGGTTTGGGGGCGAAGCCCCCAACTCAAGAGAGCCGCTCGACCCCCGGCCGCGGCTCGTGTACGTCGCGCCGGGATGTCGCGTTCGCCGCTGATCTTCGCCGTCGCCAACCAGAAGGGCGGGGTCGGAAAGACCACGACCTCGGTGAACCTCGCGGCCAGCCTGGCCGCCGCCGAGCGGCCGACGCTCCTCGTCGACGCCGATCCGCAGGGCAACGCGTCGAGCGGCGTCGGCGTGCGCCAGCGATCGGTCGAGCTCTCGCTCTACGACGTCCTCATCGGGCGCGCCAAGGTCGCCGAAGCGATCGTCCAGACCGCCGTCCCGCTGCTCGACGTGCTGCCGGCCACGCAGGACCTGGTCGCCGCCGAGCTCGAGCTCGTCGACGCGGGCGACCGCGCGACCCGGCTCCGCGACGCGCTCGCCGGGCACCTCGGCCGCTACGAGTACGTGATCATCGACTGCCCGCCGTCGCTCGGCCTCCTCACGCTCAACGCGCTCACCGCCGCCGATCGGGTGCTGGTGCCGCTGCAGTGCGAGTACTACGCGCTCGAGGGGCTGACGCACCTCATGGCCACCGTCGACCGCGTCCGGAGCGCCTTCAACCCGCGCCTCGAGGTCGAGGGCGTGGTGCTGACCATGTTCGACGGCCGCAACTCGCTGACGCACCAGGTGGCCGACGAGGTCAAGGCGCACTTCCGCGTGTTCGACGCGATCATCCCGCGCAACGTGAAGCTCTCCGAAGCGCCCTCGCACGGCATGCCGGCGCTGCTCTACGACGTGCAGTCGAAGGGCGCGCAAGGCTACCTGAGCCTGGCGCGCGAGATCCTCGACGGCCCGCCCAAGAAGCCTTCGCCGTCCTCCTCCTCGCCGTCGGGCAAGGAGCGCGTCGAGGCGGGCTCGTGAGCGATCCGGACAAGCGCGGCGCGCCGCCGCGGCGCGCCCTCGGGCGCGGCCTCGACGCGCTCCTGCCCCCCCCCCCCCCACCCCCCCCCCCCCCCGGCCCCACCCCCCCCCCCCCCCCCCG
>CAYJPW010000024.1:17913-77891 GCA_964372055.1 uncultured Polyangiaceae bacterium
GGGGGCGGGCGCGGGGGGGGGGCCGCGCCGGGCCCGGCCCCGCCGCCGCCCCCTCCCCCACCGCCGCGGGCCAGAGCTACGCCGAGCGCAGCGTCTTCCTCTGCCCGGTCGAGCGCATCACGCCGCAGAAGGGGCAGCCGCGCCAGCACTTCGACGAGACCGAGCTCGCCGAGCTCGCCGCCTCGATCCGCGAGCACGGCCTCATCGAGCCGCTCGTGGTGCGCCGCGGGGCGCCCGGCCCCTCGGGCGATCGCTACGAGCTCATCGCCGGCGAGCGCCGCTGGCGGGCGTCGCAGCGCGCCGGGCTGACCGACGTGCTCGTCGTGGTGAAGGACGTTTCGCCCAAGGAGGCGTTCGAGCTCGCGCTGGTCGAGAACGTCCAGCGCGCCGACCTCGATCCGATCGAGCTCGCCGAGGCGTACGACCGGCTGGTGCGCGAGCACGGCTACACGAACGAGGCGCTGGCCGAGCGCGTCGGCAAGGACCGCACCACCATCGCCAACTCGCTGCGGCTGCTCAAGCTGCCCGCGCGGGTGCGATCCATGGTGATCGCGCGCGAGCTCACCGAGGGCCACGCGCGCGCGCTGCTCGGCGCGCCGAGCGAGAAGATCATGCTCGAGCTCGCCGACAAGGCGGTCCGCGGCAAGCTCCCGGTGCGCAAGATCGAGCAGCTCGTGCGCTCGGCGCGCGATCGCGGCGGCGCCAGCGCGGAGCCGGAGAAGCGGCGCGGCCCCGGCGGAAAGAGCGCGGCGGTGCGCGACCTCGAGGCGCGCCTCGAGCGCCGGCTCGGCACGCGCGTCGAGGTGCGCGACGACGGCGGAAAGGGAGAGCTCGGCGTCACGTACGGCTCGCTCGACGAGCTCGATCGGATCCTCGATCTCATCGGCGCCTGACGCGGCTTGCCCGGGTCGCGCCGACGCTCCACGATGCCCTGGTGCAGGACGTCGCGGGAGAGCTCGCCCTCTACCTCCTGTTCATGACGGCGACGACGTCGATCCTGAGCTTGCCGCTCGCGCCGGCGACGCTGCTCGCCGCCAAGCTCGCGCCGCCCTGGGCCGTGGCCACGATCGCCACCTCGGCGTCGATCGTGTCCGCGTGCTTCGATCACTGGTTCGTGCGGCGCGCGTTCCGTCTCCGCGTGCTCGAGTCGATGCGGACGCGGCCGCTCTTCGTCAAGGCCGAGCGCTGGGCCAAGGTCGCGCCCTTCTGGACCATCGCCGGGTTCGCGGGGCTGCCCCTGCCCTTCATCCTCATGCGGGTGCTCATGCCGCTCTCGGGCTACCCGATGCGGCGCTACGCGACCGCGACGGCGCTCGGGCGCTTCCCGCGCTTCTACGTCATCGCCGCGTTCGGCGCGGTGGTCGACATCCCCGACGAGGTGCTCGTGGGGCTGCTCGTCGCCGGCGCCGTGATCTCCGCCGCGACCTATGGCGCGCAGCGCCTCGGCTGGATCAAGGGCCCGCTCGCGCCCTACGCGCCCGGGCCGGACAAGCTCGATCCCGAGGACGGCGGCCGCGAAGGCCCCTAGACGCCTACTTCTTCTTGAGGCCCT
Organism: uncultured Polyangiaceae bacterium; assembly: GCA_964372055.1. Taxonomy (GTDB): domain Bacteria; phylum Myxococcota_A; class Polyangia; order Polyangiales; family Polyangiaceae; genus CAYJPW01. The sequence continues at coordinate 19,466 of CAYJPW010000024.1, forward strand.
TCATCTCGTCGAGCTTGGCCTTGGCCAGCTTGCCGATGGGGGTGTCGCCGCCGAGCTTCTCCGCCTTCTCGAGCTCGCTCTGCGCGCCCTGGCGCTGCTTCGCCGAGAGCAGCGAGAGCCCGAGGTAGTAGTGCGCGGCGGCGAACTGCGGATCGACCTTGATGGCCGCCTCGTAGTCGGCCTTGGCGCCGGTCTCGTCCTTGAGCTCGTGGCGGCAGGTGCCGCGTCGCACGTAGAACTCGGGATCGCTCCCCTTGACCTTGACGGCGCGGTCGAAGGCCTTGACGCAGTCGCCGAAAGCCTTCGAGTGGGCGAGCATCCTGCCCAGCGTCGCGAGCATGGGCGCGTCGTCGCCGGTGCCCTCGAGCGCCTTCCTGAGCTGCTCGGCCGCCTTGTCGAAGCGCTTGCCCTCGAAGAGGAGCGAGCCATAGGCGAAACGCAGGGGGACGCTGTCGCCCTTGGCGATCGCGGCCTCGTACTGCTTGCTGGCCGCGTCGACGTCGCCCTTGAGGCCGTACGCGTAGGCGAGGTTCTGCATCAGGCGGGCGTTGTCCGGGGCGCGACCGAGCGCCTCCTTGAGCAGCGTGATCGCCTCGTCCGGGCGCGGCGGCTCGTCGAGGTAGAGCGCCGCCAGGTTCTCGGAGGCCTCGACGAACTTGGGATCGATCGCGATCGCCGACTTGTACTGCGCCTCGGCGCCGGGGCGATCGCCGAGCTTCTCCTTGCAGAGCCCGAGGTAGTAGGCCGCCTCGGCGTTCTTCGGGTTGGCCTCGAGCGCCTTCTCGAAGTGGGGCTTCGCCTCGTCCCACTTCTCGTTCTTCACGAAGGCGATGCCGCGCGCGAGCTCGGTCGACGCCGAGCCCCCGGCCGCGCCCTCGGCCGCCCCCGGGGGCGGATCGGCGGCGAGCTCCGGCGCCTCGGGGGGAGGCTGCGCCGGTCCGCACGCCGCGAGCGCGCTCGCCGAAAGCCACATCGTCAGCGCCCCCGCCCATCCCGTGATCCTCATCCGCCGCTCCTTTGGTTCAACCACTGCTGGCCGGCGGCTCGTCGAGCGCCTCGAGGATCCGGTCGCGCACGAAGGCGGTGCGCGGACCGGGGGCGACCTTGGTGCCGTCGGCCTCGCTAACGTAGAACACGTCGGCCACCCGCGTCCCCTCGGTGTTGATCTTGGCGACCGCGATGGTGAGCCCGAGCCGGTGGAGGGCCTCCGAGATGGCGAAGAGCAGCCCCGGACGGTCGCGCGTCGTGACCTCGATCACCGTGTGGCGGGGCGAGGCGCGGTCGTCGAGCGAGACCTCGGTCCGCACCTTGGGGCCGCTGCGCGCGGCGGGCGAGGCGGAGGCGCGGCGCCGGGCCAGATCCGCCGGCGACGTCTCGCCCGAGACCAGCCCGCTGAGATCGCGGACCAGCTTGGGCAGGGCGCGGGCCACGCCCTCGACCCCCTCGCCCCGGTCGCGCACCCAGAAGAGGTCGACGGCCTCGACGCTGCCGCCCGGCAGCGCGCGCGAGTGGATCTGGGCCGCGTGCACCTCGAGGCGGGAGCCCGCGATCGCCGCGGTGATCGCCGCGAGCAGGCCGGGGCGGTCCGACGCCACGACGCAGAGCTCGGCGGCCTCGGGGTGGCGCGACGGGACGAGCGCCACCGAGACGGCGCCGGCGTCGGCGCCCCGGGCCTCGTGGCGGCGCGCGAGCTCCGCGTGCGCGGCGATCGCCGGCGGCGAGTTGGCGAGGACGTAGCGCTCGGGCATCGAGCGGAGGTAGCCGCCGAGGAACTCGGCGCGCGCGGCGCGATCGGCGGCGCTCGCCGCCGGGAGCGCGGCCGCGGCGCGCTCCACCTCGGCGATCGCCGCGGCGACGCGCCCGTCCTCGGCAGGCGCCCCGCCGAGGGCGACGTCGGCCGCGAGGTAGAGCTCGTCGAGCATCCGCGCCTTCCACGAGGTCATCGAGGTGGGGCTCGTGGTCGAGAGATCGACGACGGTGAGGAGGTAGAGATCGCGCAGCCCCTCCCGCCCGTGCACCTCGGGGAGAAACTCGGCGATCGCCGCCGGGTCGTCGAGATCGCGGCGCGTGGCCACGTGGTACATGACGAGGTGCTTCTGGATGAGGTGGCACGCCTCGTCGACGTCCTCGGGCCCGAGGCCGAGGCGGGTGAGGATGCCGCGCGCCATCTCGGCGCCGCGCTGGCTGTGGTCCTTGCCGCCGATGGCCTTGCCCACGTCGTGGAGGAGCGTGGCGAAGAAGAGCATGGCGCGGCGCGAGACCTCGGCGGCGAGGCGGCACGCGAGCGGGAACTCGGAGGCGAGCTCGCCGCGGCTGAGCAGGGCGAGGCGATCGAGCGCGGCCACCGAGTGAACGTCGACCGTGTACACGTGGTAGACGTCGTGGTGGACGCGGCCCACGACGGGCGAGAACTCGGGCACCATCGCCAGGAGCAGCCCGAGATCGTGGAGCTCGCGCGCGATCGTGCCCGAGTGGAGCGCGGTCTCGCGGCACGAGGTGCAGAGCTCGACGAAGCGGCGGGCGGCTTCGGAGCTGGCCCGGAGGTGCTCGCCCCACATCGGATCGCCGGCGGCGCGCGCGATGGCGTCGCGGGCGAAGGCCAGGAGCGGCAGCCCGCGCTCCACCGCGGCGGCGACCACGCGGAGGGCGAGCGCGGGATCGGCCCAGAGCGCCTCGACCGAGCCGATGGTGACGGCGCCGTCGAAGAGGTGCACCCCGCCGCCGAGGTCCTCGTCGTGGGGGCGCTTGCGGCTGAGGAGCGGCGTGGCGCGCGTGAGGATCATCTCGCGCGCGCGGGTGATGGTGCGCGCGGCGCGGTAGTACTCGCTCATCATCCGCTCGACGGCCTCCGGATCGTGGGGCGGCTCGTCGTCGGCGGCGGCGGGCTCGGGCCGGCCGGCCCCGTAGCCGAGCAGGCGCGCGATCGACTCCTGCTCGTCGAAGGTGAGGCGATCGCTGCGGCGGCCGGCGTGGGCGTGGAGCAGGTTGCGGATGCGCCAGAGCATCTCGGCCGCGCCCTGGATCTCGTTCGCCTCGCGCGCCACGAGGACGCCGATGCGGACCAGCTCGTCGAGCGTGGAGACGCCCCAGCGCGCCCGCGCGGCCCACGCGGCGATGTCGAGATCGCGGAGGCCGCCGGGGCCGTTCTTCACGTCGGGCTCGAGCAGGTAGACCGATCCGCCGAAGCGCTCGTGCCGCTGCGCGACCTCGTCCGAGAGCCGCCGCATGAAGCCGGGCAGCTCGGAGTGCGCGAAGATCCCGGACGCGGCGCGCTTCTGGAGCGCCTCGGACGCCGCGGCGTCCCCGGCGACGTGGCGCCAGTCGAGGAGGCTCGTCGCCGTGGGCAGATCGGTGCGCGCCGCGTCGAGCAAGTCGTCGATGGTCACGACCTGGTGGCCGACGGCGACCCCGAGATCCCAGAGCGGGTAGAGGAGCGAATCGGCGATCGGCGTCGCCGACGCCACGTCGCGCGCGAGCAGCCGGAGATCGAGATCGCTGCCGAGCGCCACGGCGCCGCGACCGTACCCGCCGACGCCGGCGACGGCGACCGGGGACGCTCCCGGCGGGAAGGCCACGGCCAGCTGGAGCGCCTTGAAGAGCGAGCCGACGATCTCGTCGAGCAGGCGCGCGTGGCGCCGGCCGAGCAGGAAACCCGCTCGCTCGAGCGGATCGCCCGGGGCGGCGGGGAGCGCGCGCGCGAGCTCGGCCCGGCCCTCGACGAGCCGCGCCTTGAGCTCGCCGACCAAGGCGGGCGGGACGTTGCTCGGGGAGACCGCGGCGCGCAGCATGGCTGCGTGGTTTACCACGGCGCCGGCCGCGCTACCGGAAGGCCGTGACCGCGGGGGTGAGGCGCACCGGCGACAGGCCCGCGGCGCGGAGACGCAGCACCTCGCTCGTGGACGCGAAGACCAAGCCCGTGGGGTCGAGCTCGGCGGCGAGCCGCGCCGCGACCGCCTCGCCGGCGGGCGCCGCCAGGTACAGGAGCACGTTCTTGAAGAAGACGAGGTGGAACGGGCCGCGCGGCGTGCGCCGCACCAGATCGCACTCGTCGAAACCGACGGCGTCTCGCAGCTCGTCCGAGATGCGCACCTGCGATCCGCTCGCGACGAGGAACCGCGACGCCCACGCCGCCGGCAGATCGCGCGCCGCCTCCGGCTCGTAGACGCCCTCGCGCGCGGCGCGGACCGCGGCGCCGGATCGATCGACGCCGAGCACGCGGAAGCGGCGGCGCTGCAGCGTGAGCATCATCGCCGCCGTCCACGCCTCCTCGCCGGTGCTGCACCCGGCCGAGAGCACCGCGATCTCGACGCCTGCCGGGATCGCCGGCACGAGGTCGCGGGCGATCACCTCCCACTGCGCGCGGTCGCGGTAGAAGCGGGTCTCGCCGACGCGCAGCGCGCCGCAGAGCTCCTCGAGCGCGCCCCGGTCGCGGGCGAGCTCGTCGGCGGCGTCGAGCAGGCTCGTCCGGCGGCGCGCCGCCATGCCCTCGAGGACCGCGAGCGCGCGATCGCGCGCCCAGCGCGGCGCGTTGGCGCCGTAGCCGAGCCCGAACCGCCGCTCGGCGATCGCGAGCGCTCGCTCGACGGCGCGATCGACGTGGAGGCCTCCGCCCCCGGTCCCCACGTCGCGGGCCACGCTCAGTCGCCCTCGCCGGCGCCGGGCCGCCCGTGAGCGGCCGGCGTGTGGGACGGCTCGCCGGCGATCGCCCCGAGCTCGGGCGCGTCGAGGAGCTCGAGGACGTCGAGCACCGCGCAGACGGGCGCTTCGGGGATCACGCCCCGCACGAACGGGCGAAGACCGGCCCCGAGCGTGGCGGGCGGCGGATCGAGCCCGCCCGCGGGCAGCTCGCGCACCGGGCCGAGCGCGTCGACCCGCAGCCCGGCGCGACGCCGGAGGCCGCCCGCCTCCCTGACGACGACGATGCGCAGGCCGTCCGGATCGGGGCGGTGACCGGGGGCGCCCCCGAGCAGCAGGGCGAGATCGATGACGGGGAGGATCTCGCCGCGGAGGCTGGTGACGCCGGCGATCGCGGCGGGGGCGCGGAACACGCGGCTGAGCGGGCGCGCGGCGATGATCTCCTGCACGTCGCGGATGGGGATGCCGTAGGTGTCGGCGCCGAGCACCACCGAGACGCAGCGATCGGTGAGGTCGGCCTGCGCCGCCCGGCGCGCGCGCGGGACGTCGTCCTCGGGCTCGGGGCCGGCCGTGGACATCGGCGTCACTCTATCGATCGGGCGAGGAGGCGTCGAGGCGGAGCGCGCCGCTGTGCACCTGGGTTCACGCGGCGCGTGACGGCTCGACCACACGCTCCGCCGGGGCCGGCCCTCTTTGCCGCGGGCGGGGGCGGCGCCGCGGTGGCAGGAGGCTTGCAAACGCGACGGCTGCCATGCCGATCTCTTCCCGCTCGCGGCGCGGTTTTCTTGCTCTTGCGGCCCTCGCCGGCGCCGCGGCGCTCCCGCGCGCGGCGGGCGCGCAGGAGGGCGTCGAGCCGCCGATGGTGCGGCCGCCGGTGATCCTCGCGCCTCCCCCGGGCGCGCCGGTGCCGGTCGCTCCCCTGCCCCCGCTCCCGCCCAACATCGTCACCTCGCCGGACGGCAGCGTCTCGGTGACGCGAACGCCGCAGCAGGGCGTGGACGTCCACGCGCCGACCCCGGCGGGGACGGTGCACGCGTACGGGTGCAGCCGCGTCGACGTGGACGCCCGCACTCGGGCGCCGGCGCCCCAGGCGGCGCCCTGCCCCTACGCCGTCGCTTACCCTTACCCCTATCCGTATCCTTACGTTGCGCCGCCGCCCCCGTACTACCTCCCGCCGCCCGTCTACCAGCCGCCGCTGATTCCGCGCCCCCGGCCCCGCTACGCGCCGGATCCGGCGCGCAAGGGGGCGCTCATCGCCTCGAGCCTGCTCTTCGGGCTGGGCACGCTGGGCGCGGGCGCGGCATACGTCGCCTCGACGCTGCCGGACCGCCGCGCCTCGTGCGGTCTCGGCGACAGCTGCGGCGATCTCCCGGGCGAGCCGTCGAAGCCGGCGCTCTACACGATGGGCGGCTTCCTCACGCTCACGCCGAGCATCCCGCGGCTCGTCGTCGGCGACGTCGGGCTGAGCTTGCTGCTCACCGGCCTCCGGGGCGGCTCGTTCGCCGCGGGGACGCTCATCGACTGGAAGGACGACACCTACATGCTCCCGGTGACGTTCGCGCTCATCGTGCCGCTGACGATCGGCATCGTCGATCTGGCGACCACGCCCCACCGCGAGGATCTCGAGGACAAGAAGCCGTCCGACGCCAGCGCCAAGCCGCGCCTGCGCGGCCTCGGCCCCACCGCCATCGCCGGCACCCGCGGCGAGCTGGCGCCCGCGGTCGGCGCGCTCGGCACCTTCTGAGGCTCGCGCAGACGACGCCTCGAGCCCGAGCCCGCGTTCGTGCCCCTGGACCGGCCGGGGTCACGGACACCACCTTCTCTATTTCGGCAGCGCCTTCCACCGCCGGTGCAGCCAGAGCCACTGCTCCGGGTGCTCCCGGACGAACGCCTCGAGCGACGCGGCGATGCGCGCGGTGGCCTCGCGCGCGCCGGCGCGGCCTTTGGGCGGCGGCAGGACCTCGACGACGTCGAGCACGTGACGCCCATCCCCCCCGCGGCGGGCGAACGCGATCGCGATCGGCGCCCGCGCGCGCGCCGCGAGGAGCGCCGGCGCCAGATCGTGGAACGCCGGCGCGCCCAGGAACGGCAACGAGACCGCTCCCCCGGCCCGGAGCGGCACCTGATCGACGAGGAGCGCGACCGCGCCCGCGGCGCCGAGCACCTCGCCGATCGCCCTCGCGGCGCCGGCGCGCTCGCCGTCGAGGAGATCGACGCCGCGCTCCGCCCGCAGGCCCTGCCAGTAGCGGTCGAGCGCGCGCCAAGAGAGGCGCCGCGTCGCCACCGCGAGGCGCGCCGGCGTGCCCTCGCCGGCGTGGGCCGCGAGCCAGCGCGCGGTCGCGCAGGCGGCGAGGTCCCAGTTGCCGGTGTGCGCGGTGGCGATCACGACGCCGCGCCCGGCCGCCGCGGCCTCGGCGAGCTGGGCCGCGGCGCGCGCGGTGAAGACGGCGATCTCGTCGAGCGCCGAGGCCGGCCGGCCGGCGAGCCACAAGAGCTCGAGCAGCCCGGCGCCGAGCGACGCGTACATGCGGGCGGCGAGCGCCTCGGTGGGGTCGCGCCCGGCCTCGCCTTCGGTCGCGAGGCCGGCACGGCGCATCGCCGCCACCACCTGGCGCCTCCGCACCCGCAGCACGCCCCCCACCAGCGCGCCCAGGCCCGCGCCGAGCCGGCGCAGCCACGCGTAAGGCAGGCGCGCCACGAGCGCCGCGACGGCGCGCATCCAGAGCGGCCCGCGCTCCGCGCCGAGCTTCGGCGCGGCCAGGGGAGCCTCGGCGCCGGAGCCAAGTCGCGAGCGGGGGCTCTGCCCCCGCTCCCCCGGAGCTGAAGAGGCGTCGGACCTCGGGCTTCGAGAGGCGTTGCTCGGACGAAGGTCCGACACCCCTCAGCGCAGGAAGCCGGCCTTGCGGCCGTGCGTCGCGTCGCCGCCGCCCTCGACCGCGGCGGCGAAGATGTCCTCGAGCGCGAGGAACGTCTCGCCCTTGCTGGTCACGGCGCGGACGACCCCGTGCGAGATCTTGATGCTCTCGACCTTGCCGACCGTGAGCGAGACGCCGTTGTGCGCCGCGTAGAGCGTGAGAGGCCGGCCCTCCGGGAGGGTCGCGAAGCCGTCCTTGTCCGCCTTGGCGTGCGCGGTGTCGAGCACCGCCTTGAGCATCTCCTCGGTCATGTCGGTGGTTTGCCCGCGGGACGTGCCTGGCGTCAAGCGCGCCCGTGGGGTTCGGGCGTGATACCTTGTGGCCCCGGATGTCCGACCGGAGCGACACTGGCGGGGCGGCCCCGGCGCCCGGTGGGGCGCCTCCCGAGCCGGGCCAGGGCGGCGCCGCCTGGGGGGTCCCGCCGCCCCGCCCCGGCGGCGCGATCCACATCCTCGTCGACAACGTGAAGAAGTCCTTCGGGACGACCCAGGTGCTCCGCGGGATCACCATGCGCCTCAAGCGCAAGGAGACCGCGGTGATCATCGGCGGCTCGGGCGCCGGCAAGACCACGCTCCTGCGCCTGCTCATCGGGCTCGAGAAGCCGACGAGCGGGCACATCTACATCGACGGCGAGGACATCGCGCCGCTCAACGAGTACCAGCTCAACCGCGTCCGGCAGAAGTTCGGGATGGTGTTCCAGTACGCAGCGCTGCTCGACTCGCTCACCGTGTACGAGAACATCGCCTTCCCGCTGCGCGAGCACCGCAAGCAGATGAGCGAGAAGGACATCCGCGAGAAGATCGTCAAGATGCTCAACTCGCTCGGCCTCTTCAACCTCGAGAAGCGGATGCCGAGCGAGCTCTCCGGCGGCCAGCGCAAGCGCGTCGGGCTCGCCCGCGGGCTCATGCTCGATCCCGAGATCCTGATCTACGACGAGCCGACCAGCGGCCTCGATCCCCACTCGAGCCGCATGGTCGACGATCTCATCGAGGAGACCCGCGACCGCTTCAGCGTCACCAGCGTGGTCATCTCGCACGACATGACCTCGACGTTCCGGATCGCCCACCAGGCGTTCCTCCTCATCGAGGGCCAGGTGGCGGCGCAGGGCACGCCGGACGAGCTCGCCTTCGGCGACAGCGAGATCGCGCGCTCGTTCATCGCCGCCTCCGGGGTCGCCCCCGACCGGATCGGCCGCGTCGGCCACGAGGCTGGGCAGGGCGGTTCGGTCCGCTACAAGCCCGCCGCCGAGTAGCGTTCGGCCGCCTCGTCGAGACGAACGAAGGCGCGACCGTCCGCGCGCAACGCCTCGACGAACGCCGCGAGCGCCTCGAGCCGCTGCGCGAGCGGGATGCGAAGCTCGGGCTGGTGCCCCACGAGCGGCTCGAGCCCGTCCTCGGCGCCGAGGAAGTCGATGCCGTGGAGCTCGAGGTTCACGAGCGGCGCCGACGCACAGCCGCGCGCGAGCAGCCGCGCGCCGGCGGGCCCCGCGAGCGCGAGCGAGGTGCCGATGACCGGCAGGCGCACGAGCGGCGTCACCTGAATGGGCAGCTCGACGAGCGCCCGCGTCGGCCCGCCGCGGCGCGCGCGACGCGTGTACGGGCGCCCCGGCCGGTAGGGCCGCGACGGGGCGGCGAGCACCCCGGGGCCGCCGAGGATCGACCGCGAGCGCCGGCCCCGCGCGCGGATCACGCCCATCGCGACCGCCTTGGCGGCCCAGTAGGCCGGGCACGGGAACACCGAGGAGTCGAAGCGCACCCCGGCCTCCTCGAGCACGTCGAAGAGGGCGTCGCTGATGGTGTAGCCGGGGGCGCGGAAGCCGGCCGGCGCGCGGCCGGTCGCCGCCTCGATGGCGCGCGCGCCGCCGACGACCTCGGCGGCCATCGCGGCGGGGTCGAGCCGGGTCAGATCGTAGCGGTGCGACAGCGAGTGGTTCTCGACCGGGTGGCCGGCGTCGGAGAGGCGGCGCAGCGCGGCGGCGCTCTCCGGCCGGCCGAGGTCCTCGCCGACGGCGAAGAGCGTCACCGGCAGGCCCTGCTCCAGGGCGAAGCCCTCGACGCGGCCGAGCGCGACGTCGTAGACGGCGTGCGCCGCGGCGCCCGAACGCGCCGCGAGCCCGTGTATGTAGGCGTAGTGGTGGATCTCGTCGAGATCCACCGAGACGGCCGCGAGGCGAGCCGGTCGTGTCACGCGTGCGCCGGCGCGCGTCGCCGAGGCGTCGGACCTGGAGCCTCGAGAGGCGCTGAGGCCACGGCGTCCGAGACCTCGTTCAGTTGCCGGCCATCTTCGCGACCTCGGCCGCGAAGTCGTCCTTCTGGCCCTTGTCGATGCCCTCGCCGCGCTCGTAGCGGACGAAGCGCGTCATGGTGACGGCGCCGCCCGCGGCCTTGGCCGCCGCCTCGCGCATCTTCTCGATCGTCTGGCCCGAGACGCCGCGCGACGCGGCCTCGACCGACTCCTGGTCGAGCAGACAGATCTCGGAGTACCACTTGTTGAGCTTGCCCTCGATGATCTTGGGCCACGCCGCCTCGGGCTTGGGCTTGGGATCCTCGCGGAGCTGGCCGGTGAAGATCTCCTTCTGCTTGGCGATCATGTCGGCGGTCACGTCTTCGCGCCGGAGCACGAGCGGGCTCATGGCCGCGATCTGCATCGCGGTGTCGTCGACGAACTTCTGCACCTCGGCGTGCGAGGCGACGGCCGCCGACTCGGTCTCGACCGCGAGGATGACGCCGATCTTGCCGCCCATGTGGTTGTAGGCGTGGCAGACGCCGTGCTTGCCGGCGCCGATCTCGGCGCGGTCCCAGCGGCGCACCGCGATCTTCTCGCCGATCTTGGCGGTGAGATCGGTCGCGACCTCGGCGACCGTCTTGCCGTCGAGCTTCTCGGCGGAGAGATCGGCGCCGGACTTCGCCTTCTCGGCGAGGGCGAGGACCTTGCCGACGAAGCCGGTGAACGCCTCGTTGCGGGCGGCGAAGTCGGTCTGGATGTTGACCTCGACGATGGTGGCCGCCTTCTTGTCGGCGGAGACGGCGGCGCGGACCTCGCCCTCGGAGGCCACGGCACCGGCGCGCTTGGCGCTCTTGGCCAGGCCCTTCTTGAGGATGATCTCGACGGCCTTCTCCATGTCGCCGTCGGCCTCGACGAGCGCGCTCTTGCAGTCGCTCATGCCCGCCTGGGTCCGCTCACGAAGCTCCTTGATCGACTGCGCGTTGATGCCGGCCATACGTGTTCTCCTGCTCTTCTCGATATCGTTCCGGTCGCGGTCCCCCACCCGCCACCCGTCCCCGAAGGAGAGGTGCACGGCAGGGACCATCAAGCGATGGCCCCTCTCCCTGCGGGAGAGGGGTCGGGGTGAGGGCGAGCGCCGCCCTCCGTCTACGGTCTTCCGTCCGCCGAGGCGGTCAGTGACGCGGCGGGCCGCCGCGGCCGCGCGGGCCCTGGTAGACGTTGATCTCCTCGCGCGGGCCGCGCGGGGACGCGCCGCCCTCGGCGCCGCGATCGTGGTCGGCGCCGCGGTCCTTGCGGCGCTGCGCGCCCTCGACGCACGCGTCGGCGACGCGCGAGGTGATGAGCTTGATCGAGCGGATGGCGTCGTCGTTGCCGGGGATCACGTAGTCGACGAGGTCGGGATCGCAGTTGGTGTCGGTGATGGCGATCACCGGCACGCCGAGCTTGCGCGCCTCGCTGATGGCGATGAACTCCTGGTGCGGGTCGATCACGAACACCGCGTGCGGCACGGCGCCCATGCTCTTGAGGCCGCCGAGGTACTTCTCGAGCCGCTCGCGCTCCTTCTCGAGCTTCGAGACCTCCTTCTTCAGGAGCTGCTCGTAGGTCCCGTCCTCCTTCATCCGCTCGAGCGTCCGGAGGCGATCGAGGCCCTGCTTGATCGTCCGGAAGTTGGTGAGCGTGCCGCCGAGCCAGCGGTTCGTGACGAAGTACATGCCGGCGCGCTTGGCCTCCTCCTGGACGATGTCCTGGGCCTGGCGCTTGGTGCCGACGAAGAGGATGTGCCCGCCCTTGCCGACCGCATCGACGATGAAGTCGTACGCCTTCTTGAAGAGGCGGGTCGTCTGGTCGAGGTCGATGATGTGGATGCCGTTGCGCGCGCCGTAGATGAAGGGGCGCATCTTCGGGTTCCAGCGCTTGGTCTGGTGGCCGAAGTGGACGCCGGCGTCGAGCAGCGAGCGGAGGGGCAGCGGGTACTCGCCCGCGACGGGCATCGCCGGGGGCGCCTCTTGGGCGACCGGCGCGGTCGTGGAGATCTCGGACATGGCACGGTTCCTTTCGGTTGGTCCGCCGCTCCCTCCCGTGGCCAACCTCCGTAGGGAGGCACCGGACCGCGGGCTCGTGCAGTAGGGAGCGTGTGGATTTGGGTTTTCCCCTCGCCGACAAGGCGAAAGGACGCGGGAGCTTACGTGAAGGCGACCGCTTGTCAAGCGGCCGGGCTCGGTGGCGGCGGCAGCTGACATCGATCATCCGCGACCCGCTCGCGCCGGGTACGTTCCGTGAAGATGGGCTTCGACTCCGGCTTGATCGACCGCGTCCTGTTCGTCCGCTGGAACCGCGCACCGACGCAGGCGGACATGGCGCGCCTCGTCGCCGCCATCGGGGACGCGCGCCGGACCGCGGCGCGCAAGATCCATCTCGTGGTCGCGGTGCCGCCTCGCGGCGAGCTGCCCGACCGCGAGGCCCAGCGCATCATGCGCGCCGCGATGCCGCGCCTCTTCGACGACGACCTCGAGACGATGCACGTCGTCGTCTCGGGCGAGGGCGTCGTCGCCAACGCCGTCCGCTCGTTCATCCGCGCGCTGATCATCGCCGCGCGCCTGCGCGGCCGCTGCTTCATCCACGGCTCCGCCGAGGACGCAGTCGCGCAGCTCGGCCGGGATCTCGCCCGGCCCGGCCGCGAAGTCCTCGCCGCCGCGCGGAGCCGTGCGTTGCTGCCCGCGGGGTAGGAGCGAGGGCCGGGCCGCGTCTTGCTGGCCGGTTGGGCCCCACGTAGACTCGCGGCGTGCGCTTCTCGCGGCTTGCTTGGGCCTCCGGCGTCCTCCTCGGCGGCTTGCTCGCGGGCGCGTGCATCGCCAGCGCGCCCGATCCCATCCACCGGCAGACCGACGACGATCTGCCCGACGGGAGCATCAACGTCGGCGACGCCGCGCCGCCCGACGCCAAGACGGATCTGCCCGTCGGCGATCCGCACGCCGTCCTCGGCGCCGAGCCGTCGCACGGACCGTTCAACGGCGGCCAGCGCGTGCTCGTGAAGGGCAACGGCTTCACCTCGAAGGTGCGGGTCTGGTTCGGTGACGCCGAGGCGGATCCGGCCTCCATCGTCCCGATCGATCCCAACCGCGTGCAGGTCACGGCGCCGCCGGGCACGGCGGGCCCCGTCGATCTCACGGCCCAGAACGGCGACGACGAGTCGACGAAGCGCACGCTGGCCGGGGGCTACGCCTACGACAAGCTCTACGCCGTCCCCGACGAGGGGCCGGTCTCGGGCGGGACGGTGATCGAGATCGTCGGTCAGGGGACGCAGTGGGACGCGACCAGCGTCGTGAAGATCGACCAGAAGCCGTGCACCTCGCTCACGGTCGACTCGCCCACGTCGCTCGCCTGCACCGTGCCGCAGGGGACGCCGGGCTCGAAGACGATCGCGGTCACGACCGGCGCCGATACCATCACGGTGCTCGACGCCTACACCTACGAGGACAGCGACAACGGCTTCAAGGGCGGCCTGAGCGGGCCGCCGCTCGCCGGCGACCTCAAGGTGCTCGCCTTCGACAACTTCACCGGCGACGCGATCCCGGGCGCGCACGTGGTCGCGGGCTCGGACATCGCCACCGCCTTCCAGGGGGAGACCGACGTGAGCGGCGTCGCCCTGCTCAGCGATCCCGGCCTCGTCGGGCCGATGACGATCACGGTCGCCGCGCGCTGCCACAGCCCGATCACGTTCATCGACGTCGGCGTCAGCACGGTGACCGTGTACCTCGACCCGGTCCTCAGCCCCGAGTGCGCCTCTTCCGGCGATCCGCCCCCGGTCGGCGGCAAGCCGCAGGCCGTCGGCGCCGTCTCGGGCGAGATCGTCTGGGAGGTCGCCGGCGAGTTCAAGAAAGGGCCCTGGAAGATCCCGTCGCCCGTGAACGACGACGAGAAGCAGGTCGCGTACCTCTTCGTCTCGACCAACGATCCGACCGCCCCGTTCACGCTGCCGCCCGACGGCACCGGCGTGACGCCGCTCTCGCCCGGCGATCTCGGCTACGGCTTCAGCATGTCGGTCGCGGCGGGCAACCGCGCCGTCTACGCGCTCGCCGGGATCGAGGACCGCACCGCGATCCCGCCCAAGTTCACGGCGTACGCGATGGGCGTGGTCCGTGGGATCCCGGTCCTGCCGAACGAGCTCACCTCCCCCGTCTACGTGCCGATGAAGAGCACGCTCGATCAGGCGCTCAGCTGGGACGTGAGCGCGCCCGGCCCCGGACCGAAGGGGCCCGACCGCCTCAGGGCCACCGTCGCGATCATGCTCGGCAACGACGGCTTCGCCATCCTGCCCGCCGGGCAGAAGACGCCGCTGCTGCCGCTCCAGGACACGCTCGCGTTCGTGGGGGTGCCGTCGCTCGGCGGCGATCTCTACGGCTCGAGCTTCCTCTCCACGGCGCGCGCCGTCACCGGGCCGACGTACCTCGCGCCGCTCTCGGTCGTCGGGCAGATCCTCACCACCACGACCAGCCAGCCCGTCCCGGTGAACGGCTTCGTCGGCGTGCCCACGCTCGTGTACCCGGCGGTGAACGGCGCCTGGGACGGGACGCACCTCGAGACGTCGTTCCCGGCGGTGGGCGTGCCCATCGACATCAGCGTCTACGACATCGTGAGCGGGAACGGGCTCTACCGCTGGACCATCGCCGTGCCGAAGGGCTCGCACGCGATCGAGGTCCCGGATCTGTCGGCGTTCGAGCTCGCGCACCTCCCGCCCGGGCCGGTGACGATCGGCGTCTACGGCGGCCGCGTCGAGAGCTTCGACTACGACGAGCTCCGCTACCGCGACATGCGGCCGCAGGGCATGAAGGCCTACTCCCTCGACTACTTCAGCTCGCACCTGTGAAGCGCCCGACCCACCGCCCCTCGCGACGAATCTCGGCCGTCCTCGGCTGGGCCGGCGTCGCCGTCGCGCTCGGCGGCGCGGGGATGGCGAGCTGCTTCGACTCGGGGACGCGCTGGGAGTCGTCCCCGGCCAAGATCGTCGTGCCGGCCTGCGAGGTCGGGGCCCTCCGCTGCACCGCGCCCGCGCTGGAGCGCTGCGAGGACAAGGGCTCGGGCGCCGCGTGGGTGGTGGCCGACGACTGCGCTGGCCAGGGCCTGGTCTGCGCGCCGACGCTCCTCGAGTGCACCAAGTGCATCCCGGACCAGCGCTACTGCGACGGCCAGGACGTGCTCCTCTGCAACGGCGACGGGTCGGCGTCGGCGTACGAGGCCACCTGCGCGCCCGCGATCGGCGAGGCCTGCCGCAGCGGCGGCTGCCTCAACCTGTGCTCCCAGGCGACGATCGACAAGAGCAACGTCGGCTGCGAGTACTGGGCCGTCGACCTCGACAACGCGATGATCAACGCGTCGAGCAACGCGGCGGCGCAGCAGTTCGCCGTCGTCGTGTCCAACGCCCAGCCCGACGTCCCGACCGAGATCCACATCTATCAAGACGACGGCGAGCCCGGCGACGCGCCGGCCCCGCTCGAGATCGCCACCGCGATCATCGCCCCGCTCAACCTCCAGGTCTTCAAGCTCGGCCCGCGCGAGATCGACGGGAGCCCCGAGGGCGAGTTCAACACCGGCACCCACACGGCGCTGACCCGCCACGCCTACAAGGTCACGTCGAGCTTTCCGGTCGTCGCCTACCAGTTCAACCCGCTCGAGAACGCCAACGTGTTCTCCAACGACGCCTCGCTCCTCAAGCCGCGCGAGGCGCTCACCTACGACACGCAGGGCCTCTCGACGGCGTACGTGGTGCTCGGCTGGCCGCAGACGATCGCGGTCACCGACGACCCGAACACCAACTTCAACCCGCTGAGCCCCATCCAGCTGCGGGCGTTCCTCACCATCGTGGGCACGCGCGAAGAGACGCAGATCCGCGTCACCACCAAGACCGCGGTGGTCGGCGGCGGGCCGGTCACCGAGACGCCCGCGGGCGGCGTCATCGAGGCGACCCTCGGCGCCTTCGACGTGCTCAACCTCGAGACCGGCGACTTCAACGCCGACTTCACCGGCTCGGTGATCGAGGCGAGCCAGCCGATCGCGGTGTTCAGCGGGAGCGAGGCCTCCGACGCGCCCTGGTTCAACAAGCTCTCCGAGCGCCGCTGCTGCGCCGATCACCTGGAGGATCAGCTCGATCCGATCCGCACCGCGGGCAAGCATTTCGCGATCCCGCACACCCCGAGCCGCACCTCCGCGGTCGTCGCCGCCGGCGCCGACGTCGGCATCGTCCCCGAGCCCGACTACATCCGCTTCATCGCCACCACGACCAAGGGCGCGACCATCAAGACGACCCTGCCTGCGCCCGACGATCTCATCACCCTCAACTACTTCGGCGCGTGGCAGGAGATCACCGTCTACGGCGACTTCATGGCCGAGAGCACCGATCCGGTGATGGTCTCGCAGGTGATGTCGACGCAGGACGCCGCCGGGGTGAAGCGCGGCCTGCCCGGCGGGGATCCCAGCCTCGTGATCATGCCGCCCGTCGAGCAGTTCCGGCCCGATTACGTCTTTCTCACGCCGGACAAGTACGCGTTCGACTTCGTCTCGATCGTGGCGCCGCCCCAGGCCGTGGTGCTGCTCGACGATCTCGCGATCGGCCCCGATCGATGCGAGGTCGCCCCGGCCGACGGCCTCACCGAGGAGCAGCGCGGCTCGCCCACGCCGCCGCTGGTCGTCTACCGCTGCCAGCTCGGCTACCCCGTGGTGGATCCGCTCAAGACCTCGCCGGACAACGTCGCGCCGGGCGTGCAGAACGACGGCGTCCACCGCCTCGTCAGCGACTACCCGATCGGCGTCGAGATCACCGGCTTCGACTCGTTCGTCAGCTACGGGTACGCGGCGGGCACCGAGCTGCGCGAGATCTCGACGCCCGATTGACGCTGTCGCGCGACGGCGGACGGGGATTCACGGGGAGACGCGGAGACGGGGAGGATTTCATTGCGTTGATCCGCGCCCGCGTCTCTCGAAGGGGGCGAGGATCGACGCGGGCTGCTCGTCGCGGCGCGACCGCAGGCAAAGGAGCCCCGAATGCTCGGGCCTTCCTGGGTCCTCGGCGGTCGCCCTGGCCAACGCCCGGAGGACGCCGAGCTTGGCGGCGCGCGCGTAGCGGAGTCAGACGAGCGTCTGCGTCTCCGGGTCCCACTTCTTCCAGGCGCCGCCCTCCTCCTGGTAGATCTCCTTGTCGCCCGGGAGCGCGCGGAAGCGGGTCTCCTTGTACTTGCCGAGGAGCTCGTCGAGCTTGTCGGTGTAATCGGTGGCGACCTCGGCCGACGCGATGCGGCGGAGGGTGACGACGAGCTCGTCGGCGCCCGCCTCGACGATCATGAAGCCGTTGCGGCCGCTGTCGGCGAAGGTGAGGAACGGGTTGGCCTTGGTGTCCTTGGAGAGGAGCAGCGTGTCGATCGCCGCGGCGAGGGCGCTGGCGCCGGGCACCTGGCTCAGAATGGGATCGCTGAGCACCTGCTTGCCGAGCTCCTCCTTGAAGGTGGTGGAGGAGATCGACGAGGTCACGAACTCGTGGATCTTCTTCGCCGGATCGGCGTCGGTGACGGGGGTGCCGCAGTAGAACGCGTGGACGTCCCCGGTCACGGCGACGACGTTGCCGATGTCCGAGAGCTTGGCGATGAGCTCGCTGCGCTTGTTGCGGAACCCGTCCCACGCGTCGGCGTTCATGGTGAACCGGCGCTGGAACGGCTCGGGCAGCGCCTGGGCGCGGAGGTCGACCATCAGCGGCGTGAGGCAGTACTCGTTGCCCCAGACCTTCCAGGTGCGCGTCGAGCCCCCGATCGTCGAGAGGAACCACGCCTCCTGCGCGTCGCCCATCACCGCCTCGCTCGCGCCCGCCGTCGCGGCGTACTTGAGCGCGGTGTACGTGTCGTAGGTGTCCTTGATGACGAAGTAGCGCGAGCCGATCGAGCCGTAGTAGCCGTTCTTGCCGAGGTCGGCGAACGAGAAGCCCTTCTCGAGCGTGGGATCGGCGTCGTCGATGGGCGCGGGCGGCGGCGGCGAGGCCGGGAGGTCGGCGAGGATGCCGTTGATCACGGCGACGCTCAGGTTCCCGGTGATCGCCGCGGCGTCGTAGCCGAGCGTCGCGGCGGCGCCGGCGAGCGCCGTCTTGTAGGCGCCGCCGCCGAACGTCTCGACGTCGACGTAGGGCTTCGCCACCGCCGGCAGCGGGCCGAGCGCCTCGAGCTCGGCCTGGGTGACGACCACGGTGCCGGGGAAGGCTTGCTCCGGGATGAGGTGATCGGCGCGGTAGGTGCGCAGATCCGTCATCACCAGGTGCACGTGCTTGCCGAAGACGAGATCGCGGTAGATGGTGATGTCGTCCGGATACGACTTCTGCGGGTCGTAGCGGAACTGGGGATCCTGGAAGTCGACCGGCATGTACTCGAACCACGCCTGGTTCGCGTGCTTTCGCCGCTCTTGGTCGGCCTCGTCCTCCTTGCCGTCGAAGTAGGTCGCCGTCTCGCCGTGGCAGTCGTCCGAGAACTCGTGATCGTCCCAGGTGGCGATCATGGCGTACTTCTCGTGCACGGCCTGGAGGTGGGCGTCGCCGCGGTACGTCTTGTAGAGCTGGCGGTAGTTGTCGAGCGAGCTCGCGGCGTGGAACGTGTCGCCGGCGCCGGTGGTGAGGGCGATGGCCCCGGCCTCGTCGGTAAAGGCGAGCTTGCGCGTGGCGTCCGGCGTCTGGAACGTCGGGTCGCCCGTCGTCTCGTACACGTAGTCGCCGAGGTGGACGAAGAAGTCGAACTCCTCCTGCGCGAGCGCGAGGTAGTTGTTGTAGTACTTGCCGATGAAGTCCTGGCACGAGACGACGGCGAACCGGACCTTGGTGTCGGCGTCCTCGGCCGGCGCCGTCTTGGTGCGGCCGACGCGGCTCACGTAGTTCTTGCCGCCGCTCGGATAGACGAAGCGGTAGTAGTAGAGCGTGCCGGCCGCGAGGCCGGTGACGCGCGCCTTCACGCAGTGGTCGAACGTCGCGAGCGCCGTGAGGGTGATCGTCTCGGCGCCGCCGACGGCGACGCGGCTCGTGAACGCCTCGTCGAGCGCGATCTCGAGGTCGAGCGAGAGATCGCCCGTCGCGGCAGGGTCGTCGAGGCGCGTCCAGAGGATGACGCTCGCCGGGCGCGGGTCGCCCGAGGCGATCGACTGGGGGAAGTAGGCCTCGCCCGGCGTGAGCTCGCGCGGGGGCTGGTCCTTCGGCGTGACGGTCTCGTCGTCCGAGCAGCCGGTGACGAGGACGCCGGCGGTGACCACGGTGGCACGGAGAAACTCGCGACGCTTAAGCATGACGGCACCTCTCGGGGGAAAGCGGCGATGTGGGCTTACACCGCGTCAACGGGGCAAGCAAGGCACGAGCACGGTAGGATGCGGGCGTGAGCCCCGTTTCTTCGGCGTTCGTTGGCGTGCTCCTGCTCCTGGCCGCCACCGGTTGCGGCGACGATCCGGGCGCGACCTCGGCGGCCGGCACCGGCGCCGGAGCGGGCGGCGGCGGCGGCGCGGGCGGCGCCGCGCCCGTGCTCGATCCGGCGCTCTTCGACTGCAGCGCGGGCTCGGTGCCCGATCGGGTCAATCAGGTGCCGGTCGGCTGCGCCACCGATCCGGCGTGCCCCACGCGCCTGGTGAGCGGCCACCGCGGGGTCGGCGGGGCGCTCGGCGTGATCGCGCCGGAGGACACGGTCTCGGCGGTCCGCGCCGCCATCGCGCTCGGCATCGACTTCGTCGAGACCGATCCCCGCCCCACGAAGGACGGCTTCCTCGTCAACCTGCACGACCCCACCGTCGACCGGACCACCGACGGGACCGGCGACGCCGCGGCGATGACGCTGGCCGAGATCCAGGCGCTCCACATCGATGCCTCCGAGTTCGCCGGCGACTTCTCGTGCGAGCGGGTGCCCACGCTCGAGGAGATCCTGACGGCCGCGCGCGGGCGCGTGCACGTGCTCGTCGACGCCAACAAGACCGACCGGGTCGACCTGCTCGTCGGCGCCATCCAGTCGACCGACACGCTCGAGTGGGCGATCTTCGACACCGACGGGGTCGCGAAGATCGACGAGGCGCTCGCCCTCGAGCCGGCGCTGCTCACCATGATCCGCGTCGGCGACGCCGCCGAGCTCGAGGCCCAGCTCGATCACTTCGCCGCGCACCCGCCGGTGATCGTCGAGCTCCACGGCAACGCCCTCCCGTCGGAGCTGTCTCCCGCGGTGCACGCCAGGAGCAACCGCGTCCTCGTCGACACGTTCGGCACCGACTTCGCCGCCGGCCTCGACGGCGACGCCTCGGTCTACGGCGCCATCTACGAGACCGGCGTCGACATCGCCCAGAGCGATCGACCCGACCTCGTGCTCGAGTACCTCGGGCGCGCCGTCCCCTGACGGCGTCTTCTACTTGAAGTTCTGGACGGCCCACACGCCGCCCGGCGCGTCGTGGTAGCCGCAGGCCACCATGGTGTAGCTCGTGCTCGCCATGTTCTCGTAGTGCCCGCCCCCGGGGCCCTCGGCCCACATCAGCTCGAGGCAGCCGGTGATCACCGTCGCGTGATCGCCCGACCAGCCGGGGCACTCGTCCTGCGCGAATTCGCCGCAGGTGCCGAAGGCGCCGTGCGCCGTGCCCGTCTCGGAGTCGCTCTCGGCCTCGCCGTCGGAGCAGGCCTCGGCGTCGGCCCAGCGCGCCAGCGCCGGCCGTCCGATCGAGGCGCGGTACTGGTTGATGAGGTCGACGCAGAGCGAGTACTCGCCGCCGCCGCTCGCGCCGGTGGAGCCGCCGGACGGGTCGCTCTCGTACCGATCGATGTCCTCGCCGCAGCCGGCGACGGCGAGCGCGGCGGCGAGGAGCGGGGCGGCGGATCGCATCGAGGACCTCCTCGCCCGATGAGACACGATCGAACGCGGCGCGGCTAGACCAGCGGCTCGAGCGCGGCGCGGAGCGCTTCGGGGCTCGCCACCTCGACCGGGTTCGGCCCGTGCGAGGGATCGGCGAACGCCAGGGCCGCGAGCCGCTCGAGGTCGGCGCGGCCGACGCCGACCTCGGAGAGGCGCGTGGGCAGGCCGAGCTCGCGCGCGAAGCTCTCGACCGCGTCGGCGAACGCCAGCGCGGCGGCCTCGGTCGAGCCCGCCTCCGGGAGCCCGAACGCGGCGGCGCAGCGGGCGTACATCGCGGCGCTGGCCGGGTGCTTGGCGTTGAACCGGATCGACCACGGCAGGGCGATGCCGTTTCCGGTCCCGTGGTGGACGCCCCAGCCCACGCCGAGCCCGTGGGCGACGGCGTGGGAGACGCCGCTGAAGGTGAGCGAGACGAGCTGGCCCGCCATCGACGCGGCGAGCAGCATCCGGCCACGCGCCTCGAGATCGCCCGGCGCCGCCACGGCGCGCGCGAGCGAGGCGCGGACCATGCGGACGCACTCGAGACCGATCGCGTCGCACACGGGCTGATGGAACGACGAGACCACGCCCTCGACGGCGTGCGTGAGGCAGTCGATGCCGGTCGCGGCGGTCAGCGGCGGCGGCAGGTCGACGGTGAGGCGCGGATCGAGGATGGCGACGGCCGGGTAGACGGCGCGGTCGATGATCACGAGCTTGCGCTGGGCGGCGGTGTCCTTGACGACGGCGATGTTGGTGACCTCGCTCCCGGTGCCGGCCGTGGTGGGGATGGCGATGACGGGCAGCCCCGCGGCGCCGACCTTGTTGGCGCCGTCCCATCGGCCCACGTCGCCGCCGTGCTTCGCGAGCAGCGCGATGGCCTTGGCCGAGTCGATGGCGCTGCCGCCGCCGAGCGCGACGACGGCGTCGGCGCCGGAGGCGGCGGCGAGCTCGCCGCCCGCGGTCACGCTCTCGCGCGGGGCGTCGGACTGGACCTCGGGCCAGGTCGCCGCGACGCGGCCGCCGCTCGCCTCGGCGACGCGCGCGGCCACGCCCTGCTCGGCGAGGCGCGGATCGCAGACGAGGAGCGCCCGGCCGACGCCGAGCCGCTTCAGGTAGCTCTGCAGCCGGGCGAGTCCGTCGGGCGCCGACCAGACGATCGTGGGCGCGGTGTAGGCGAACGAGGGCAGCGAGGTGGACATGGCAAACGCGGTCGTACCACGGGCGCCGCGCGGGTGAGGTCGCGAGCGCGCGCCCGCAGGCATGAGCCGGCCGGACCTGGTAAAGTCGCCCCCATGCTCTCCAAGCTCGATCGGGAGGAACGCCTCCAGCTGATGCGGTTCGTGTGCTCGTTCGCGTGGGCCGATCTCGAGGTGCAGAAGAAAGAGCGCACCTTGATCCACAAGATGGTCGACCGGCTCGGCCTGACCCGCGACGAGAAGAAGCAGGTCGAGGAGTGGCTGAAGGTGCCGCCCCGCCCCGAGGACGTCGATCCCACGCGGATCCCGCGCGCCCACCGGCAGCTCTTCCTCGACGCCGCCAAGGAGCTCATCGCCGCCGACGGGAGGATCGATCCCGAGGAGAGCGAGAACTTCGCGCTGCTCGAGGCGCTCACCAAGTAAACGGCCCGGCGACGGGCGGGGGCTCTGCGCCGCGCTGCCGACCGATATCCTCAGTCGTCCAGCATCGGCGGCCCCGGAGGCGGCAGCGGGCCGACCCTCGGCGGGACGCCGTCGACCACGTCGCGGAGGAAGCGCTGGGCGAGCTCGGGGATGCCGGGCTCGTAGTAGAGGACGAAGTGGCCGTCCTCGCCGCGCGTCGGGGCGAGCTGCACGAGCGCGAGCGTCGTCTTCCCGCCGACACCGTTTCCGTCGACGATCGCGCCCGAGTCGCTCCCGGCGCGGGGGGCGGGGCGCTCGAAGGTCGCCGGCGCGAAGCGCTCCAGCGGGCGGAGCGCGGGCGAGACCGCCGGCGCGCCGAGCGCGATGGCGAGCGCCTCGGCCGTCTCGGCGGGGGTCATCGAGTCGCCGACGCCCTCGAAGTGCAGCACGCTCGGCGGCGTGCGGCCGGCGAGCGGCTCGCGGTAGAAGCGCGCGAAGCTCTGCGGATCGACGGGATCGAGGAGCGTCTGGACGACGGTGAGGAGCGGGTGGAAGGCGTCGAGCTCGCCCGGCGCCAGCCCGAGCAGCCCCTCGAGCACCGGGCGGACCTCGAGATCCCGGCGGTGGACGATGCCGAGGCGCACGTCGCCGCCGCAGCCGGAGAGGAGGACGCCGCGCACCAGGGGATCGATCGCGCCCTGCGCGATGATCGACTGGCTCCCCTGCGAGTGACCGGCGAGGAGGAGCTTCCGCCGGTCGAAGCGCGGCGGCACGCGCCCGGGCAGCGACTGGAGCAGCGGCGCGAAGTCGGTGCCGAGCACGACGCGCGCGAGGAGGACCGAGTCGATCGCCGCCTGGCGCAGGTTGTCGCGGCAAGCCGCGGGGTGCAGCGGGTTGTAGAACGCGACCTCGGCGCCCTGCCCGGGGTGGCGGAGCGCCACGGGGATGCCGGCGACCGTGAGGCGGAAGGGCTCGCGGCTGCCCGGGCGCGCTCCGATCTCGTCGCGCCCGCCGTGGAGCGGCTGATCGGTCGAGACCACGGCGATGCCCTGGCGCGCGGCCCAGCCGGCGAAGTCGTCCTCCCCGAGGAAGCTCAGCGCGTCTCCCGTGGTGCCGTGCGACGAGACCATGAGCGGCCAGCCCCCGGGCGGCTCGGGCCCGCGCGGCACCGTCAGCACGAAGCGGGCGCGCAGCAGCGGCCCACACTCGGGCGTGCGGAAGCGGCTGCCCTCGGGGATCGGGACGACGCGCGGGCGGCCGGCGCGATCGAGCTCGACGGTCCCGCCCTCCGAGAGGAAGGGCGCCGCGTCGAGCCCGCCCTGGAAGCTCGGCGTGCAGTAGTAGCCGCGGATCGCCGAGTACGGCGGCGGCCCCGGCGCGTCGACGAGCCAGGCGGCGCGCCAGATCCGCGGCGCCAGCGCCGTCGGCAGGTGCGTGGCGACGTCGAACATCGCCTCGAAGACGGCGTGCGGGACCTGGGTGCGGAAGAGCGCGACCGCCGCGAGGTCCTTGCGGGCGAAGCCGGCGCGCTCGAGCTCGTCGAGCGCCGGCGCGTGGAGGCGGCGCGCCGCTTCCTCGACCGGATCGGCGCGCGCTCGCGTCCACTTCATCGCCTCGAGGTCCGGGGCCGTGCCGAGCGGGTGCCCCGCGGCGTCGCCGAGATCGCGCCGCACGACGGCCGCGTAGAGCGTCCCCGGCCGCAGCAAATGACCGGGCGGCGGCGTGAGCGCGAGCGTCCCCTTGGCGACGTAGCGCAGGTCCTCGTCGTAGTAGCGCAGGCCGAGCGGCACGCGCCGCCCACGCGTGGGGCTCTTCGGATCGACGTCGATCAACGCCACCGGCGAGCCCGGCGCGAGCGTGTCCTTCGGGCTCTTCGGCAGGCGCGCGCGCGCGATCGGGCCGGTAGGGTGGAAATAGATCGTCGGCGCGATCGAGAACGCCGGCGCCTCGTCCTCCGCCTCGGCGATCCAGCTCGAGACGAGCACGGCGTCCTCGCCGGGGAAGCCGCGCCAGTCGATCTTGCCGGAGGGCGCGCGGCGGAGCTCGCTCGGCCACGGGAGGGACTCGAAGCGGATCGGGCCGCCGCCGCGCGGGAGCTCGTGCTCGATCCGCACGTCGCCGGGCAGACCTCCGGGCGGCGCGTACGGCGGCGCCTCAGGCGCGGGGGGCGCCGGCGACGCCGGGGGCGCGCCGGCGCACCCGGCGGCGACGAGCAGCGCGGCGATAGCGAGGACCCGCCGCATGGCTAGAGCACCGAACAGGCTGGAAGCCGAGCCGATTTGCGGGAGCTCGAGCGCGAGGCGCGCGCCCGAGGAGCGAGCACCGCAAGACGACTCCCAGTCATCTGAGGAGCGCAGCGACGAGGCCGCGTGGATCGTGCCGAAATCGCGCGCATATGCCGGGAATTCGACATGATCGGTGCTCTAGGGGCAGTCCGGCTCGTTCGAGAGGCACATGGCGCAGTCGGCCGCGTCCCACGCCGCGCCGCCGCAGTCGCACCAGCCGTCGTGATCCCAGCCGCAGGCCTGGGCGCTCGCGCAGCACGGGTTCCCGTCGGCCGGCGTGCAGCCGTTCGGACAGGTGTCGACCGGGCAGTCGGGATCCGTCGTCGTGCAGCCCGCGCAGTCGGCGGCGTCCCACGCGAGCGCGCCGGCGCAGTCGCAGGCGCCGTTCGCGGCGAGGCCGCAGGGATCGCCGTCGGCGCAGCAGGCGCCCTGGTTGGGCGAGCATCCCGCCGGGCAGGTGTTGCCGATCCCGCAGCCGCCGACGAGGCAGGTCGCGCAGTCGGCCGCGTCCCAGCCGAAGTAGCCGCCGCAGTCGCACGAGCCGTCGGCGCCCCAGCCGCACGGGTCACCGGGAGCGCAGCAGCCTTCGTCGCTCGGCTTGCAGCCGCCGGGGCAGCTGTTCGCCGGGACCGTCACCGGCACGAGCACGTGGTTGTTGTCGTAGCTCGCCTCGCCGAGGACCTGCTCGCCGTTGACCGTGACCTCGAGCAGGTAGTCGCCGGGCGCGACGCCGGTCACGTCGACCCACTGGCAAGGCAGATCGCGGCTGTAGACGTCGGCCCAGCCGGCCTGGATGCCCTGGAAGTCGCAGTTGTACTTCTGCGTCGGCGAGGCGTTCGGGTCGACCTGCTCGAGATCGAGGAGACAGAACGCCTGCTTGTGGCCGGTGCCGACGACGTTCATCGCCGCGTCGAGCAGCTTGTAGTCGGCGTAGCCGTTGAAGTGGTAGTGACCGTGGCAGTCGCTGTAGGTGAAGAGCGCCGCGTCGCCCGGCACGCCGAGCTCGAGGTCGCCGGCGCCGACGTTGGGCGTCTCGAGATCGAAGCGCAGCAGCGTGCGCTCCCCCGGCGCGCCGATGCAGCCTTCCACGATCTCGCACGCGTCCGCGGCGAAGCTCTCGATGGTGACCTTGGCGCTCGCGCCCACCTGATCGGCGTCGATGGTCAGGTCCGGCAACGCGCAGGCGCCGCCCGCGCAGCTGGTCCCGAGCGGGCAGCAGATGCCGCCGAAGCACTGGCTCGCGGGCGGGCAGGCGTCGACGCAGCTCCAGCCGTTCGTCGCCGGGTCGAGCTGGCAGAGCTCCTCCTGCGCACAGAGCGTCGTCCCGTCCGGGCACGCCTTCGGGCAGGGCTCGGTCTCGGCGACGCAGAGATCGGCCCCGGGCCAGCCGATCGCAGCGGCGGTGCAGCACTGGTCCCCGCTGCCGCAGCACCCCGAGGCGGCGGCGGGGTCGGTGTCGGTGTGGCACTGGACGCGCCCGGGCGGACACGCCTCGGCGCACGCCGCGCCGTCGACGCAGATCGGCGTGGGCTCGGCGCACGTCGCGCAGCCGCCGAAGGCGTCGGGCGGCGCGTCGGCGCCGGCGTCGACGCCGCCGGTCGACGTCGTCGAGGTGCTCCCGCCCGCGCCCGTCGCGTCGGCGAAGAGATCGTCGTCCCCGCCCCCGCAGCTCGGCGCAGAGAGCGCCGCGACGACGACCGCGGTGCCGACGCCCGCGGCACGCCCGAAGGAAGAGCGAGGTCTCATGGATCGGCTTCCGGGCCAGCCTACACGGCCGCGCCGACCGGAGGGAGGCCGGGCGTCCTGCTCGCCTCGCGCCGAGCGCCTCAGGTGCCGGCTTGCGCTCGAGGCGGATCCGCTCCGCCGACCTCGCCGGCCTCGCCGGCCTGATCGGCCCCGGAAACGGGCGCCGCGGGCGGGGCGGGCACGATGGCGGCGGCCAGGAGGTACGCGGCGCCGGCCGCGAGCAGGAGCGCGCTGAACCCTGCGTGCATCGCGGCGAGCGTCCCGACGGCGGTCGCCACGACGCTCGCGACGCCGTTGAGGCCCCAGCACCAGGGGATGAGCTCGGGCGCGCGCGCCTCGACCAGCCGGATGCCCAGCGGAGCCTGCGAGCCCATGAGGATGCCGAGCGGCGCGAGCAGCGCGAGCGTGATCGCCAGCCGCCCCGGGAGCGGGAGGCTCACGGCGTGGCGCAGCACCGGGCCGAGCGCGATCGCCGCGAGCGCCAGCGCGCCGACGAGGAGCTGCGCCCGCCGCGCCGCGCTCACGCGGAGCGCGCGCGCGTCGACCTTCGCCGTCAGATAGCTGCCCACCCCCGTCCAGAGCAGGAGCGCGACGAGCACGGTCGAGAGCGCGTAGATCGGGTGGCCGAGGAACATCACGAAGTGCTGCACCAGCGCGACCTCGACGAGGACGAACCCCGCGCCGAGGCAGAGGAAGAAGCCGAGCGCGCCGACGCGCGCGCCCCGATCGGCCGCGCGGAGCACGCGCGTGCGCTTGGCCGCGAGCGGGCCGAGGAGCATCACCAGGGCGACTCCCACGCTGACGACGCAGAGCCCGGCGAGCGTGAGCAGGCCCTGCTGGTCCGCCTTGAGCGCCTTGATGCTGCCGAGCGTGGACCAGAGCCGACGCGTCGGCACCGTGTAGAAAAAGAAGGGGCGGTCGTCGGTCGGCGGGGTGAGGTCCGTCGGATGATCCGGCGCCACGGCGCGAACGTCGGTCGCCGCCGCGATGCGCCGGCGCAGCTCGCCGTGCGGCGCGTCGGGCGCGAAGGCCTCGACGAACTTGTTCTTGCGACAGTGCCCGCGGAGGCGCGCGATCTCGGCGGAGGTGAGCGGCGTGCGCTTGACGAGCAGCGACGTGCTCCGCGACGCGCCGCAGGCGAAGAGGTGGTCCTTGGGCTCGGCGGCGCCCGCGGCGCGCAGGCCGGCGACCCCGAGGGCGAGGAGGCGCTCGAACTCGTTGTCCCAGCGGTTGACGAGCAGCGTCCCGTCGGGCGCGAGGTGCTCGAGGAAATCCTCGAACGCCTCGACGGTGTAGAGGCTGTTCTCGGTGAGCGCGAGCGCGCCCACCGACGCGGCCGCCCAGGTGTCGACCAGCGAGAGGACGATGTTCTTGAAGCGGAGCGGCGAGCGGCGCACGAAGCTGCGCCCGTCGGCGACCTCGGCGTGGATCTCGGGGCGGTCGTAGAGGCCGCCGCTGAACTCCTTGAACGCGCCGCGCATGACGTCGTCGACGATGAGCGGGTTGATCTCGGCGGCGTAGATGTCGGTCTGGCCGGCCTTGAGCGCGGCGCGGAGATCGCGCCCGCCGCCGGACCCGATGACCAGGACCGGCCCGGTCCCCCCGTGGAGCACGTAGGCCATCTCGTCGGGGTGGAGCGGCGGCGTCGTCTTGGTGTCGAGGATCGCGGTGGCGGCGCTCCCGTCCATGCGCATCCACGCCATGCCGCCGACGGGCTTGTCGACCGTGATCAGCGCCATCTCGTTCCAGCGCGAGAACTTCACGTTCTCCATCGGGACGTGCTTGAGCGACGGGAGCTTGAGCCACGGCGAGCCGAGATCCCCGGCGAGCAGGAACGCCGATCCGAGCGCGAGCGTCGCGATCACGCCCGCGTGCGGCGGCGCCTCGCGCTCCGAGTAAGGGCCCGCCTGCTCGCGCGCACCGAGCGCGAACACGACGCCGCCGAGCGCGGCGAGCACCGCCGCGATCAGGACCGCCCGCGGCGCCCCCGCCCGGAGCGCGGCCACCGCGCCGAGGCCCCCCGCCGCCGCGCCGAGCAGGTCGAAGAGGTAGAGGCGGCTCACGTCGCGGGCCGCGTGCCTGAGGCCCGCGGCCACCGCGACGCCGACGAAGGTGAACGGAGACGCCGAGACGACGTAGAGGAGCGCGACCCGGCCGAGCGTCGCCGCGTCGAGGTCGCCGATGGGCGACGACTGCATCAGGAGAAGGATCGCCGCGATCGTCGCGAGCGAGGTGGCGCCGGAGAGGTAGGCGAGGCGCGCGAACAGCCTGGGCGGGCGGGCCAGTGCCGGCGCCACATAGAGGAGGACCCCGCCGAGGCCGACGCCGAAGAGCGAGAGCGAGATCGCCAGGAACGCGAGGTGATGCCCGAAGAGCGCCGAGTAGAGCCGCGTGAGCGCGATCTGGAGCACCAGCGTCGCGCACGAGAGCAGCGCGATCCCGCCGAAGAGGCCGCGCCGCTGGCCGAGGCGGAGCGCGGCGCTCACGGCGAGCGCCGGGCCGGGGGCAAGAGGCGGCTGCTGGGGCGCATGCGCGGCGGGTGTAGCACGTCGGCAGGCGCCGATGGCATCTGCGTTGCTTCCCGGCGCGAGGCCCCCGACCATGGGCCAGGGTGTGCCTGCGAGGAGGATGGATGGCGACGAAGCCGAAGCGACAGGGACTCAAGCGCGCGTTCGTGGTGACGCTCGCCGCCGGCGTGATCGGCGGGGCCGCCGCGTGCGGGAGCGAGGTCGACGTGCAGAGCGACGGCTCCTCCGACGGGTGCCCGTCGGCCGCACCCGCTCCGGGCGACGCCTGCGGCGCGCCGCGGAGCTGCGGGTACGGCGACACCTACTGCGGCGCGACGTTCGAGTGCGTCGCCGGCGCGTGGCAGAGCACCAGCCCGCCCTGCAACCCGCCGCCGCCGGACCTGTGCACCGACGTGCCCCCGACCGGGCCCTGCTTCACGCCGGGGATGACCTGCACGTACGACGACGTCTGCGAGCCCGACGTGGTCACGTGCGTCGGCGGGCAGTGGGTGATGTCGATCGGCGGCTGCGTGAACCCGCCCCCGCCCGAGCTCGAGTGTCCCCTCGCCCCGCCGCTCTCCGGCGATCCCTGCTTCGTCTTCGGGACGTGCAGCTACCTCGTCGAGACGCCCTGCGGACCGCAGGAGCTCCTCGCCGAGTGCGACGGCCTCGCCTTCTCGCTCGTGGAGCCGACGTGTCCCGATCCGCCGCCGCCCGGCCCGTGCCCCGGCTACCTCACGCCCGAGTCCTGCTGGGCCGACCTCGCCTGCCGCTGGCTCACGCCGGGCTGCGGCGATCCGCCGCTCCCCGCCGCCGGCTGCTTCACCGCCGAGGACTGCGCGCCCGGAGGCTGCCCCGACGGGACGAGCTGCCAGCTCGCGAGCGCCGACTGCGTGAGCTGCCAGACCTGCGACATGGGAGTGCAGGTCTGTCTGCCCTGAGCTCGCGCTACCGATCGTCGCGCGCGCTGTGCGAGTCGCTGTTCGAGATCCACTGGCAATCGTCGACCCATGTGGGTCCGCCGCGACAGACCTTCACGTACGTCGCGCGCCGACCGCACGCGGTGACGCCCACCGTCTTGTCGTCGAGCCACCGGCCACGCACCTCCTGCTCCGGACAATTCAGATCGAAAGACGCCCTGGTCTTGATGGTCGCGACCTCCGGATCCACGCCGCCGGCGGCGCAACCGGCGGCGCCCGCAAACGCTACGATGGGGAGAAGACGTCGTAGGTTCGACATGTCGCGAGCGTAGGGCTGCCGGCGCCGCCGGTCGATGGCGCTGCGCCGAGCGCTCCAGCGGGCGTGAGAGCCGACTCAGCCCTTCTCTTTGCCCAGCGCCGCCAGCGGCCACGCCTCGAGCAGCCTCGTCACGCCCCCGGGCCCGCTCTGGCGGATGGCGCGGACGCACTCGTCCACCAGCAGGCGCCGCGGTCCGTACGCAGAGGGGTTGGCGGCGTCGGCATCCATCAGGCGCGTCGGGGTGTCGCTGCCGAAGTCGTCGGGGTGGCCGGGATCGTCGAGCAGGACGTGGCCGATCTCGTGGGCGAGGGCGAAGGAGGCGCGGTCGGCGCGGATGCCGGCGCGGTCCTCGATCACGACGTTGCGCACGGCGCCTCCATCGGCCGAGATGAACGACTCGCCGATGCGGCCCCCGCCGGCGAAGCTCGGCACCATGAGGACCTCGATGGTCGAGGGATCCCCGTCGTCGAACGCCTTGAGGAGGGTGCGCTCCTCCACGGTGCCGGCGATGGCGTCGACGTCGCCGAAGTGCTGCAGGCCGTCGTCGAGATCGACCTTGCCGATGCAGGCGGTGAGCGTCGCGTCGCTCGAGACCGGGCCCTGGGCCGGCGGCTCGAACGCGGCCAGCGACCCGTCGCGGCGGCGCACGAGCACGTCCGAGGCGCCGAACGCGCCGGCGCCGATGACCGGGTTGTCCGAGACCACGGCGGTGACGCCGGCGGCGCGGGCCACGGCCGCGGCGACCGCGCGCGCGGCGGCGGCCGGGCGGGTGCCGGGCGCGAGCGGCACGACCACGTCGTGGCCCTCGACGCGGAAGCGCACCGCGCCGCCGCTCGCGGGCAGGCCGTGATCGCAGCCGAGCGCGAGCAGGTGCGAACGCGGCGGATCGACCACGGCGACGTCGAGCTCCGGCGGCGGCCCGAAGCTGATGCCGCACGCGCCCCAGATCGCGTTGGCGCGCCGCACCTCGCCCTGGGCGATCCGGATCGCGCCGGCGACGTCGCCGCCCATGGGCGGCGCCCCGTGCGGCGCGGCGCGCACCATGAGCACCCGCAGCCTCGCCCGCCAGCGGCCGATGGGCCCGAGCGGCGATCGGCGCGGGCCGGCGACGCGGATCATCTGGAGCTTGTGCCCGCCGGGGCCGATCACGACGAGCGCGCCGCCGAGCTCGGCTCGAAGCGAGCGCCCCGCGACGATGGGGTGGTTGCGGTCGATGTCGTCGGCGACGGCGCGCACGGGGAGCGTCGATCCGCAGGTGAGGCCCGCCGGGACGCCGTCCGGGCAGGGCACGTGGCCGAGCGCGAGATCGGCGACCACGTCGAGCGCGGTTCCGCCCGGCCCGACCGACGCGACCGAGAGGGTGCCCGGCAGATCCTCGGCGACGCCGGCCACCACGAAGCGGAGCGCGTCCGGATCGTCGCTCGGGGCGAACGGATCGTCGGCGAGGCGGTCGGGGGGCGTGCGCTGGAGCGACGCGTGCGAGCGGGCGAGATCGATGGGCTTGCCCTCGCCGTCGAGCGCGAGCACCTCGATCGCGGCGGCCTCGAGCACCCGCGCGCCGGCGCCCGCGATCGCGAGCTCGACGCGGCCGCGCCCGGGGCGCGTCGCCTGGAGCTCGACACGCCGCGCCGCCGCCGGGATCGCCTCGCCGTCGGCGATCGGCTTGCCGTCCACGAGGACCCTGAAACCCGCGGTCGCGCGGGCGAGGCGGGCCGGCCGCGCGGCCCCGCCCAGGGTCAGCGCCGGCAGCTCCGGCGACGCGGCGACCTTGGCCTGGTCGCCGTCGGGAACGCCGTCGGCGTCGTCGTCGTCGCGATCGGCGGCGAGGAAGATCGGCTCCCCGGCGCGCGCCGGTGCGGGGAGCGAGGCGAGCACGAAGAGCGCGGCGGCGGCGGCCCGGAGGCGCCCGAGCTTCACTCGACCCAGCCCCACATCACCCGGCGGAAGCGGGGCTCGTCGAGGAGATCGCCGTTCGCGGGCGGCCGGCGCACCAGCGCGCTCCACACCTGGGCCGCGAGCGTGCGCGAGCCGGCGAGCTCGTCGGCGCCGCGCCGCGCGCCCTCGCGATCGCCGACGTCCCAGAGCGCGGCGGCGGCGAGGCCGCGGAGGTCGTCGCGCTTGCCCTCGATCGACGCCCGCTGCAGCGCGGGGAGGAGATCGGCGCGGCCGTAGTTCTTGGCCAGGCACTTGGCGGCGCGCACCGCCACCTCGTCGCCGAGCGGCTGGGCGCGCACCAGCCCCTCGAGCATCGTCCGCGCGCAAGGCGCCGACGCCTCGGCGAGCCGGAACAGGAAGGTGGTGTCGCGATCGGCGCTCGGACGATCGCTGAGGCGCGCCACGATCTCGGCCGTCGGCCGCGCCTCCGGCGGGTCCGCGGGCGCCAGAGCCCAGCGCACCAGCGACCAAGCCGCGCGCGAGCTCTCCGGACCGACCTTCGATCGCGTCGCCGCCTCGGTGAGCGGGGCGGGGTCGCCCGCGCGGGCCGCGACCTCGGCCAGCACCAGCCAGCGGCCGAGGTGGCGCTCGGCGTCGCGCAGGACCGCGATCGCGGGCGCGATCGAGGGCGGCAGACGCGGGCCACGCACCAGCGGGAGGAAGAGATCGACGCAGAGGGCGATGCGGTGGCTCTCCTTGATCTTGGGCGCGATCGCGACCACGTGCGCCCCCGCCGACTCGCCGCGCGCGGCGCGCGCCACCTCGGCGGCGAAGGCGACGTGCGCATGGCGGCTGGTCGCGGCGCGCGCGAGCGGCGCGGCGAGGGCGACGTCCTTGCTGAAGCACGCCGCCGAGAGCCCGGGGAGGCCGCCGGCGTCGTCGGAGGCGAGCGCGTCGCGGAGCTTGGGCGCGACGCGCTTGTCGCCGGCCTCGACGAGGGCGCGCACCGCGCCGGCGTAGAGCTCGCGGTCGTACGAGGAGCGCCGGACCAGGACCTCGACCGCGCCGACGAGCGTGCCGCGCACGGCGGCGCTGTACGGTGCGAGCGCGCGCGCCGCGCCCGCGAGCCGCGCCTCCGCCGCTGGACGGCGCTTGAGCGCGGCGTCGACCTCCGCGGCGAGCCGCCGCTCCACCGACACGTCGAGCTCTTCTCCCTTCCCCACGAGCGAGTCGAGGGTAGCAGGCCGGGGGCCGCCGCGGCTCTGCAAAAGACGGCGGATCGCGCTCGGGCTGGAGCACCGGATCCGCGGCAAATCCTGCATGTTCGCGGAGCTCACGACGATGGCCGGGTTGTGCGAGACTTGCGATCATGCACCCCGGCTCGGTCGTAGCCGACCAATTCGCGATCGAGCGCTTGGCCGGATCGGGGGGGATGGGCACGGTGTACCGCGCCATCGACCGGCACACCGGCGCCCCGGTGGCGCTCAAGGTGCTCCACGGCCGGGGCGCGCAGGACGCCGATCGCTTCGTGCGCGAGGCGCAGCTCCTCGCGCAGCTCTCGCACCCGGGGATCGTGCGCTACGTGGCCCACGGGGTGACGCCCGACGGCGAGCGCTATCTCGCGATCGAGTGGCTCGACGGCGAGAGCCTCGGCGACCGGCTCGCGCGGCAGGGCCTGACCGTCGAGGAGTCGCTCGTCCTCGGGCGCCGCGTGGCCGAGGCGCTGGCGATCGCGCACCGGCGGGGCGTCGTTCACCGCGATCTCAAGCCGAACAACATCTTCCTCGCGGGCGGCGATCTGCAGCGGACCAAGATCCTCGACTTCGGGATCGCCCGCTGGCGCGGCGGTGAGCGCGCCATCACGCTGACCGGCGCGCTCCTCGGCACGCCGGGCTACATCGCGCCCGAGCAGGCGCGCGGCGAGCGCGAGATCGACGCCCGCGCCGACGTGTTCTCGCTCGGGTGCGTCCTCTTCAAGTGCCTGAGCGGCCGGCCCGCGTTCGCCGGCGACGACGTGCTCGCGGTGCTGCTCAAGGTCGCGCTCGAGGAGGTGCCCAGGCTCGCGGAGCTCGAGGACGACATCCCCCCGGACCTCGACGACCTGGTCTCGCGGATGATGTCGAAGCGCCCCGCCGACCGGCCCCGCGACGCGGCGGCGGTGCTCGAGGCGCTCGCCGCGCTCGGTCCGGTGGCGAGCTCGCGCGCGGCGCCGGCGAGCGTCGCGCCGGCCGCGCTGACCACGACCGAGCGGCGCGTGATGTGCCTGGTGCTGGCGCGGCTCGGCCGCGGCCGCCTCTACACCGAGGAGCGCACGCTCCCGCCCGGCGAGGTCGACGCCCGCGCCGAGGCGCTGCGCGAGCTCGCCCGCCGCTTCGGGGGCGCGCTCGACCTCATCGCCGACGGCTCGCTCCTCGTGGCGTTCACCGGCTCGGCGAGCGACCAGGCCGCGCGCGCCGCGCGGTGCGCGCTGGCGATGCGGCCGCTCCTGCCCGAGGTGCCGATGGTGGTGGTCACCGGGCGCGTCGTGATCCCTGCGCGGCTGCCGATCGGGGACGTCATCGAGCGCGGCGTCCGCCTGCTCGCCACCGGCGCCGCGGGCGCGATCCGCATCGACGAGGTCACCGCCGGCCTCCTCGACGCGCAGTTCGAGGTCGGCGGCGACGGCGACGCGCTCGCGCTCCGGGCCGAGCGCGACGCCGCCGAGGCGACGCGCACCCTGCTCGGCAAGCCGACGCCCTGCGTGGGTCGCGACCGAGAGCTCGCCGCCCTCGAGGCGACCTTCGAGGAATGCGTCTCCGAGCCCGTCGCCCGCGCCGTGGTCGTCACCGCGGCGATCGGCGTCGGCAAGTCGCGCCTCCGCTACGAGCTGTTGCGCCGCATCCGGGCCTCGGGCACGCCGATGCAGCT
The DNA here is from genome assembly GCA_964372055.1 of uncultured Polyangiaceae bacterium. GTDB lineage: Bacteria > Myxococcota_A > Polyangia > Polyangiales > Polyangiaceae > CAYJPW01. Next base: position 54,273 of record CAYJPW010000024.1, read on the forward strand.
CTTCCTCTCGCGCGGCGATCCGATGAGCGCCGGCGCGCCGTTCGGGATGCTGGGCTCCGTCGTCCGGCGCGCCGCCGGCGTGCTCGACGGCGAGCCCGCCGCCGTTCGCCGCAAGAAGCTCCTCGCCCGAATCGGCCGCCACCTCGGGCACGACGACGCCCAGCGCGTGGCCGAGTTCCTCGGCGAGCTCGCGAGCGTCCCCTTCCCCGACGAGGACAGCGTCCAGCTCCAGGCCGCCCGCGCCGATCCGATGCTGATGGGCGACCAGATGCGCCGCGCGTGGGAGGACTGGCTCGGCGCCGAGTGCGCCGCCCAGCCGGTGTTGCTCGTGCTCGAGGACCTGCACTGGGGCGATCTCCCCACCGTGAAGCTCGTCGACGCGGCGCTGCGCAACCTCCACGACCGGCCGCTGATGGTGCTGGCGCTCGCGCGCCCCGAGGTCGACGATCTCTTCCCTCGACTCTGGGCGGAGCGCCCCATGACCGAGCTGAAGCTCGGCGAGCTCACCCGGCGCGCCGCCGGCGAGCTCGTCGTGAAGACGCTCGGCGACGTAGACAAGCAGACGGTGGCGCGGCTCGTCGACCGCGCCGGCGGCAACGCGTTCTACCTCGAGGAGCTGATCCGCGCGGTCGCCGCCGGCAAGGGCGACGACTTGCCCGACACCATCCTCGCCATGGCGCAGGCGCGCCTCGAGGAGCAGGAGCCCGACTCGCGCCGGGTGCTCCGGGCGGCGAGCGTCTTCGGGCAGGTCTTCTGGCCGGGCGGGGTCGCGGCGCTGCTCGGCGGTGCGTCGCGCGCGGCCGAGCTCTCCGACTGGATCACGGTCCTCGCCGGCCAGGAGCTGGTCACGCGCCGCGGCAAGGGGAAGTTCTCCGGCGAGGACGAGTATGCCTTCCGCCACTCCCTGGTGCGCGAGGCGGCGTACGCGATGCTCACCGACGCCGACCGCGTCCTCGGCCACAAGCTCGCCGCCTCGTGGCTCGAGCGCGTCGGCGAGGGCGAGGCGGTCGTCCTCGCCGAGCACCTCGAGCGCGGCGGCGAGCCCGCGCGCGCGGTGGGCTGGTACCGCCGCGCCGCCGAGCAGGCGCTCGGCGGCAACGATCTCGCCGCGGCGCTGGCGCGGGTGGGGCGCGGCGTCGCCTGCGGCGCCTCCGGCGAGGTGCTGGGGCAGCTGCGCCTGCTCGAGGCCGAGGCGCGCGGCTGGCGCGGCGAGCACCACGAGGCGCTCGCCGCCGCCCAGGCCGCGCGCGAGCTGCTCCCGCGCGAGGGCCCGCTCTGGTACGGAGCGCTGCGCGAGGCGGCCCTCGCCAGCGGCAAGCTCGGCCTCATGGACGAGCTCATCGCGCTCGCCGACCTGATCGAGGGGAGCCAGCCGCCCGAGACGAGCGCCATCCGCGCCCTCGCCTCCGCCTCGAGCGCCGCCCGCCAGCTCTTCATCAGCGGCCGCTACCCGCGCGCCGAGCGGCTGCTCGGCTGGATCGAGCGCGTGGGCGGGGCGACCGCGATCCAGAGCCCGGCGGCCCTCGCGTCGATCCATGCGGGCCGCGCCATCCGCGCGCTCTGCAACGGCGATCCGGCGGCGTTCCTCGAGGCCATCGCGCTCGCGGCCGAGGCCCACGAGCGCGCAGGCGATCTCCGCAGCGCCTGCCTCGAGCGCGTCAACCTCGGCGGCGTCACCATGGAGGTCGGCCGCTACGCCGACGCGGCGCGCGCGCTCCGCGAGGGGCTCGCCGTCGCCCATCCCATCGGGCTCAACCTCGTCGTCGCGGCGGCCAAGTGCAACCTCGGGCTGGCGCTGGCGCGCCTGGGCGAGCTCGACGAGGGCCGCCGCCTGGAGGCCGAGGCGCTCGCGCTCTTCGTGGCCCAGGGGGAGCGGCGGATGGAGGGCGCGTCCCGGATCTACATGGCCATGATCCTCCGGCTCGCCGGCGAGCTCGACGCCGCCGAGCAGGAGGCGCGCGCGGCGGTGGAGGTGCTCGCGGTGGCGCTGCCCGCGCGGGCCTGCGCGCTCGCGACGCTCGCCGACGTGCTGCTCGCCCAGGGCCGCGCCGCCGAGGCCGAGGGCGCCGCGCGCCGGTCCGTGGACCTGCTCGAGACGCTCGGAGGGATCGACGAGGGCGAGTCGTCGGCGCGGCTCGCCCACGCGCGGGCGCTCGACGCGGTCGGCGACCGTGAAGGCGCCGAGGACGCGGTGGCGCGGGCGCGCGACCGCGTCCTCGAGCGCGCCGACAAGATCAGCGATCCGGCGATCCGCGAGAGCTTCCTCTCCATCCCGGAGAACGCGGCCACCCTCGAGCTCGCGCGCGCCTGGGCCGTGCCGTGAGCCCGCCGCCGGAGGCCCCTGCCTGGCTCGTCGCGATCGACGTCGGCGGTACGTTCACCGACTGCATCGCCTGGAGCCGGGGCGGCGAGGTCCGCACCGCCAAGCTGCTCAGCTCGGGCGCGACGCGCGGCCGGATCGGAGCGGGGACCGAGGCCGCCGGCCCCGCGTTCTTGTTCGACGCGGCGCGCGCGACCGATCCCGAGCGCTTCTGGGAGGGCTACGCCGTGCGCCTGCTCGACGCCGCGGGGGGGGGGGGCGTGGCGCGGCGCGGCGGCGCCTGCGCCCGCGCCGGGGGGGGGCGCGCGCGCGCGCGCGCCCGGGCGCGGGCGCCCGCGCCCGGCGACGTCTACGAGCTCGCCTCGGGCGAGCCCGCGCCGATCACCGGGATCCGGAGGATGCTCGGGCTCCGGCTCGACGAGGCGATCCCGCCGCTCGAGGTGCGGCTGGGCACGACGCGCGGCACCAACGCCCTCCTCACGCGGACGGGCAAACGCACCGCGCTCGTGACGACCCGCGGTCACGGCGACGTGCTCCGCATCGGCACCCAGGCGCGGCCGCGCCTCTTCGATCTCGCCATCAGGAAGCCGGAGCCGCTCTTCGAGCGCGTCGTCGAGATCGACGAGCGCGTGACCGCCGACGGCCAGGTGCTCGAGAAGCCGGATGCGGCCCGGGTCGCCGCCGCGATGCGCGAGCTCGCCGAGGACGGCATCGAGGCCGCGGCGATCTGCCTGCTCCACGGCTTCGCGCACCCGGCGCACGAGCGCCTGGTCGGCGCGCTGGCGCGCGAGGCCGGGATCGGCGAGGTGAGCCTGAGCTCCGAGGTGGCGCCGCTCGAGAAGATCGTCTGGCGAGGCGACACCACCGTGCTCGACGCCTACTTGAACCCGGTGCTCCGCGAGTACGTCGCCGCGCTGCGCGCGTCGCTCCGAGGCTCGTCGCTCCACTTCATGACCTCGGCCGGTGGGCTCTGCGAGGCGGCGCAGTTCTCGGGCAAGGACTCGATCCTCTCGGGGCCCGCCGGCGGCGCGGCCGGGGTCGCCTTCGTCGCGCGCGCGGCCGGAGCTCCTCGCGCCATCGGCTTCGACATGGGCGGCACCAGCACCGACGTCTCGCGCTGGGCCGGCGGCTTCGAGCGCGAGCTCGAGACCGAGAAGGCCGGCGTGCGCGTGGTCGCGCCGATGATCGCGATCGAGACGGTCGCGGCCGGCGGCGGCTCGATCTGCGGCTTCGACGGCGACAAGCTCACCGTCGGACCGGCGAGCGCCGGCGCGAGCCCCGGCCCGGCGTGCTACGGCGCGGGCGGCCCGCTCACGCTCACCGACGTGAACGTCGTCCTCGGGCGCGTCCCCGCGCACCGCTTCCCCTTCCCGCTCGACCGCGCCGCCGCCGTCGCGCGCCTCGATGCGCTGTGCGAGGCGATCGCCCGCGCGCCCACCGGACGCCGGATGGGCCCGCTCGAGCTCGCGCACGGCTTCCTCCGCGTCGCCAACGCCGGGATGGTGCGCGCCATCCGCTCGGTCTCGGTGCAGAAGGGCCACGATCCGCGCGGCTTCTCCCTGGTCGCGTTCGGCGGCGCCGGGGCGCAGCACGCGTGCGCGCTGGCGCGCGAGCTCGGGGTGCGCGAAGTCCTCTGCCACCCGCTCGCCGGCTTCCTCAGCGCCTGGGGCATCGGCCTCGCCGACGTGCGCCGGCTCGGCGTGAAGAGCGTCCTCGCGCCGTTCTCGGACGCCGAGGTGGCCGGGCTCGAGCCGGCGTTCGCCGAGCTCGAAGCGGCGCTCGCCGCCGAGGTCGTGCAGGCCGGCGTGCCGCGCGCGCGCGTGCTCCCGGGCGAGCGCTCGCTCGATCTCCGCTACGAGGGCCAGGACGCGGCGATCGCCGTGCCGCTGCCCCACGGCGAGACCTGGCGCGCCGCCTTCGAGCGGATGCACGAGCGGCTCTACGGCTACCACCACGCCGGCCGTGGGCTGGAGATCGTGGCGCTCCGGTTGGAGGTCAGCGGCCGGGCGCGCGACGAGCCCGGCGCAGCGCCGGCGCCCGCGGCCGAGCACCGCGCCGTTCCCGCCGAGGAGGTGACCGCGTGGTTCGACGGCGCGCCCCGCCGCGTTCCGGTGTTCCTGCGCGAGCACCTCGCCCCCGGCGACGCGCTCGAGGGCCCCGCGATCGTGTGCGAGGCGGGCTCGACGATCGTCGTCGAGGCGGGCTGGCGCGCGCGCGTCGACGGCGCCGGGACGGTCCTTCTCACCGACGCCGGCCTCGCCGGCGCCGCGGCGGCAGGCGTCGCCGCGGCAGCGGCTCGAGGCGCCGTCGCCGTCGATCCGGTCGACCTCGAGATCCACGGCGCGGCGCTCGCGGCCGTCGCCGAGCAGATGGGCGTGACCCTGAGGCGCACCGCGAGCTCGACCAACGTGAAGGAGCGCCTCGACTACAGCTCGGCGATCTTCACCGCGGAGGGCGACCTCGTCGTCAACGCGCAGCACATCCCCGTCCACCTCGGCGCGATGGGCGAGACGGTGCGCCGCCTCGTCGCCGACGGCCCGCCGCCCTGCCCCGGCGACGTCTTCGTCACCAACGATCCCTACCGAGGGGGCTCGCACCTGCCCGACGTCACCGTGATCACGCCGGTGTTCCACGGCGAGCGCCTCGTCGCCTTCGCCGCGAGCCGCGCCCACCACGCCGAGATCGGCGGCGCCGTGCCCGGCTCGATGCCGCCGCGCTCCACCTGCCTCGCCGAGGAGGGCGTCCTGCTGCGCAGCGCGAAGCTCGTCGATCGCGGCGCCTCGCGCGAGGCCGAGATCGCCGCGCTGCTCCGCGCCGGGCCCTACCCCTCGCGCCGCGTCGCCGACAACCTCGCCGATCTCGCCGCGCAGGCGGCCGCCAACCGCGCCGGCGCCGCCGGGCTCGTCGAGCTCGCCGATCGCATCGGCCTCGACGTCCTCCTCGCGTACATGCGCCACCTCCAGGACGAGGCCGCCTCCAAGATGCGCCGCGCGCTCGCGGCCCTGCCCGACGGGCGCTTCCCGTTCGTCGATCACCTCGACGACGGCACGCCCATCGCCGTGACCGTCACGATCCGCGGCGACTCGGCGACCGTAGACTTCACCGGTACCGGGCCCGTGGTCCCGGGGAACCTCAACGCGAACCGCGCCATCGTCACCGCCGCCGTCCTCTACGCGTTCCGCTGCCTCTTGCCCGACGACCTCCCCCTGAACGCCGGCGTCCTCGCGCCCATCGGCATCGTCGTGCCCCCCGGCTCGCTCCTCGACCCGCCCGACGTCGGCGATCCTTCGCGGGCCGCGGCGGTGGTCGGCGGCAACGTCGAGACCTCGCAGCGAATCGTCGATGCGCTGCTCGGCGCGCTCGGCGCGGCCGCCGCGAGCCAGGGCACGATGAACAACCTGAGCTTCGGCGACGGCACCTTCGGCTACTACGAGACGATCTGCGGCGGCGCCGGCGCGACCCCGACGGCCGAAGGCGCCGACGCCGTGCACACGCACATGACCAACACGCGCCTCACCGATCCCGAGGTCCTGGAGCGGCGCTACCCGGTCCGAGTCCGCCGCTTCGCCATCCGGCGCGGCTCGGGCGGCGCGGGCCTGCACCGCGGCGGCGACGGCGTCGTGCGCGAGCTCGAGGCGACGGCCCCGCTCCAGGTGTCGATCCTCTCGGAGCGGCGCGGACCGTACCCGCCCTACGGCCTCGCCGGCGGGGCGGCGGGCGCGCTCGGGCAGAACCGGGTGATCCGCGCCGGGAGCGACACGCCGGAGGAGCTTCCGGCGAAGGCCGAGCTCTCGGTCGGCCCGGGGGATCGCATCGTCATCGAGACGCCCGGGGGCGGAGGGTACGGCCGGCCGGCGTGACGCGGGCCCGCCGCTCCGTGCTGCCCCGTCGCATGCCACAGCGTCCGACCGGCTCGCCACGCGAAGGCCGGGTCGCAGCCCCCGCCACCGTGCCCGCGAGGAGCGGGCGCTCGCATCCGATTCCGGAGGCGGCGATCGTTGGAGCTCCGACTTTCGGCTGGTGCCCCGGGAGACGACGTTGTAAGGGCACCGCGATGGCAGCTCGCCTGTTCCGTTGCGCGTGCACCGAGCGCGCCCGCATGCCCCGATGTGGAGCGGTCGAGCTCGGTGGGTCCAGAGGGCGGTCGCCGGGCGCGGCGCGGATGAGGGCGTGAGCCACCGCACCGCGAACGAGCTCGCCCGCGCGCTGTCCGAGAGCCTCGAGGCGTATCGCCGCGCTCGCGCCGGCTCCGACGGCGGGCGCGACGAGATGGCGAGCCTCGAGAAGCTCGTCACGGACGCCGTCGAGCGCGCCCGCCGAGCCGGATGGGGGAGCGTCGATCACATCGTCCTGGCCGGCACTCTCGAGTGGATCGCGCAGGAGGTGCCCGGGATCGCCCCCCTTCTCGTCGCCGGCGACTGGCGCTGGCCGAGCTGATCCGGCGCGGGCGGCGCGACTCACGCTGCTACCCGAACCCGCTGGTGCTCGGCGACGGCGTGGGCTCACCGGCGATGCGGCCGGACCGACGGCCTGGTGCCCGTCGAGCTCTCCGCCGGAGCGTCTGCTGCTTCAGAAACGGCGGAGCTCGAGGTGCAGCGCCGCCTCGAAGAGCAGGGCCGGCAGGACCAACGCGTAGAGGAGATCCTTCGTGAGGTCCCGCGCCCGCGCCGTTCCCAGCAAGAGGCCCGCGATCACGAGCGCGACGGTGGGACCTCGAGCCAGGGCGCGACGACCGCGGTCGCCGCCGCGAAGAGCATCACGAGGGCGATCTCGAATTGCATCGTTCCCTCCGCGTACCATGGTCCCCGGTCACCAGGACCGCGATCGCCGGCGTCCCGCGCGCGGCGCCGGGCGGCGACCCTGTGATACACACGAGCAGGTCGATGCCGCCCAAGCCTCGTCACCGCCACCGCCGCCCCGGCGCGCGGGTGGGCTCGCTCTCGTTCGTGGACCACCGCGCCGTGAGCGATCTGCTCGCGCCCTTCGTCCCCGACGAGGGCGAGCGCGACTTCGTGATCCGCTGCCTCCTCGACGAGGGGCCGGCCCACCACCGGGGGGCGAACTACGTGCTCCTCCGGCTCCTCGGCCTGCTGCTCGACGGGACGCCCACGCCCGCGGCCGAGGCGCGCGAAGTGCCGATGCAGCTCCCTCCGCACCTCGCCGAGGAGCTCGACGAGGAGGACGAGCAGGTCTACCCGCTGCGCCTCCCGACCGCCCCGCTCGATCACCTCGCCCCGCGCGACAGCCGCGAGCAGGAGGCGATGATCGCCGCGCTGCTCGACGGACCTCCGCAGCACTCGCTCGCGAACGTGGCGATGGTGTGCCTGCTCGACGCCATCCTGCGCCAGCGCCGGGCGGCCCGCCCATGAGCCGCGTGCCCGCGGGGCTGTGCGACGCCTTCGGGGTCTGCGCGGGCGAGCTCGGGATGTTCAGCGCGGCGCGGGTGTTCGTGCGCGAGCTCCTGCTCGAGCCCGACGAGGCGCTGGCGGCCGAGGCGGCCGGCGCCCTCGGGGAGAGCTACCCGGTCTTCGACGTGGTCGCGGCGCGCGCCTTCGCCCGGCGGGAGGTGCCGGCGGTCAGCGCCGCCGCCGTCGCCGCCGAGGTGGGCGATCTCTCCCGCCTCGTCGTCGTCGGCATCGAGGCCCACTGCCTCGAGGCGCTCCTGCCCGAGATCCCTGGTGTGCGCGTGGCCGTGCTGCCGGACCTTACACACGACGCCGATCTCGACCGCGTCCGCGCGAACCTCGGGGAGCGCGTGGAGCTCAGCGAGCTCGGCACGTTCCAGCGGTGGGCCGGTCGCTCCACCGGCCTGCTCACGATCGTGTACGGGGCCGACGGCTTCCGGGCGACCGTGTGCCAGGCGTGGCTCCGGGCGCACGGGCCCGACGTCCGCCCGCGCTTCCGCAAGATCGTCGGCTGGAACGTGCTCGGGCCGAAGATGGAGGCCTATCCACGGTGGCTCGGCGAGACGGACGCGAGCGACTTCGCTCCCCTCGTCGGGCCCGAGGGCCGCGCGCGGTGAGCTCGGTCTTCGTGCCGGCGCTGGTCCTCGTCGCCTGCATCGTCCTGCAGGCGCTCGTCCCGCGGCAGCGCCTCGTGATCGTCCTCGGCGGCGCCGCGATCGCGGGGCTCTGGTCGGCGCTCACCCACACGGCGACGATCGGGGAGCTCCTCGCCTCGCTCCCGTGGGACGTGTTCGTGATCCTCGTCTCGCTGGGCGTGCTCTCCGAGATCTTCGCGCGCTCACGCCTCTTCGATCGGCTCGCCGTCCGCGTCACGCGCCTCGGGGGCGCGCACCCCGGCCGCATCGCGCCGCTCTTCGCGGCCGTGATGTTCCTCGTCAGCGGCCTCGTCAACAACCTCACCGCGCTGCTGCTCGTGCTGCCGGTGCTCCTGGCGCTGCTCCGCCTCACCGGCACGACGCGCCGCCACCTGCGCTGGACGGTCGGCCCCCTGATCGTCGCCTGCAACCTCGGAGGGGCATCGACGCCGGTCGGCGACTTCCCCGCGGTGCTGCTCCTCGGCGCGGGCGCGATGCGGTTCGGCGACTACCTCCGCGCCGCCTTCCCCGCCGCGGCGTTCGCGCTCGTCGTGGTGCTGGCGGCGCTGGTGCTGCTCGTCCGGCCCGCGCGCGACGTCGTGCACAGCTCGCTCAGCCAGCGGCTCACGGTCGCGGTGATCGACGCCCTCTATCGCAACGTGCGCATCGAGCGGCGGGTCATGGCCGGCACCTCGGCGGTGCTCGTGGCCATGATCGCCGCCTGGATGGTGCTGCCGAGCTACGCCGTCACCCCCGAGCTCGTGGCCTGGACCGGCGCGGCCCTCGCGCTCGCGCTGCTGCTCGTCGCCGGAGGCCGCGCCGTCGATCGGCGGAGCGCGGCGCGCGACATCCTCTCGCGCGCGCTCGACGCGGAGACCACCCTGTTTCTCTTCGCCCTCTTCTTCATGGTCGGCGTGGTGCGCCGGACGGGCCTCTTCCAGGCGCTCGCGCAGGGCATCCTGGCGCTGCCGGTCGGACCCGAGGCGAGGCTCCTCATCTTCCTCGTGGCGGCCGGGCTCTTGACGGGCCTCTTCTCCGCCGGCCCGAGCATGGCCGCCCTCCTCGAGGTCGCGCGGGAGCTCGGCCACAGCCTCCCGCCCGCCGCCGTCTACGTCGGTCTCGCGATGAGCGTGTGCGCCGGCAGCTCGCTCCTGCTCACCGCCGCGACGGCAGGTCCGCTCGCGCAGAGCATGGTCGAGCGCGCCAAGCTCCGCGACCCCGCCGGCGAACCGCTCGCCTTCGGGTTCGCCGACTTCCTGCCCGTGGGGATCGTCTCGTTCGCCATCATCCAGGGCGTCGCCGTCGCGACGGGCCTGGTGATGGCTCGTTGACGGCCGCACCCGGTCGCCGCGCCCCGCCGCCGGCTGCGGGCCGCCCCGCCGAGCGGATGGCGCTCGCAGCACCCAAAGCGCCGTCGGCGCTTCGAGCGGAACCGGCGCGCCTGCGCCCGACCCGCCTCGTTCTCCGCGCATTCCGCCCGCATGGGCCGCCGGTCCGACGGCGCGATCCGGAGGACGCCCGACCGATCGCACGCCGCCGGGCGGCTAGGCTACGGGGTGATCGCCCTCGTCCTGGCGTTCGCGGCCACCGGCGCCGTCCTCGTCGCCGCGGCGACCGTCCTCAGTCGCTCGGGCGATGCGATCGCGGAGAAGACCGGGATCGGGCGCATCTGGGTCGGAGCCGTGCTCATGGCCGCGGCGACGTCGCTGCCGGAGCTCGCGACCGATGTCGCCGCCGTGCGCCTCGGCGCCGTCGATCTGGCGGCGGGCGATCTCTTCGGATCGAGCATGGCCAACATGCTCATCCTGGCGATCACCGATCTCCTCCCCCCGGCGCGCCGCGTGCTGCGCGGCGCCGCGCTCGACAACGCGCTCGCCGCCTGCCTCGCGATCCTGCTGACGGCGATCGCCGCCGTCCTCGTGTCGCTGCACGACGCCCACGCCGTCCTCGGCGTGGCGCCGGGCGCCATCCTGCTCCTCCTCGTCTACGTCGCCGGGACCCGCGCCGTGTACCGGCACGGCGCGCGCGCCGCCGCGCGAGCGGCCGCGGCGCCCGCCCGGCCCGACGAGCCGCAGGCCGCGCCGCGCGCGACGAGCCTACGCAGGGCCGCGGTCCAGTTCGCCGCCGCCTCGCTCGCGATCCTCGCCAGCGCGCCGGCGTTCGCCTGGTCCGCCAAGGGCCTCGCCGACGTCACGGGGCTCGGCTCGACGGTCGTCGGCACCCTGCTCGTCGGCCTGGCCACCTCGCTGCCCGAGCTGGTCGCGTCGATCGCGGCCGTCCGCCTCGGGGCGTTCGATCTCGCGGTCGGCAACCTCTTCGGCTCGAACGCGTTCAACATGGCCATCTTCTTCGCGATGGATGTCGCGGATCCGACCGGGTCCGTGTTCGCCGCGCTCGATCCGAGCCACGCGCTCTCCGCCCTGCTCGGGATCGTGCTCATGAGCCTCGGCCTCGCCGCCATCGTCTACCGCGCCGAGCGCCGCTTCGCGTTGATCGAACCGGACAGCCTCTTGATGGTGGTCGTCTACGCCACCGGCGCCTGGCTGCTCTACGCGCGCGCGGGTCGCTGATCGAGGCGCTCCGGTCGCGCCGACGACCGGCCCGCAGCGGGATCTCTGGCACGGTTCCATTCCAGCGCCGGCACCGATCGCGCCTCTTCCGTCCGGGGGCCCGGGGGCAGAGCCCCCGCTCGCGACCGTGCCGCCGCGGGCGAGCGCGGTGCTAGAAAGGCCGGGTGAAGCTCGCCCGCAAGCTGACCGCCGCCATCGTGCTCGGCGTCTTCGCGGTGCTCGCCGTCCACGCCTACTTCGGCGCGCGCCGCGAGCTCCGCCTCTTCGAGAGCGACATGCGCCGCGACACGCACATCATGGGCCGCGCCCTCGCCGCCGCCGTGGTCGAGGTGTGGCGGTCCGACGGGCGCGAGCGCGCCCTGCACCTCGTCGACGCGGCCAACGAGCGCGAGAGCCACATGACGATCCGCTGGATCGCGCTGGACGCCCCCGAGGGCGATCCCTACGCCCCGACGCTCCCTCGGGCGCGGCTCGGCCCGGTCGAAGCAGGCGAGGAGGTCGTCGCCAAGATCGATCTCGACGGCCAAGGCGAGCACCTCGTCACCGTGGTCCCCGCGCACCTCGGCTCGGCGCGGACCGGCGCGATCGAGTTCGCCGAGTCGCTCGCCGGCGAGCGCCAGTACGTGAGGACCACGCTCGTCAACACCGCGGCCGCCACGCTGGTGGTCGCGCTGGTGTGCGGCGCCGTGGCCTCGGCCGTCGGGGTGTGGCTGGTGGGGCGGCCGATGCGCAGCCTCATCGCCCAGGCGACGCGGGTCGGCGCCGGCGATCTGAGCCAGCGGCTCGATCTCGGCCAGCGCGACGAGATCGGCGAGCTCGCCGCCGAGATGAACGCCATGTGCGACCACCTCGCCGAGGCCCACGAGCGCGTGGCCAGAGAGGCGGCGGCGCGCATCGCGGCGCTCGAGCAGCTCCGGCACGCCGACCGGCTCGCCACCGTCGGCAAGCTCGCCTCGGGCGTCGCCCACGAGCTCGGCGCGCCGCTCCAGGTCATCTCGGGGCGCGCCCGCATGCTGGCCGACGGCGACGCGGCGGGCGCCGAGGTCGCCGAGTACGCGGGCATCATCGTGGAGCAGGCGCAGCGCGTGACGCGCATCGTCCGCCAGCTGCTCGACTTCGCGCGGCGGCGCGGCGCGGAGAAGGCGAACGTCGACCTGGGCGCCGTCGTCCGCCGGGCCTGCGTTCTGCTCGTGCCGATGGCCGACAAGCGGCGGATCGCCGTCGCGGTCGAGCCGGGCGACGCGGACGTGGTCGCCGAGGTCGATCCCGACCAGCTGCAGCAGGCGCTGACCAACCTCGTCGTGAACGCGATCCAGGCGTCGGGCGACGGGAGCGTGATCAAGGTGACGCTCTCGACCGAGCCCCGCTCGCCGCCCGCCGAGATCGGCGGGGCCGAGGGGCGCTTCGCGTGCCTCGCCGTCGAGGACGCGGGCGCCGGCATGTCTTCGGAGACGATGGCGCACGCGTTCGAGCCCTTCTTCACCACGAAGGGCGCCGGTGAGGGGACCGGCCTCGGCCTCTCGGTCGCCTACGGCATCGTCCGCGATCACGGCGGCTGGATCGACGTCGCCAGCACCGAGGGCGCGGGCGCGCGCTTCGCCATCTACCTGCCGCTCGGCGGATCGCCGCCCACGGCCGCGTAGCGAGCGAGCTTGCGATAGAGCGTGGCGCGATCGAAGCCGAGGACCTGCGCGGCGACGGTCTTGTTGCCGCCCACGGCCTCGAGCACCCGGGCGATGTACCGGCGCTCGACCTGCTCCATCGGCATGAGCTCGGCGGGATCGTCGGTCGCCACCACCACGTGGCGCCGCTCGTGGTTGCGGACCTTGTCGGGCAGGTCGTCGGCGGCGATCACCTCGAAGCGGGCCAGCGCGACGGCGCGCTCGACGCAGTTCTGCAGCTCGCGCACGTTGCCGGGCCAGGGGTAGCTCATCAGCCTCTCCGCCGCGCCGGGCGAGAGCCCGGTGACGCGGCGGCCGGTGCTCGCCGCGAAGCGCTCGACGAAGCGCTGGGCGAGCAGGAGCACGTCGTTGCCGCGCGAGCGGAGCGGCGGCAGCTCCACGTGGACCACGTTGACGCGGTAGTAGAGGTCCTCGCGGAACCTGCGCTCCTCGACGGCCGCCTCGAGATCGCGGTTCGTCGCGGCGACGAGGCGCACGTCGAACGGGACCTCGGCGTCCGAGCCGACCGGGCGGACCACGCGCTCCTGGAGCGCGCGGAGGAGCTTGGGCTGCAAGCCGAGAGGCAGATCGCCGATCTCGTCGAGGAGCAGCGTGCCGCCCGCGGCGCTGAGGAAGAGCCCCGTCCGCGCCCCGCGCGAGTCGGTGAACGCGCCCTTGGCGTGGCCGAAGAGCTCGCTCTCGAGCAGCGCCTCGGGGACGGCCGCGCAGTTGACCGCGACGAAGGGCCCGTCGCGCCGCGCGCTCCGGGCGTGGAGCGCCCGCGCGACGAGCTCCTTTCCGGTGCCGCTCTCGCCGGTGATGAGGAGCGAGGTGTCGAGGTCCGCGATGCGGTCGAGCAGATCGTAGACCTTGCGCATCGGGGTGCTCGCGCCGAGGATCTCGTCGAAGCGGGGATCGCCCGCGGCGGCCCGCTGCAGCCGCTTCACCTCGTCCCGCAGCGCGCGGTGCCGCACCGCTCGATCGAGCGCGATCCGGAGCGCGTCGAGCTCGAACGGCTTGGTGATGAAGTCGTACGCGCCTGCCCGGATCGCGGCCGTGGCGGTGTCGAGGCTCCCGAACGCCGTGATCACGATCACCGGCAGATCGGGCCGGCTCTGAACGATGCGCTCGCACAGCGCGAGGCCGTCGAGCCCCTTCATGTGGATGTCGGTGACGACCACGTCGAAGTCCTCGGCCGCGAGGACCTCGAGCGCCGCGTCCCCCGACGTCCGCCAGATCGCGGCGAAGCCCCTCTTCGAGAGGCCGGCGGCGAGCAGCTCGCAGACGCCGCGCTCGTCGTCGATGATGAGGACCCGCGGCACCGTCACGCCCCCGAGCCTACACGCGCGCGCCTCGCGCTCAAGCTCGGGCCTCGCGGACGAGCCGGCGCGTGTGCAAGAACTCGGCGAGCGCCGCAAGCGTGCCGAGCTCGCGCGGCCCGAGCGACTCGGCGATCTCGAAGAGGCGCATCAGCAAGACCGGCCGCTCCGCCGCGCGCCTGCCGCTCGCCTCGCGTCGCTCGCCCGCCGCATCCGAAGAGGCCGGGCCGGCGCCGGGCCCGTCAGCCGCTGCCGCACCGGCGGGCGCGACGTGCGCTTGCGCCTGCCGCGGCTCCGCGGCGCTCCGCGGCGCGGGCCGGTTGGCCGCCTCCAGGCCGTGCGCGCGCAGCCAGGCGTCGGCGTAGCTCCGCACCTGGATGGCGCGGAGGGCGTACCAGGCGTCGCGCTCGGGCCGGTCCGCGAGCTGCGCCTTGAACCGGCGGAAGGCTCCCTTGCCGGCGATGGAGGCCCAGAGGCGCCCGGCGAGATCGGGATCGCCGACGGTGGGGATGAAGAGCTCCATCCACCGGTACTGCTCTCGCGAGCTGATCGGCTGGAGCGGGAGGAACGCGGCGTCGCCGGCGATGCGCCGCTCGAGCTCCGGATCGGGAGCGTCGTCCGCGAGACGCGTCACCTCGCCGGTGCGGGCGTGGATGTAGGAGCGGACCAGGATCGAGTTGTTCTCGAAGGCGTCCTCGAGGGCGCTCCAGTCGACCGAGATGGGCGAGAGGCGCTGGTCTGGCGCCGAGGCGGGCTGGCTCACGAGGTCACCTCTCGGCAAGCGCCGTACCGCCGCGCATCGAGGAGGAGGCTCCGCCCGGTTCCCCGGAGACTCGAGCCAACGGTCCAGTTTCGGGCGATGCGGAGCCTGCCGTCCATGGATGCAGCTTGCGACGCCGTCGCATTCTGCGGCGCGCGTTGCTCGTCGGGGGCGGAGGATTCCGGCGCGCGGCCATGGCACATCGCGTGCTGGTGTGGCGGGCCTCCCAGGTAAGCCCAACCCCGCCTGGCGCGGGCGGCCGACCCTCACGATCGGCGGCGGGCGACCCCGTGGTACCCTCCTCGCCGGTGAACGCGCCGGGGCCTACGCCTCCTCCGGGTACCGTCCTCCTGGGCAAGTACCGTGTCGAGCGCGTCCTCGGCGAGGGCGGCATGGGGGTGGTCCTCGCCGCCACGCACGTGGTGCTGGGCAAGAGCGTGGCGCTCAAGATGC
The DNA here is from genome assembly GCA_964372055.1 of uncultured Polyangiaceae bacterium. Classification (GTDB taxonomy): domain Bacteria; phylum Myxococcota_A; class Polyangia; order Polyangiales; family Polyangiaceae; genus CAYJPW01. Next base: position 69,396 of record CAYJPW010000024.1, read on the forward strand.
TGAGCGCTCAGGTGCACCGATCGCCCGACGTGCTGGCGCGCTTCCTCCGCGAGGCGCAGATCGCGGCGCAGCTCCCCGCCGACCACATCGCGCACGTGCACGACGTGGGGCAGACCGAGTCCGGAGCGCCGTACCTGGTGATGGAGCTGCTCGCCGGGCACGACCTCGACGTCGAGCTCTCGAAACGCGGCAAGCTGCCGCTCGCCGAGGCGGTCGACTACGTCCTCCAGGCGGCCGAGGGCGTCGCCGAGGCGCACGCCGTCGGGCTCGTGCACCGCGATCTCAAGCCGGCGAACCTCTTCCTCACGCGCAAGCGCGACGGAACGCCCGTGATCAAGGTGCTCGATTTCGGGCTCTCGAAGGTGAAGATGCCCGACGGCGTCACCTCGCTGACCGCGACGAACTCGACGTTCGGCACGCCGCAGTACATGTCGCCGGAGCAGGTGCGGGACAGCAAGTACGTCGACGCGCGCTGCGATCAGCACGCTCTGGCGATGATCCTCTACGAGCTCTGCACCGGCAGCACGCCGTACAACGGCGTCAACGTCACCACGCTGGTCACCGCGATCGCGGTCGAGCCGCCCCCGCACGTCCGCGCCCTTCGCCCCGACGTGCCCGAGGCGCTCGACGAGGCGATCGTCCGCGCGCTCGCCAAGGTCCCGGACGAGCGCTTCCCCGATCTCGCGGCGTTCGCCCACGCGATCGCCGCGGCCATCGGGGGAGCCAAGGCCATGGCGAGCGCGCGCAACATCCACGCGATCCTCACCGCGCAAGAGGCCCCCGCCCCGCCCGACGCTCCGCGCCCCTCCGGCGAGCCGATGGCGAGCGACGAGAAGGTCACGCTCCTGCGCCAACCCGATCGCCGCCGCGAGTCGACCGACGCCCTCACGAGCTCCGCCCGCCAGGTGCGCAGGCGCGGCCGGCGGCTCACGGCGATCCTCACGGCCGGCGGGCTGGTCGCGTTGCTGGGCGGCGTCGTCGCGCTCGTCGCGCTCACCCGCACACCCGCCGCCGACCCCGCGCCCACGGCTGCCGCCGCGCCGCCACCCGCACCCGCCGCCTCGGTCGCCGTCCCCGTCGCCACCGCGGAGCCCGCGTCTTCGGGCGAGCCGCTCGTCACCCCCGGCGGCACGGCGATCGCCGAGCCCCCTGCTTCAGCGGCCGCCAAGCCGGGCAAGGCGGCGCCGAAGGGGAAGCCCAGGCCGAAGCCGACCGACATCGACGTCTTCGGCGGCCGCCGCTGAGGCACCCGCGTCAGCGGCTCGTACCGCGCGCTCGTCGGCCGCGCGCGGGCCGCGTTCGCGGCCGACGAGCGCACGGACCCGGGCGCCCTCGCCTGCCCGCGGGCGCGCGTCAGACCCGGGCGACGCTCAGCACCAGCGACTCCCCGTCGACGAGCGCCTCGCGCCGGTCGCTCGCGGCGAAGCTCGGCGGCCCGATCTCGAGCGTGGAGGCGAGCGCCTCGGCCATGAGCACGTCGCGCATGGCCGCGGCGACGCGCTTGACGCGGTCGCTGCCCTCGATGGCGACGGCGATCCGCTCGGTGAAGCCGAGGTCGAGCTCCTTGCGGACGGCCTGGAGCCTGGAGAGGATCTCGCGCCCCAGGCCCTCGTCGCGGAGCGCGTCGGTGAGCGCGGTGTGGAGCACGACCACGCCGGCGCGGCCGCCGGCCGCGGCGAAGCCCTCGCTCGCCTCGACGGCGACCTCGATCTCGTCCGGCCCGAGCGCCACCGTGTCGCCGTCGATCGCGATCTCGACGCGGCCGTTGGTCGCGAGCTCGGCCCGGAGGGCGCCGGCGTCGGCCTTCGCCAGCACCTGCTTGGCGACCTGGACCTTCTTCCCGAGCTTGGGGCCGAGGGCGCGGAAGTTCGGCTTGAGCGTGTAGCGCACCGCCTGCCCCTCCTCGCCGGGGCGGAGGAACCGCACCTCGTGCACGTTGAGCTCCTCGGCGATGAGCGACACGTGCGGCTCGAGCGCGGCGGCGAGCCCCTTGTCCGACAGGACCACGTCGGCGCGCGAGAGCGGCTGGCGCACCTTGAGCTTGTTGGCGGTGCGGACCTGGAGGCCGAGCGAGACGAGCTCGCGCACGGCGCGCATCTCGCGCGCGAGCCGCTCGTCGATCGCCGCCGGATCCGGCTCGGGATAGCCGACGAGGTGCACGCTCTCGGGCTGCGAGGTGGGCCACGGCCCGCGCACCAGGTTCTGGTACATCGCGTCGGCCATGAAGGGCGTGAACGGCGCCGAGAGCTTCGCGATCGTCACCAGCGCCTCGTAAAGGGTCCAGTACGCGTCGAGCTTGTCGGCCGAGGCGCCGCCCATCGCCCCGCCCTCCCCCGCCGGCGACCAGAAGCGCGCGCGGCTGCGGCGCACGTACCAGTTGGAGAGGGCGTCGACGAGATCGACGAGGCGCTGCGCGGCGTCGTAGAGCAGGTAGCCGTCGAGCGCGGCGGTGACGTCGCGCGCGGCGAGGTGGAGCTCCGAGAGCATCCAGCGGTCGAGCAGCGCGCGCTCCTTGGCGGGGCGGTAGCCCTTGCCGCGGGCGAGGGCCGCCGGCGTCGTCTCCTTCGCGTCGGCGTTCCCCTCGGCCGGCGAGAAGCCGTCGATGCTCGCGTAGATCGTGAAGAACGAGTACACGTTGCGCAGCTTGATCGCGTACTCCTTCTGCTGCGCGCGCACGTTGGAGAGCGAGTGGCGCGTGTTGGTCCACGGCGGCGACGACGCGTAGAAGAACCAGCGGAACGCGTCGGCGCCGGGCGCCGGCGTCGAAGGATCCTCGATGGTGACGCGCTCCACCGCCGGCATGCGCGGCACGTCGTTGGGCATCGTCTCGAGCGCCTTGTCCCCGGGCGCCAGGCCGAGGCGATCGAGGTCCGACCCGTGGAGGGCGACGATGCGGCGCTTCATCCCCTTCTGGGGCTTGAGCTCCATCGGCACCTTCTCGTCCTCGCGGTCGGCGCGGTAGAGGACGACGCGCGTCGACTCGCCGGTCAGATCGAGGCCCTCGTAGTCCTCGCGGGCGATGAGGGCGACGCCTTCTCTCGTGCTCAGGTGGGCCGCTTCGTCGCGGACGGCGGCGAACTGCATGCGGACGCGCTCGAGGATGACCTCGGGCGGCGTGTAGTTCCCCTTCTGCTTCGACTCCTTCTTCCCCTCGCGGTCGCAGATGTGCCCGAGGACGACGCAGGTCTTGTACGGGTACGGGAAGGGGCGCGGCGGCGTGAGGCCGAAGCGCCGCTGCCCCGCCTCGTCGAAGAGGAGCGTCGAGATCATCAGCAGCGAGTAGAACCAGCCGCGCGTCTGATCGATGGCCTCGCTGATGAAGTCGGCCGGGAAGGCGCGCTCGAAGCGCTCCTTCGATCCGGGGGCGTGCGGATAGCCCCACTGCGCGAAGGGCATGCTCCCGCTGTCGAACCAGGCGTCGATGACCTCGGGGACGCGCCGCATTTCGGCGCGGCACGTCGGGCACGGGAAGGTCACCTGATCGATCCACGGCTTGTGGACGATGAGGTGGTCGTTGAGGTTCGGATCGGCGGCCTTGGCGGCGCGGAAGTGATCGAACGCCTTCGGGTTCTGGCGCTCGATCTCGGCGACCGACGCCGGCGCGAGCTGGTGCTCGGGGTCGGCCGAGCAGATCCAGACGTTGAGCGGCGTGCCCCAGTAGCGCTCGCGCGAGAGCGCCCAGTCGACGTTGTTGGCGAGGAACTCGCCGAAGCGCCCCTCCTTGATGTGCGGAGGGAGCCAGTCGACCGCGCGGTTGTTGGCGATCGCCTGATCGATCTTCTCGGTGGTGCGGATGTACCAGGCCGGGCGCGCGAGCTGGATGAGCGGATCGTCGTCGGCGCGCCAGCAGAAGGGATAGTCGTGGCGGTACTTCTCCTGGTGGACGAGCAGCTTGCGCGCCTCGAGGTCCTTGAGCAGCCGCGCGTCGGCGTCCTTCACGAACACGCCCGAGAGCGCGCCCATCTCGTCGCCCATCGTGCCGTCGGGCCGGACGGAGCACAGAAGCGGAACGAGCGAAGGATCGACGTAGCGCGCGAGCTCGGCGCGGTGCGCCTTGAAGTCGTCCTCGCCGAACGCCGGCGCGACGTGGACGATGCCGGTGCCTGCGTCGAGGGTGACGAAGTCGGCGTCGATGACGCGCCAGTAGAGCGGCGCCTCGCCGCCCGACTTGAGCGCGGCGCGCGCGTCGAAGAGGCTCTGCGCGTAGGTGTCGAACGGCGGCCGGTAGTGGAGGCCGGCGAGATCGGTGCCCTTGAGCGTGGCCACGACCGGGAGGTCGGTCTTGAGCTTCTTGGCGAGCTCCTCGCGGAGCGCGGCCGCGATCACCAGCCGGTGCCCGGGCGCCTCGACGACGACGTAGTCGTACTCGCCGCGCACCGCGGCGTAGCCGTTCGACGGAAGGGTCCACGGGGTCGTCGTCCAGGCGCAGAGCGCCGCGCCGCGGAGGCGCTCGTCGGCGGGATCGACCAGCGGGAAGGCGACGAAGCAGCTCGGATCGTCGACGGTCTTGTAGCTCTGGCCGACCTCGGCGGCGCTGAGCGCCGTGCCGCCCTGGGGCCACCACCAGCAGACGCGGTGGCCGCGGTAGAGCAGGCCCTTCTTGTGGAGCTCGGAGAGCGCCCACCACACGCTCTCGACGTAGCTCCGGTGGTAGGTGACGTACGCCTCGTCGAGATCGACCCAGAAGCCGATCTTGTCGGTGAGCTTCTCCCAGGCGTCGGTGTAGCGGAAGACCGAGGCCACGCAGCGGGCGATGAAGGGCTCGACGCCGTAGCGCTCGATGTCGGCCTTGCCGTGGATGCGGAGCTCCTTCTCGACCTCGACCTCGACGGGCAGGCCGTGGGTGTCCCACCCGGCCTTGCGGGGCACGTCGTAGCCGCGCATCGTCTTGTAGCGGGGCAGGACGTCCTTCACCGCGCGGGTGAGCACGTGGCCGTTGTGCGGCATCCCGTTCGCCGTGGGCGGCCCCTCGTAGAAGACGAAGGTGCCCTTGCTCGGGCCGGTCGCCCGCGTCGCGGCGGACAGGGTCTTCTTGAAGATGCCGCTCTGCTTCCAGAACGCGAGGACCTGGCCCTCCTCGGCGGGGAAATCGAGCGTCGTCGGGACGGGGGCGAAGACCTTGGCCTTGTCGTTCGGGGGGCCGGACATCCCGGCTACGTAGCAAGGAGCGCCGTGAGCGTCGAGCGCGGCTCCGCCCGCACGGTCGCCACGCCGTCGGCGCCGGCGGCGAGGCACGCGGCGGCGCGCCCCGCGTCGACGCCGCCGAGGGCGTAGAGCGCGAGCGACCCCCCGGCGGCGGCGAGCGCGGCGCGGGCGGCGGCGAGCGCCTCGGTCCCAATCGCGGGGCCCTTCCCCGGCGACGCGAACACCGGGGAGAGGAGCGCGGCCGAGGCGCCGGCCGCGGCCGCCTCGGCCACCTCGCCCGGAGCGTGGCACGCGACCGAGATCCTCATCGCATCGCCCAGGAACGCCTTCGCGTCGGCGATCGCCACCGACCGCCGCCCGAGGTGGACCGCGTCGGCGCCGAGCGCCTTGGCGAGGTCGAGGCGGTCGTTGACCCAGAGCGACGCGCCGAGCGCCCGCGTCCTCTCGCGCAGCCGCTCGCCGAGGCGGAGGAGCTCCCGCGAGCCGAGCCCGGGATCGCGCAGCATCACCGCGACGCGCGACCGCGCCTCGCGCGAGAGGTCCGAGAGCGCGTCGAGCCGCGCGAGGAGGTCGTCCGCGCCGACGACGTCGGTGGCCGTCACGATCACGAGGCGCGGCGCCGGCGGCGCAGGACCAGGTCCTGGCTCGCGGGCGGCCGGCGCGGTCACTTCTGCCGCTGGGCGAGATCGTCCTTCGCCATCACCGCGAACCGGCTCGAGGGGTAGCGGGCGATCAGGTACTCGAGCGTGCGCACGCGCGCGGCCTCGTCGCCGTCGGCCTTGAACTTCTCGGCGAGGCCGTAGAGCGCCTCGGCGGGCGTCTCCTCGCGGACCTGGCTGGGGTCGGGATCGTGCGCGCACTGGAACGGCGCCAGCGAGAGCGACGCGCCGACGAGGAGCGCGCCCACGGCGGACGTCAGCGACAGGCTAGCCACCGATCAGCCCCGTCTCGGGCGACGACGCCGAGGCGTGGAGCTTCCTCGGGATCCGGCCGGCGAGGAACGCCTTGCGACCGGCGATGACGCCGTCGCGCATCGCCTCGGCCATGAGCACCGGGTCCTTGGCGCCGGCGATCGCCGTGTTCATGAGGACGCCGTCGCAGCCGAGCTCCATGGCGACGGCGGCGTCGCTCGCGGTGCCGACGCCGGCGTCGACGATGAGCGGCACCTTCGTCTGCTCGCGGATGATCGCCAGGTTGTACGGGTTGCGGATCCCCAGGCCCGAGCCGATCGGCGCGGCGAGGGGCATGACCGCGGCGCAGCCGAGCTCCTCGAGCTTCTTGCAGACGATGGGATCGTCGATGCAGTAGGGCAGCACCGTGAAGCCCTCCTTCACCAGGATGCGCGCGGCCTCGAGCGTCGCCTCGTTGTCGGGGAAGAGCGTGCGCTGATCGCCGATGACCTCGAGCTTCACGAGATTGGAGAGGCCGAGCTCGCGCGCGAGGCGGCAGGTCCGCACCGCCTCGTCGGCGGTGTAGCAGCCGGCGGTGTTGGGCAGGAGCGTCCAGCGCCCCTCGGTGAGGAGCGACATCATCGATCCCTCGCCGCGCTCCTTCAGGTTCACGCGCCGGAGCGCCACCGTCACGACCTCCGCCCCGGACGCCTCGAGCGCGCGGCGGGTCTCGGGGACGTCCTTGTATTTCCCGGTTCCGACGAAGAGGCGCGAGCGGAAGGTGTGTTTGCCCAGGGTGAGGACGTCGGCGGTCATGGCCCCGCTCATGGCGCCGCGGCGCCGGCCAGTCAATCTCGGGGTGTGGTATCGTTGCCGGTGAGCCCCATGCGCGCGCGAGCCATTCTCCTCGGGACCGCTGTCGCCCTCTCCGCCACCGTGCTCAGGCCCGAGGCGCCGCTCGAAGGCCCGGCGCCCGCCGAGGCGGCGGTCTCGATCCAGGCGAGCCTGGACGAGCTGGTGAAGGCCGCCACGTACGTCGTGGTCGCCGAGGCCCAGGAGCGCCGCAGCGTCTGGGAGGACTTGCCGAGCGGCCGCCGCATCGTCACGTACACGCGCATGAAGATCGAGAGCGCGGTCCTCGGCGCGCCCGGGGCCGAGATCTGGGTCCGCACCCTGGGCGGAGCGGTCGGGAAGATTGGGCAGAGCGTCTCGGGCGAGGCGCAGCTCCCCACCGGATCGCGCTCGATGCTGTTCGTGACGGCCGTGGACGGCGTCAACGTGGTCACCGGCCTCGCGCAGGGCCATTACCCGATCGCCCCCGACCTTGACGGCGTTGCCCGGCTCAAGTCGAGCCCCGACGTCGGCACGCTGCTGCCGCGCAAGGCGCCGTCGCTGCCGGCGCGCGACGTCCTCTTGGGGGCGAAGGTCGAGGACGCCATTCAGGCGATCGTGCGGGCGCGCCAGGCCCAGGATGCGAAGCCTTAGCCGCGCCACGGCGCGCCGGCGCTTCCCCCTCGCCGCCTGCGCTCTCCTCGCCCTCGGGCTCGCCCCGCGGAGCGCCGGAGCCTTCTGCCGCACCGCCTCCTGTCCGGACGGGGTCACCGGCACCGCCTGCACCCCCTCGGTCAAGGACTGCAGCGGCGGCGTCCCGATCGCCTGGGGCTCGCCCTGCGTCTCGTTCTGGCTGCAGAAGGACGCCTCCAGCCGCATCGATCTCGCCACCGCCAAGCAGGTCTTCGACGCCGCGTTCGCGACCTGGATGGACGCCTCCTGCCCCGGCGGGGGCACGCCCCACATCCGCATCGGCTACGGCGGCACCGTCGCCTGCAACGAGCACGAGTACAACCAGAAAACCGGCAACGCGAACGCGATCATCTTCCGCGACGACGGCTGGCCCTACCAGGGCGGCGGCAACACCCTCGCGCTCACCACGGTCACCTACAACCTCGACACCGGCGAGATCTACGACGCCGACATGGAGCTGAACTCGGCGGGCACGGGGTTCACGACCGCCGACACCGGCGTCGTCTTCGATCTGCCCTCGATCGTGACCCACGAGGCGGGGCACTTCCTCGGGATCGCGCACTCAGCGGTCTCGGACTCGACGATGTTCCCCGACTACAAGCCGGGCTCGACGACGCTGCGCGACCTCACCGCCGACGACGTCTCCGCCATCTGCGCCGCCTACCCGCCCGGGGGGGCGATCCCGTCGACCTGCGACACGACGCCCCGCCACGGCTTCGAGTCCGACTGCTACGCCGGCGGCAGCGGGGACGACGGCGGCTGCGACGGCGACACCAAGACCGACGGCTGCTGCACCGTCGCTCCCGGAGCGGGCGGCAAACGTGGCTCTCCGAGCAGCGGGGCCGTGGCGATCGCGCTCGGCGCCGCCGCCCTCGCCGCGGCGGCGCGCCGGCGCCCGCCGACGCCGGCGGGACCGGCGGCGCGGAGCCGCCCCGGT
>CAYJPW010000024.1:77901-83656 GCA_964372055.1 uncultured Polyangiaceae bacterium
CCTGGGGGGCGTTGGGTCGGGGGCGGGGCGCGCCGGCCCGGGCCGCGCGCGGGCGCCGCCCCACGACGAGGCCGGCGTGACCGGCGGAGCGGATCCGCCCGGTTCGGCGAGACGCGGCGGCGACTCGGCGCCATCGCGCCCGCTCCTGGCGCGCACCGAAGCCGAGGTCGTCGCCGTCGCGGCGCGCTGCGCCCTCGCGCCCGCGGTCGCGGTCGACGTCGAGGCCGACGGTCTCTTCGCCTTCCGGCCGAAGCTGTGCACGGCGCAGCTCGCATGGGAAGAGGGCGGCCGCGTCGTCGTGGCCGTCGTCGACGCGCTCGCGACCCGGATCGATCCGCTCGCGCCGCTGCTCGGCGAGCTCGGCCCGGCGAAGGTGCTGCACGATCTCACCTTCGACGCCAAGCTGCTGGCCGAGTCGGGCGCGCCGCTCGGCCGCGTGCGCGACACGTCGGTGGCGGCGCGGCTGCTCGGGCACACGGCGACGGGCCTCGCCGCCCTGGTCTCGGGCGAGCTCGGGATCGCGCTCGACAAGCGGCTGCAGCACCACGACTGGTCGCGCCGGCCGCTCGCCGAGGCCGAGCTCGGCTACCTCGCCGAGGACGTCGCCCACCTGCTCGCGCTCGACGCCCGGCTCGCCGAGCGCGCCGCGGCGTTGGACCTGTGCGACGAGATCGCCGACGAGTGCGCCTACAAGCTCGCGTGCGCCTCCGCGCCGCCCCGCGACGCGCGCCCCGCCTACGCGCGCATCAAGGGCGCCGCGGACCTCGACGCCGTCGGCCGCGCCGTGCTGCGCCGGCTCGTCGAGGCGCGCGAGGCCGCGGCGGCGGCGGCGGACGTGCCCGCGTTCAAGGTCATCGGCAACGAGGCGCTCCTCGAGCTCGCGCGCCGCCGCCCTCGGTCGACCCGCGCGCTGGAGGCGATCCGCGGCGCCGTCGCCGGCCGCGCCGGCCGGCACGTCCCCGCCTGGCTCACGGCGATCGAGGTGGGCATCGCCGACGGCGCCATCCCCGCCGAGGACGGGGCGCTCTTCGAGCGCACGCGCGAGCCGCGGGGCGCCGTCGCGCTCCGCAGGGCGCGCGAGGCGCAGCTCGCGACGTGGCGGCGCGCCGAGGCCGAGCGCCGCGGCGTCTCGGAGCAAGCCATCCTTCCGGGCCACTGCGCGCAGGAGATCGTCGCCGTCCTGCTCGCCGCCGACGCCGGTGCGCTCGCCGCGGCCGCCGACGGCGCCATCGCAACGACGGCGCCCGTGGCGGACGAGCCCTCGCTGCGCGCCCGGATCGCCGCCGTCCCGGGCCTCGGGGCGCGGCGCCTCGAGCGCTACGGCGAGGCGCTCGTCGCGCTCGCGAGGACGCCGGCACCTCCGCTCGGCGCCGCATCCGGGGCCGAGCGGGATCGCGCGGCGACGCCGGCGTCCGAGCGCACCGAGCCGGCGTGAGCGCGCCCGAGGTGCTGGTGGTCGCCGGCGAGCCGTCGGGCGATCGCATCGCGGCGGCGGCGGCCTCGGCCCTCGCCTCCCGCGGCGTCCGCTGCTTCGGCCTCGGCGGCCCGGCGTGCGCGCGGGCGGGCGTGAGGCTCGAAGCCGATGCGGTCGGGACCGCGGCGATGGGCCTCGGCGACGTGGCGGTGCGAGCGCCCGCGATCGCGGCGGCGGCGGCGCGCATCGCCGCCGCCGTGCGCCGCTCACGCCCCCGAGCGGCGCTGCTGGTGAGCTTCACCGAGCTCAACGCCGTCGTCGGCCGCGTCCTCCGCGCCCGCGGCGTGCCCGTGCTCTGGTGCGTGGCGCCGCAGGTGTGGGCGTGGCGCGCGGGCCGCCTGCGCACGCTCCGAGGCGCGCTCGATCGGCTCGCGGTCCTCTTCCCGTTCGAGGAGGCGCTCTGGCGCGGCGCGGGATTCGACGCCCGGTACGTCGGCCATCCCTCGGTCGAGGCGGTCGGCGCAGCCCGGACCTCGCCGACGCGCGCGGCGGCGGTGCTCCCGGGCAGCCGCCCCGGCGAGGTGCGGCGGCTCGCGTCGCCGCTGTGCGAGGCGGCCGCTCGCCTCTGCGCCGGCGGATCGATCGACCGCGCGGCGCTCCTGCTCGCGCCCGGGCTCCCGGCCTCCGCCGAGGAGGTCGCGCGCGCGGCGGCGGCCCGCTTCGACGTCCCCGTCACCGAGACCGCGCCGGGCGCCGGCGCGGCGCCGCGGCTCTCGTCGTTCGACGTGGCGCTCACCGCGTCGGGGACGGCCTCGCTCGAGGCGGCCCTCGCCGGCGCCGCGCCGGTGGTCGCCTACCGCATCGGGCGGATCGCCTTCGCCCTGGCGCGGAGGCTGGTCCGCGTCCGCGACGTCGCGCTCCCGAACATCTTGCTCGGCCGGCGCGCCTTCCCCGAGCTGCTCCAGGAGGCGGCAGCGGCGGGACCGATCGCCGAGGCCGCGCGCGCGCTCCTCGACGGCCCGGTGGCGTCGGGCGAGGCGCTCGCGTGGACCCGCGAGCTCGGCGCGATCCTGGCGCCGCCGTCGCCCGAGCCGTTCGGCGAGCGCGTCGCCGCGCTCGTCTCCGACTGGCTGTGAGCCTCAGGGCGCCGGCGCCATCGGGACGAGGCCGGCGGCCTTGAGGAGCGCGTCGTCCTCGCTCGGCCCCGGGTTGTCGGTCGTGAGCAGCCGGTCTCCGTAGAAGATCGAGTTCGCGCCCGCGTAGAGGCAGAAGAGCTGCGCCTCTTTCGTGAGCTCGGTCCGCCCCGCCGAGAGGCGCACCTTGGAGCGCGGCATCATGATCCGCGCGGTGGCGATCATGCGCACGAGCTCGGTCCCGTCGACCGGCGGCAGGTGCTCGAGCGGCGTCCCCGGCGCGCGCACCAGCGCGTTGATCGGCACGCTCTCGGGGTGAGGGTCGAGGCGCGCGAGCTCGACCAGCATGCCGCAGCGGTCGGCGATCGACTCGCCCATCCCGATGATGCCGCCCGAGCACACCGTGATCCCCGCGCCCCGGACCGCCCGCAGGGTGAGCAGGCGCTCTTCGTAAGACCGCGTGGTGATGATCGAGCGGTACGCCTCGCGCGAGGTGTCGAGGTTGTGGTTGTACGCGTCGAGCCCCGCCTCCTTGAGGCGCCGCGCCTGGTCGTCGGTGAGCATGCCGAGGGTGCAGCAGGCCTCGAGCCCGAGGCCCTTCACCCCGCGGACCATATCGAGGACGCGCTCGAACATCGGGCCGTCCTTCACTTCGCGCCACGCCGCCCCCATGCAGAAGCGCGTCGATCCGGCGGCCTTGGCCCGGGCGGCGGCCTCGATGACCGCGTCGTCGTCGAGCATCCTCTCGGCTCCCACGCCGGTGTCGTGGTGCGACGACTGGGGGCAGTAGGCGCAGTCCTCGGGGCAGCCGCCCGTCTTCACGCTGAGCAGCGTGCAGAGCTGGACCTCGTCGACCTTGTGGAACGCGCGGTGGACCTGGCGCGCGCGGTCGACGAGCTCGAACAGCGGGAGGTTGTGGAGGGCGAGCGCCTCCTCGAGGCTCTGGTCGTGGCGGAGCGCGACGTCGGGCATGGACCCTCCCTACCGAGACCGCCCTGTCCACGCAAGCGGCGCGTGATCCCCGGCGCGGATCGAGCTATCGTCGATCAACGTCGGGCACCCCCCGCCCGGCGCCCGAGGGCTCACCAGGTGTCGCGCCCCGTCCTCTTCGTCGACGACTCCCCGTTCGCCCGCGCGGCCACGGCGCAGCGCCTCGGCGAGCGGGGCCTCGAGGTGACCGTGCTCGCCTCCGGCCGCGAGGCGGCCGCGATCGACGCCACCGCGTTCGGCGCCGCGCTCCTCGATCTCGAGCTCGACGACGAGCTCGGCACCGAGGTCGCACGGCGCCTCCGCGACGCGGCCCCCGAGCTCCCCATCGCCTTCCTCACGAGCGCCCGGCCCGGCCCGGCCCTCGACGCCGCCGAGGCGCTCGGCCCGGTGTTCTCGAAGACCGCCGGGGTCGAGGAGGCGGTGCGCTGGGTCGAGCGGGTGCTGGCCGTCCGTGGAGCACGGGCGATCGAGCCGGTGACCTGAGCCGCGCCCGACCGCGTTCTCCGCGCGGCAGCGCGGCTCCCAGCGCTAGAACACCGCCGCCGCGCGCGCGACGTCCTTGGCCATCAGCCCCTGCGCCACGAGCTGCTTGAGGTGCATCTCGAACGTCTGCATCCCGTAGGGGCTCACGCCCTTTTCCATCAGCTCCTTGAGCGGCGGGTTGTTCTCGGGCCGCTTCAGCGACTCGCGCACCGTGCCGGTGACGACCAGCACCTCGGCGGCGAGGCAGAGCCCGGTGCCGTCGCGCTTCGGCAGGAGGCGCTGGGCGATGATGCCCTGGAGCGAGTCGGCGATGCGCTCGCGCACGTCGGGGCCGCCCTTGCTGAGCGCGAGGAGGCGGTTGACGGTGCGCCCCACGTCGGGCGTGTGCAGCGTGGAGAGCACGAGGTGCCCCGTCTCCGCCGCCTGGAGCGCGATCTCGAACGTCTCGCCGTCGCGGATCTCGCCGACCTGGATGACGTCCGGGTCCTGGCGGAGGGCGGCGCGGAGGGCGCTCGCGAACGTGCCGGTGTCGAGCCCGACCTCGCGCTGGCTGATGCTGGCGCGGTTGTCCTCGTGGAGGAACTCGATCGGGTCCTCGATGGTGACCACGTGCTTGGGGAAGGTCTCGTTGATGTGCCCGATCATCGACGCGAGCGTCGAGCTCTTGCCGTTGCCGGCGGCGCCGACGACGAGGACCATCCCGCGCTCGTGCTCCGCCATCACCTTCGCCGGCGCGGGCACCCCGAGCTCCTCGAACGTCGGGATCTTGAGCGGGATCGATCGCATCACGATCGCGAGCGTGCCGCGCTGCCGGTAGATGTTGACGCGGAACCGCCCCAGGCCCGAGACCGAGTACGACGTGTCGTGCTCGGTGAGCGTCGCGAGCTGCTCGCGCACGGCCGGCTGCTTCGCCAGGATGAGCCGCGCGACCGCCTCGGTGTCGTCCGGCCGGATCCGGTCGACGCGGAAGTAGACCATGTCGCCGCGGACGCGCGCCCCCGGAGGCTGGCCCACCTTGAGGTGGATGTCGCTCGCCGAGGCCGCGAGCGCCTTGCCGAGCAGCTGGTGGAGGAACGCCTCCGACGCATACGGGGTCGTCACCCGCCGAATCCTATCCGGTGCGCGCCGCGCCGGTCACGAAACGGGCCGCCATGGTTCCCGGCCGCAAAGAAGCTCGGATATTTCACAGGGAGACGGGGAGACAGGGAGTCTTCATGGGGTTGATCGACGCTGACCCGTCGCTCGACGTGAGCCGCGTCCACCGAATCGAATCCTCCCCGTCTCCCCGTCTCCCTGTGAAAATCTGGTTCTGGCGCGGCGCTAGCGCGGATCGAGATCGTTCGGGATCCGGCCGCGATCGACCACGCCGCGCTCGGCCAGCGCCCTCGCGGCCGAGACGGCGAGGGCGCGGTCGGCGGCGTCGAGGGTCGCGCGCCCGGCGAGCGTGATCATCGCGGCGCCGCAGGCGCGGGCGCCTTCGAGGTCGAGCGGCTCGCGCTGGCGCGGCGGGCGGCCGGCGATGCCCAGCACCGCGAGGAGGACGGGGCCGACGTCGGCCGGGGCCGCGGCGAGCGCCCTCTCGCCGAGGGGGCCGAGGGCGAGATCCGCGTCGTCGGCGTAGGGCAGCGCCGCGAGCGCCACGCGCGCGGTCTCGCCGCCGTCGGCCACGCCGAGGAGCAGCTCGGCGGCGCCGGCGGCCTCGGCGAGGCGCTGCTTCTCGAGCGGATCCTCGTCG
>CAYJPW010000025.1:0-82676 GCA_964372055.1 uncultured Polyangiaceae bacterium
CCCGGTGGAGCGGCCCGCCGACGACGACGAGGACCCGCCGGCCGCGCCGCCGCCGTCCGGCCCGCGCCAGGCCGCCGTGCCCGAGGCGCCGGGCGCCGCGCAGGCAGCGACGGTGGGCGACATCGCGCCCGAGGCCGGCCCCTGCGACAGCGCCGCCGGCAAGCCCGGCGACTGCGCGGCGCTGCGCGCGCCGGGGCCCCAGTGCGAGAGCTTCAGCGACACGCGGCGGATGTGCGGCGTCTGGCGCAAGGGGTTCCAGCCGCGCGTCGCCGAGAAGGCCGTCGGCTGCCTGCTCGCGATGAGCGGCACGCGCGACGTCTGCGATCCATCGCGCATCGAGGCGTGCGCGCTCCAGGCCCTCCGCAGCGCCTGCGCCGACACCTCGGCCGAGGCGCGCTGCGACGCGATCGTCGCCGGCTGCGCGGGGCTCCGCTACGCGACGGTGACGCGCTCGGCCTGCGTCGCCGCGCTCTCGGCGGTCGTCCCGTGGAGCCGGCCGCGCCTCGCCTCGTGCATGACCGAGGGCTGCTCGGTCGACGGCTGCTTCTACGATCTCTGAGCAGGCGTGACGTGGCGCGCCCCGAGCCCTTCCCGCCGCCGCCTCCCTGGGCCGAGGAGCTCGTGACCGTCGGCGTGACCGGCACCAACGGCAAGACGTCGACGGTGACGTGGGCGGCCGCGGCGCTGTCGGCGGCCGGCGCGCCGGTGCCGCGCGTGACGACGCTCGGCTCGTTCCTCGGCGACGAGGCGCTCGACGTCGAGGCCTCGTACCAGGGCTTCCTCGAGACGATGCGGCGCGGTCGCGACGCGGGGGCGCGCTTCGCCGCCATCGAGCTCACCAGCGAGGCGCTCGCGATGGGCTTCGCGCCGGCGTGGCCGTGCCGCATCGGCGTGTTCACCAACCTGTCGCGCGATCACCTCGACGCGCACGGCAGCGCCGAGCACTACCTGGCGAGCAAGGCGCAGCTCTTCGTCCACCTGGCCGACGGCGGGGGCGCGGTGCTGCCCGCGGGCGACCCGGCGGCGGAGCTCCTCGCCGAGGTGGTGCCGGCCGGCGTCCGCGTGATCCGGACCGGCCTCGGGACGGCGGCGGGCGGACGCGCCGGGGCGCGCGATCTCGAGGCGATCGGCGTCGAGGTCGGATGGGAGGGGACCCGCGTCGAGCTCCGCGCGAGCGCCGCGCTCGGCGAGGCGCCCGCCGAGCTGGTGTTGCGCGCGATCGGTTCCATCTACGTCGAGAACGCGCTCGCGGCCTCGGCCGCCGCGGCGCTGGCGGGCGTGCCGCTCGCCGCGGGGCTCGCGGCCATCGCCCGCACGCCGGCGCCGCCGGGGCGCTTCGAGATCGTGGCGCGGCGCCCCTACGTCGTCGTCGACTTCGCCCACACCCCCGACGCGGTCGCGCGCACCGTCGCCGTCGCGCGCTCGCTCTGTCGCGGCGCCCTCACCGTGGTGCTCGGCGCAGGCGGCGAGCGCGACGCAGGCAAGCGGCGCCCGATGGGCGAGGCCACCGCCGGCGCCGACCGCGTCGTCGTCACCTCGGACAACCCGCGGCGCGAGGACCCGGCGGCGATCGCGGCGGCGGTGGCCGAGGGCGCGCGCGCCGGCGGCGCGGCCGTCGCCGTGGTGCTCGATCGGGCCGAGGCGATCGCCCGCGCGCTGGACGGCGCCGGCCCGGAGGACGTGGTCGTCGTCGCCGGAAAGGGTCACGAGGCCACCCAGGAGATCGCCGGCGAGAGGCGGCCGTTTCGCGACGCCGCGGTCGCCCTGGCCGCGCTCGGCCGGCGCGCCGGCGGCGGCGTCGGGTAGTCTCGGACGCTCGATGCGGGGCAAAGCACGTCGCGTCGTGGGGCCGCTCGCGCTCGCCGCGAGCCTCGCCGGGTGCACGTCGCGGGTCGTGGCGGGCGCCGCCCTGCCCACGGTCGACGCCGAGATCGAGGTCGACGGCTGGACCCGGACGTACCGGCTGCACGCGCCGCCGGGCCTCGACGCGCGCCGGCCGGCGCCGCTCCTCGTCGTGCTCCACGGCGGCGGGGCGTCGGGCGCCAGCGTCGAGGAGGTCACCGGCTTCAGCCGGATCGCCGAGCGCGAGCGGTTCATCGCGGTTTACCCCGACGGCATCGGCACGCCGGGGCTCGGCTTCGGACGGGCCTGGAACGCGGGCGATTGCTGCGGACGCCCCCAGGTCTTCGGGGTCGACGAGGGCCGATTCGTCCGCGCGCTCATCGCTTCGGTGCGCGCGCGCCTGCCGGTCGACCCCGATCGGGTGTTCCTGGTCGGCTACTCGAACGGGGCGATGCTGGCCTACCGCCTCGGCGTCGAGCTCGCGGATCTGCTCGCCGGCATCGCGCCGTACGCGGGCACGATGCCGGGGCGAGGGCCTCCGTCGGCGCCGCGCTTCGACGCGCGACCGCCGGCGCGGCCGGTCTCGATGATCGCGGTGCACGGCACGGCCGATCCGCGCGTGCCGTACGCCGGCAAGGAGAAGGGCGAGGGGCTCGACGTCGCCTTCGCGCAGGCGGGCCGCTTCTGGGCCGTGGCCGACGGGTGCCACGGGCGCGCCCGGCGCCGCACCGAGCGAGGTGGGGCGGTGATCGTCGACGAGTACGCGCCGTGCGCCGCGGGCTCGGCCGTGACCCAGGTCACGCTCGTCGGCTGGGACCACGAGTGGCCGGGGCCGGCCAACACCGGCGAGCTCGCGCCGGGCGATCCCCTGCGCGGTTACGACGCCGCCGAGGCGATCTGGGCGTTCTTCGCGGCGCACCCGCGGAGCGGGTCGCCTTCGAGCGACTGAAGCGAGCGCGCCTGAACTCAGACCACGAAGTCGAGCAGCTGCAGGCGCGTCACGTAGTCCTCGAGCGCGGTCCGGTACGTGTCGATGAGCGGATCGAGCTTGAGCACCACGCCGTCGGGCCCCGACCGCTGGACGGTGCCGCTCACCAGGATCTCGGCCGAGGGGAGCACGAGGACCGCCTCGCCGTTCGCCTTGGCGATGCGCTCGGCCGGGCCCTCGAGCTTGAGGAACCCGTCCGAGATCTCGAGGACCGCGAGCACGGTGCCGTCGTCGAGGCGCGCGGTCGCGGGGTACGCGGGCACCGGCGCGACGCGGTAGTGGGCGCGGCGGTTGTGCTCGATGAGCTCGTCGAGCGTCTCGAAGATCGGCTGGCTGAGCTCGGTCTCGGTGCTCGCGAGGACGAGCTCGCGGAGGCGCTTCATCGCCTTCTGGGTGCGCACCAGGTTGGCGCGCATCTCCTCGAGGCGGCGCCGATCGCGGCGGACCTTGTCCGAAACGACGCCGAGGAGGTTGTGGTAGAAGGGGAACGCGACGTCGCCGTGGCGCTCGAAGAACTCGAGGAGCGCGGGGACGGCGACGCTCCACACCTCGGCCTCGGTCGCCACCACGGCGGTGGTGCTGCGCGGGATCCCGGTGAGCGCGCCGAGCTCGCCCACGGGGGCGGGCGGGCGGAGGCGGAAGCGCGCCTCGGCGCCCTCGCGCAGCGTCACCTCGCCGGCGACGAGCACGAGGAACCGATCGGCGGCGTCGCCCTCGTTGAAGAGCACGTGACCCGCGGGGAACGTCTTGCGCTCGAAGGCGGCGGTGAGCTCGGCGAGGTGCGCGTCGCTGATGTCGTGGAAGAGGGGGATGGTGCGGAGATCGGCGGGGGTGACGGTCACGGCGGCGCTCCTCGACGCCCGCGATGGGCGGGCGGCGCCGGCACGTTAGCGCCTACGGCGTGGCGCGCGAAGCCCCGCGTTGGGCTATAGAGAGCGGCGGCTGTGCGCGCCCCCGCCATCCTCGTCGCCGCGTCGTTCGCCCTGGGGGCGGTAGCGTGCGCCGATCCTCCGCGCGCGCAGCCCGAGGGAGGCGCCCCGGCGGCCGCCTCCGGCCCGGTCACGCCCGCCGTGGCCTCGACGCGGGCCGGAGCCCCCGCTGCGGACGCCGTCGGCGGCGCCGACGCAGGCCCCGCCGCCGACGCGGGCGCCGGCGGCGCGCCGAGCCCCGGCGACGCCGATCCGATGGCGCTCCACAAGGACACGCGCGAGGCGTTGATGGCGCTCTTCTCGTGGAAGCCGCCGACCGCGCGCGAGCGCGCCCGCATGGACCGCGACGCGTTCCTCGAGAAGACGTTCGGCGTCGGCACGCCTTCGCGTGTCAACCAGGGCAACAAGGCGATCGCCCGGCACCTCGCGTCCAAGGCGCAGTGCCTCGAGGGCCTGCGGGGCGTGGTCCTGCAGACCGAGGAGCAGCGGGAGCGCTGCGAGGGCGCGCCCAACATGGTGCCGATCTACAAGAACGGCCGGCTGGGCTCGGCGAAGGTGTGCATGGACCTCTTCGAGTTCCCGAACCTGCCCTGCGAGCTGCCGGTCGTCTGGGCGGCGCCGACGCAGGCGGCGGCCGTGTGCGAGCTCCAGGGCAAGCGCCTGTGCACGCAGGAGGAGTGGGTGCTCGCCTGCCGCGGTGATCCCGGCGGCGGCGAGCCCACGGCCTACGCCTACGGCGACGCGCTCGATCTCGAGGTGTGCAACACCGCCAAACGCCACCGCGCCGTCGACGGCACCGACTGCGACGCCGACTCGGCGGCCTCGGCCTGGAAGACGTGCGCGACCGACACCGAGCCGTCGGGCGCCTTCCCGCGCTGCCGCTCGCGCTTCGGCGTCTTCGATCAGCACGGCAACGTCGCCGAGATCATGACGCGCCTCGACGCCGACGGGACGGTGTACAGCCAGCTCAAGGGGAGCGCGTTCTTCTACGCCGAGGTGGCGCGGGAGCGGAACGCGAGGCCGCCGGAGGGGAGGGAGACGTACCCGGACCATTGCGCGCACGATCCGAGGTGGCACGTCGAGCCGATGGCGAGCGCTTGGCACGTGAACTATCACCTCGGGTTTCGGTGCTGTAAGACGATCCGCTGAGGGCTGGCGCGCGAGTGAGGCACGGCGACGAGGCGCGACGAGGCGTCAGGGCGGAGGGGTGGGGACGATGAAGAGCCGGCGGGCGTTCGGGTCGAGGATCAGGATGTTGTGGGCGCCGGGGACGGCGATCCAGCGGTCGGGGGTCGGGAGCTGGAGCTCGAGGCGGGGGCGGTCGGCGATCTCGATCGTGAGCGCGCCGGCGGTGGCGGTTTGGACGGCGGGGCGCAGGGCGCCGGTGTCGGATGCGACCAACGCGACGCGAGCGGCCGGCGCGAGGGGGCGGAGAGACCAGGAGGGCGAGCCTGGCGTGGGCGCGCCCGGGGCCCGCTCGAGCCAGGTGAGCGGGCCGTCGGCGCACGCGGCGTCGTGTCGCGCGGTCGTCGCCTCGAGCAGGCAGCCGGGCTGCGTCGAGGCGCCGGCGGGGGGCTCGAGGTGGAAGATCTCGCCGCCGCGCACCTCGGTGATCTCGTGCGATCGCCGGATCAGGAGCGAGACCGGATCGCGCCCCTCGGCGGCGATCACCGCGGTCGCGAGGAGCTCGTCGGGCATGCCGTCGAGCGCGATGGCCAGCGGCTCGAAGGGGCCGACCTCGGCGTCCGGACCGACGCGCGCTTCGCGGAGGCGCCAGTGGCGCTCCTGCGCGTCCCAGCCGACGACGCGCACGAAGAGCTCGCGTCGATCGCGGCTCCAGCCGACGCCGGCGAGCGCGCCGGGGCGGGGGAGCGCAAACGAAGCGCGGCGCGGCGGGCCCGCGTCGGCGGACAGTCGCTCGAGCTCGACCGCGCCGGCCCCCGGGCGCGCCAGCAGCAGGGCTCCCTCCCCGTAGGCCTGGCGGTCGGCCGGGTCGAGCGGGCGCGCGAGCTCGCGGCAGACCCGCGCGCGCCCGGTGCGGAGATCGATGCGGCAGGCCTCGGCGCCGAACGCGATCCAGGCGTCGTCGCCGCCGGGCTCGACGAGGACGAGGCTCACCGCGCCGCCGGCGGACCGCGGCCAGCCGAGGGCGTCGAGCGGCACCGGCTCGCGCCCGAGCGCGGCGGTCGCCGGCGGTTGCTCGATCGGCCCCCGCGCCGGACGGGCGAGCGCGATCCACGCGAGCGCGGCGGCGCCGACCAGCGCGAGCGCAGCGGCCGCCGTGACGAGCGTGGCCCGCGGCCGCACGACCGACGGCCTCGTCAGCCGAGCGGCATCTGGAGCGTGAGCTCCTCGAGGCTCACGCCGAGGTAGCGGCGCGGCCGGATCCCGACGTCGACCACGGTGCCGTCGGCCATCTGCGTCGCCTCGACCACGAGCTGCGGGCCGGCGGGGGGAGCGTTCTCGAAGAGCGCCCAGACCGCCGCCTCGACGAGCGGCTGGACCTCCGACGGGTGGCTGTTCGGGGGCATCTTCGAGCAGAGCGCCCGCAGGAACTGGACGAGGCGCGCGACGAAGAGCTGATCGCCGAGCGAGACGCGCTCGAGCCGCTCCTCGGGCTCGGTGGTGGCGCTGTCGTAGGTGCGCTTCGGCGGCGGCACGTACGCCGTCGGCGCGTTGAGCACGTAGACCGTGTCGCTGTTGGGCGCGGCCGCGAGGAGCAGGACGCCGTTCTTGGCGAGCTCGCGCTGCGTCTCGGTCGAGACGAACGCCTCGGTCGGCACGGCGACGCCCTCCTCGCCCTCGAGGGTGCCCTTGATCTCGCGGACGGGCAGGTTCTCGACCACGCCGCCGCTGCGCAGGCCGACGATGCGGCAGGGCCAGCCGGTGTCGCGGAAGCTGCCGAGGATGAGCGCGCCCACCGCCCAGGCCGGCGACATCCACACGAACGCTCCGGCGTCGTCGGGCAGCTCCTTGATCGCGGCCTCGCGCACGCGCGACGAGGCCTTGTCGTAGGGAGGCCGGCTGAGGGCGCCGTTCATGGCGATGGTGACCCAGCGCATCGGCGGCTTGGCCGCGGCCGAGCGCCACGGCAGCGCCTGCTTCGCCTCGAAGAGCCCGCCCTTGTGGTCGAGGCGCTCGACCGCGCCGAGATCGTCGACGCCGATGAGGCGCGGCGATCCGGAGAGGACCGTCGGCACCGTATAGCCCTCGGCGACGGTCGCGATGGCCTCGAGGCGCGTCAGGGCCGCCGCGCTGTTGTCGATCTCGACGTCGACGACGGCGCACGAGATCGGCGGCTCGGCGCCCGCGTTCGCCTTGATGGCGCGCTCCATGGCGGTCGCGGCCTGGCTCGGCGGCGCGCTCACGACGTCGAAGCGGATGCCGGTGTGGGCCTGGGCGCGCTCGACCAGGAAGCGCAGCCCGCGCCAGGCCCGCTCGAGGCGGCGCACCTCGGGGTGCTGGAGGATGGCGCCGATCTGGGCGCCGAGAGCCCGCTCGACGCGCGAGATCGCCTCGGTCGGGTTGATGGGCTTGCCGGGCGCCGAGCTCCGGGCGCTCCGGGCGACGCTGGCGATGAAGTCGGCGTACTTGCTGGGCACGTGCGCGGCCACGGCCGGCGCGGGCGCCTCGCGCACGGGCGTCGCGGTCGCGGTCGCGCTCGGCATGTCGACCATCTCGAGCAGCGCATCGATGCTCGTCCCGCTGCTCGCGGCCGCGGCCGGCTCGGGCGCGCGCGCCGCGGGCTGCGAGGCGCCGCGCGGCGCGATGAGCCCGAGGATCTCGGAGACGAAGGGCGAGCCGCTCCAGAGACGGTCGAGCTCGGCCCTGGCCTGCTCCTGGGTGATGGTGCCGTCGCGGAGGCGATCGAGGACGAGCCGCCCATCCAGCAAGGAGCGCAACAGCGGCAGCTCGGCGCAGAGCCCGTCGGGGCGGAAGCTCTTCAGGCTCGTGGGGGAGAGATCGACCCGGACGCTGCGGCCCTCGGCGAGGACGCTGGGGACGTCGACGGCGATCCGGGGGCGGAGCTTCGTGAAGAGCTCATCGAAGCGGGCGGCGTCGATCCGGATGGCGGCCTCGGGGGCGCTCGCTCCGGCGTTGAAATCGGCGGAGGGGACCAGGTCGGCCACCACCAGGACGCGCAGCGGCAGGAGCGCGCCCTTGGCCTCGGGCTGGTCGGGCAAGTCGTCGCCGACCCCGAACTTCATTCCGCCCGTCATGAACCCCTTTTCCTCGCCCGCCATAGGGCCGAGAGCATAGGCTCCGCCGCACCCGGCGAGAAGCGCTAAGCTTCGCGGCCCCGCTCGCGCGGGCTCGGCCCCCGGAACGCTCATGCACCGACCTCCTGCTCCCACCGTCGACGAGTCCCCCGAGCGCCGCCGCCCCCGCGGCGGCAAGCCGATCCGGATCGGGCTCCTCGGCTGCGGCACCGTGGGCGGCGGCGTGCTCCGCCTCCTCGCCGACAACGCCCGCTACCTCGGCGAGCGCGTGGGGGTGCCCCTCGAGGTCAAGCGCGTCCTCGTCCGCGATCTCGACAAGGACCGCGTCCCCGTGTGCGATCGGGCTTCGCTGACGACCAACGCCGACGAGATCCTGAACGATCCCGAGATCGATCTCGTGGTCGAGGTCATGGGCGGCGAGGAGGTGGCGCGGTCGCTGGTCGAGCGCGCCATCCGAGCGGGCAAGGGCGTGGTCACCGCCAACAAGCTCCTCCTGGCGACGCACGGGCCGGCGCTCCTCGACCTCGCCGTCCAGAGCCGCGTCGATCTCGCCTTCGAGGGCGCCGTCGGCGGCGGCATCCCCATCATCCGCACGCTGCGCGAGGCCTTCGCGAGCGACTGGGTCCAGCGCCTCACCGGCATCGTGAACGGCACCTGCAACTACGTGCTCACCCGGATGCGCGAGGACGGCTGCTCGCTCGACGCCGCCATCCGCGAGGCCCAGGAGAAGGGCTACGCCGAGGCCGATCCCTCGCTCGACGTCGACGGGCACGACGCCGCCCACAAGCTCGTGGTCCTGGCGATGCTCGCCTTCGGCGCGCGCGTCGATCACCAGAAGGTCCCGGTCGAGGGCATCCGCGGGATCGACGAGGCCGATCACCAGTACGCCGAGCGCTTCGGCTACATCATCAAGCACCTCGCCATCGGCCGCGATCTCGGCGAATCGATCGAGCTCCGCGTGCACCCCGCGCTCATCCCGAAGAAGAGCGTCCTCGCCAACGTCTCGGGGGTGCTCAACGCCATCCTCCTCGAGGGGCGCGCGCTCGGCCCCTGCCTCGTCTCCGGCCGCGGCGCCGGCGATCTGCCGACGGCGGTGAGCGTGGTCGCCGACGTGCTCGACGTGGCGCGCTCGATCGTGGCCGGCGTCGCCGGCCTCCAGACGCGCGGCATCACCATGGAGCCGCGCCCGCTCCGCCCCATGGCCGACGTCGAGGCGCGCTACTACGCGCGCTTCACGGTGGCCGATCAGCCGGGCGTGATGGCGAAGATCGCCGGGGCCCTCGGCGACGCGGGCGCCAGCATCGAGCAGCTCGTTCAGCAGGGCCTGCCCGACGAGGACGGCGGCCCGGTCGAGGTCGTGATGATCACGCACCGCGCCCGCGAGGGCGCCATCCGCAAGGCGCTCGGCGCCATCGCCGCCCAGCCGTTCCTGCTCAAGCCGGTCCGGGTCATCCGCATCGAGGAAGGCTGAGGGTGGCCTCGGACGCGCCCCTCGGCGTCTTCGATTCGGGCCTCGGCGGCCTCACCGTGGTGCGCGCCCTGCGCGCGCGCTGCCCGAGCGAGGACATCGTCTACCTGGGCGACACCGCGCGCGTGCCCTACGGCACCCGCTCGCCCGAGACGGTGATCCGCTACGCGATCGGCTGCTCGCGCATCCTCACCGGCCGCGGGGTGAAGGCGATCGTGGTCGCCTGCAACACCGTCAGCGCCGTCGCGCTCGACATGCTCCGCGTCGAGCTCGACATCCCGGTCCTCGGCGTGATCCTGCCCGGCGCCCGCGCCGCGGTGGCGGCCTCGCGCGGCGCCACCGTCGGCGTCCTCGCCACCACCGGGTGCATCGCCTCGGGCGCCTACCCACGCGCCGTCGCCTCGGTCAGCACCCGGACCGAGGTCGTCGGGCAGCCCGCCCCGCTCCTGGTCTCGCTCGCCGAGGAGGGCTGGGTCGAGGGCGAGGTTCCCCGGCTCGCGGCGCGGCGCTACTTGACGCCGCTCATCGAGGCGGGCGCGCGCTGCGTCGTGCTCGGCTGCACGCACTTCCCCCTGCTGCGGACGGCGATCGAGCGCGAGGCGGAGAGCCTCGCCGGCGCGCCGGTCGCCATCGTCGACAGCGCCTCGGCGACCGCCGACGAGGTCGCCGCCTTCCTCGCCGAGCGCAACCAGGCCGCCTCGCGGGCCGGCCGCGGCGCCCTCGAGCTCCTCGTGACCGATCTGCCGAAGAGCTTCGCCGAGGTCGCCGCACGCTTTCTGGGCGAGCCCGTGACCGAGGTCCATCAGGTCGATCTCTGACGGCCGCGCCGCCGGCGCCGCCCGTCGGCAGTCGCCCGGCGCGGCGCGCGCTCTGTTAGGATCGAGGCCGCTTCGGAGGCTTCCATGCGCTGGTCTTCCCTCGTGCGTCGCTCGCCGGCCGCGTCCCTTCGCACCCTCGCGCTCCTCTCGGTGTTCGTGGTGGCGCCGAGCGTCACCGCCGCCGCGTGCAGCTGCGGGTCCGACACCTCGGGCCCGCCCACGAACCAGGGCACCGGCGGCGCCGGCGACGGCGGCCTCACCGGCGGCGGCGGCACCGGTGGGACGATCTTCGACCCCGACGGCGGCTGCCAGACCTCGGCCCAGTGCGACGGCGGCATCTGCGTCGAGGGCGCCTGCTGCGACTCGGCGGAGCACGTCTGCGGCGCCGAGTGCTGCACCGGCGCGACGGTGTGCCTCGTCGACAAGTGCGTCACCCCGGGCAAGCCCTGCCACACCTCGAACGACTGCGATCCCGGGCAGTACTGCGAGACGGCGCTCGGCGAGCAGCCCGACGGCGGCGCCGGCGGCGCCGATCCCGACGGGGGCTGCACCGAGCCGCTGCCGCTCGAGGGCAAGTGCCTCGATCTCCCGCCGGTGTGCGATCCCGACGCGGGCGCCGATCCCGACGCCGGCTGCCTCGCGGCGTGCGAGTACCACCCGCCCGCGGGCCAGCTCAACGCGGTCGCGAAGTGGACCTGGGGCCCCGCGGCGCAGACCAAGCCCAACTTCACCGACGTCTGGTCGACCCCCGCGGTCGGAAGGATCTACGACGGCAACTGCGACGGTCAGGTCGACGTCCTCGACTCGCCCAACGTCGTCTTCGTCTCGGGGCGGGCGATCAGCACCACCACCGGCCTCGGCACCTGCTGCCAGTGCACCGGCGCGGCGACGAGCGCCTGCCTCACCGGCGTGCTCCGCCTCCTCGACGGGCGCACCGGCGAGGAGATCTGGTCGCTCGACGCGCCCTCGGCCAACTCGATCGGGTTCGCCGGTCTCTCGGTCGCCATCGGCGACATCGACAACGACGGCGGCGTCGACATCGCGGCGGTGACCGGCGAGGGCTACGTGGTCCTGGTGAGCGCCACCGGCCAGGTGCTGCGCACCAGCGATCAGCCCATCCCCGGCCACGGCAACGCCACCTTCGGCTGGGGCGGCGGCCTCGCGATCGCCGACATGGACGGCGACGGCTTCGCCGAGATCGCCTACGGCCCGACGGTGTTCACCACGACGAACGGCGCCATCACCCTGAGCTTCACCGGCGCCAACGGCATCGGCGGCGGCGGGATCCACGAGGCGCTCAGCACCTTCGTCGATCTCGACGGCGCGCCCGACGGCCACCTCGAGCTCCTCGCCGGCAAGACGGCCTACCGCTCCGACGGCACGGTCCTCTGGAACGCCGCCGCCCTCGCCGACGGCTTCCCCGGAGTCGGCGACTTCGACGGCGACGGCCTGCCCGAGGTGGTGCTCGTCGCCGGCGGCCAGGTGCGCATCCTCGAGGGCGCGACCGGCGCGGTGGAGCTCGGCCCTGTGACCCTGGGCGGCACCGGCTTCGGCGGCCCGCCCACGGTCGCCGACTTCGACGGCGACGGCCAAGCCGAGATCGGCGTCGCCCAGGCGACCTTCTACACCATGCTGAAGCCGAACTACGCCGGCGCCACGATCGACGTCGTCTGGCAGAAGCAGAACCACGATCTCAGCTCGTCGGTGACCGGCTCGAGCGTCTTCGACTTCGAGGGCGACGGGCGCGCCGAGGTCATCTACGCCGACGAGTGCTTCCTCTGGGTCTACGACGGGCAGACGGGCGCCGTCCGCTTCGCCGCCCCGCACAGCTCGTTCACCGCGACCGAGGCCTCGCTCGTCGCCGACGTCGACGGCGACGGGCGCTCCGAGATCATGATGGTCTCGAACAGCGCCGATCCGAGCGCCGCCGGGTGGGGTTGCATGAACGGGAACGGCCAGCCGGTGACGGTCGAGGGCGTGACGTGGAGCCCCGGCCCCGCGGTGGGGAGCTCCTACCGCGGCCTCGTGCTCTTCGGCGACGCCGCGAACTCGTGGGTCGGCACCCGCACGCTCTGGAGCGAGCACACCTACCACGTGAGCAACATCTGCGACGACCGCGACACCGCGTGCGACGCGCCCAACCTCTACGGCGCGATCCCGGCGCTCGAGAAGAAGAACTGGACCTTGCCCTGGCTCAACAACTTCCGCCAGAACGTGCAGGACAAGGGCATCTTCGACGCGCCCGACGCGCTCGTCTCGATCACGGTCGACTGCGTCGAGCCCGTCGTCGTGCACGTGGCGGTCCGCAACATCGGGCTGGCGTCGCTGCCCGCGCCGGTCGACGTCGCCCTCTTCAAGAAGACGGGCTCGGGCGACGTGCAGGTGGGGCAGACACAGACGACGCACGCGCTCCTGCCAGGCCAGACCGAGCAGCTCGTCGTCATCGTCGACGCCGCCGCCGGCAACAAGAACGACTCGTTCCAGGCGAAGATCGTGCTCGATCCGCAGAGCCCCAACTTCCACGAGTGCCGCGAGGACAACAACGAGAGCGCGGTGGTCAAGGCCACGTGCGTGCAGTGACGCGGCGTCGCGCGCGGCGATGACCCGAGCGCGAGCTCTCCGCGCCGCGGCCGTCGCGGTCCTCGTCGCCGCGGCGGCCCCGAGCTCGACGCGCGCCCAGACGGCGCCGCCCCCGGTCCAGACGGCGCCGCCCGCGGGTCAGCGCGAGTGGTGGCGCGAGGCGGCGCGCCTCCAGGCGGACGCCGCGGCGCGGACGCAGGCCAAGGACTTCGACGGGGCGCTCGCGCTGCTCGAGAAGGCGCTGGCGCTCGCCGAGGCCGCGAAGAGCGACGAGTACGTCCTCCTGACGCTGCGCATGATGATCGCGCCGCTCGCCGGCAAGCGGGATCCGGCGCGCGCCGAGGCGACGTTCCAGCGCCTGCTCGACGTGTCGGAGCGGAAGCTCGGGAGAGAGAGCCCGTTGACGGCGATGGCGCTCAACGACTTCGCCGATTTCTACCGCCAGGTGGGCGAGCTCTCCCGGGCCGAGCCCATGTTCGAGCGGGCGATCGCGATCTACGAGGCGGCTCCCGAGGGGCCGGCGCGGCTGGGCGCGGCCGCGCCGCTCAACAACCTCGCCAACCTCCACGTCGCCCGGGGGCGCTACGACAAGGCGCTCGAGCTGCTCGAGCGCGCGCTCGCGCTCCAGGAGAAGGCCGCCGGCAAGGACCACCCCATCGTCGCCAACACGCTCGGCAACCTCGCCGTCGTCGCGCACCGGAAGGGCGATCTCGAGAAGGCGCTCGCGCTCGGGCAGCGCTCCTGCGCCATGCTCGAGAAGGCGATGCCGGGGGACTACTCGCTCGCGCAGTGCTGGTCGAACCTCGCCGCCGTGCTCCAGTCGAAGGGCGATCTCGCCGGGGCGAGGGGGCTCCTGGACCGGTCGATGGCCGCGCGCCGCACGATCCTCGGCGACCGTCACCCGCGCGTCGCCGAGTCGCGCAACATGCTCGCGCAGCTCCTCGAGGCCTCGGGCGACGCCCCCGGCGCGCTCGCCGAGCTCGACGCGGCCGACGCGCTCGTCGACGAGGACCTCGAGCACATCCTCCGCGCCGGATCCGAGGGCCAGAAGAAGGACTTCATGGCCAAGCTCGCCGGTCAGACCGAGGGCACGATCTCGCTCCAGATGGGCGCCGCGCGGGGCGTTCCGGGCGCGGCGCGCGTGGCCCTCCGCACCGTGCTCCGCCGCAAAGGGAAGGTGCTCGACGCGGTGGCGTCGGGCTCGGCGGCGCTCCGGCGCAGCATGGGCGAGGCCGACCGTGCCCTCTTCGATCAGCTCTCCGCCTCGCGCCAGAGGCTCGCCGAGCTGGTCCTCGGGGGCCCCAAGGGCGGCGGGCCGGCGCACCAGGCCGCGATCGAGGCCGCGGAGAAGAAGGTGGACGCGCTCGAGGCCGAGGTGAGCAAGCGGAGCGCCGCCTTCCGAGCCGCGGCGCGGCCCGTCACCCTCGAGGCGGTCGCCAAAGCGATCCCCCGAGGCGCGGCGCTGGTCGAGATCGCGCGCTACCGGCCCTTCAACGTGCGCTGGCGGAGCGGGGCCGAGGCCTGGCGTCCGGCGCGGTACGTCGCGTACCTGCTCGGCCCCGCCGGCGATCCGACGGCGATCGACCTCGGCGAGGCGGCGCCGATCGAGGAGCTCGCCGCCAAGCTCCGCCAGGCGCTCGCCGATCCCGCCGGCCCGGATCCGAAGCCGATCGCCCGCGATCTCGACGACCGCGTCCTCGCGCCCGTGATCAAGGCGCTCGGGGCCGGCACGAGCACCGTGCTCCTCTCGCCGGACGGCGTCCTCAACCTGCTGCCGTTCGGTGCGCTCGTGGATGAAGCAGGGCGCTACCGCGTCGAGGCGACGACGTTCACCTACCTGACGAGCGGGCGCGATCTCCTCCGGATGGCCGCGCACCTCGCGCCGCGCGGCAAGGCGATGGTGATCGCGAACCCCAGCTTCGGCGAGGCGCCGGCGCGCACCGAGAGCACGCGGCTCGCGGTGAACATGAGGTTCTCGCCGCTCCCGGGCACCGAGGAGGAGGGCGCGGCCATCGCGCGCCTCTTGCCGGGCGCGCGGCTCGCCACCGGCGCCGAGGCGAGCGAGGGCGCGCTCAAGCGCGCCGAGGCGCCGGCGATCCTGCACGTCGCGACGCACGGTTTCTTCCTGGGCGATCCCGCGGGCTCGGGCGAGCGCGGCTCGGATCTCGACGGCCAGAGCGCCGCCTCGGGCGGGGGCGCGGCCCCCAAGGGCGCGCTCGTCCCGCTCGGGCTTCCGCTCTTGCGCTCCGGTCTGGCCTTCGCGAGCGCGAACCGGCGCGCCGACGGCGCCGACGACGGCCTGCTCACGGCGCTCGAGGCGGCCGGCCTCGATCTCTGGGGCACCGAGCTCGTGGTGCTGAGCGCGTGCGAGACCGGCGTCGGCGACGCGACGAGCGGCGAGGGCGTGTACGGCCTCCGCCGCGCGCTGGTCATGGCCGGCGCCGAGAGCGAGGTGATCAGCCTCTGGAAGGTCGACGACGCCGCGACCCGCGATCTCATGGTCGGCTACTACCGCCGCCTCGTCGCCGGCGGGGGCCGCACCGCCGCGCTCCGCGAGGCGCAGCTCGAGCTGCTCGCCTCCGCCGACCGTCGCCACCCCTTCTACTGGGCCGCGTTCATCCCCTCGGGCGCCTGGGGACCGCTCACGCTCGAGGCGCCGCCGCCGAGCCCCGCCGGCGGTTCAGCGCCGCCGCCCTCGCCGCCCGCGGTCACCCCCGGCGTGCGCGGCTGCGGCTGCGACGTCGCTCCCTCTCCCGCCTCGCCCCAACCGCTCCTGCTCATCGCGCTCGCGCTCGGTTTCCACCTCCGCCGCAAGCACCCGACACGCGCAGCGACGGAGACGGGGAGAAAGGAATGAAATCCTCCCCGTCTCCCTGTTCAATCCCCCGCTCGCCGCACCTCGCAGCGCTACCCGACGCCCGCCAGCGCGCAGAAAGCCTTCGCCAGCTCGTCGATGCGCCCCAGCGCCCGCGCGCTCGCGTCCGCCGTGGCCGCGCCCGCGGCGATCGGCTCGCAGACGTCGAAGTAGAACTTGATCTTCGGCTCGGTGCCGCTCGGGCGCGCGATGATGCGATTGTTCCCTTCGAGCTCGAAGACGAGCATGTTGGTCGCCGGCAGGGCGAGGGGGCTCGGGGAGCCGCCGCGCTCGCGGCGCGTCCTCGCCTGGTAGTCGGCGACGGCGGTCACCTGGAGCGGCCCGATGCGGTCGGGCGCGGCGCCGCGGAGCGTCCGCATCGCGCCGGCGATGCGCTCGAGGCCGTCGGCGCCGGGCAGGGTGATGGCGCGCTGGCCGCTCACGTAGAGGCCGAAGCGGCGCGCGAGCGCGTCGAGCTCGTCGAGGAGCGTCTTGCCCGCGGCGCGCCGCACGGCGGCGAGCTCGGCCAGGAGCACCGCCGCGCTGATCCCGTCCTTGTCCCGGACCACCGGGCCGACGGTGTAGCCGAGCGCCTCTTCATACCCGAAGACGAACCGGAGCCCCTGGGTCCGCTCGAGCTCCATGGCGCGGTTCGCGATCCACTTGAACCCGGTCAAGGTCTCCTCGTAATGGACGCCGAGCTCGCGCGCGATCGCGCCGAGCATCGGCGACGAGACGCACGAGGCGAGCACGCAGCGCTCGCCGTCCGAGGCGCCGGCGCCCTCGGTGAGGAGGTAGTGCCCGAGGAGCACGCCGACCTGGTTGCCGGTGAGCTGGACCCATTTGCCCGACGGGTCGCGCACGGCGACCGCGAGGCGATCGACGTCGGGATCGTTGGCGATGACCAGATCGGCGCGCTCTGCGTCGGCGAGCGCGTAGGCGAGGTCGAGCGCGCCCTTCTCCTCGGGGTTGGGGAAGGCGACGGTCGGGAAGCGGCCGTCGGGCTCGGCCTGCTCGGGGACGGAGCTCACGCGGGTGAACCCGGCCTCGGCGAGCGCGATGCGCGTGAGGCGATCGCCGACGCCGTGGAGCGGCGTGTAGACGATCGGCAGGGTGCGGTCGCCGTCGGGGCGCGCCGAGAGCTTGCGGATCGCGTCGAGGTAGGCGCGCTCGAGCTCGGGCTCGATGGGCAGCACCAGCCCCTCGGTCCGCGCTCGCTCGAGCCCGAGGCGCGGCACCTCGTTCGGGGCGGGGGAGGCGGCGATCGCGGCGGCGATCCCCTTGTCGTGCGGCGGGATGATCTGGGCGCCGTTCGACCAGTAGACCTTGTAGCCGTTGTACGCGGGCGGGTTGTGGCTCGCCGTGACCATCACGCCGGCGGCGGCGCCGAGCCGGCTCACCGCGAACGCCGTCACCGGCGTGGGGATGGGGTGCGGCGAGAGGTGCGCCACCACGCCGGCGGCGGCGAGGGCCGAGGCGGTGTCCTCGGCGAACTCGCGGCTCATGATGCGGGCGTCGTAGCCGATCACCACCCCGCGCGTGCGCGCGTGGACCGCGTCGTGCTCGAGCAGGTACCGCGCCAGGCCGGCGGTGGTACGCAGCACCACCGCGCGGTTCATCCGCGTCTCGCCCGCGCCGATGAGGCCGCGCAGCCCGGCGGTCCCGAACTCGAGCGGGCCGGCGAAGCGCTCGGCGAGGTCGGCCCGGGCCTTGGGATCGGTCCGCGCTTGGTCGAGCACGCGCCGGAGCTCGGCCTGGGTGTCGGGGTCGGGATCGGTCTCGATCCAGCGCTCGGCGGCTCGGAAGAGGTCGTCGCTCACGCGTCGACTTGTATCACCAACCCGCCCGAGCGACAGGCCCCGGCCGCCTACTTGGGCGCCTTGGCCAACGCCTCGGCGAAGGTCGTGTCGTAGGCGCCGCCCGCGAACTCGGCGGACGCGAGGACGCGGCGCAGGAAGCCGACATTGGTGGCCGAAGGGCCCGCCGGGCCCACGAGCTCGATCGTCGTCGCCGCGAGCGCCTCGTCGAGGCGGCGGATGGCGTCGGGGCGCGTCGCGCCGTGCGCGACGATCTTGGCGAGGAGCGGATCGTAGAACGGCGTCACCTCCTGGCCCTCGGCGACGCCGGTCTCGATCCGGAGATCGGGGCCGGCGGCGGGCCAGACGACGCGCGCGAGCCGGCCCGGCTGCGGCGCGAAGCGCTTCTGCGGATCCTCGGCGTAGACGCGCGCCTCGATCGAGCTGCCGCGGCGCGCGTGGCCGGTGACCTCCGGCGCGAGGCGCTCGCCCGAGGCGATCCGGATCTGGTGCTCGACCAGGTCGAGCCCGGTGCACATCTCGGTGACGCAGTGCTCGACCTGGAGGCGCGCGTTCACCTCGAGGAAGAAGATCTCGCCCTCCTGGCTGGCGACGTACTCGACGGTGCCGGCGCCCACGTAGCCGACGCTCTGCACGATGCGGAGCGAGTCGGCGAAGAGCGCGCGGCGCCGCGCCTCGCCGGCCTCGCCGGCGAAGAACGCGGCCGCGGAGGGCGACTCCTCGACGACCTTCTGGTGGCGTCGCTGCACGCTGCACTCGCGCTCGCCGAGGGCGACGCCGCCGCCGTGCGCGTCGCAGAGGACCTGCACCTCGATGTGCCGCGGCGCCCGGATGTAGCGCTCGAGGTAGACGCGCGGATCGCCGAACGCCGAGCGGCCGCGGTCGGAGCAGGCGGTGAGCGCGCGCGCGAGCTTGGAGGGCTCGTCGACGATCTGCATCCCGATGCCGCCGCCGCCGCCTGCCGCCTTGACGAGGAGCGGGAAGCCGATGCGCTCGGCCTCGCGGGTAACCGCGTCGAGATCGTCGGTGGCGATGGGCCCGTCGCTCCCCGGCGGAGGCGAGACGCCGACGGCCCGCGCCGCCTGGCGCGCTTTGATCTTGTCGCCGAACGCGTCGAGCGCCCGGCGCGGCGGCCCGATGAAGACGAGCCCCGCCGCGTGGACCGCCTCGGCGAACGCCTCTTTCTCGCTGAGCAGGCCGTAGCCCGGGTGGATCGCCTTGGCGCCCGTCGCGCGCGCCGCGCCGATCACCGCCTCGATCGAGAGGTAGCTGTCCTTGACGGGCGGCGGCCCGATGCGGACGGCCTCGTCGGCCATCTTCACGTGCGGGGCCTCGGCGTCGGCGTCGGAGTACACGGCGACCGTCGCGATGCCGAGGCGCTTGCAGGTGCGGGCGATGCGGCAGGCGATCTCGCCGCGGTTGGCGATGAGGATCTTGTCGAGCACGCGCCGAGCCAAGCGCGGCGCGCGGCCTCCGTCAAGGCCGACGGGCGCCTGGCTCCGCCGCCGGACGCGCCGGCGCCCTCAGCCCCCGTCGAAGCAGTAGCCCGCGAGCGAGCTTGTCGCGCACACCTCGTAGCAGCTGCCGCAGATGGCGCAGTTGACGAGCGTGGAGAAGGCACCGACGCCGTTCGGGTGCTGGCTCACGCAGCCGTTCAGGCAGCCGAAGCCCCAGTCGCAGCCCGACGCGCAGTCGACGAGCGCCTGGCACTCGGCGTTGTCGAAGCACTGGCCCGCCTGCATGTCGCAGGGCTGCTGGTTGGCGCAGTCGGCGCACTCGGGGGTGATGCCGCCGCCTCCGCCGCCGACGCCGGTGGTCGTGGGGCCGGGCCCGGTGCCGCTGAAGCACTGCTCGACCGCGCCGCAGCCCAGTCCCGCGCTCTGGCAGACGCACCCCTGGACGCTCGGCGGGATCTGGTCGCAGTACGAGGGGCACTCCGGCCCGCTCAGACCGCACGCCTGGAGGTTCTGGCACATCGCCTGGCACGAGCAGACCGGCGGACCGCTCGAGACCGACGTCGGGCCGACGCTCACGCTCGAGTTGGTCGTCGGGCCGGTGCTCGTGCTCGTGACCGGCTGGATCGTCGACGAGCTGCCGCCCGCGCCGCCCGCGCCGCCGTTGCCCGTGATCCCGTCGGCGACGACCTTCCCTCCGCACGCGCCCATGCCGACGAGGATCGATGCCGCGGCGGCGAGCGCCGCCCAAGAAAGCGAAGCCTTCATCATCCGGTCATGATGTCCTTCGAGGCCGCGTGGACGCAAGTCGCCGGCGCTTGAGCACCCGCGGTGGTCGCTCCCGTTGCCATTCGAGCCCCCGGCGCTGCATGGACGCCTGGGGAGGCGCTCCACACCCCATCCCCGAGCCCAGCGGATGGGTCAATCCTTGCGGCTGTTTGGAGACGAGAGCCTCCGTTCGCGCGTCCGCCGTGGGTCCGGCGGCACGCTCCCTGCTTCGCCTGGCAGCGTAAGGGAGGTCTCCGATGTCGCACCGACGTTCGCTCTTCGCCCTCGCCTCTTCCTCGATGCTGGCGCTCGCCGCCTGCGGCGGCGGCACCACGCTGACGGTCGACATCACCGACGCGCCACCGGACATCGCGTCGCTCGCGCACGTCTACGTGTCTCTCGACGCCGTCGAGGTGCACGTCGTCGACAAGACCGACAAGGACGAGGGCGACCCCGGCAACCAGTCGATCGACAAGGACGACAAGTGGCAGGAGGTCACCGCGCGCGCCGGCACCATCGATCTCATGGCGCTCCGCGACGGCGCGACGCAGACCCTCGGCGAGCTCGGTCTGGAGGAGGGCAAGATCACCCAGATCCGCCTCTTCGTCGACGGCTCGGGCCGGAACGAGGTCGAGCTCGAGGACGGCCAGGTCTGCCCGCTCGACCTCACCGCCGTCGATCAGGGCGGCGTGAAGATCAACCACCCGTTCAAGGCCATCGATCTGCCGGACGGCGAGCGGGTCCGCGTCGTCGTCGACTTCGACCTCACCGAGTCGGTGGACCAGGCGGGGGCGTGCGCGTTCGCGCTCCACCCCGTGCTCAAGCTGAAGACGACGACGGTGGAGTAGGCCGGAAGCCCTTCACCTTCGGCTTGGCGCCGAGCAGGACGAGCTGACCGCAGGCGGCGGACACGTCGTCGCCGCGGCGGCGGCGCACGAAGCAGGAGAAGCCGGCGTCGGTGAGCACCCGCTGGAACGCGAGGACGCGGTCCATCGCGGGCGGCGCCAGCGGCGAGGCCTCGATCGGGTTCATGGGGATGAGGTTGATCTTCACCGGCAAGCCGCGGAGGAGCTTGGCGAGCCGGCGGGCCTCGGCCGGCTCGTCGTTCTTGCCGGCCACGAGCGTGTACTCGACCGTGATGCGGCGGCGCTTCGGGAGCGGATACGCCCGGAGCGCCTCCATGAGGCGGTCGAGCGGGTAGCGCCGGTTCACCGGCATCAGCGCCGAGCGCGTCTCGTCGTCGGCGGCGTGGAGCGAGATGGCCAGGGCGATCTGGCCCCCGAAGTCCTCGCCGAGGCGGGCGATCTCGGGCACGAGGCCCGAGGTGGAGACCGTGACCCGGCGCGACGAGAGATCGAGGCCCTGCTCGTGGGTGAGGAGGCGGAGCGAGCGCTCGACCGCCGCGTAGTTGTGGAGCGGCTCGCCCATGCCCATGTAGACCACGTTGCGGAGCTCCTCGCCGGGCTCGAGCAGGGCGCGGCCGAGCAGAACCTGCGCGACGATCTCCTCGGGCCCGAGGTGGCGCTTGAGGCCGGCGACGCCGCTGGCGCAGAAGACGCAGCCCATCGCGCAGCCGACCTGGGTGGAGATGCACTGGGTGACGCGGACGCGCGGCGCGGCCGCGGGGACCGCCGGCGCCTCGTCGTCCTCGTCGTCGGTGACCGCGGCGTCGGCGTCGAGCTCGGCGGCGGAGCCCGGACCCGACACGGCCGGGAGCAGGACCGTCTCGATCGTCGCCCCGTCGTGGAGGCGGGCCACGATCTTTCGCGTGCCGTCGCTCGACCGGTGCACGCGATCGACGGCGAGCACCGGCCCGAGGCCCTCGGCCGCGAGCGCCTCGCGCAGGCGGACCGGCAGGTTCGTCATCGCGGCGGGATCGAGGACGCCTCGCACGTGGATCCAGCGGAACACCTGGGCGGCCGCGAAGGCCCGCTCGCCGCGCGCGCGGAGCGCCTCCGCCCATTCCTCCGGTAGGCGAGCGATGGGATGGACGACGGCGGGCACGACCGCATCGACTTAACCCCGGCCGCGGCGAGCGGCAACCGGCGCCGGGCCGGGGCGCGACACTCCTCGGTCAGCCGGGAAGATCGATGGGCACCGGATCGGCCGAGCCGGGCTCGAGCGTGCAGCTCGACGAGCAGCCGTCGCCGTCGATGGTGTTGCCGTCGTCGCACTGTTCGCCCGCATCGAGGCGCTCGTCGCCGCAGCAGGCCGGCGGCGTGTCCTCGTTCTGGCAATCGGACGAGCAGCCGTCGCCGTCGGTGGTGTTGCCGTCGTCGCACTGCTCGCCGTCGTCGACGTGCCCATCGCCGCAGCACGGCGGCTTGGGCGGCGGCTGCTCCTGCTCCTCGACCTTGAACGCGTCGTACTTGCACTGCGACGGGCTCGTCGCCCCGAGCTGGCAGATGGCCAGGATGTAGACGCCGCCGTTGTTGCTGGTGTCGTCGTAGGGGAAGAGCTGGAGCACGAGCCGGCCGCTCGGGCTCTCGCCCTCGGCGTGGCTGCCGAGGTTGTCGACGATCTCGTGGTCGTCGACGACGAAGGTGCGGTCCTCGATGGTGTCGCCGATCCCTTGATCGTTTCCTCCGTGCGCGACGTTGTCGCTGAGGTTGCCGACGGCGCCCTGGAGGAACCCGCCGTTCTGCGCGCCCGGCGTGAGGACGGTGAAGTAGTAGGTGCCGTCGGAGAGCCCGCCGGCGACGGGGCCGCCGTTGATGTAGACGTCCTCCTTGCTCGCGTAGAGGTTGCAGTTGATGCCGTTGCCGTTGCCGTGGAGGCAGCCGCCCTGCTCCTCGTCGAACGTCGTGAACGCAGCGCCGGCGACGACGGCGCCGACCTCGCGCCCCACGTCATCGCCTCCGGTGCGATCGACGCCGCAGCCTCCGATCGCGAGCGCGCCTGCGGTGGCGACAAGGATGGCCGAACCGAGATGAATCGTTCTCATTTTCCTCCCCCGTTTGCCGGTTGCGGCGTCGCTTTGCGAGAACCCTGCCGGCCCACGCTGAGCGATCCGCACACAACCTGCGACGTGTCGCCGGAAGGGTGAGCGCGGGACCGCGTGCCGCCCTGCCCGATCAGTCGGCGCCGGCCGGCTCGACCGCGTCGGCGAGCTCCGCCTCGATCTCCGAGGCCTCGCGCTCCTTGCCCAGCCGGCGGTGCTGGTCGGCGGCGGTGCGGAGGGCGGCCCGGGCGCGCGCCCGCTGGCCGGCGGCGAGCGCCAGCCTCCCGGCGAGCGCCGCCGCCCAGGCCAGATCGGGATCGGCGATGTCCGAGCCGCCAGGAGCGCCGTCGCCAGCACGCCGCGCCAGCCGTGCGCGCGCGCGCTGCGCTCCGCCTGGACCGCTCACCGGAGCGCCTCGTCGAGCCGGCCGCGCTGGTTCTCGAGCACCGCGAGCTGCGCCCAGCCCTCGCCCCACCGCGGGTCGGCCTCGGGCGCTGCGAGCGAGCGGAGCGCTTCTTCGCGATCGCCGAGGAGCGCGATCCGGGGTCAACCCTCGGCGCGGCGCACAAGCCAGCGTGGTAGCGTCGCGGGCATGAGCCTCCGACGCGTCTTCAGCGGCGCCGAGTGGGAGAAGAAGGTCGGCTACTGTCGCGCGATCGCCGCGGGCCCGCTCGTCTTCGTGAGCGGCACCGCCCCGGTCGCCCCCGGCGGCGGCACCTTCGCGCCGGGCGACGCCTACCGTCAGGCGCGCCGCTGCCTCGAGATCATCGACGCCGCGCTCCGCGAGCTCGGCGCAAGCCGCCAGGCCGTGACGCGCACGCGCATGTTCGTCACCGACATCGCGCGGTGGGCGGAGTACGGCCGCGCCCACGCCGAGTTCTTCGGTGAGCACCCGCCGGCGACGAGCATGGTCGAGGTCCGCCGCCTCATCGCCGAGGACATGCTCATCGAGATCGAGGCCGACGGCGTCCTCCCTTCGTAGGGGGTCACCGCTCTGGACGAGCGTCCCGCCCGGCGCTGCGCTAGAGCCGCCGCCCATGCCGCGCCCCTTCGATCCCGTCGCCGCCCCCCCGCTCGCCGAGCAGTCCGGCCAGACGTTCCCGCGCCTCGTCGAGCTGATGCAGCGCCTGCTCGCCCCCGACGGCTGCCCCTGGGACCGCGAGCAGGACCTGATGAGCCTGCGCAAGTACGTGCTCGAGGAGGCCTGCGAGGTCATCGACGCCATCGAGGGCGGCGACCGCAAGGATCTCTGCTCCGAGCTCGGCGATCTCATGCTCCAGGTCGTCTTCCAGGCCGAGCTCGGCCGCGCCGAGGGCGCCTTCGGGCCCGACGACGTCGTCGCCGCCATCTGCGACAAGCTCGTCCGGCGCCACCCCCACGTCTTCGCGTCGGAGAAGCTCGAGACCTCGGGCGAGGTCCTCCAGAACTGGGAGCGCATCAAGGCCGCCGAGCGCGGGCCGAGCGAGCGCGGCGTGCTCTCCGGCGTCCCGCGCAGCCTGCCCGCGCTCACCCGCGCCCAGCGCGTCGGCGAGAAGGTCGCCCGCGTCGGCTTCGACTGGCCCGACGCGCGCGGCTCGCGCGCCAAGGTGGCCGAGGAGCTCGACGAGCTCGACCAGGCCATCGCCGGCGGCGACAAGGACAAGGCCGAGGCCGAGCTCGGCGACGTGCTCTTCGCCCTCGTCAACCTGGCGCGGCACGCCGGCGTCGACGCCGAGGGCGCGCTCCGCCGCACCATCGACAAGTTCACGCGGCGCTTCGATCA
The DNA here is from genome assembly GCA_964372055.1 of uncultured Polyangiaceae bacterium. Taxonomy (GTDB): domain Bacteria; phylum Myxococcota_A; class Polyangia; order Polyangiales; family Polyangiaceae; genus CAYJPW01. Next base: position 24,442 of record CAYJPW010000025.1, read on the forward strand.
CGTGGAGCAGCGCGTCCGCGAGCAACACGGCGGCTGGCCCACCAAGGCAGGCGACGACAAGCTCTCGCTCGAGGAGCTCGACGGTTACTGGGACGAGGCCAAGCGCCACGAAGGCGAGACTTGAACTAGCATCGCCTCATGGCGACGCCCGACGCGAGCGGTGGCGCCGGCGCCCCCGCGGTGACCGGCTACCGGCGTTTCCTGTTCCCCATCGGCGCCCTCACGGTGCTGGTGCTCGCGTACCTGCTCCGCGGCGTCCTCATCCCGCTCTTCTTCGCCTTCCTGCTCGCCTACGCGCTCGACCCCGTCGTCGACAAGCTGCATCAGTGGAAGATCCCGCGCGGCGTCGCCGCGGCGCTCGTGGTCGTGCTGATGATCGCGGCGTTCGTGCTCGTGATCCTCTTCGGCGTGCCGCTGATGATCGACGAGTTCGCCGAGGCCTCGAAGCGGCTGCCCGAGCAGCTCGACGCGCTCCACCACCGGCTCGACGCCTGGCTCCTCGAGCGCTTCCGCTACCAGCTCCCGGCGACGTGGAACGAGCTGATGAGCAAGTACGGCGCCGTCCTCAAGGACAAGGTGCCCGACGCCGCGAGCGGCCTGGGCAGCGCCCTCTTCGGCACGGTCGGCGCCATCTTCGTGGCCCTCGGAACGCTCATCGTCCCGGTCTTCGCCGTCTACCTCCTCCTCGACTTCGACCGCATCGTGGCGCGGACCGAGGTGCTGGTGCCCCGCCGCTGGGCGCCGACGGTGCACGCGCTCGCGGTCGAGATCCACACCACGCTGGGGCGCTACGTGCGAGGTCAGATCATCACCAACCTGGTCCTCGCCGTGCTCTACGCCGTGGGCCTGCGCCTCGTGGGCGTTCGCCTCGCCATCCCGATCGGCATCATCACCGGCATGCTCGCGTTCGTGCCCTACGTCGGCCTCGGCGTCGGCACGGCGATGGCCGTGGCGATGGCCCTTCTCGACTGGCACGGCCCCGGGCAGCTCATCGGCGTCTGCGCGGTGATGTTCACGGTCGGCCTCCTCGACGGCATGGTGATCACGCCGCGCATCGTCGGCGGCAGCGTCGGCCTCAAGCCCATCGAGGTGCTGCTGACGATGATGGCGGCAGGCACCCTGTTCGGCTTCCTCGGCGTCGTCCTCGCGGTCCCGCTCGGCGCGGTGATGAAGATCCTCCTCTCGCACGCCGTCGACGCCTACGTGCGCTCGAGCTTCTACCGCCAGGAGCCGCCGCGCGAGCCCGAAGCCCCGGCATGACGAGATCCGTGCAGCGCCCCGGATGCCGGTAGCCGGCTGCCTGTAGCCTGTTCGTGATGATCACCGGTCGCCGGTCGACCGGTCGACGGGACGACCCGCTGCAGCGGGGGGGGCAGCGCGGGCGGGTTGCCTGGTATAGAAGAGCGACGCCATGACCCAAGAAGTCCTCCTCACCGAGCGCGACGGCGCCGTCGCCGTCATCACCCTCAACCGACCCGAGACCAAGAACGCGCTCAGCCCCGAGCTGACCAAGGCGCTCGGCGCCGCGCTCGCCGCCGCCGCCGAGGACACCTCGGCGCGCGCGGTGGTGCTCACCGGCGCAGGCGGTGCGTTCTGCTCCGGCGCCGACCTCAAGGCCGCGATGATCGAGGTCGGCCAGAACGCGGGCGGGATCGAGCAGGCGCTCGAGACGTACCACCGCATGATCCGGGCGATCGTCGCCGCGCCCAAGCCGGTCATCGCCGCCGTGGACGGCCCGGCCGTGGGGTTCGGGTGCGATCTCGCCCTCGCGTGCGATCTCCGCGTCGCCTCGAGCGCGGCCTACTTCCAGGAGAAGTTCGTCAAGATCGGCCTCATGCCCGACGGCGGGGGCACCTTCTGGCTGCCGCGCCTCGTCGGGCTGGCGCGCGCGATGGAGCTCATGCTCCTCGGCGAGCCGGTGAAGGCCGACCGCGCCCTCGAGATCGGCCTCGTGAACCGGGTGGTCCCGGCGGGGCAGCTCCGCGAGGAGGCGATGCGCCTCGCGGGCGCGCTCGCGAAGGGACCGCCGCTCGCCTTCGCCGAGATGAAGCGCGCCGTCCGCCTCGGCCTCGGCGGCACCATCGACACCGCGCTCGCCGCCGAGAAAGAGGGGCAGCTCCGCTGCCTGACCTCCGCCGATTGCATGGAGGGCGTGATGGCCTGGATGCAGAAGCGCGAGCCGAGCTTCCAGGGCAAGTGAGACGGCGGCCGCCACCGCGCCAACGACCGCGCGGGGAGCCCACCTTGCCGCACACCGGGCTGCGCGCCGGCGAGGTCCAGAGCCGACATCCTGCACGTTTCTGCTGACGCTGTGTATGATGCGTGATGGCCGTCACGTCGGCCGTGGGCATGGGGAAGCAGCGGGAGTTGCAGCCGGGCGCCGTGCTCGGGCGGTACGAGCTGGTGATGCGCGTCGCCGCAGGCGGCATGGGCGAGGTCTGGGCGGCGCGGCTCAAGGGCAGCCGCGGCTTCCAGAAGATCGTCGCCATCAAGACCCTCCTCGCCGAGCTCGCCCACAACCCGGGGTTCGAGCAGATGTTCCTCGACGAGGCGGCGCTCGCCTCGCGCATCAAGCACCCGAACGTCGTCCAGGTGATCGATCTGGGCGACCACGAGCACGTGCTCTTCCAGGTGATGGAGTGGGTCAGCGGCGACTCGCTCTGGGCCGTCATGCGCGCGGCGGCGAAGAAGGGCGGCGTCCCGCTCGACGTGGCCGCCCGGATCCTGGCGCAGGTGTGCGCCGGGCTGCACGCGGCGCACGAGCTCCGCGGCGAGGACGGCAAGCCCATCGGTCTGGTCCATCGCGACGTGACGCCGCAGAACATCCTCATCACCCCCCACGGCGTCGCCAAGGTCGTCGATTTCGGCGTGGCCAAGTTCGCCGGGCGCAGCGTCGCCAAGACGCGCGTCGGCGAGCTGCGCGGCAAGGTGCCGTACATGGCGCCCGAGCACATCGAAGGCGAGGAGCTCGACCGGCGCGCCGACGTCTTCTCGCTGGGGCTGCTCTTCTACCAGCTCGTCTCGGGCACGCACCCGTTCCTCGCCGACGACGATCGCCTCACGATGGTGCGGATCTCCTCGGACACGCCGGCCGAGCCGCTCCGCACCAAGGCCCCCGCCGTGAGCGACGCGCTCAGCGCCGTCATCGACAAGGCGCTCTCGAAGAAGCGCGACAGCCGCATGGCGACCGCGGCGGAGCTCCTGCGCGCGCTCGAGCAGGCCGTGCCGTCGTGTGCGCTGCAGAGCACCAACGACGCGGTCGCCGAGTACATGACGGAGGTCGTCGGCGACACCATCGAGCTCCGCGCCCAGGAGCTGCGCGAGGCGCTCCGCAAGCTCGACGGCGAGCCGGTCAGGCCGGACGCGACGCCGACCGTGCGTCCCGGCGACGCGGCCCCGGGATCGAAGGCTCGGGCCAAGGGCAAGAGCGCGGCGGACGACGACGACGGGGACGAGCCGTCGGCGCTCTCGGCCCCGTCGCTCCCTTCGGCGGTCTCGTCGATGATCAACACCGTCGACGTCGAGGACCCGCCCGAGCCGGCGGTCGAAGGCTGGCGCGCCACCTGGCCCGGCCGGCACCCCCGCGCGGTGGTCGCCGCGCTCGCGGTGCTTCTCGTGGGCGGCGCCGTCGCGCTGTCGTCCGGCTCGGACGACGGCGCCGCGACGAGCTCCCCGGTCGTGAGCGCCGCGCCCGCCGCTCCGGCGCCATCCGCGCCGGCCGAGACGGCGAGGCTGGAGGAGGCCGCCGCCGCGACGGCAGCGCCGCCGGCCTCGGAAGCCGCGGCGTCGTCGGCGGCGCCGCGGGCGTCGGCAGCGCCGGTCGCCGCGTCGGCGTCGCCCTCCAACAGCGCCGCGCCCCGCGCCGGCCCGAGCCCAGGCCCGCCGTCCGGCGCCGGAGCCGGCGCTCCCAGCGTCGGGACCCCGCCCCCGGGCACGGTCCCGCAAGGCCGCCCGCCGCAGGGCCGCCCGCCGCGCTACGACCCGAAGGGCATCTGATCGCGGCCGAGCGAGGCCCGGCGGCCGGTCTCGCCGGTGGTAGGCTGGCGGCCGCATGGGGGGACCGAGCGCGCGCGCAGAGCCCGGTGCGATCACGCTCGAGGCGGAGCGCCGCATCCCGCGCTCGATCCTCCCCGACGATCTCGTCGCGCTCGGTCGCATCCGCCGGCGGCGGGAGCTCGAGCGATCGGCGCTCTACCGGCGCCTCGCGGATCGCGTCGACGAGGTGACCCGCGGGCTCGAGCACGCCCGTCCCGCCTCGCCGGCGCCGCGCCCCGACGGCGTCCGCTTCCTGCGGGCGCTCACCTGGAACATCGAGCGCGGCAACCGGCTCGACGCGATCAAGGCGTACCTCGGGGCCGAGCCGCGCGTGCGCGACGTCGACCTGGTGCTCCTCAACGAGGTCGACATCGGGATGGCGCGATCGCAGAACCGCGACGTCGCCGCCGAGCTCGCCGAGCTCCTCGGCTTCGAGTACGTCTTCGGCAACTCGTACCTGTGCCTGGGCCACGGCGACGCGCGCGACGGCACGCCCGGCCTCCCCAACGAGCGGGGGCTGCACGGCAACGCCATCCTCTCGCGCTGGCCGCTGGTGCGCGCCGAGAACGTCAGCGTCGCCGTGAGCAAGGACAAGTTCGAGAGCTCGGAGAAGCGCCTCGGCCACAAGAAGGCCCTCTGGGCCGACGTGCGAACGCCGCTCGGCGACCTCTGCGTCATCGCGGCGCACCTCGATCCCTACACCTCGCCCGAGGTCCGGCGGGCACAGATGGCCGACGTCCTCGCGGCGGCCAAGGCCCGATCGCGCGCGCCGGCGGCGCTCCTCGGCGGGGACCTCAACACGACGACCTACGATCTCCACAGCCTCCCGCGCCTCTTCGGGAACGTCGCCGCCAAGCTCTGGCGCGGAGGGTTCCCGCACGCCGTCGACCACTACATGCGGCCGCAGGCGCTCTACGAGCGCGGGATCTTCGACGAGCTCGCCGCGCACGGCTTCGCGACCGAGGCCTTCAACGCGATGGGGCAGGGCAGCGTCCGCTACGAGGTGAATACCTTCGACAGCGAGAGCAAGGTGAAGGACCACCTCCCCGCGGCCTTCGTGCACCTCCTCCGCTACAAGCTCCGCCCCTGGAACGGATCGGTCCCGCTCAAGATCGACTGGTTCGCGGGCCGCGGCCTCGACGCCCTCGGCGCCGGCGAGCGCGCCGAGCCCGGCGGGCGGACGAGCCTCGCGCCCCAGGTCCTCGAGCGCGCGGCGTGGCGAGGCGAGCGCATCTCGGACCACGACCCGGTCCTGGTCGACGTCGCCCCGCGGTGAGGGCATGGCGCTGCCCCCTGGGACCCCGCGCGCGACTAGCGCGGCGCCACGACCGCGTCGGCCTGCTTGGTCACCTCGGCGCCGGCCTCCTCGAGGGCGGCGACGAAGTTGAAGAGGCGCAGGGCCACCTTGCCCTGGACGCCGGCCTCGGGATCGAAGTGGTACGAGGTCACCGAGCAGTTGGCGATCTCCTCGGCGCGATCGATGGCGAGGATCTCCTCCTCGGTCATCTCCTCGAGCAGGTAGCGGAAGCAGAGCACCACCACCGCGTGGCACACGATGAGCACGCGCTCTCTCCTGTGCTCGCGGGTGATGGTGTCGACGACGTTCCTGAGGCGGAGGATGACGTCGCACCAGCTCTCCCCGCCGGGGGGCCGGTGGTAGAACTTGCCGAGCACCGTCTTGAGCTCCGCCTGCTCGGGGTGCTTCTCCTGGACGCCGTGCCGCGTGAGGCCGTCGAGGATGCCGAACTCCCGCTCGCGGAGCCGCTCGTCGACGATGTACGGCAGCCGCCCGCGAGGCGCGAGCCCGGCCCGGGCCACGACGATGTCGGCCGTCGTGCGCGCGCGCAGGTACGGCGACGTCAAGACGACCGTGGGGCGCTCGTCCTTCGGGAGCTTGCCCACCCACTCGCCGAGCGCCGCGGCCTGCTGCTCGCCGAGCGGCGAGAGCGGGACGTCGCAGTCGCGCGCGGCGAGGTCGACCGCGTGCCGGCCCGCCGCCTCCGCCGCGTGCCAAGCCACGTTGCCCGCGCTCTGCCCGTGCCGGACGAGCCAGATGAGGTCGGGCCAGCTCTGCCCGAGGCCCGTCAGAACGAGACCTCGGCGTAGACGCCATAGTGATCCGACGGCGCGATGCCGTCCCAGAGCTCGTCCATCACCACGCGCGCGGTGAGCGGCTTGCCGCGCACGTCCTTGTCGGGCCCGCGCACGAACACGTAGTCGATCCGGCGCGGGTACTCGTGCGTCGGGGCGGCGAACGGGTTGCGGCGCGCGTCGTAGGTGTACCCGGGGCCGTCGCCGGCCTGATCGAAGCAGTCGCCGAAGAAGACGCTCTTGCCGTTGAGCGAGTGCAGGCCCTTCAAGAAACGGATCTCGGTCGCCTCCGGCTGGGCGTTGAAGTCGCCGACGAGCAGCGGCGGCAGCCCGCGGATCGGCGCCTCGCGCGTCACGATCTCGGCGATGGCCTGGACCTGGAGCTCGCGCACCACGCCCTCGTGGAACTTCCAGTTCAGGTGGGTGACGAAGAACGGCAGGATGCCGTGGGGCGTCGCGATCCTGGAGAGCAAGAGAGAGCGGCTCTCGGCGCTCGCGCCCTGCGGCAGCGGGAAGACCACCGACTCCTCGATCGGCCACCGCGAGAGGACGGCGTTGCCGAAGTGGATCCCCTCGCCGAGGTCGTGCGCCACCCCGAACGCGACCTCGTACCCGAGGCCCTCGGCGATGGCCTGGGCCTGCGAGGCGCCCGCGTTGGAGATGACCTCCTGCAGGCCGACGAGGTCGGGCTCGAGCTCGCGGATGCCGTCGCGGATGAGGGGGAGGCGCTCCTCCCACGGCCCCTGCCGGTTCCAGATGTTGAGCGTGAGGACGCGAAGGCGTTCCATGGCAGCTAGGGGCTACGCCAACTGGCCCCCCAAATCCAGTGCGACGCGGCGCCGCGGGTCTTGTATGAGTCTTGGTCGCGGAGGCGATTCTCATGACGAAGCGTGCGGTTTCTGGGTCGCTCGCGGCGGTGCTCCTGAGCCTGGTCGGCTCGGTCGCGGCGGCCGGCTGCAGCAGCAAGATGGAGCCGAAGGAGTGCGACAAGCTCCGGGGCGAGGCGTTCGAGCTCTTGAACAAGGCGCAGCACTGCAACACCGACGCGGACTGCCGCCAGAGCGACTGGCCGGGCTGCGCCAAGCCCGAGAGCAACTCGACGTACGACAAGATCAAGCCGCTCTCCGACAGCTACAAGAAGGGCCAGTGCGAGGAGCCCAAGGTCGACTGCAAGGAGCCGCCCCAGGCCTATTGCAAGCAGGGCCTCTGCACCCACAAGGAGATCGGCACGCCCGAGGGCGCCGGCGACACCCCCGTCGATCAGATCCAGATCCAGTGAGCCACTACCGCGGAAAGGTCTGCGCCGTCACCGGCGCGGGCGGGTTCATCGGCAGCCACCTCTGCGAGGCGCTCGCCGACGCCGGCGCCAAGGTGAGGGCGCTCGTCCGCTACACCTCGACGTCGAGCCGCGGCCACCTCGCCGAGCTGTCGCCCGAGCGCCGCGCCGCCGTCGAGATCCGCATGGGCGACGTCACCGACGTCTCCTGCGTCCGGTCGCTCGTCGCCGGCGCCGACGTCGTCTTCCACCTCGCGGCGCTGATCGGCATCCCCTACTCGTACGAGGCGCCGCGCCAGTACGTGGCGACCAACGTCGGCGGCACGCTCAACGTGCTCGACGCGGCGCGCGAGCACGGAGCCCGCGTGGTCCACACCTCGACGAGCGAGGTCTACGGCACCGCGCGGACGACGCCGATCGACGAGGCGCACCCGCTCCAGGCGCAGTCGCCCTACGCCGCCACCAAGATCGGCGCGGACAAGCTGTGCGAGAGCTACTTCCTCTCGTTCGGGCTCCCGGTGGTCACGGTGCGGCCCTTCAACACCTACGGGCCGCGCCAGTCGGCGCGCGCGATCATCCCCACGGTCATGGCGCAGCTCGCCGCCGGCCGGAGCTCGGTCCGCATCGGCAGCCCCGACCCGATGCGCGACATGAACTTCGTCGGCGACACCGTGGCGGGCTTCCTCGCGGCCGGGGCCTGCGACGCGGCGCTCGGCCAGGTGGTGAACCTCGGCACCGGCCGCGCCATCCGGATCGGCGATCTGGCGCGCAAGATCTTCGAGATCGCCGGCACCGCGGCGACGCTCGAGACCGACGACGCCCGCGTGCGACCCGACGGCAGCGAGGTGATGCTCCTGCTCGCCGACGCCCGGCGCGCCAAGGAGCTCTGCGGCTGGGAGCCGAAGGTGACGCTCGAGGAGGGCCTCGAGCGCACCTACGCGTACGTGAAGGGCCACCTCGCCGCCTACCGGCCCGACGAGTACGCGGTCTAGCAAGAGCCCGACGCCCGGCGGCCCGACGGTTCGCCCCAGGCATGGTATAGCGGCGCGGTGTGGCGAATCCCGCTGAGTGACCTGAGCTTCGGTCCCGAGGAGGAGGCCGCGGTGCGCGACGTCGTCGCCTCCGGCTGGCTCACGATGGGCGAGCGCACCTCCGAGCTCGAGAAGAAGCTCGGCGAGGCGCTGGGCACCCCGCGCGTCCTCGCGCTCACCAACTGCACGGCGGCCCTCCACCTCGCCTACGTGGCGCTCGGGATCGGCCCCGGCGACGAGGTCATCTGCCCGAGCCTCACCTTCGTCGCCACCGCCAACGCCGCGCTGATCACCGGCGCCGACGTGGTGCTCGCCGACGTCACCGGCGAGCACGACCTCGGGATCGATCCCGCCGACGTCGCCGCGAAGATCGGCCCGCGCACCCGCGCCATCACGGTCGTCCACTACGCCGGCTACCCGTGCGCGATGGACGAGATCCGGGCGCTCGCCACGAAGCACGGCCTCGCCGTGGTCGAGGACGCCGCCCACGCCCCGCTCGCGACCTACCGCGGCGAGGCGCTGGGCACGATCGGCGACGTCGGCTGCTACAGCTTCTTCTCGAACAAGAACATGACGACGGGCGAGGGCGGGGCCATCGCGGCGCGGACGCCCGAGCTCTTCGACCGCATGAAGCTCTACCGGTCGCACGGGATGACGACGCTCACCCTCGACCGGCACAAGGGTCACGCCTTCTCGTACGACGTCGTCGCGGCGGGGATGAACTACCGCATCGACGAGATCCGGAGCGCGCTCGGCGTGGTCCAGCTAGGCCGGCTGCCGGCGGCCAACGCGCGACGCAAGGAGCTCACCCGCCGCTACCACGAGCGGCTCCGCCGGGGCGGCCGGGTGGGGATCCCCTACGAGGGCTTCGAGGCGACGGGCGTGGGCGAGGGCGCCTACCACATCCTCCCGGTGCTCCTGCCGCGCGGGACCAACCGCGAGGCGGTGATGGGGGGGATGAAGGCGCGCGGCGTCCAGACCAGCGTGCACTACCCACCGATCCACCGCTTCTCGCACCACGGGGCCTCGCCGCGGGTCCACAAGCGCGGCCTCGAGAAGACGGACGACATCGCCGCGCGCGTGCTCACGCTCCCGCTCTACCCGCGGATGAGCGACGCCGACGTCGACGAGGTCTGCGCCGCGCTCGAAGCGTCGCTGTGACGCTCAGCCGCCCCCGCCGAGGTACCGCTCGGCGTGCCGCTCGAACTCCTCCTGGGCGTCGGCGAAGTCGTCGCTACGGCCGATGTCGAGCCAGTGCCCGCGGAACGGGAACGTCTTCACCGGCTCCTGCGCCGCGAGCAGCGCGTGCATGAGATCGTCGAAGCCGAACGGCCGGCCCTCCGGGATGTGCTCGAGCACCGCGCGGCTCATCGCGTACGCGCCCATGCTCACCCAGAAGGTGAACGTCGGCTTCTCGCGGAAGCCGACCACCGAGCCGGAGGCGTCGAGATCGAGGACGCCGAGATCGATCTTCGAGGCGCGCTCGCAGACCGCGACCGTCAGCGGCGCGCCGCCCTCCTCGCCCGCTCGGTGCAGCGCGGCGAAATCGAGATCGCAGAGGATGTCGCCGTTCATGACCAGGAAGCGCTCGGGCAGCTCGCGCTCGAGGACGCGGAGCGGGCCCACGGTCCCGAGGGGCTGCTCTTCGCGGCGGTAGGCGATGCGGAGGCCGTGCCGCGAGCCGTCGCCGACGACGGCCTCGATGAGGTGCGCCTGGTGGCCGACGCACATCAAGACCTCGCGGACGCCGCTGCGGGCGAGCTGGCCGAGCAGGATCTCGACGATGGTCCGCTCGCCGATGGGCATGAGCGGCTTGGGGATCACCGCGGTGTACGGCTTGAGGCGCGAGCCCTTGCCGCCCGCGAGGAGGACCGCCTTCATCGACGGGAGCTTGGCGCGGCAGGGGCCGGATTGTCACGAAAAACCGCGGGAGGGCTACCGCGGCGGCAGCACCTCCTCGGTGCGGCTCGCGTAGAGGCACCCCTCGTCCTGCCCGAGCTTGCAGGCCTTCGAGAACAGCTCGAACGCGCGCGATGGATCGCGGAGGACGCCCTCGCCGGCGTCGTAGAGGCGCCCGAGCTCGAAGCAGCCGTGGGCGTTGCCTCGCTCGCAGACCTTGGCGAAGAGGCGGGCCGCGTAGACGGGATCCTTCGAGACGCCGCGCCCGGCGAGGAAGGCGCGCCCGGCGGCGACGCAGCCGAGGTTCGCGCCGGCGTCGCAGGCGCGGCGGTAGAGGCTGGTCTCCTCGACCTCGTCGGAGAGGAGCCCATCGCGGTGCGCGTCGGCGAGGCGCATGCAGCCGCGCGCGCTGCCCTCGTTGCAGGCGCCGCGGTAGAGCTCGAGGGCGCGCTCGTGGTCGACGGTGACGCGCTCGCCGCTCATGTACATCGACCCGAGCGTCACGCAGTCTTCCCTCCGGCCGTCGCCGCACCCGTGGGTGCAGCCGACGAGATCGTCCTCGGCGCACGGGGGCACGATCTTCGGCGGGAGCGGCGCCGGCGCCTCGGCCGCGGCGGCGACCGGAGCGGGCGCCTCGGTGACCGCACGGGGTGGTTCGCGCACCAGAGGGGCCTTGCCGGCACAACCCGCGAGCAAGACCCCGAGAGCACACATGGTTCGCATCCTGGCAGCATGACACACGAGGCCCCTGGGGATCGGCCGCCGATCCGCGCGGACCGTCACGGGCGCGCGCGCCGACGCGCGCTCCGTCACGAGCGGCCCTCGAGTGAAGAGGTGTCGGACCATCGTCCGACCGACGTCACTCGAGGCCAGAGGTCCGACGCCTCTTCAGTCCGGGGGTGCGGGGGCAGAGCCCGCTCGCGACCGAGCCGGCGCGCGTCTCGGGCGGCGCGTGACCGGGCGCGCTTTGTGCCCGCCGCGGACCGGTGTACTCCTCTTCGCATGAGCAAGGATTCCCCCTCGGCGCGCGAGTTCGACGAGCCGAAGCTCGAGGCGCTGATCGAGATGATGTTCCTCGCCGCCGACGCCGACGGCGAGTTCAGCCAGGACGAGCGCAAGCACTTCGCCAAGAGCATCGAGTCGCTCAGCGAGGCCCGCATCGCCGGCGAGCGCTTCGACCGCCTCATGGCGCGCATCGAGGCCGACGTCGCTGCGTCGGGCCGCGAGGCCCGCCTCCGCTCGGTGAAGGAGCGCCTCGCCGACGCCGCGTCGCGCAAAGTCGCGCTCTCGCTCGCCGTGCAGGTCATGGCCGCCGACGGCATCATCCGCACCAGCGAGCGCGAGCTCATCCTCGAGGTGGCCGAGGCGCTCGACATCGATCGCGACGTGGCCGCCAACCTCGTGAAGGAGATCGCAGGATGAGGCGCTCCACCCTGGCCGCGGCGCTCGCGGTCGCCGCCGTGGCCCTCGGCGCTCCGGCCCCCGCCGGCGCGTCGTCGGGGCCGAAGAAGCCAGGCAAGTGCTCGGTCTCGGAGGTGGGGGAGGCCGCGGGCGGGGCTGGGGCCCTCTTCTTCGTCGCGATCGCGGGCGCAGCGCTGGCGCGCCGCGGGTCGGATCCGCGCGATCGCGGATGCGCCGGAGGCCGGACGCGCCTCGATCGCCGCCGCTCGCGCTGATCGGCGAGCGGGCGCCGCCCGATCCGGATAGTCTGGGCCGGTCCGTGAGCAGCTGGTCCACGACAGGGTCGCACCTCATCCCGTTCCCGGTCCCGGGTTCGACGCTGACCTCGACGCGCGGCACCTACGTCGTCGGCTCGCTCATCGGCGACGGGCAGTACGGCTCGGTCTACGAGTGCGTGGGCCCGTTCGACCAGCGCTACGCGCTGAAGATGCTGCGGCCGGCGAACAAGCCGTACCACGTGGTGAAGGAGGAGTGGTCGCGCGAGATGCTCCGCCTCGAGAGCTTCCGCCACCCGAACATCGTCTACATCCACGACGCGTTCGAGAACAACTTCCTCTTCTACCTCGCGCTCGAGCGCTGCGACACCAGCCTGCGGGCGATGCTCGGGACGCCGCTCCAGGACGGTCTCCTCATCGAGCTCGCGCGCCAGCTCCTCATGACGCTGCAGTACCTGCACGACAACGCCGTCGTGCACTCCGACCTGCACGCCGGCAACGTGCTCATCTCGCAGCTCGACCGCGCGCCCATCGTGAAGCTCACCGACTTCGGCGTCGCCCACCAGCTCGACGGGACGACCTGGTTCCGCCCCCAGGTGGCCAACCCGAAGATCCTCACGCCCGAGCTCGTCACCGCCGGCTACACCACCACGCAGAGCGATCTCTACCAGCTCGGCCTCCTCATGTACCACATGCACACCGGCCAGCCGGCGCTGCACCAGAGCGAGCAGTACCACCCCGAGATCGCGCGCCAGATCGCCGACGGCACGCCCCGGCAGAAGGCCGAGGGCCTGGGCACCCCGCTCGGCCACGTGATCGCCAAGCTGCTCCGCCGCCGCGACGCCTACCGCTACCACTCGGCCCGCGAGGTCTGGGACGACCTCCGCCAGCTCGTCCGCTGGCGCTGATGGGCCGGCGCGTCGACGCGCCGCGGACCTGCTAGAACACCGCCCCATGAGCGCGGCGTCGCCGAAGGTCGTTTCCCTCACCCCTGCGGTCTTCCACCTGTCCGAGGCGGTCAACCAGGTCTCGCGCACCTACGGGCAGGCGCCGATCGTCCCGCGCGGACCGCGGCTCAAGCCGCTCATCGACAAGGTCCGGCGCGGCATCCAGGACGCGCTCGGCTGCCCCAACCACGAGCCGGTGCTGCTCACGGGCTCGGGATCGACGGCGATGGCGGCGGTGCTCGGCTCCTGCCTGCGCCCCGACGAGCGGCTGCTCGTCATCCGCAACGGCGCGTACGGCGATCGGATCCTCGAGTACGCGGGCACCCTCGAGCAGCCGGTCGTCGACATGAGCCTCCCGTACGGCGAGCGCCCCGACCTCGCCAAGATCGAGGAGATCCTCGCCGGCGCCGCCGACGCGGTCGCGATCGTCTACGGCGGCACCTCGACCTGCACCCTGAACCCGCTCCCCGAGATCGCCGCCATCGCCAAGAAGCACCAGAAGAAGCTCCTCGTCGACGGGATCAGCGCGCTCTTCATCGAGCCGATAGACCTCGACGCCTGGGGCGTCGCCGCGGTGATGGGCTCGTGCAACAAGGGGCTGCACAGCCACCCGAACCTGACGATGGCCCTGGTGCGCCGCGATCTCTGCGCCGCCATGGAGCACATCGCGCCGCGCGCGCCGAGCCTCGAGCTCTACAAGGCCTGGCGGGCGCAGGTCGCCGGCTCGCACCCGTACACGATCGATCCGATGAGCCTCTGCCAGGTGGCCGCGGCGCTCGAGCACCTCGCCTCGCAGGGCGGCGTGGCCGGGCGGCACGCGATCTACCAGAGCCGCTGCGAGGTCCTCCGCCCCGGCTACGAGCGCCTCGGCCTGCGCATCGCGCGCTGGGAGGGCATGCCGCTGCAGTCGATCGGGACCGCGCTCCACATCCCGGCCGGGACCACCTACGACGCCATGGCCCAGCGCCTCGCGACCGAGCCGGTCGACGGTCACGTGTTCGAGATCTACGCCGCCCAGGGCAAGCTCTCGGACAAGCTCTTCCGGATCTTCCACATGGGCGAGTACCCGCTCGAGGTCTACGAGATCTTCCTCCGCGCCCTCGGCCGCGTCCTGCCTTAGCCGCCTACTACTTCTCCTTCTTCTCCTTCTTCGCCGAGGCCTCCTTGCCGCCTGCGTCGGCCGCGCCGGCGTCGGGCGCGTCGCCGATGGTGAGCAGCTCGATCTCGAAGACCAGCGTCGCCTTGCCGGGGATCTTGGGCGGGCTGCCGGCGTCGCCGTAGGCCAGGCGCGACGGGATGGTGAGCTTGCGCTTGCCGCCGACCTTCATCCCGACGAGCCCGAGGTCCCAGCCCTTGATGACGCCGCCGGCGCCGATGGTCACCGGGAACGGCTTCTTGCCGACCGAGGTGTCGAACATGAAGTTCGTCTTGAGGAGGCGGCCCGTGTAGTGGACGGTGACCTTGTCGCCGTCCTTGGCCTCGGGGCCGGTGCCGACGACGAGGTCCTCCTTCACGAGATCCGCGGGCTCGGGTGCCTCCGGCTCCTTGCTGACGGCGGGGCGCGGCTCGGGCGTGGGCTCGGGGACCTTCTCGCTGCAGCCGGCGGGCGACGCGGCCGCGAGCAGGCACAGCAGGGGGAGGACCGGGCGGAGCCCGGCGAGGCGTGAGGGAGCTTTCATGCAGGCGCCGTCTAACCACGCGGCAGGGCCTCGATCAAGCGACAGCTTGTCGGTACGCTTGCCGGCCCCGTGGCCTTCTTCACCACCGCCGCGATCGCGATCGCCTCGCGCCGCGCCAACGCGGTGGGGGCGGTGCGCCTCGGCTGCGCCCCGGAGGGGCTGGAGATCGAGCTCTTGCGGGTGGGCAGCTTCACCGCGGGGTTCGCCCCGGGCGGCGTCGTCGAGGCGGTGCGCTTCCGCGTTCCGTACACGGCGGTGCGCGGGCTGGTGCGCGAGGGGCGCACCCTCTGCCTGGCGCTCGATCCCGCCGTGGCGACGCCGTACAACCGCTTCGCGCTGGTGCGCTTCTCGGACGATCCCAGCGAGGCGCTCGTCGGGGCGTACCGGGCGCGGGCGCGGGCACGCCTCGCGAGCCTGGTGATGCCGGTGCCGCTCGGGCTGCTCGCGGCGGTGCTGGCACCGCGCGGCCTGGTCAGCGGCTGGCTGGGGCTCGCGGCCGTCGGGGCGGTGGCGGCGCTCTCGACGTGGGCGCTCTTGCGCGAGGCGGTCGCCTGGCTGAGCTGGGGCGGCCCGGTCTCGGATCGGTACCGCGACGCGCTCGAGGCCGAGCTCTCGCGGCGGCTCGGTCTCGCGCCGGCCCGCGTGGCGATCGACGCCTACGGAGCGCGGCCGCTCGAGGCCGACGCTCCGCGGCCTCGGCTCGGCGCGGCCATCGCCATCGGCGCGCTCGCGCTCGCGGTCGTCGGCGCGATCGCCTTCCTCAAGCGGTACGCCGGCGAGCCCCCGGCGGCGTCGACTCGAGATGGGGCGGGCGAGCCGCTGCGGGCGGGCATCGCCGCGGCGGCGCGGCGCGCGGCCTCCGCCGATCTCACCCCGCCGGCTCCGACGCTGCCGCGCTGCCTCTGCGATCGCGCGGCCTCGCCGCTCTGGGAGCGGCCGGTGCCGGTCCTGAGCGTGCTCTACGCGTCGCGCCGCGACGGCGGCGCGACGGACGACATCTCGCCGCGCCCCGACAAGAACGGCAAGATGCGGTACGACTTCGATCTCTCCGTCGTCAACAACGGCGCTGCGCCGCTCTTCGACGTCAAGGTCGTGGTCACGTTCGCGCGCAGGAGCCCCGAGGGCAACCGCGTCGGCATCAAGGAGCGCGGGCTCTTCTGGGAGGGCGAGCTCGCCCCCGGCGCGGCGGTGAAGTGGCGCGTGAGGGCGCCGGGGACCGAGATGCGCGTCGACACCGACGCGCTCGGCGACCTCCCGGCCGACGGGAGCGGCGTCGCGCCGGCCGACGCGTTCTTCGCCCTCACCTCGGCGCGGCGGGGGGTCGTGCGCGCCCACGCGGCGATGATGCTGGCCTACCTGCGCGATCCACGCGCGCTCGAGGCCGCGCAGCGCCTCGACGGCGCCGGCGCGGCGCTCGAGCGGCTCCGCGCCCGCGTGCAGCGCGCTTCACAGCCCCTCGTGGCCTGCGCGATCCGCGCGGACGAGGCCTCGGGCGAGGCCACCGCGTGCGTGTTCAACGCCCAGAGCGCGCCGGTGGAAGGCTTCACGCTGAGCGAGGTCCCCGACGAGGAGGCCGAGTCCCCTCCCGCGCCGCGCAGCTGGCCCGTCGACGCCCGCGTCCCCGTTCACGAGGGCGTGGTCGTCCCGCTGCCCGTCGAGCCTGGCGGCAAGATTCCGCCCGAGCTCCTGGTCCGCGGCCGCTGACCCCCGCCAACGCCGGCGCCCTCGACATCGGCGGCGGCGTCCCGGACAATGCGCGGACACGTGAAACCTCCTCCTTGCCTCGGCCTCGGCGTGCCCGGTGATCCCGGCGACAAGCGCGCGAGCGATCGCGGAGCCTTGGTCGGCGGGCTCACGTTCGTCGAGGGCGTCGCGAGCGGCTGGCGTCGCGCCGAGCTCGAAGCGTGGATCTGGGAGCACCTGGTATCGCCCGGGCGGATGCTCCAGCCCTCGGCGATCCGCGAGCCGCCCTACGGCCCCATCTCGCTCGGTGGCGACGCGCCGGAGAGCGACGATTTCCCCAAGCTGCTCGCCAGGGCGCGCTCCAACGCGGTCGAGGCGCTGCGCGCGTTCATCGGCACGCCGCCTTCGGACGCCTTCGTGAGGGCGGCGATCTTCGCCGACCGCGCCCAGCGCCGACGCGTCGATGCCCGCTCCGTGTGGGTGGCGCGGCCGACCCCGACCGACACGCTCGGCGAGGTCGTGCTCAGCCTCTTCGCGGTCGACCTGCTCATGCACCGCGAGCTCCACGAGGCCAAGCTCTGTGTGTGCGGCGTCTGCGGGCGCGTCTCGTTCCAGCCGGCGCTGACGAGCCGCCACGGTTGCTCCGATCACCCTTCCGGCAGCGACAACAGCAGCGGCTTCGTCCCGGCGAGCGCGCGCTGCGCGTCGCCGGACGGCGATCTCGCGAGCGACGGCGAAGACGAGTGACGCCCCCGACCGAGGGAACGACCGCGTTCCCTCGGTGATCCGGCGCCGAGCCTCAGGGCGTGCCGCAGACGAAGTAGCCGCTCGGCAGGAGCTGGCTGGGCTTGCAGATGAGCTGGGTGGGCACGCCGTTGAGGTCGACGATGGGGCAGGGCGTCACGCCGGGCTCGCAGAGCTCGACGTCGGGCCACGGGCAATCCGAGACGCAGGTCAGGCTCGCGTACCAGGTCACCTGCGGCTGGCCTCCGCCGCCGTACGTCTGCCGATCGCCGCAGCAGACCTGGCCGGGGGCGCACTGGCTCGGGACCTGGCACTCGATGCGGGTCTCGAATCCCGCGTTCGCGGCCGCCTGGGTGATGCACCCGTCGTTGTCGGGCGAGCCCATCACGCACTGGCCCTGCGGGGCGCCGTTGAGCTGGTAGTTGTCCCAGCAGCAGGCGTTGAGCCCTCCTTGCGGGCAGTCGACGTCGCCGCAGACGAGCGTCGCGCCGCCCGTGCTCGAAGACGTCGTCGTCGTTCCGGTAGTCGAGGTGCTCGTGGTGCTCCCGCCGCCGTCGCCGGTGGTCGTCGTCCCCGTGCTCGTCGTCGACGCGCCGCCCTCGCCGGTGGTGCCCGTGGTGCCGCTCGTCGTCGCGCCGGTCGTCGAGCTCGTGCCGTTGCCTCCGGCTCCGCTCGTCGCGCCCGAGCCGAACAGCGCGGTCGCGTCGGTGCTGACGCCGCAGCCCGCGGGCAGCGCGGCGACGCCGATCGCCGCGGCGACGAGCGCGAGGCCCGTGCGCGAGCGCTCACGTGCGGTCGTACCGAAGAGAGCAAGAAAAGAAGCTCGATTCATCCATCCCTCCTGCGCGCGGCCGAGCCGCCACCGCTCTCCTTGGTAGGCGCTTCGGCGGGACGACGCAATCGAGGTCCGCAGGCCCACGCGTGACCTGCGCCGCGTCGAAGCGCTCGGCACCGCGAGCGGACGTCGCCGAAGGAAAATTGTAACTGTGCAGCACGACGGCGAATTTCGTGCGTACCGCGCCTCATTTTCGTCGGCGCGGCGCTCCGCCTTCGTGCATAAAGGTCCGCGAGTCCCCGACGAGCCGCGCACCACTCACCCGGCGGCTCTCGAACCAAGGGAGGCATTTTCCGATGCGAGCTAGCTTCAAAGCGATCCTGGTCACGCTCGTCCTCGCCTTCGCCGGCGCGGTGAGCTCGGTGGCCGACGCCACCACCGTGCTCCTGCTCTCGCGCGAGGAGCTCGTCGAGCGCTCCACGCTCGTGGCGCGCGTCACCGTCGGCAAGGCGGTCACCTCCGAGTCCGACGACGGCGCGTCGATCGTGACGCGGACCGAGGTCACGGTGAAGCAAGTCCTCAAGGGAGAGTCGACGTCGGCGACGTACGTCGTCGAGCAGATCGGCGGGACGTTCGCCGGCAAGACCCAGCGCGTCCTCGGCGACGCGCTCCTGGTCCCCGGCCAGGATGCCGTCCTCTTCCTCAAGGCCGGCCAGAAGGGCCGCGTGCACCTGACGGCGCTGGCGCTCTCGGCGTACCGCGTCGACGACAAGGGCATGGTGACCCGCGATCTCAAGGGGCTCACGCTGATGCAGAAGGTCAACGGCAAGATCCAGCCGGCGCCCGCGCCGAGCGAGGCGGCCGAGACGGTCGAGCACCTCATGACCGACGTCGCGCGCATCGCGGGAGGGAAGTGAGATGACGACCCCCCGCAAGCTCCTCGCGCTGCTCCTCGGCGGCGCCCCGCTGCTCCTCGCCTCCGCCGACGCGCTGGCGTGGGTGCCGCTCGATCAGGGCCTCCCGCGCTGGGCGAACATGCCCGTCACGTACAAGATCAACCAGGCCACGATCCCGCCGTCGATCTCGGGGATCGGCGTCGCCCGCGTCGACGCGGGCTTCGCGTCGTGGGCCGGGCCGGCGTGCACGTTCTTCCAGACGAGCAACACCGGCAACACCAACGCCAGCTACAACTACCAGGACGGACAGAACGTCATCCGCTGGATCACGAACAGCTGGCCGCAGCAGCTCGGCGACGTGAACTCGGTCATCGGCGTGACGATGCCCGTCTGGGACAACAACTACGACATCTTCGACGCCGACATCGTCTTCAACGACGTCGGCTTCAACTGGAACGACACCGGCACGAACGGCAACGTCGACACGCAGTCGATCGCGACGCACGAGGAGGGACACTTCCTCGGGCTCGATCACACGAACGCCGGCGGCGCCACGATGGAGGCCTTCTACGGCGGCGGCACCTCGCTGCGGACGCTGGCGCAGGACGACATCGACGGCGTGTGCGCGCTCTACCCCGCGGGCGGGACCGCCGCGAGCAGCGGCAGCGGCGGCGGCGGCGACTGCCAGACGTGCGTCAACAGCGTCAACGATCCCGGCGGCGCGTGCTCGTCGCAGGTCAACGCCTGCATCAACAACCAGGCGTGCATCGACCTCTACAACTGCCTCGGCAACTGCAGCACCCAGGCGTGCGTCGACAACTGCGCCAGCCAGTACCAGAGCGGCATCAACGATCTGAACAACATGTACGACTGCTGGTGCACCGCGTGCTCGACCGAGTGCGCGACCGAGTGCGGCGGCAGCAGCGGCTCGACGACGGGCAGCACCACGTCGGGGAACTCCGGATCGACCACGAGCGGCCCGGGCTCGACGACGGGCGCGGGCACGACCAGCGGCGACGCCACCACCGGCAGCGGCGCCGGCGGCGCCGGGGCGACGGGCGTGGGCGGGAGCGGGAGCGGGAGCAACGGCTCGACGACGAGCGGCGGCTCGGACCCCGACCCCAACGCGAACGGCGCCGATCCCGACTCGGAGGGCGGCTGCGCGATGGGCGGAGCTCCGGCGGGGCTCGGGGCGCTGCTCCTCTTCTCGGCGTTCGGTGGGATGGCGGCACGCCGCCGCCGCCGCCGTCGCTGAGGGCGGTCGCGGCGGGCCCAACCGCGATTGGGTTCGCGGTCGCTCGAGCGGCCGCGACGCGGTCCGCGCCTGGGCTCGAGCGCGCCGGTCGGCGATTCGCCGGCCGGCGCGCCTCCTTTTTGTGGCGTGGAGGGGCGCAGTCGTTGCGGGTAGCGCAGGCGGTGCGCTCGGGCCGCAAAAGGCATCGAGCGCGCTTGCGGCCGGAGCGGAGCCGCGGCAGACGTCGCCCCGCATGGGCGCGACCGAGGTGGCGCGGTTCGAGGAGGGCGTGGTCCGCGCGCTGGCGGCGGTCGGGGCGGCGCCCGACGCGGTGCTCCTCGATCCGGTGATCGATCCCGAAGCCGTGATCGCCGCGCTCGCCGAGCCGGGCGAGGGAACGATCGCGCTCCGCGCCGGGGCCGCGCTCGGGCCCGGCGAGGGCGCGGGCTACGCGCCGGCCCCGCGGTCGCCCGTGTGGGTCGGCGTCGAGCGCGGCGCGGCCGAGGTGCGGATCGCGCCGCTCGAGCTGGCGGCGGGCGCGGAGGCGAGCGCGCGATCGATCGCCGCGGTGCGTATCGAGGAGGACCGGGTCCCGTGCTGCGACGACCCGGCGTGCTCCGCCGAGAAGACCCGTGCCCGCGCCTGGCTCGCGCTCGCGCCCGCGGAGGGGAGCCTCGACCGACTGCTCGTGGCCGAGGCGACGTCGCTCGCACCGGCCGAGGCGCGGGCCGTCGTCACCGCCGTCGCCGCCGCGCTCGCACGGGTCACGGGCGCGCCGCTCGAGCCCAGGCGCGAACCGCCTTCGCGGTCGCTCGAGCCCAGGCGCGATCCGCCTTCGCGGTCGCTCGAGCCCAAGCGCGATCCGCCTTCGGGGTCGCTCGAGCCCGGTCCTGCGTCTCTCGAGGCCGCCGCCGCAGCGGAGCCCGGGACCGCGCCGGCGCCCGCCAAGGCGCTGCCGCGCGTCCCCGCGTCGAGGTCGGCGCGCTTCGCCATGCAGTCCGAGGGCGACCGCGTGGTGCTCCGCGATCACGCGAGCGCCGGCCCGCGCGCGTCGGCGGCGCGGAACACGATGGTGGCCGTGGTCCTCGGGGCGATCGCGGCGGGGCTCTGGGCGATGCTCTGGCGCGAAGCGAGCGAGCGTGGCGCGAGCAACGTCGCCCTGATGCTGGGGGCGTCCGCTGCCGTGCTGAGCCTCGCGGCCTACGCGTTCCTCGGCGTGGCGCGCTTCGCGCGTCGGTACGCCGCGACCAGCGCGCCGCTCGTGGCGATCGCGCCGGGGCGCTTCGTGACGATGCCGTGGGTCAGCCGCGCCGGCGCCGTCGATCTCCGCCCCGAGGGCCGGTTCGGCGCCGCCGTGCCGATCGGCGAGCTGCACGGCGTCTCGGTGTCCGAGCGCGGCGGCGGCTTCGGTGTCGAGATCGACACCGATCACGGCGCGTTCGACGCGCTGGTCGGCGAGCGCGACGTGGCCGAGCTCTGGGCCGAGGTGCTCCGCCGCGCCCTCGCCGCCGCGGCGCACCCCGACGCCAAGGCCAGCGCCCGCCAGCGCGCCCGCGCCCGCGCCCGCTCTTCGCCCGCGAAGAGCCCCGCCTGACCTGCGCGCCGCCCCGAACGACGACCGCGGGCGCGAGGATCACGCGCGGAGCCGCCGCACCCCGGCGAGGAGGAGCGAGGCCGCGCGCTCGACGTCGTCGGCCGTCGTGCCCCGGCCGAGCGAGAGGCGGACGGCGCCGAGCGCGTCTTCCGGGGCGAGGCCCATCGCCACGAGCACCGCCGACGGGGACTCCTCGCCGGCGTGGCAGGCGCTTCCGGTCGTGAACGCGAGATCGGGGACGGCGGCGAGCAGCGCCGAGCCGCGCACGCCGGGGAAGCGTCCGTTGAGCGTGTTCGGGAGCCGCGGGGCGGCAGCGCCGTGCACGACGAACCCCTCCGCGGAGAGCAGCGCCGCGAGCCGCGCGGTCAGCCCGCGCTGGCGCTCGGCCTCGGCGTCGAGGTCCTCGCGGGCCATCGTGCACGCCTCGCCGAGCGCCGCGATGCCGGTGACGTTCTCGGTGCCCGGACGCAGGCCGCGCTCGTGGCCGGCCCCGAGGAGAAAGGGCGCGAGCGGCGTGCCGCGGCGCACGTAGAGCGCGCCGACGCCCTTGGGGGCGTAGAGCTTGTGGCCGGCGACCGAGAGCAGATCGACGCCGAGCGCGCCGACGTCGACCGGGATCTTGCCGACCGCCTGGGCGGCGTCGGTGTGGACGAGCGCGCCGCGCGCGCGGCCGCGGCGGGCGATCTCGGCGACGGGCTGGAGCACGCCGGTCTCGTTCTGCGCGAGCATCACCGTGACGAGCGCGGGCTCGCCGCTCGGCAGCGCGGCGAGGACCGCGTCCGCGGTGACGGCGCCGTCGGGGCCGGGCGCGATCACGCGCACCCGAGCGCCGGCGCGCTCGAGCGCGCGCACCGGCGCGAGCGTGGCCGGGTGCTCGAGGGCGGTGGTGACGATGGCGATCGGCGGGCCGGAGGGCGAGCCCCCGGACGCGATCGAAGGGGAGCCGGCCAAGGCGCCGGCGAGGGCGCGCGCGGCGCCTGCGATGGCGAGGTTGTTCGCCTCGGTGCCGCCGCCGGTGAAGACGATCTCGTCGGCGGCGCAGCCGAGGAGGGCGGCCACGTGGGCGCGCGCCTCGTCCACGAAGGCGCGGGCGCGGCGACCCCAGGCGTGGTCGGCGCTCGGGTTGCCGAAGCCCTCCGCGAGCGCCCGCGCGGCGACCTCGCGGACGCGCCGGGGGACCGGCGTCGAGGCGTTGTGGTCGAGGTAGAGCGGCTCGCCGGCGCGTGACGGCGCGGCGGCCGCGGCGTCATGGCTCGGGGGCGCGCCGCTCCGCGCCGCCATCAGCCGCCGCCCATGTCGATCCCGAGCGCGAGCGCGACGGCCGCGATGATCGCGAGGATGACCGCCACGAGCGCCTCGCCGGCGATCCAGCCCGACGCGAGGGGCGTGTTGTAGACCTCCTCGGTCTTGGGATCGACGCGGCTCCAGATGTACTGGGCGATGCCGCCGAGGACCATCGGGAGCATCGCCACCGCCGGGATGAGCATGCCGATGCCGACGCCGGTGGGCGAGGGGAGGAAGCGTTTGTACTTGGGCTCGAAGATGGCGATGATCACGCCGGCGACGACGCCGGCGGCGAGCGCCCAGCCGCAGCCCTTCGGCAGCGCGTCGAGGCCCTTCGAGAGCAGCTCGGCGAAGCCGGCCCACTTCACACTGATCGGCGAGGAGAGCTCGGCCGGGTGGGTGGGCGTGTCGACCACGCCGTAGCGGTCGCGCAGGATCGGGTAGATGACCGCGACGGCGAGCGAGCCCACCGGAACCGCCATGAGCTGCACGTAGGTGAGGTGGCGGTTCGACGAGCCGAGGATCTTGCCGGCCTTGTAGTCCTGCATCAGCGTCTCGCCGTTGCCGGCGATGGTGCCGCTCATGCCCGAGGCGATCATGTTGGTGGGCACGTGGCCGGGGACGAGCAAGGCGAAGATGCCCTGCATCATGTTGGCCATCGACGAGATGGGCGCCCAGTTCGTCTCGCCGAGCACGCGGATGCCGACGAGCATCAGCGGGATCGAGAGGAGCAGCGCCACCAGCGTCACCCAGATGGGCATGCCGAGGCTGACGTACTGCACCACGCAGAGGAGCGCCGAGAGCACGAGCGAGCCCGTGAGCACCCACTTGAGCGGGAAGTCGGTGGAGCCGCCGAGGCTCTTCACGTTGAGCGTGGTGAACGTCTTGGCGACGAGGCGCCACTTGAGCGCGAGCGAGGTGAGGCCGCCGGCGACCATGAGCCCGGTGGCGGGCCACATCACCCAGCGGATCGCCTCGGCGAACGAGACCGCGCCGATGGCGCCGAAGTGCACGAGCGGCCGGGGCAGGACGATCCAGGAGAGGATCATCCCCAGGGCCATCGAGAGAGTGATGCGCAGGCCGACGAGCATGCCGCTGCCGAAGGAGAGCAGGCTCCAGCTCATCCCGAACTTGAGCTGCTTGCCCGTGGCGCCGAAGAACGTCGCCTCGGGCAGGACGCGGATCTTGGCGGGGAAGCCCGTCTGCAGCCAGGTCTGCACGCCGCTGGTGACGATGCCGATGAGCAGCGCGATCGAGCGCGTGCGCGCGGCCTTGCGGTCCTCGAGGACGATGAGCGTCTCGCCGGTGGCGACGCCGTCGGCGAAGGGGAGCTTCTCCTCGTCGATGTAGTGCTTGCGGAGCGGCACCGCGAGCAGGACGCCGAGCATCCCGGCGACGGTGAGCCAGACGAACGTCTGCAGGGCCGAGAGGTGGATGTTGAACCCGAGCCCCGGCTTCGCGTTGAGCATGTCGAACGCGGCGAGCAGGACGCACATGAAGCCCGACTGCCCGGCGGTGGTGCCGGCGGTCTGGATCAGGTTGTTCTCGAGCTTGTTCGCCTTCGCGCCGGTGAAGAAGCCGATGAAGGAGAGGATCAGGTAGCCGAAGAAGGCGCTGACCACCGAGATGTTCGGCCCGAAGCCGAGCTTGAGCACGATGAGCGGGTAGCTGCCGCCCATGAGCGCCGCGACCAGCATCGCCACGAGCACGGCGCGCACCGTGAACTCGGGGCGCTTCGTGGTGGAGGCCGCCGGGGCGGGCTCGGCGACGTCGGCTGCGTCGGCGGCCGCCTCGGGCGGCGGGGCGTGTTCGTCGTCGTCGGTCTTGAGCGGCTGGGCCATCGGAGCTCCGTGGCGCGGAGAGTAGTCCGGCCGCGGCCCCGAACGGGCCGAAAAACGCGGGCCCGCCGGGGGCGGGCGCCCGGATCGCCGCTCAGACGGCCCGGAGCTCGTTCAGGTTGTCCCGGTACTCGTCGATGAGGGCGTGGGGCGGGAGCGTCTCCAGCATGGCGAGGAGCGCGTCGAAGCGGCCCATCTGCTGCTCGCGGCCGCGCTTGAACATCGCCCAGGGATCGCCGTGATCGGCGGCGCACACCAGGATCGACTGGAAGTTGTCGATCTTGTCGGCGAGCGTGATGGCCTGCGCCTCCCAGGGCTTGTGGCGGAAGTGCTCGAGGTAACGTCGCTTGCGCTCCTCCCAGGAGAGCGACTTGTCCTCCTCGGTCACGTGGCGGACGAGCGTGGCGACGCGCTCGCCGAAGCGGCGGCTCACCTCGTCGAAGGTGACGCCCGCGTCCTCGATGGCGTCGTGGAGCGCGCCCGCGGCGACGACCTCCTCGTCGAAGCCGTGCCGGGCGAGCGTCGCGGCGACGCCGGCGAGGTGGCTCACGTAGGGGACGTCCACGCCGGGGTACTTGCGCGTCTGGCCGGCGTGCCAGACGGCCGCCTGGTCGAGCGCGCGTTTGAGCAGGAGGCCCATGGGGGCGAGTCTAGCAGGCGTCGCGCAGGGGCCCGGCGGAGAAGGCTGCGAGCACGCCCCCGGCCGGCTAGCGCCGAGGCGGGTTGCGGGCGAGCTTGCGCTGGAGCGAGCGGCGGTGGAGCCGGAGCCGTCGCGCCGCCTCGGACACGTTGCCGTCGCAGTCCGAGAGGACGCGCTGCAGGTACTCCCACTCGACGCGGTCGAGCGAGGGGACGTCCTCGGGCGCGCCCTCGGCCTCGGTGCGGCCGAGGAGCGCGCGCTCGCAGGTCGCGGCGTCGACCGGCTTCTGGAGGTAGTCGATGGCGCCGGCGCGCACCGCCGCGACCGCGTTCGCGATCGTCGCGTAGCCCGTCATCACCACGATGCGCGTGCCCTCGTCGATGGCGCGGAGCGCGGCGCAGAGGTCGACGCCGCTCGCGCCGGCGAGGCGGACGTCGACGAGCGCGTACTCGAACGGCTGGCGGCGGGCCGCGTCGACGGCCTCGTCCGCGGTGGCGGCGAGGACCACGGCGTACCCGCGCCGGCCCATCGCCGCCCCGAGGGCGGAGCGGAGCGGCTCGTCGTCGTCGACGATGAGGAGCGTCGGATCGCCGCCGTCGCTAGCCATCGGTCGCGAGGAGGCGGAGGGTCACCCGCGTGCCGGCGGGCTGGCGCGGAGCGACGTCGAGGCGGCCGCCCACGCCCTCGAGCAGGGTGCGCACCAGGTAGAGGCCGAGCCCCATCCCCTCGCCGGGCTGCTTGGTCGTGAGGAAGGGCTCGCCCAGCCGCTCGCCGATGTCGCGCGGGATGCCGAGCCCGGCGTCCTCGACGCGGATGGCGACGCCGTCGCGGTCGCGCGAGACGTCCACCTTGATCGGCTCGCTCGCGCCGGCCCGCTCGCTGGCGAAGAGGGCGTTGTCGAGGAGAACGCAGACGGCCGCCTCGACGTCGTCGGCCGAGAGCGGCACCGCCTCGGGCACGTCGGTCCCGGCGATGACGCGCGCGGTGGGGTGCGCGGCGCGCCACGTCTCGACGGCGCGGAGCACGGCGGGGCCGACGGCGGTCACCGAGCCCGCGGGGCGCCTCGCGCCCGCCTGCATCCGGCCGATGACGTCGCGGCAGCGCGCCACCTGATCGGCGATCGTCTGCGCGGCGCGCGCGGCGTCGGGGGCGGCGGCGGTGTCGCGGAGCTCGCCGGCGAGGACGGCGATCGTGCCGAGCGGCGTCGCCAGCTCGTGCGCGGTGCCGGCGGCGAGCGTCCCGAGCGCGGCGAAGCGGGCGGCCTGCTCGCCGTCGCGCCGCAGCCGGGCGAGCTCGGCGTCGCGCTGCTCGAGCGCGCGGCGGACGCGCGTCGAGAAGTAGGCGACGAGGCCGGCGCCGGCGACGAACGCCAGCCACATGCCGTAGAGGTGCGCCGAGAAGGCGCCGTTCTCGGGGTGGCTCGGGCAGCAGGAGCCGCCCGGGAGCGCGAAGAGCACGCCGAAGAGGCCGGCGGCGAGGGCGGTGATGGCGAAGGTGGCGCGCGCCGGCAGCAGCGAGGCGGCGAGCGCGACGTAGACGAAGAACAGGGCGCTGAACGGGTTGGCCGCGCCGCCCGAGGCGGCGAGGACGGCGGTGATCGCGCCGAGATCGAGCGCGACGCCGATCCAGGCCGGAGGCTCGGCGGCCCGCGGCGCGGGGCGCGCGGCCCACGCGCGAGCGAGGACGAGATGCGCCGCGACCGCCGCGGCGAGGGCGCCGAGCGCGATGCCGTAGCGGACGTGGAAGCCGAGCAGGCGCTCGCCGGCGGGGAGCATCGCGACCAGGATGGCGAGGAGCGCGACGCGGAGCGTGAGCACCGTGCGCGCGACGCCCGCGAACGTCACCGCCGGCGTGTCGGCCGGCGCCGTTCGCGGAGAAGCCTCGGCGGCCGTGCGCCCCATGGCGCGACTCTAGTCCGGCGCGGCGCCCGTGGGTGCGACAACTTGACGCCGCCTCGCCCTGGACGCGTCGCCGCGGGCATGGGCGCCGGCCGGAATCGCGCGCGCTCGAGCCCAAGCGCGATCCGCTGTCGCGGTCGCTCGAGCCGGACCGGATCCCCGAGCGCGTGTGCGTCCACCCCCGAGGCGGGACGTGCGAGCATGGGGCGTGACCGCCGAGCCGCGCGCACTCGCCGCCTGCGCCGTCGCGGCGCTCGTGCTCGCGCCGGGCCTCGCGCGCGCGAACGGCGTCTTCCCGACCGCGGCGCAGCTGGTCGTCGATCCCGACGACGCCGCGCACCTCGTCGTCGTCGCGACCTACGGGATCCTGAGCACCCGCGACGGCGGGGCCGCGTGGGACTGGACCTGCGAGGAGGCCGCGGGCTACTCGACGGGCTACCACCCCCCGATCGCGATCACGGCGGGCGGCGCGATCCTGGCGGGCGCGGTCGGCCTGCGCATCGCGCGCGGCGAGGCCTGCGACTGGGCGAGCGCGCCCGAGATCGGCGACGGCTTCGTGGTCGACGTCTCGGCGGAGAAGGCCGATCCGTCGCGCGCGGTCGCGCTCGTCTCGCGCGGCGCCGGCGTGGGCAACGAGGTCTGGCAGACGGTCGACGCGGCGCAATCGTTCGCGCAGGCCGGCGTGGCCCTGCCCTCGAACCTGCTCGGGGCCACGATCGACGTCGCCCCCTCCGAGCCGCAGCGCATCTACGTCAGCGGCCTGGTCGGCAGCCCGGGCTCGCTCAAGGGCACGCTCGCGCGCTCGGACGACGGCGGCCAATCCTGGTCGCTCCACCCCGTGCCCGGAGCCGACGCGAGCCAGTCGCCGTACATCGCGGCGATCGATCCCGCGAGCCCCGACCGCGTCTACGTGCGGCTGACGGGCGCTCCGGGGCGGCTCCTCGTGACCGAGGACGGCGGTGGCTCGTTCGCCGAGGTCTTCACCGGCGCGGGGTTCCTCCGGGCGTTCGCGCTCTCGCCCGACGGCGCGACGGTGATCGTCGGAGGCGACACCGACGGGCTCTGGAGCGCCCCGGCCGCCACGCTCGCGTTCACCCCGCTCTCGGCGGTGGGGGCGCGGTGCCTCGCGTGGACGACGGCGGCGCTCTACGCCTGCAGCACCGAGACGAAGGACGGCTTCGTGGTGGGCGTCTCGACCGACGGCGGCGCCACGTTCGCCCCGCTCCTGCACCAGGCCTGCATCCGCGGGCCGCTCGGCTGCGCCGCGGGGACGGCGGTGGGCGACGCGTGCCCGGCCGCGGGGCCCACCGGCGCTGCGCAGATCGGCGCCACCGGCTGTGGCGGCGGCGGTGGGGCCGGGGGCGAGGGCGGCGGGGCGGCGTCCTCGTCGTCCGGAGCGTCGGCCGCGGGCGGCGGCGGCGCCGCGGCCCCCGCTTCACCGAGCGGGGAAGAGGAGCAGGGCTGCGGGTGCCGCGTGGTCGGCGCCGCGCGTGGCGAGCCAGGGCCCGACGAGCGCGCGGGCTCCGGGCCGTCCGGCTCGGCCGCGGCGCTCGCCTGGCTCGTCGCCGCCCTGGCCGCGATCAGGCGGAGCCCCCGTCGGCGAGCAGGTGCGCCGCACCCGGTCAGTAGAGCTCGAGATGAGCAAGCAGATCCGCGAGCGCTGCGTCGTCGAGCGCCTCGCTCGAGAACGGGGGCATGACGCCGCCGTAGCCGAGGAAGCCGCCGTGTCGCGTCTTCTCGACGAAGATGAGGCGCTGCTCGGTGGGCGTGTACTCGGCGTGCTCGGCGTTGGGGTCGTCGGGCAGACGGGGCGCCGTGTCGGCGAGCTTGCCGGCGCCGGTGTGCAGCGCGCCGTGGCAGGAGCGGCAGGCGCCTTCGTACACCGCGGCGCCCGCGGCCGCGTCGCCGGGGGCGAGATCGGCGACCGCCGTGACGACGGTGAACGGCGCGGCCTCCGGCTGCGCGGGCGGGAGCGAGTCGAGGTACGCGTACATCGCCCGCGCCTCGACGTCGTCGGCGCTCCAGGGCTCTTGCGCGAGCATGAAGTAGTAGCGGCAGTCGTTCACCGCGCGGAGCAGATCGTTCTCCTGCCCGCCCCAGAACGTCGGCCTCTTCGTCACGCCCGCGAGCGGCGCTCCCGGCAGGACGCGCCCCGACGGCGGCGAGCCCTCGGCGACGTGGCAAGTGGAGCAGGAGAAATCGTTGAGCGTGGAGCTCGACGCCGCCGGGTCGGAGAAGAGCGCCCGCCCGTGATCGATCGCCGTGCCCTTCTCGACCTTGGTCTCGACCACCGTCTCGGTCGTGCACCCCACCGTGGCCGCGAGCGCCGCGGCGCCGAGCCCGAGGGCGAGACGGCTTGGGGCGAAGGGCGTCGTCATGGCTCGGGGAGGACGGCGAGGCGGTCCGGGTAGGCGCCCACCGGCAAGCTCGCCTGGACCTCGAGCGTCGCCGGATCGAGCACCAGCACGGCGCCCGGTCCGACGTGATCGCCCTCGCAGAGGACGTAGAGCGCGGCGCCGCCGGTCCCGAGGACGACCTCGTGGGGGCGCACGCAGGTCGTCGCGTCGAAGAAGGTGCTCTGGAGCTCGGCGCCGGTGGCCGCGTCGGCGACCACGAGCGCGTCGGGCTGCTGCGTCGGCACGTAGAGCCTGTCGCCTGACGGCGTCCACGCCGCGAAGTACGGCGCGCCGAGGGTGGTGACGACGATCGAATCCATCGTCTTCGTCGCGACGTCGAAGAGGCGCACGTCGCGCGACTCGGTGCAGCCGAGCGCCACGCGCGCGCCGTCGGGCGAGAGCACCGCCGAGTACGGGCCGTACGCCGGCGCGCCCGGCTGCCCGGCGCCCGGGCCGACCGCGATGCGCTCGACGACCGCGGGATCGGCGGTCACGTCGACGACCGCGACCGCGTCCTCGCCGTAGCAGGCGACGAAGGCGAGGTCGCCGGCGGGGCGCGACAAGGCGACGCCGTGCGGCGCGACGCACACGGGGATCTTGCGTACGGGAGGCGAGCCGGACGCGAGGATGGCCGTCGGGTCGACGATCGCGAGCGTCGCCCGCTTCGAGTCGAGGTCGCCCGCGCCGAGCGCCTTCTGGAGGTCGAAGTGGGTGACCGCGATCCGGCCGCCGTCGTCGCTGAGGACGATGTCGCCCGGGTTGGGATCGACGCGGACCTCGCCGAGGACGCGGAGATCGTCGAGCGCGAGCCGCTGGACGAAGCCGTCGCGCGTGCTCGAGCCGTGCGCGGCGTGGGGCCCGGGCGCGAAGGCGGGCGCCGGGTACGAGAGCGCCACGTAGACGAGCCCCTTGGCGCGATCGCCGGCGAGGTGGTGCGGGCCGTCGATGTCGACGGGGCTCCGGCCGACGGGCGCGGCGCCGAGGACGCTCCGGTTGACGAGATCGAGCGCCGTGACCGTGTCCGACGCGTTGTCCGAGGTCAGGCCCAGGTCGCCGGCGGGCGGCGTCAGCGTGGGGCGGCGGTTCGGGTACGCCTCGCCCTCGTACGGATCGTAGACGTGCTGCACCTCGGTCTCGGTCTCGGTCGTGGTGCAGGCGGCCGCGAGGACGAGCGCGAGCACGGCGGCTCCTCCGCGCGCGCGTCCGCGGGGGCGCGCGGGGGAAGCTCCGAGCCCGGCGAGCTTCACGGCGCGACCGTGAAGGTGATCGGCGTGCCCGCGAACGGGCCGCCGTCGGCGGCGAGGGCGTTGTTGTCGAAGAGGCCCGTGAGGACGCTCGCCGTCACCGCGGCGCCCGCGCCCTCGACCTTGCCCCACGCCGTCGCGTCGGGGGTGTAGCTCGTGGCGGTGGTGAAGACGCGCAGCAGCTTGGCGTTCGACGGCGTCGTGAGGACGAGCAGGTAGGCCGCGCCGTTGAGGGGAGCGCCGTGCGCCCGCGCGGCGCGCTCCGGACCGAGGAGCTCGGCGAGCGCGCCGGCGAGCCGGTCCGCCGACGCCGAGGCCGCGGGCGAGGGGAACGCCCACGCCGGCGCCGCCTGTCGGGCGTCGGCGTGCGCGACCGCGGTGGGCGCGCCGCGCGAGCCATCAAGCTCGAGCCCAGGCGCGCTCCGCCTTCGCGGTCGCTCGAGCTCGAGCGCCCCGGTCGGGCCGACGTGCCAGGTGAAGGTCGGCGCTGTCGCCGCCGGGATCGCGGCGCCGTCGGCGGGCGCGTCGAAGACGGCGGACTGGGCCGGCACCTGGGTGGGCGTGCCGGCGAGGAGCTGCTCGAGCGCCTCGTCGTTGGTGCCGCCCTCGTAGACGACGTCGGCGAGCTCCGGGTTCGGCGTCTCCTCCTCCTCGTGCGTGTCGTCGGAGCACGCGCCGCCGTAGAGGGCGAGAGAGACCGGGAGGACCAGGGTGAGGGCTCGAACGAAGCGACGCATCATGAACGGACCTTGGTGGAAGGGCTCGGAGCGCGTCAATGCGGCATTCGGTCGCAGCCGTCGACGCGCGCTCTCATCGCTCGATGCAGAAGGCCACCGGCGTCCCCTGGTAGGGTCCGTCGACGAGCTGGCCATCGGCGAACGCTGCGCTCTCGATCGAGAGCGACGTCCAGGTGCCGACGGACCGCAGCGTGGCCCACGCCGCGTCGTCGGGCAGGTAGGTCGTCGCGGAGGTGAAGACGCGCAAGAGCGACGGATCCTGCTCGGTCGCGAACACCAGGAAGTACTCGGCGCCGCTCATGGGCGCGCCAGGGTGCCACGCGAAGGTCACCGCCGGGAAGGCCGGAAGCGTCGCGTCCGCCGACGGGCTGTCGATGACGGGGCCGCGCGCCGGATCGGAGGAGGGCTGCGCCGCGAGGAGCTGCTCCAGCGCTGCGGCTTCGGCCGAGCCCTCGAAGACGACGTCGGCGAGCGCCGGATCGATCGCCGGCTCGGCGGCGGGCGCGTCGCTCGACCCGCAGCCGAGCGCCGCGGCCGCAAGCCCGCACGAGACCACGCCTCCCAAGCGCCCAAGCATCGAGACCCCGAGGATAGCGCACGAGGCGGCGCCGAGCGACCCCTGCTCCGGCTCGCCAGGGGCGCGGCGGCGAAGTACGCTCTCGGCGATGCTTCGCCCGCGCGCCGCCGCCGCGCTCGCCTTCGCCGCCGTCGCGCTCGTCGCGGGCGCCGCCTCGGCGAACGGCCGCTTCCCGGCGGCCGGTCAGATCGTCGTCGACCCGTCCGACCCGGCCCACATCGTCGTGCGCGCCACGTACGGGCTGCTCTCGTCGCGCGACGCTGGAGAGAGCTTCGGATGGATCTGCGAGAAGGCGGTCGGCTACGGAGGCGTCGAGGATCCGGCGATGGCGATCACCGCCGGCGGCACCGTGCTCGCGGGTGTCTTCGAGGGGCTCGCGTCGTCGCCGGACAAGGGCTGCAGCTGGGCGTTCGCGGGCGGCGATCTCGCCGGCCACTTCGTCGTCGACGTCTCCACCGAGCGGGCCGATCCCAGCCACGCGGTGCTCGTCTTCTCGAACGGCGTCGGCACCAACCTCTTCAAGAGCCAGCTCTGGGAGTCGCTCGACGCCGGCGGCACGTGGGCCCAGGCGGGCACCGATCTCCCGAGCGACTTCCTCGCGCTCACCGTCGACGTCGCCAAGGACGACCCCGACCGAGTCTACGTGAGCGGTCGCTTCGGTCCGCCCGGCTACGCCGGCGCGTTGATGCGCTCGTCGGATCGCGGGACGACCTGGGAGCGCTTCGACGTGCCCACGTCGAACGACCAGCGCCTGCCCTACATCGCCGCCATCGATCCCTCGAACCAAGACGTCGTCTACGTCCGCATCGACGGGGATCCCGACGACGAGCTCCTCGTCTCGACCGACGGCGGCCAGAGCTTCACGCAGGCGTTCGGCGGGCAGGGCAGCCTGCTCGCCTTCGCCCTCTCCCCCGACGGCGCCGAGGTGCTCGTCGGCGGCGACACCGCCGGGCTCTGGCGCGCGCCGGCCGCGACGCTCGAGTTCCAGAAGCTCGCCGAGCTCGAGGCCAAATGCCTCCACTGGTCGAGCGCGGGGCTCTACGCCTGCGCCGACGAGTTCGTCGACGGCTTCACCGTGGGGCGCTCCGACGACGGCGGGGCGACGTGGGCTCCGCTCATGCACCTCCAGGACCTCTGCGGCCCGCTCGAGTGCGCCGCCGAGACGTCGGTCGGCGCGGTGTGCGGCGCCGATTGGCCGGTCACGAAGGCGACGCTCGGCGCCGAGTGCGCCGGCTCCGGCGCGACGGGCAGCACCTCGTCGTCGGCGTCGACCGGCGGCGGTGACACCTCGGAGTCCGGCTCGGGCTGCGGCTGCCGCGCCGCGGGGGAGGTCGAGGGCGAGCGCGGCGCCGGGGCGCGGGCGGCGTTCGCCGCCGCGCTCGCGCTCGCGCTGGGCAGCGCGCGTCGGCGCCGCCGTCGTCGCGGCGCCCGCTGAAACGGCGGCGGGGCGCGGTCGCGTCAGCGTGCGTTCGCGCTCAAGGCCCCCTCGGCCTCGAGCCGTCCGCGCGACAAAAGATGCAGGATCGGCGCCGTGGCGAACGTCGTCACCAGGGCCATGGTCACCATCATGGCGAACAGCGTCGGGGAGATGACCTTGAGATCGAGCCCGATGTTGAGCACCACGAGCTCCATCAGCCCGCGGGTGTTCATGAGGATGCCGAGCGAGGCCGCGTCGCGCCAGTCGAGCCCGGAGAGGCGCGCAGCGACGGCGCTGCCCCCGAACTTGCCGACCGAGGCGACCACGACGATGACGCCGCAGATCGTCCAGTTGGCGGCGCCGCTCACGAGGCCGATCTGCGTCCGCATGCCGGTGAACGCGAAGAACGCCGGCAAGAGCATGACGACGACGAGGTCCTCGAGCTTGTGGGTGAGGTCCTTCGCGAGCGAGGACTGGTGCGGGATGACCGCGCCGAGGAGGAAGGCGCCGAAGACGGCGTGGACGCCGATGGACTCGGTCGCCAGCGCCGAGAGGAGCAGGCCCACCAGCACCATCGCGGTCGCGAGCTGGGTCGGCCCGCCGGAGAGCTCCTGCCGCCGGACCGCCCGCTGGACGACGGGGCGCACGGCGCCGAACATCAGCGCGATGTAGCCGATGGTCAGCCCGATGGTGAACACGGCGCCGCCGGTCTTCGACTGTGCGACGCTGACCACGAAGGCGAGCAGGCACCAGGCGGTGACGTCGTCGACGGCCGCGCAGCTGATCGCCACGACGCCGAGCCGCGTCTTGTGGATGCCGCGGTCGGTGAGGATGCGCGCGAGGACCGGGAACGCCGTCACCGACATCGAGACGCCCATGAAGAGGGCGAAGATCGAGAAGGGGACGTCGCGGCTGGAGATCGACGGGTAGATCCAGAGCGCGAGCGCCGCGCCGAGCAGGAAGGGCGCGATGATGCTGGCGTGCGAGATCGCCAGGGTGGCGTGCGTCTTCTTGCGGAGGAGGGCGGTGTCGAGCTCGAGCCCCACCAGGAACATGAAGAGGATGACGCCGATCTGGGCGATGACCCCGAGGTACGGCGCCACCGTCGCCGGCAGGAGGTACGCCGAGACGCCGGGCGCCACGCGCCCCAGCAAGGAGGGGCCGAGGAGGATCCCGGCGAGCACCTCGCCGACGACCGGAGGCTGGTGGAGGAAGCGGAACGCGGCGCCGAGGGCACGCGACGCCGCGATGATGACGACCAACGCGACGAGGACGTGCAAGAGCGTGTCGCCGTGCGCCTGGGCGCCGCCCTGTCCGAAGACCGCTCCCGTCGGAGCTGGCGCCTCGAGCCCGACGCCGGCCGACCGGATCCAGAGGAAGGCGGCGATGGTGGCGGCGATCATCGCCCCGTACACGAGCATCGTCCTCGCGCCGCGCGCTTCGAGCTGCCCCCTGGGTTCCTCTCGCATGCGCCGATGGTGCCGGCGATTCGCCGCGCGGTCGAGCCTCGCGCGCGTTCCGGTGTAACAGCCGTGTCACATTCCTCCCGCGCACGACGTCGTTCGCTCGAGCGCTTGACGGGCGTGGGCCCGGTCGCCGACGCTCGTGGAGATGCGCTGGCACGTGCACGCGGCGATCGCGGCGGCGCTCCTCGTCGGCGCGTGCGCGGACGAGGGCCGGCCCTGCTACCCCGGCGATTACCAGGCGTGCGCCTGCGGGGACGACCGCGGCTATGCGCGGTGCGACGCCGACGGCGAGGCGTACGGCGCGTGCGACTGCAGCGGGACGATCCCCGGTCTCGGCGGGGGCGCGGGCGGCGGCGATGCGGGCGGAGGCGGCGCGAGCG
Source organism: uncultured Polyangiaceae bacterium (assembly GCA_964372055.1). Taxonomy (GTDB): domain Bacteria; phylum Myxococcota_A; class Polyangia; order Polyangiales; family Polyangiaceae; genus CAYJPW01. The sequence goes on from CAYJPW010000025.1 coordinate 59,879, forward strand.
GCGGAGGCGGCGCCGGGGGATCGGCGAAGCTGCCGTTCATGGCGCCGTGCTCCGGCGACGACGAGTGTGAGACGGGCCTCTGCTACGACTTCGCCGCCAAGGGGCCGCACTGCTCGAAGACGTGCACGCTGGACACGGACTGCCCGCTGCCTTCGCCCGGGTGCAACCTGATGGGCATCTGCAAGGCGCCATGAAGCGCGCCGTCGCGGCGAGCGTGCTGGCGGTCGTCGCTGCGCTGCCCCGCGCGGCGCGCGCCCAGACGCCCGAGCAGCCTCCCGCCGCGGCGGCCACCGAGGGAGCGCCTCCGCCTGCGGGCGACGGCGCGCCTCCGCTCGCCGCGCCCCCGCCGGCCGAGAGCCGCCGCTCGGGCGAGGAGCCCGCCCCTTCGATCGAGGTCCGCGTCATCGGCGACAAGGCCGACGCGCTGCAGAAGATCCCCGGCTCGGGCACGCTCGTTACTGCGAAGGAGATCCAGCGCGCCCAGCCCGCCGACGTGGGCGAGGTGCTGCGCCGGGTGCCGGGCCTCACGGTTCGCCAGGAGGAGGGCGGCGGCCTCCGGCTCGACGTCGGGGTGCGCGGTCTCGACCCGGGGCGCGCCCGGCGCGTGCTCGTGCTCGAGGACGGCATCCCGGTGGCGGTGAACCCCTACGCCGAGTCCGATCTCCACTATGCGCCGCCGGTCGAGCGGATGCGCGGCATCGAGGTCGTCAAGGGAAGCGGCAGCATCCTCTTCGGGCCGCAGACGATCGGCGGCGTCATCAACTTCCTCACCGTCGCGCCCCCGTCGTCGCCGCACGCCGCCGTCGCCGGCGACATGGGGCAGCGCGGCTACCTCCGCGCGCTCGCGCAGTACGGCGACGGGTTCGAGGGCGCGCGCTACGTCGTCCAGGTCTTCCACAAGCGCGGCGACGGCTTCCGCGAGGAGGCGTTCCACGCGACCGACGCCTTCGCGAAGGTGGCGTTCGAGACCTCGGAGCGCGGCGAGGCGACGGTGAAGATCGGCTTCCATGACGAGGGCGCGCAGTCGACCGACGTGGGGCTCACCCGCGAGATGTTCGCCGAGGATCCACGGCGGCCCACGCTCGCCCCCGCCGACCGCGTCACGCTCCGGCGCTACGAGGCGTCGCTCGTGCACGAGCAGGCGCTCACCGAGACCACCAAGCTCCGCACCCTGCTCTACGCCTACGCGACGACCCGCCTCTGGAACCGCCAGGACTGGGACCGCGCGCCCGAGCCGGGCGTCTTCTACGAGCGGGTGGTCGGCGATCCCGAGCTCCCGGGCGGCGCCATCTTCTTCCGCGGCACCGACTCGATCCTCGACCGCTCCTACGAGGTCGCCGGCGTCGAGCCCCGCCTCGAGCAGCGCTTCCGCACCGGCGCGATCGAGCACACGGTCGACGTGGGCGCCCGCCTCCTCGTCGAGGCGGCGAAGCTCGAGGTCCGCCGGGGCGACACGCCGAGCTCGACGAGCGGCGAGCTCACCGGAGACGAGCGCCACCGCACCCTCGCCGTCGCCGCGTACCTCCAGGATCGGATCGCGTTCCGGGAGTTCCTCCTGGTCACGCCCGGCGTGCGCGTCGAGCACGCCAGGATGCACCGCGAGATCCTCCGCGAGCTCGTGGGGGGCGCGCCGGCCGACGTGAACGTCGCCGGCGACAGCGACGTGACGGGCGTGATCCCCGGGATCGGCATGGTGGCCGGCACGCCCGCGGCGCACGTGTTCGCGGGGCTGCACGTGGGCTGGGCCCCGCCGCGGATCACCACGTCGGTCAACGCCCAGGGGCAGACGGCCGAGCTCGCGGCGGAGGAGAGCATCAACTACGAGATCGGGACGCGCCTCGCGAAGGGCAGGGCGCTGCGGCTCGAGGCCACCGGGTTCCTCTCGAGCTTCTACGATCAGGTGGTCGCCGCGACCAACGTCGAGACCAACCGAACCGAGCTCACCAACGCCGGGCAGACGCGGCACATGGGCGTGGAGGCGGCGGCGTCGCTCGGGATCGGCAAGCTCGCGGCGCTCCCGCTGGACGTGGATGTCGCCGGCCGTTACACGCTCGCGCGCGCCGTGTTCGTCGGCGGCGACAAGGACGGCCTGGTGCTGCCGTATGCGCCGCTCCAGACCGGCTCGGTCACGCTCGATCTGGAGCACCGCTCGGGCCCCGGCGCCCAGATCGCGTGGACGCACGTCTCGTCGCAGTTCACCGACGACGCGAACACCGTCGCCACGGACGCGACGGGGAGGGTGGGCCTCATCCCCAGCTACGACGTCATCGACGTGGGCGCGCGCTACCGCCACCGTGCGACGGGTCTCGGCGCGAGCATCACGGTGAAGGGCCTGCTCGACGACGTGCACGTGGTGGCGCGCCGCCCGGAGGGGACGTTCGCCGCCGGGTTCCGGCAGGTCGCCGTGGGGCTGCGCTGGGACTCGCCGTGATCCCGCGCGCGGCGCCGCGAGAGGGGGTGAGGCGCGGCGCCGCGCCGGCGCCGCCGGCTACATGTACTTGCAGACGCCCATGCCGTTGCAGCCCGACGAGGGCGCCGGGCAGTCGGCCGCGCTCTGGCACGCGATCGTGCAGTGCGGCCCGTTGGCGTTGAAGTCGAAGCAGAGGTTGCTCTCGCAGTCGGCGTTTTCCACGCAAGGCGAGCCGAAGGGCAGCGCGCCCGCGCCGCCGCCGCCGCCGGCGCCGGTCGTCGTCGTGGTCGCGGCCTGGCCACCGGCGCCGCCCGCGCCGGTCGTCGTGGTGGTGCCGCCGCCGGCGCCGCCCGCGCCCGTCGTCCCGGTGCCGGTCGCGCCCGTCGAACCGGTGGTGCCGCCGGTCGTCGCGCCGCCCGTGGTCGCGCTGCCGCCGCCCGTGTCGTCACCGCCGCACGCGTAGAGAGCGGTCGCTGCCGCGATCACCGCCCATCCGAACCTCGTCGTCATGGAGCCTCCTCTGCCCTGGGGGACGGCCCCAGTACAGCGCGACGGCGGGCGCGGAGTTGTTACAGCTCCTGCCACAGTCGTTACATTGTCGTGACAACGACCTCGGCGAGGTCGTCGCGACCGGCGGGGCGGCGCCCCGCCGTCGTGGAACGCCCGGCGCGCGGCCGCCGGACCGAGCAGTGGGCGCCCAGCCCGTGGCGGGCGAGCGGGCACGGCGTTCGCAGACGGGACCCGATGGCTCCGGCGGTCCGCGCCGGGCCGTCTGCGGCGGCGCGGCGGCGCTGCGGGGAGGGTTCATGCGGTTCGATGGTGTACGGAGGATTCCGGGCCTGGCGGCGGTCGCCGTGATCGCGGCGGCGTCGGTCGCGCCGTTCCTCGCGGGCTGCGGCGACGGCGGCATCGAGGAGCCGAGCCCCGTCGGGAGCACGGGCGGAACGCTCACCGTGCGCTGGACGATCGAGGGCTCGGCGGATCCGTCTCGATGCGAAGGGCTGGGCGCGACCGCGCTCGAGCTCCTCGTGTACGACGTGGACGGCACCTTCGAGGCTGCGCGGCAGCCGGCGTGCCGGGATCTCGCCGTCTCGCTCACCATCCCCGAGGGCGCCTACGACGTGAACGCGACGCTCGTCGGCCCGGCCAGCGAGGCGATCTCGCTCACCGTGCCCGTCGAGCACGTCGAGATCGCGCGCGGCGGGGCGCGCGAGATCGCCGTCGACTTTCCGCGCCGGCAAGAGCAGCCGTAGCGCCGACGCCCGCTCGGCCGGGACGTGCTCGGCCGAGCGGCAGGTCAGGCTCGCCGTCAGGGAGCGAGGAACGGGCAGAACGCGCGCCCGAAGACCCCTCCGCCGGCGAGGCCGCCCCACAGGCTCACGGTGGGCAACGCGGAGAAGGCGGTCGCCGAGTCGAGCGTCGTGATCGACTGCGACGCGGCCTGGTCCGCCACCTGCGCCAGCGCGTCCCAGCTGACCTCCACGATGTAGTGGCTCGACTGGGTCGACGCGAGCTGGTCGAACCGCACGCTCTCGCTGCTGAGGAGGTCGATGCGCTCGAGCGCGGACGTCGCCGCCTGGTCGAGCGAGGCCATCTCGCTCCGGCGGAGGAGGTCGGAGCTCGACCGGCGCGAGACGCTGCTCGCGTCGCGCGAGGCGAGCGCGCTCTGCTCGGCGAACTGGGCCTCGGCGACCTGCGAGAGCGTGTCGGCCTCGTCGGAGGTCGAGCGCCGGCGGACCGCGGTGGTGCGATGCGACGCCGCGCGGGCGTCGCTCGTCTCGACCCGATCCGCGCTCGCGGCTCGGGCCGAGCGCGCCGCGACGTCGCTCGCGGCGGCCTGGTCCACGCTGGCCGCCTGGACGCTGTCCACGGCGGCGGCGTCGGTGGATTCGACCGCCTGTGCCGCGTCGACCGCGGCGGCGTCGACCGCCGTGCCGACGCCGCCGAGCCCGCCGGCGCTCACGCTGCGCGTGCCGGCCTGGGTGGCCTCCTGCGCGGCGGCCGCCGACGTCTGGCTCGCCGCCGAGACGGCGCTCACCTCGTCGCCGCTCGCGTGGAACGCGGCGCTCTCCTCGGAGGCCGCGGCGGCCGCCGAGTCGCGGCTCGCCGCCGCGGCGCGCTCCTCGGCGGCGACCTGGGTCTCGTCGGTCGCGGCCCTGGCGATGCGGTCCGTCGAGCGCGCGTTCGCCGCCTGGTAGCGGCTGGCGTTGGCGCCCTGGCGCATGGTGGTGGCCGCCGTCGTGACCACGGTGCTCCGGTTCTGGACGACGTCGGTGCTCGCCTGGTCGACCTTCGAGGCCGCCGCCTGCGCCGACGTCAGCGACTGCTGCTGCACGAGCGAGTGGACCCCCAGCTCGTCGACCGAGTAGAGCGACATCCGGACGTTCTGCGCGGCGAGATCGGCGGCGTTGACGGCGATGAAGTCGAGGCTCTGCGCCGCCGACATCACGTCGAAGAGCGCCGTCGAGCGCCCGGCGGTGGTGCTGACTCCGCCGATCTGCGAGATGCGACCCTGCGAGCTCCCGACGTCGCGCTCGGTCGAGGCGCCGTCGGTCGGCGCGCCCGGCTCCGCGCTGCACCCGGCGGCCAGCGCCGCCGCGGCGAAGCCGAGGAGCGTCGATTTCCTCCAGCTCGTCCTTCTCATGACTCGATCTCTCCTCCGGCGCCGAGGGTGGTCTAGAGGAGCGTCGGCGCGGCGCGTCCTCAGCGAACACCAGCAACCGGCGTACCCCGGCCGGTCGGCCCGGCGTCGGGCCACGACGCCGGGCGCTGCACAGTCCTCCGGCGCCGGTGTGCAGGTCGCCCTGGAACGGGTGACCTCCCGCCGGGCGAGCGTGCTCTTCGCGCCGGCGATCGGCGCTCGGCGGCGCGTCGACCCCGTGGATCGGCGCGACTCGCGATCGCGGCGCGCCGCGCCCCTCCTCGAGGAACGCGCGCGCAGGGACCGTCACGCCGCGGTGCCGACGCGGTCCTGCTCGCTCGCTCGGCCTGCCGAGCACGCTCGCTTCGCCCGTCGGGCCCGCTCGGCGGCACCCTCTGGAGCCGGCGCCGCGCGCTGCCGTTGGAATCGCGAGCGCCGGCCGGCGCGCGTGTGCAGCCGCCTCACCCGCCTCCTCCCGATTGTTCCTCGGCTCGCCGGTGGAATCTCGCGACGGTGGAGCGCATCCGGGCACATGGGTTGCTCAGGGTGACCGTCGGAGGCGGCGACACGCCGGTCGCCTCCACCATCACGACGGCGTGCAGTGGAGAAATCACAATGAAGCGAACCAGAATGTGGACCAGCGCGGCGCTCTTCGCAGTGCTCGCGAGCTTTGCGGCGGGTTGTGCGGACGAGGCCGACCTCGCCACCGGCGAGGCCGACGACGAGATCATCGCCACCGGCCTCACCGCCGGCCTGGCGACCCCGCTCGCGACCCCGGGGATCTTCATCTCCCCGTTCGGGCCTTTCGGCATCAACGCGTGCAACGCCGACCTCACCTTCGGCATCCGGACCTTCGGCACGCCGCTCAGCTTCCTCGCGGTCGACGGGCTGGGCCTCTCGGACCTGTCTCTATCGCTCTTCAGCGTCGGCGCGAACATGGCGCTCACCCCGCTGACGACGTTCTCGGCGATGCCGATCAACGCCGGGCTGCTCACGTCGATCCGCGCCGGCCTGCCGGCGGGGCTCCCGGCGTTCTTGCCGGCGACGATGCTGAACAGCGTCCTCCTCGGGCTCAGCCCGGCGCTGCAGGCGGACCTGCTCACGCTCGTGGGCATGCCCGCGACGATGATCACGAACACCGCGGCCATGCAGGCGTCCCTGGCGCTCGCCATCAACCCGGCGATCACCACGAACGCGCTGCTCTTCACGGGGCTCAACACGCTGACGGCGCCGCTGAACCTCGCCATCGGGACGTCGTTCACGGGCCTGGGCACGGTCGGCCTCGGCACCGCCGGGCTCGGCACGGCGGGCCTCGGGACCGTCGGTCTCGGGACCGCGGGCCTCGGCACGCAGCTGTCGATCTTCGCGGGCTCGCCGCTGGGCATCGGCCGGCTGGCGACGTTCGGCGTTCCCTTCGGCGCGACCTGCGCCGGGCTCGGCGTCGGGGCGAACCTGATCGCGCCCACGCTGCCGATCGCGCCCATCGCGACGCCGCTCCTCGTGCCCTGACGTTCGAACGCCAGGGCGCCGGCGCCGCGTCGGGGCGCCGGCGTCCAGGCCCGAAGACAGGCCGCCGAGCATCTCGGCGGCCGTCGTCGTTCCATGCCGGCGAAGCGGGGACCGACCGCCGGCGATCGCGGGGGCTCGCCTCGCTACGGCGAGCCGAGCCGCGCGGCGCAGCGGCCGGCCTGGCAGAGGCAACCGCCGCCGCAGTCCATCGTCCCGCCGCGGCACTCGCGCGTGCACATCGTGCCGGCGCACGAGGGCGCGTTGGCGCGGGCGACGCAGCTCGTCGGGTGGCAGCACTGCTCGGCGACGCAGTCCGCGTCCGTCTTGCAGGCGTCGGCGCCGGCCACGGGGCGCGAGGTGCCGTCGGGGCTCGCCGAGGCCTCGGCCGCGGGGGCCGGCGGGAGCGCGGGCGTGGGAGTCGCCGCCGGCGCAGGGCCGGGCTCCGGAGGCACCGCGACCGTCGGCGGCGGGGCGTCGACCGGCCGGACCCGGCACGAGGCGGCGAGCGCCGGGACCGTGAGGGCGGCGAGCACCGCGGCGAGGACGCGAACCGGACGCATGCGCGTCCATACGCCGGCGCCGCCGTCGGCTCAACTTCGCCCGCCACGGCAGGAGGTGCTCGGTCACACCTCGGCGCCTCCGCGCGAGCTACCCGGGAAGGCGGCGCTGGGGGCCCGTGACACGCGGATCGGGCTCCCGGCCGCCGCCGGCTGGCGAGGCGCTTGGCCGCATGCGAGGAGAGCCATGTCGGTGACGCACGGGAGCCGGTGGAGATCGATGGGACGCGCCGCTGCTTGGATGGTGGGGCTCGCGGCGGTCGGCGCCGCGGGCGCGAGCTCGTCGTGCACGCGCCGGCAGGTCGTCGACTCGGTGGTCGACGCCACCATGACGAGCGCCTACCGCGCCGATCCGCTCGATGCGACGGCGGCGTCGCCGGCGGCTCGGGGCCACGGCGGCCGGCTGCTGCTGGCGGGCGATCTCCACTGCCACGTCAGCCCGCCCGACGATCCGTCGCACGTGTCGCGCGGCGTCGCCGAGACCGTGGAGCTCGCGCGCGACGAGCGCCTCGACTTCGTCATGCTCACGCCCCACGTGGCCTCGCGCTTCTTCCAGGACGCGGGCGAGCGCGCCGAGGTCGTCGCCGCGCAGCGCCGGCTCGCCGCCGCGCTCGACCGCGCCGGGACCGGGGGCGTCCTCTTCGTGCGCGGCTTCGAGTACACCGACTACCGCTACGGCCACGTCGGCGCCGGCCTCGTCGATCTCGAGCGCGTGCTCGCCGACGTGCCGGTCGACGTCGCGCGCCGCCACCCGGCGCGCTTCTTCGAGGCGATCGCCGCCCGCGGCGGGGTGATCGTCGTGAACCACCCCCTGGTCACGCCCCTCGACTCGATGATCTCCATGGCGCGCGCCGATCTCTCCTGGCGCCCCTGGACGGCGCGCGGACCGTTCCCGCCCGAGATCCGCGCGGCCAATCGGCTGGCGCACGGGTTCGAGGCGTACAACCTCACCGCCACCCACCTCCGCGATCGCTGGCTCGTCGGCGACACCGAGCGCACGCTCCGCGGCACGCTCGCGCGCCTCGACCGCGAGATCGTGACGCAGCGGCGGAGGATCGCGCCCGTCGGCGGGAGCGACAGCCACTCCTCGCACCTGCGCGCGACGACGTTCGTGCTCGCCGACTCGCGCACCGAGGCGGGCGTGCGCGAGGCCCTCCGCGCGGGGCGCGTCTGCGTCCGCAGCCCCGAGGCCTGCTCGCTCGAGGCGCGCGTCTCCGCCGAGTCGCCGTGGCTCGGCCTCGGCGACGCGATCGAAGCAGCCGGCGCGACGGGCGCGGCGGCGCCGCCCACGACCATCGAGGCCCGCGCGACGGGCGAGGACGTCGAGCTCTATCTCGACGGCGCGACCGTCGGAACGCCCGCCTCCGGCGAGCCGGTGCGCTTCGCCGTTCCCCCCCGCTGCAGCGTGCTCCGCGCGCGGGTGGGCGAAGGATTCTCGGCGCCCATCTACGTCAACTGCGGCTTCTGATCGCGCAGGCATCTCGCGCGGGCGATCCCGCGAAGAACCTCGAGAAGAGCTCGGGCTCTCGGCCCCCCTCCGGCTCCTTGGACCGCCCCCCCAGGCCCACGCTCGCCATCGCGCCAGCCGCGCCGCCCCGCGCCGCCCGCGATCAGCCTCGCGCGCCCGAGAGCAGGCGCTCGAAGCGGCGCGCGAACAGGTACGCATCGCCGGGCCAGCGCGCCGACACGTACCGGCCGTGCTCGACCACGAACGCCGGGCCGTCGTCGTCGGCGGTTCCGCGGGCGGTCAACGTGCGCGGTCCGCGCACGAACTGGATGGGCGCGTCGAGCGCCCTCGTGACCTCGTCCTCCACGTACTCGGGGTAGGTGCGGTAGTAGCGCCCGAGCTTCCAGAACGTGAGGACGTACGCCGTGCGCTCCATGTACTTGGGGAGGCAGGTGGTGCGCTCGCCCGCGAGGACGCTCTTGCCCGTCTCGGGATCGCGGCTGCGCGCCAGCACGAGCACGCCGTGGCAGATCGCGCCGACGGGGCGGCCGAGGCGCCAGAACGCGGCCACCAGGCGCTGCAGCTCCGCCGATCCGAGGTACTGGCGCATGCCGGGCGCGTGGCCTCCCGGCAGGAGCAGGCCGTCGAACGCTCCGGGATCCGTGGCGCTCCAGGCGAGGGGCCGCTCGAACGCGGGCGCCTTCTGGAGCTCGCGGTAGAACGCCTTGGGCTCCGGCGCGGCGCCGAGCTGCCCGAAGAGGACGCCGTCGAGGAGCCGCGGATCGGCCTCCGGCGCCGCGCCCCCGCGCTCGGTCGCGAAGGTCACCTCGTGGCCGGCGTCGCGGAGCGTCCGCCACGGCACGCTCACCTCGGTCACGTCGAAGTCGCGATCGGGCAGGGGGACGAGGACGAGCGCCACGGTGCGCGATGCTAACACCCGGGCGGCGCGGCGACGGGTGCGCGTCCCACGGCGCTCGGTCGGATTGCAGCCGGCCGCGCCGCGAGTATCCTCGCGGGTTTCGGGAGGGGACGATGGGGGCAGATCGAAAGCGGGGCCTACGGCTGGGTCTCGACGAGCTCGAGCACATGGGTGTCGAGCTCCTGGAGGGGACGAGGTTCGAGACCGACCAGCTCGATCTGTACCGCGCGGTCTACGAGATCGTGGAGCTCTCCGGCAACGGGGCCAGGCTCCGCCGCATCGCGTGGTCCGATCGCGTGAGGCCGGATGCTCCGAAGCGCGCTCGCGACCGGAAACGGTAGCCGCCGCCGCACACGCGCGCCGCGAGCCGTGCTACGGCCAGGCCGATGCCCGTCACCGTCCCGCCGCTCACGCCCGCGCCCCTCGCGGTGCTCTCCGACGCCGCGCTCGCGTCGTCGTACGACGCGCTCGTCGTCGTCGCGCCCTCTCCGCTCGCCGATCACGCCGCCAAGCTGGGCAAGGAGCTCGCCGCCGCGGTCGAGGCGGCGGTGCGCGCCGACGCGGCGCTCGGCCGCGCCTCGAAGGTGCCCTCGGTGCTGCCGGTCGCGGCGGCGCCCGGGGGCCGCCTCGTGCTCGCGCCGATGTCGTCGCTCGCGCAGGACACCGACGACGTGCGCCTCGTCGCCGAGGCCACCGCCGCGGCGGTGTCGCGGGCCATCGACGCCGGCGCGCGGCGGCCGCTCGTGTACGCCGCCTCGGCGCCGCGCGGGCCCAAGTTCGAGCGCGCGACCGAGGTCGCCGGCCTCGCCGCGCTGGGCAGCCAGTGGGTGCCGCTCGAGGCGCGCGAGGCCGAGCGCGCCCCGCGCGTCGCCGAGGCCGTCGGGCTCGTCGGGGCGACCGAGGCGCAGGCGCGCGAGATCGCCGGCATCGAGCTCGGGCGCGCGCTCTGCCGCGACATCACCGGCACCGAGCCCGAGCGCATGGCGCCGCGGCGCATCGCCGAGCTCTGCCGGGACGCCTTCGCCGGCACCGGCGTCACCGTCGCCGTGGAGAACGACGTCGCGCGCTACCCGCTGCTCGCGGCGGTCGCGCGCGCCTCGAGCGGCGTCGAGCGGCACCGCCCCTGCGTGGTGCGCCTCGAGCACCGCCCCGAGGGGGAGATCACGCGGACGGTGATCCTCGCCGGCAAGGGCGTGACCTACGACACCGGCGGCGCCGATCTCAAGACCGACGGCGCGATGGCCGGGATGTCGCGCGACAAGGGCGGCGCCGGCGCGGTCGCCGGCGTGCTCCGCGCCGCGGCGGCGCTCGGGCTGCCCGGCGTCCGCGTCGTGGGGCTGCTCGGCCTGGTGCGCAACAGCATCGGCGACGAGTCGTTCGTGAGCGACGAGATCCTCCGCGCGCGGTCCGGCGTGCGGGTGCGCGTGGGCAACACCGACGCCGAGGGCCGGCTCGTCCTCGCCGATCTCCTCGCCGAGGCGAAGGAGATCGCCGCCGGCTCGGGCGGCGTGGCTGCGCCGAGCCCCGCCATCTTCTCCTTGGCGACGCTCACCGGGCACGTCTACCGCGCCTTCGGCCCCTACGTGGGCGCGATCGCCAACGCGCCCGCCCGCGCCCGCGGCGACGTCGCCGGGCTCGAGATGCTCGGCGAGCAGTGGGGCGAGCCCATCGAGCGCTCGCGCCCGCGCCGCGAGGACTACGCCTTCGTCGCGGCGCGATCGAGCGCCGAGGACGTGGTCTCGTCCAACCGCCTCCCCTCGGTGAGCACGCCTCGCGGCCACCAGTTCCCGTTCGCGTTCCTCGACATCGCCTCGGGGCTCAAGGACGGCTCCGTCCCCTTCGTCCACCTCGACATCGCCGGCGCCGCGCTCGACCCGCCCGACTGGCAGTTCGGCAGGCCCACCGGCTCGCCGGTGGCGACGCTGGTGGCCTACCTCGCCCAGGCGATCGACGCGTAGCGAGGCGGCGCTTCGGCGTCGCCGCGCGGTCGCGGGCGGCTACGCGGTGGGCGCCGTGACGGGCGGCATCGCCGTCGCGAAATCGTCGTTGAAGCGGTGCTCGTAGCCCTCGAGCAGCTCTTCGACGCGCTCGCGGCCCCCGGCCCTGACCACCAGGCCGACGTGGAAGGCGTTGTCCTTCATGCGCCAGACGATCTCGGGCTCGGTGTAGGCCGACGTGTCGGGCGCCTCCTGTTTGGCGAGCGAGACGATGAGGCCGCCGTAGTCGCGGCGCCGCTCGGGGAGGGCGTAGGGCGTCTCGCCCTGCGACAGCTCGATCCTCGCCCACTCCCGCCACAGGTTGATGCCGGTCGAGGCCTCGACGAGGTCGGCGATGTGGACGCCGCCGACGCGCGCCGCCGTCTCGAGGAAATGGATCTTGCCGTCGGCCTCGGCGCGGATGAACTCGGTGTGGCTGACGCCGCGGACGAGCCCGAGCTCTTCGATGACGCGCGCGTGCGTGGTGAGGATCTGCGCCTCGAGCGCGCTCTGCCGCTCGACGGTGCGCGTCGCGAAGATGCCGCCCTTGGTCCAGATCTGGAGGAGCGGCCGGCGGTAGGCGTGCACCTCGGCGAAGATCGGCTTCTTGTCCCAGATGACGGCGTCGACGTGGAACACGTCGCCGGGCACCATCCGCTCGATGAGGTGGTTCGACTGGAGATCGCCGAGCGCCTCGATGGCGGCGAAGACGTCCTCCTCGCGCTCGAAGCGCTTGATGCCCACGCTCGAGGCCTCGCTGCGCGGCTTGAGGAGCCAGGGCGCGGGGACCTCGCGCAGGAAGCGGCGCACCTTGTCGTGGTTGCAGATGTGGACGAACTCGGGGACCTGGATGCCGCGGCTCCGCGCGCGCTCGCGCATCGCCAGCTTGTCGCGGAAGTAGCGCGCGGTGGTCTCGCCCATGCCCGGGATGCGCAGGTGCTCGCGGAGGTGGGCCGCGACCTCGACGTCGTAGTCGTCGAGCGGGGCGATGCGGGTGAAGTCGCGCGTCCGCGCCAGGAAGGTCACCGCGTTCACCACCGCGCGGCGATCGGTCATCGCCGGCACGGCGAAGACCTCGTCGATGACCTCGCGCTTCCAGGGCTTCTGCAGGAGCGACTCGATGGTCAGGAGCACCACCTTGTAGCCCTCGCGCTTGCACTGATCGAGGAAGTCGTTGCCCTTGAAGTAGCTCGCGACGCAGAGGATCGTCCCCGCGCCCGCACCCTCCGCCCCCATCGCCACGTGCTCCAGGTCCGTGCTCACCGCCGGCCACGGTAGCGCACCCGCGCCGCGAAGTCGTCAGTCCCCAAGCTCCGAGCGCGCTCTACCCGCCTGCTTCACCGAGGCGGGGTGGACGTCGACCCGGACGGCCGCGCCCCAGCCCGCGCCCTGACGGGCGCGGCTCCGGTCACCAGCCTGACGGCTGGTGTTCTGAGCTAGCCTGACGGCTGGTGTTCTGAGCTTCACCGACCCGACCGAGGTGCGGACCCTGCAGCGGGGCACCGACCCGACCGAGGTGCGGACGCTGCGGCGGGGAGGGCCCGCCTTCAGTCGTCCTTGCCGCCCGCCCCCGAGAAGCCGTCCTCGCGCTGCGCGAAGAGGACGTTGAAGGTGGTCAGCGAGCCGTAGCAGCCGGTGACGTACTGCTGGAGCTGGACCTTGTCCTCGTCGCTGAGGCCCGGGTGGGCGTTGAGCTTGGCCTCGAGGACCCGGAGCCGGTCGCGCAGCATCACGATCTTGTGGAAGAACGCCTCGAGCGGGATGCGCTTCTCGGCCGTCCCGACCTTGCCCGGCTTGAGGACGACCTCGCCGCCCTGCCAGCGGCCGCCGAGCTCGACCTCGCCCACGCCGAGCTCGTCGGCGATGACCTCGCGCAGAACGCGCCGGAATTCGTCGATGTCCATGTCGATGTCGATCTCCTTGGGGAAGGCGAAGGCGAGGCTCGGCCCCGGAGAGGCGGCGCCGGCGGGCCGAGGCCCGTAGGCGCGACGCCCGCGCGGCTCGCCGGCCGCCCGGGGCGGCGGAGGCGGCGCCGCGGCGCCCTTGGGGCGGTAGCGCGAGCAGGTGGAGCGCGCGCTCACCGGCGGCGGATAGACCTCGAGCGCGCAGTCGCCGATCGTCCCGAGCGCCGCGTCGTTGCGGACCCGGGTGAAGGCCGCGCACGTGCCGCACCTGCCCGCGAGCTCGCTCACGGGGCGGCAAGGTACCACGCCCGGGGTGGGCGGCGCGCGGGGCTCCAGCCCAGGCGCCATCGTCGTTCGCGAGTATGCTTCTCGCGTGCGCCCGCTCCTGGTGCTCCCCGCGATCGCGCTGCTCGCCGCGTGCGCGCCCGGCGTCCCGGCCCCCGCTTCGCCGGATGCGGTCGAGCACGGCCCCGCGGCCGCCGCGCCCCGCGCCGAGGCGCTCCGCCCGGTCGAGTTCCTCCACGACGACGTCGACGGCGCGCTCCGCCGCGCGCGCGCCGAGGGCAAGCTCGTCCTCGTCGATGCGTGGGCCCCGTGGTGCCACACCTGCCTGAGCATGAAGAGCTACGTGCTCACGGATCCGTCGCTCGGCGCCTTCGCCGACCGGGTCGTGTTCGTGGCCATCGACACCGATCGCCCCGACGCCGCGCCGTTCCTGGAGCGGCACGCGGTCACCTCGTGGCCCACCTTCTTCCTGCTCGATCCGCGCGGCGCCGACGCCTCGGGCGACCGGCTGATCGGCTACTGGCCCGGGTCGGCGTCGGTCCAGGAGATGCGGGCCTTCCTCGAGGAGGGCCTGGCCGCGGGGGAGGCGCCCGCCGGAGCGAAGCCGGGCGATCCCTCGCGGCTCCTCGTCGACGCGCACGCGGCGATCGCCAGGGGCGACGCTTCCCAGGCGGCCGTCCTCTACGAGCGGGCCGCCGCCGGCGGCGCCCCGCGCCGAAGCGAGGCGCTGCTCGGCTGGATCCGCGCGCTCTACGCGACCAAGGATTGGCCGGCGTGCGTGCGGGCCGGGCGCGCCCACCTCGCCGAGGTGACGGGCGCCGCCGCGCCGGCCGACTACGCGTACTACGTCGGCGCCTGCGCCTCCGAGCTGCCGCCCGGCGCCGAGCGCGAGGCCGCGCGCGCCGACGTGATCGAGCGCCTCCGCCGGCTCACCGCGTCGCCGCCGCCCGGCGCGACCGCCGACGATCGCGCCGACGCGTGGGCGACGCTCGCCGACCTGCTCGGCGACGCCGGCGATCGCGCGGGGGCTCGCCGCGCCAACGAAGCGCGCCTCGCCATCATGGAGGAGGCGGCGCGCGCCGCGCCGACGCCGGCCATCGCGGCCACGTTCGACTACGGCCGGGCCAAGGCGTACGTCGCGCTCGGCCGCGGCGACGAGGCGCGGAGGATGCTCGGCGAGCGCGAGGCGCGATCGCCCGAGGCGTACGAGCCGCCGGCGCGCCTCGCCGAGGTGCTGCTCGAGCTGGGCGAGCTGCCCGACGCGCTCGCCGCGATCGACCGCGCCATCGCGCGCGCCTACGGCCCGCGGAAGCTGCGGTACCTCAAGCTCCGCGCCGAGATCCAGGGCAAGCTCGGCGATCGCGCCGGCCAGCTGGCGACGCTTCGCGAGGAGCTCCGGGGGCACGAGGCGCTCGCCCGCGGCCAGGTGAACGCCGAACGCCTGGCCGACGCCAAGCGCCGCCTGGAAGAGGCCGAGCGCACCGCGACCGGAGCCAAGTGAGCTCCGCGGCGCGCCCGGGCGCTCGAGTCGGCGCGCCGCGCGCGCGGGATCGGTGCTAAGCGTAGGGCTTCGCGCGCCATGGCCTCGCCGAAGCTCACGCTTGCCCTGCTCGGCGCCGCGCCGGTGCTCCTCGCGGCCTCGAGCGCGCTCGCGGTCAGGGCGCCGCTCGGCCTCTCGAGCGGAGGGCTCGAGACGGCGCCCGGGATCGCGCCCGCCCGGATCGCGCCGAGCGTCGCATACGACGCGCCGCCCGCGTCGCGCCGCGCGGCATGGGGGCGCTTCCTCCTCGCCAGCGGCGGCTCGTGGCGCGCGCTCTGGGACCGCGGCACCGGCGCGCCCCGGCGTATCTTCGGCAGCGGCGTCCCGGCCGCGGGCAGCGTCGCGAGCGCCGAGGCGGCCGAGGCCCACGCGCGCGCCTTCCTCGCGGCGCACCTCGATCTGTGCGCGCCCGGCGTCGATCCGGGCGACTTCGCGCTCGCCTCCGACGATCTCGATCGCGGGATGCGCACCGTCGCCTTCGTGCAGCGGTCCGGCGGCGCGCCGGTCGTCGGCGGGCAGGTGAGCTTCCGCTACCGCGCCGACCGGCTCTTCATGATCGCGTGCGAGGCGGTCCCGGCGGGCGCGGCCGCCGAGCCGCCCGAGGCCGACGCCCCGTCGGCGGCGATCGCGGCGCAGCGCTGGATCGCGTCGACCCATGCGATCGGCACCTGCGTCGGCGATCCGGAGCTCGTGGTGCTGCCCATCGTCCGCGCCGCCAGCGTCGAGGTCCGCCGCGCCTGGCGCGTCCGCGTCGAGGCGGAGGGGCCGCGCGCCGCCTACGACGTCTTCGTCGACGCGCGGAGCGGCGCACCGCTGGCGCGCGAGCAGCTCCTCCGCTTCGCGACGGCCACGCTGCGGTTCGACGCGCCCCTGCGCGGACCGCAGGACGAGCGCGCCGCCTGGCCCGCGCGCCTCGCCGACGTCGTCGTCGACGGAGCGAGCGCGGTCACCGACGACGCCGGCGCGTTCGCGTGGCCGGGGCCGGCCGCCGCCGCGCTCGAGGCCTCGGTCCACGGCGGCGAGGTCGCGGTCAAGAGCTTCGGCGATCCCGAGGTCACCACGCTCTTCAGCGCCGACGACGGCGGCGAGCTCACCTGGTCGCTCGCGGACGACGAGCAGGGCGACGCGCAGCTCTCGTCGTTCATCCACGCCGGCGTGGTCCTCGAGCACGCCCGCGGCATCGCCCCGGGCATGGGCTTCCTCGGCCAGAAGCTCCCCGTGCGCGTGAACCGCTGGGACGGCACCGGGTGCAACGCGTACTGGGACGGCGTCGGCGTCAACTTCCTCCGCGAGTCCGGCCCCTGCAACAACACCGGGCGCGTCGCCGACGTCGTCTACCACGAGCTCGGGCACGGCTTTCACCAGCACGCCATCCAGTTCGGCGTGGGCGCCGCCGACGCGGCGCTCGGCGAGGGCGGCGCCGACTTCATGGCCGCGAGCGTCACCGGCGATCACCGGATCGCGCCCGGTTTCTTCCTCGACGGCGGCACGCTCCGCGACATCGAGCAGGACCGGCGCTGGCCCGACGACATCGACGCCGATCCGCACGAGACCGGCCTCATCATCGCCGGCGCGCTCTGGGACCTGCGCAAGGATCTCGTCGGCGAGCTCGGCGAGGCCGAGGGCGCCGCCACGGCCGATCTCCTCTATTTCGGGGCGCTGCGGCGGGCGTCCGACATCCCCACGAGCTACCCCGAGGTGCTCGCGGCCGACGACGACGACGGCGATCTCGCCAACGGCACGCCCCACGTCTGCGCGATCAACCGCGCGTTCGCGGTGCACGGGCTCTCCGGCGGGCTCGGCGCCGCGGCGGTGGTCCTCGAGCACGAGGCGCTCTCGACCGTGGCCGCCGGCGACGAGCCGTACCCGATCCACGTCGGCTCGCGCGCGCTCTACCCGGAGTGCGACGGGGCCGCCGGCCCGCCGGACGTCGCGGCGGTGTGGCGCGGCAGCAACGGGACCATCCACTCGGTGCCGCTCATACCCGACGGGCTCGGCGGGTTCGACGGCGAGATCCCTGGGCAGGTCGGCGGCGTCTCGTTCAGCTACCAGATCGTCGCGAGCTCCGGCGGCTCGGAGATCGCGCTGCCCCAGAACCCCGCCGACGATCGCTACAAGGTCTTCGTCGGCGAGACGCGGCCGCTCTTCTGCGACGGCTTCGAGGGCAGCCCCGGCGCTTGGGTCGCGGGGGCGAGCGACGGCGGCCCCGGCGATTTCGAGCAGGGCGCGCCCGCGGGGCAGGGCGGCGATCCGGACGCGCCGTTCGCCGGCGCCGCCGTGCTCGGCGATCGGCTCGGCGACAACGGCAAGTACCCGAGCAACCGCGTCGCCTGGGTCGACTCGCCGGTCGTCGATCTCGCCGGCGAGCACCGCGTGCGCCTGCAGCTGCGGCGCTGGCTGACCGTGGAGGACGGCTACTTCGATCAGGCGTCGATCTACGTCAACGGGTCCCGCGTCTGGCAGAACCGCGGCACCGACGAGACCAACGGATCGATGCACCACACCGATCGAGAGTGGCGCTTCGAGGACCTCGATCTCGCCTATGCGCTCTCGGGCGCGACGACGGCGCAGGTCCGGTTCGAGCTCGCCTCGGACGCGTCCGACCAGCGCGGCGGCTGGACGATCGACGACGTCTGCCTCGTCGCGGTGGTGCCGCCGCCCGCCGAGGAGCCGGCCGACGAGCCCAAGGCGGACGCGCCGCCGAGCTTCCTCGCCGGCGGCGGAGCCTGCGCCGCGGCGCCCGGCGACTCGACGGCCGGCGCGGGCGGCGCGCTCGTTTTGGCCGCGCTCGTCCTCTCCGCGCTCCGTCTGCGTCGCAGAGCGCCGATCCGGAGAACAAGCTCACAGGGAGCCGGGGAGTCGGGGAGAATTTCATTCGCTCGATCGGGATAGACCCCACGCCGGCGCTCCGCCCGCGACGCGGTTCCCCCTTCAGGGGCTGATCCCCGCCTGCATGGTGCACGCCTCCTCGGAGTTGTGGCAGCCCTGCGTCAGCGCGCAGCCCTCGCACGCGATCACGCATTGCGAGAGGTCCTGCGTCTCGGCGGTCGCGCAGCCGCTCCGGCAGGCGGCGTCCTCCTTGCACTTCTGCTCGCAGACCGTGCGCTGCTGGCGCGCGAAGGTCGCGCATTTGTCCGTCTCGACCGCGCAGGCGGCGCCGCCGCTGCATGGCTCCTCGTAGCTGACGATCGGGAAGCTGCAGCCCGCGGCGGCGACGAGCGCGCCGAGGAACGCGGCGAGCTCGAGCGGCCGCGCCCGCGGACCGCGCTTGAGCGCCGGCCGCGTCACAGCGCGCCTCGGATCACGAGGCCTCCGCCGCCCGGCCCCACGAAGATCGACGCGCCGGGCGCCGAGCCCCGAGCCCCGCCGCCCGCCGCAGGCGCCGCCGCCGCCGGGGCGCTCGGCGCGGTGACCAAGAGCGCGATCCCGCCGAGCACGCCGGCGCCGGCGGCGATGCCGAACACGTTCACGAGCGCGGAGTACGTCTGGCCCTCGCTCACGGTGCTCTCGACCGCCGGATCGCAGTACACGTGCTCGAAGCACTGCTCGTCGAGGCGGCTCAGGGCGCCGGCGCGGAGGCCGATGAAGATCCCCGTGGCGATCGCCGAGGCCGCCCCGACGCCGAGCGTGGCCCAGCCCAGCGTTCGCTGCGTCGAGCCGTCGCTCGGCGGCGGCGGGGGCGGGGCGGCGGGCGGCGGGGGCGCGCTCGGCGGCGGCGCGGGCGGCGGGGCGGGGCCCGGTTCGGCGGGCTCGGGCCCGATCTGGCCCACGCGAAGCTCGACCTGCCGCGTGCCCTTGCTCTCGAGGACGAACGTCTCACGCGCCACGATCCGGTCGCCGCGCCGCACCTCGGCGGTGTGCGCCCCGGGATCGGCGCGCAGGGCGAGCGGGGGATCGCCGAGCGGGATGCTGCGGCGATCGAGGAGCAGATCGTCGCCGCGCTCGGCGCCGTGCACCCGGATGGCCACCGTGGGGATCCGCTGCTCGAGCGCCTTGATGTGCTCCTGGCTCTCCTTGACCACGTCGGGTGCACCGGGAGGGGCGGAGGCCTCGCGCTCGGCGCGCGCGAAGCCCTCGAGCGCCTCGGTGAGCAGGCCGACGTTCTCCTTGCAGAGCGCGAGGTGGAAGCGGACCTGCGGCGTCGTCTTCACCTCGGCGACGCGCTGGAGCAGCTCGAGGGCGCCGGCCCACTCGCCCCGGTCCTCGAGGCGGCGTGCCTCGGCGAACTGCTCGCGCGCGCGCTCGAGGTCCGCCTCGGCCGGCGCCGTCTGCGCGCGGGCGCCGGTCGCCGGGGCGGCCACGACGAGGAGGGAAGCGATCGACAGCGCTCTGGCGAGCAGGCGTGGCAACGCGTGGGCTCCTCGGGCCATCGTAGCATCCTCGCTCCGGACGCAGGTGCCCTTCGAGGCGTCCGGCGCCGGCGCGATGCCGGCGCCGCAGCGCACGACGGCGGCGATTCGCCGATCTCGCCGAGCCGTCGAGCGCCGTCAGGCCTCGAACGCCGAGATCAGATGTACTGACCTGCGTCCACGCGGACCACCTCTCCGGTGATCATGCGCGCGGCATCGGAGAGCAGGAACAGCACGGCGTTGGCGATGTCGTCCGGCTCGGCGAGCCGACCGAGCACGGTCTCGGCGACCGCCTTCTCCAGGATGTCCCCCGGCAGCGTCCGGGCCATCTCGGTCATGACCATCCCCGGCGCGACCGCGTTCACCGTGATCCCCTTGGGGCCGAGCTCGCGCGCCGCCGTCTTCGTCAGGCCGATGAGGCCCGCCTTCGAGGCGGCGTAGTTGGCTTGCCCGAACTTGCCGCGCAGGCCGTTGATCGAGGTGATGTTGACGATGCGCCCGTACGCCGCCTCGCGCATGCCGGGCGCGAGGGCGCGGATCATGTGGAAGGCGCCGCCGAGGTTGACCGACAGGACCGCGCTCCAATCGAAATCGCTCATCTTGAGCAGGCTCTTGTCGCGCGTGATGCCGGCGTTGTTCACGAGCAACGTCACGCCGGCCGGGAGCTCGCCGACCACGCGGGCGACGTCGACCGGATCGGCCACGTCCGCGTGGTGGAGGGTGATCGACCCTCGCGGCGGGGCGGAGGCGGGGGAGCCCGGGGAGTCGAGATCGAGCACGTGGACCTCGGCGCCGGCCTGCGCGAGCGCCTCGGCGATGCGGAGCCCGATCCCGCGGCCCCCGCCGGTCACGACCGCCTTGCGTCCGCCGAAGTCCCAGGTCGCGTTCATGGCGGCGGAGGATGCCAGAGTCGCCGGCGCGCGCATTGACGGACGACGAGGGCCGGCCGAGCCCAGGCGAGCGGCCGGAAGGGCGGTGTCGCGACGGACCGTCAGCACGCCGTCAGAGCGACCACCCCAGCCCGCCCCCGAGCGCGCGCTCGCCCAGGAACGCGCCCTCGGCGAAGAGATCGATCGGCCCCGCGTGGACCAGCGCCCCGGCGGCGAGCTGGTAATGGTGCCGGTCGGTGCCGGTCAGGTCCTCGCCGCGGTCGCTCCACAGCACCGGGCCGCCGAAGAGCCGCACGCCGAGGTAGGGGCTGAGCGCCCCGGCGATCGTCTTTCCCGCGATGACGCCGCCACGCAGATCGAGGGCGGTCAGGTGGGCTCGGTCACCCTCGGCCGACGACGTCCGCGCCGAGGAGACCGCGAAGGAGACCGTGGCGAGCACGAACGGCGCAAAGCCGCGGCCGTCCACCAGGCGCTCGGCGAACGAAGCGCTCCCGACCCAGCCGGGCTCGATCGCGTGCTCGCGGCCGCGGAGGTCGAGCGTGCCGCCGAGGGCCGCGCCGAAGGCGAGGCCGATCGTGTGCGCCCCGCCGAGCGTGAGCTCGCTCGAGCCGAGCAGCGCGTGGCGTCGGAGCGAGGCCTCGGCGCCACCGAGGTCGAGATCGGTCCAGGTGGCGCCGTACGACGCGCCGACGCGGACCCCTCGCGGCGGCGCCGCGCGCGCGGCCGCGGGCTCGTCGCCGCCGCAGGAGACCACACCCGTCGGACCGACGGGCGCGCCGATGCCTCAAGCGCGCGCGTCGCGTGGACCGAGCGCCGCGATCGACGCGGCGGCGGCCGCGGCGGCCAGGTGGATGGGGAGGGTGGACCTCACGGCGCGGCGAGCATACCGCCTCCGGCGCGAGGGCCGCACCGTCGATCGGCGACGGGCTGCGCGCGGAGCCGCGTCAGGTGACCCGCAGGACCTCCTCGACGGTGGTCACGCCCTCGCGCACCCGGGCGATGCCCGTCTGGCGCAGCGAGACGAAGCCGGTGCCGCGGATGAGATCGCGGTACGCGCGCGTCGCGGCGCGCGCCTTCACCAGCTCGCGCAGCTCGTCGTTGATCTCGAGCATCTCGAAGATGCCCATGCGCCCGCGGTAGCCGGTGTTGTGGCACTTCGCGCAGCCCACGGCGACCTTGACCTGGGTGCCCGACGGCAGGAGCACCTCGCCGTCGTCGCCGGTCACCTCGAGCTCGAGCGGCTGCAGGCGCGCGCACGACCCGCAGAGCAGCCGGACGAGGCGCTGCGCGACGACGGCGAGGAGCGCGTTGGCCACGATCCACGGCTCGACGCCGAGATCGACGACGCGGACGATGGTCTCGGCGGTGCTCGAGGTGTGCAGCGTGGAGAGGACGAGGTGCCCGGTCAGGCTCGCCTGCAGGGCGATCTGCGCCGTCTCGGGATCGCGCATCTCGCCGACGAGGATCACGTCCGGGTCCTGCCGGAGGATGGCGCGGAGGCCCGTCGCGAAGGTGAAGCCCTGCCGCACGTTGGTCTGCCCCTGGGTGATGTCGGGGAACTCGACCTCGATGGGGTCCTCGAGCGTCACCACGCTGCGCTCGCCGGTGTTCATCAGCTTGAGCAGCGAGTAGAGCGTCGAGGTCTTCCCCGAGCCGGTCGGGCCGCACACGATGAAGAGGCCCGACGGGCGCCCGACGAGGCGCTTGACCATCGCCATCCCCGGCGGGCTCATGCCCAGCCGGTCGACGGGGATGAGCTGGTGGCCGAGCAACAGGCGCATGACCAACGTCTCGCCGTGGATGCCGGGGAAGGTCGAGGCGCGCAGGTGCACGATCGATCCGGCGCCGAGCTCGAGGGTGCACTGGCCGTCCTGCGGCAGCCGGCGCTCGGTCATGTCCATCCGGCTCAGGACCTTGACCCGCGTGATCATCGGCGCGGAGAGCTCGATCGGCAGCACGCCCTGGGCGACCATCACGCCGTCGACGCGGTAGCGGACGCGCAGCGCGTCGCGCTTGGGCTCGACGTGGATGTCGCTCGCGCCCATCGCGACGGCGCGGCGCACGAGGTGATCGAGGACCTGGACCGCATCGACCTCGTCGGAGGGGTGCGGGCGAATCGAAGGTGGGGCCATCGCAACCTCAGAAGCCGGCGCTGTTCACGCCGGTGACGGGACGTTGCCGCGGGGGGGTGCTCGAGCCCGAGCGCGTCCCGCTTTCGCGGTCGCTCGAGCCCCCGCGAACGGGGGCTTTCGCGGAGCGCGTCTCGTCGGGCTTGGACGAAGCCGCGCCGGCGCCCATGGCGGCGCTCGCGGCGGCGGCCGTCGCGGGGCTCGGCGCGCTGCTCGCGCTCGCCCCCGACGCGGACGGGAGC
>CAYJPW010000026.1:0-82202 GCA_964372055.1 uncultured Polyangiaceae bacterium
CCGTTGGACCGCGCGACGGGCTCGCCGCCGCCGCGCGCGAGCTCGCGGCCGGCGCGGCGCTCGAGGCCTCGGGCGACGTCGCCGCGCGGGCGCGCTACGAGGCCGCGCTCGTCGCGGCGCCGGGGTTCGTGCCCGCCGAGCGCCGGCTGGTGCGGCTCCTGCTCCTCGCGGGCGATCGCGACGCGGGCGCGAGGCGGCTCGCCGAGCTCTCGACGCACGGCGCCGCCGCCGACCTCGCGGCGCTGCGCGCGCTCGCCGCCGAGGGCGCCGAGCGCGAGAAGACCGCCCGCGAGGTGCCGATCGGCGCCGCCCACGACGCCCTGGCGAGGCCGCTGCGCGCGATCGCGCGCGGCATCACGCTCCGCTACAGCGCCGACGCCTCGGGCCGGGCCGGCGCCCTCTCGGCCGAGATCGCGGCGGCGGACGCGCCGGCGTCGGCGGCCTTCCTCGGGACCGTCGCCGTCGAGCTCGGCGAGCGCGACGCGGCGGAGTTCGGCGCGGCGCGCGCTCGCGAGCTCGCGCCGGCGGCTCCGGCGACGCTCCGCCGCGAGGCGCGCGTGGCGCTCGCGCGGGGCGACCTCGCGGGCATGCAGGAGATCGCGGCCCGCCTCGATCCCGAGTCGGGGACCGAGCTCCGCGCCGTCGCGGCCTACGAGGCCGGCGATCTCGCCAAGCTCGAGCCGCTCGCGGCGGCGCTCGCGCGCGATCCGCGCGGCGAGGTCGCGCTCGCCGCGGTCGACCGCCTCCGCGGCGCGGCCCCGCTCGCGGCGGAGCGCCGGTCCGCGGTCGAGCGGGCGGGCGCCCTCTGGGGCGAGGCCATCGCCGCCGACGCGGCGCTCGACGCCGGCGATCTCCCGGCCGCCGCCGCCCTCCTCGATCGCTGGCCCGACGCGCGCCGCCACCCCCTGCGGGCGGCGCGGCTGGTGCGGAGGCTGCGCTACGAAGGCCGCGCCGACGAGGCCCGCGCCGTGCTGGAAGCGGCGGTGCCCGCCCGCGTCGCGCCCATCGATCGCGCCCTGCTCGCCGCGAGCAAGGCCGCGCGCGCGAGGCTCCGCCGCGAGCTCGACGCCGAAGCCGCGCCGGAGCGCCGGTGGCTCAATGCCTATCTCCACGCGCGCGACGGCGCCGTCGACCGCGCCGTCCAGGTCCTCGGCGGCGAGGAGCTGCCCGGCGCCTCGGCGCAGCTCTCGGTGCGCGTCGCCGCCGGCCTGGCGCTCGCCGAGATGGGCGACAAGAAGCGCGGCCGCCGCGTCCTCGCGCCGCTCCTGGCGGCCTGGCCCGGTCACCCCGACGTCGTCCGCGCCGCCAGCCGCGTGGGCCTCGTGCCGAAAGGCGCCAAGCACACGCCCTAGGTCCCCTGTCGCGGTCGCCCGTTCGATCCTCGTGTAAGGCGCCGCCCCGCCCCGCGTTCCAACACCATGAGCCGCGCTCCTCTCTCCCCGCTCCGTGCGGTCATGGTCCTCGCCGTCGCCCTGGGCAGCGCAGGCTGCGGCGGCGGAATGATCCCGTTCACGCACGAGCTGCGCACGCAGCACAACCTCAGCGACGCCGACGTGAAGAACCTGCAGTTCTACGTCTCGCGCACGATCACGCTCCGGCGCGAGCTCGAGTCGGGCGGCCGCCAGATCACCGGCAACCACAAGCTCGTCCTCGTCTCGGGCAAGACGATCGAGGAGGTCGTCATCGAAGAAGCGACCCCCGGCGTGGCGGTGAACGTCTCCGGCCGCTCCATCGCCGTCAGCTTCGAGCCGGGCTCCTCGATGGTCTTCAGCGCCGGCGCCGAGCCCGGCGTCCCCGTCCCGCTCGCGTTCGCCGAGGCCCCCGAGCCTTTCCCGGGCAACTCCTCGCGCCGCGATCCCGCGCCGTTCCCGGAGCTCTCCGGGAGCAACGGCTCGGGCAGCTACTGGCTCTCGGTCGAGAGCGGCGATCGCGTGCCCTACCAGCGCACGAGCTTCACCGCCGTCGGCGGCAGCCTCCGCGCCCAGCTCCTCATCGACGCCGAGTCGCTCGAGGAGGTCGTGGAGAGCCGCAAGGTCCTCCCCGGCGTCCGGCTCCCGACGCACTGACGGCGGCCGGGCCGCGGCTCCGGCGCGCGATCTGCCGAACGCCTACGAGAGCCGGCGGACCGGCGCGCGGAACGGCAAGCCCACGAGGCTGGCCCGCAGAACGGCGCGCGCCTTCTGCTCGAGCCAGTCGAACGAGAGCCCCAGCCCGAACCCGATGTCGTTCGGCCGGCGGCCGTGGACCACGCGCGCCACCGTCGCCTCGGCGTCGATCCAGTAGTCGGTCCCCGGGGCCTTGAAGGTCACGATCACCGGCTCGCCCGTGAGCACGCCGGGATCCGAGAGCACCATCATCCCCTCGGTGGAGAGGTCGAGCGCGAGGTGGCCCACGAGCTTGAAGTCGCGCTCGCGCACGACCTGGCACTCGCGGGGGGCGGCGCGGCGGAGCGCGCGGTGGCTGGGGGCGACGATCGCGGCCATGTGGGTGAACCTCCTACCCGCAAGCTAATCAGCCCCGCGCCCGACGGCCCAGTTCTCGTCACCCGAACAGAGAGAGCTGCCGGGGCCGCGCCCTCGACCACACCGGCTCGGACGCGCGCGCCGCGTCGGTCTCCACGACCAGCGGCTCGACCTGCGAGGCCGCCAGGAGGCGCACCCGGCGCCCGTGGAGGGCGTCGCGCGCCGTCTCGAACGCGAGCTCGCGCTGGTTGTTGATCTCGGACAGGTGCATGAGGACGACGGTGTGCGTGCCCGCCCCGACGCGGCGGAGGAGCTCGTGCGTCTGGCGGTTCGAGAGGTGCCCCCGCGAGGAGGCCACGCGCCGCTTCAGGTGCGGCAGGTACGGCCCGCCGGCGAGCATCGCGGCGTCGTAGTTCGACTCGATCATGAGCACGTCGACGCCCGCGAGGTGGGCCGCGAGGTCGGGCGGGACCTCGCCGAGATCGGTGCACAGCGCCGCGCGCCGGGCGCCGTCGGAGACCGTGACCGCGACCTGGGCGGCGTCGTGCGGGACCGGCGAGGGCGCGATCGTCAGCGCGCCGATCGCGAACGGCTCGCGCGCGCCGTAGATGCGGATGCGATCGACGGCGGCGAGCCGGGCCACCCGCGACGTTCCCTCGCTCACCCACACCGGAATCCCGAGCCGGCGCGCGATCGCCTCGAAGTGGCCGAGGTGGTCGCCGTGCGCGTGCGTGATCACCAGCGCCTGCGGGAGCCCGCCGGCGCCCGCGGCGGCGAGCCGGCTCTCGAGCGTGCGCGGCCCGACGCCCGCGTCGACGAGCACGCGCGTGCCGCGCGACTCGAACAGCGCCGCGTTGCCCTGGCTGCCGCTGGCCACGACGGTGATCCTCATGGCGCGCGCTCCACCGCGCTCGACTATCGTCCGGATCGGCGCGGCTGCGTGAGCGTTTTCACGCGCGCCGCGGAGAGCCGCGGCCGCGCGTGAGCGCAGCCACGCGTGCCGCGCCGGACGGGAGCGCGGCCGTCGACCTCGCGGGAGCAGCGATCGGGCTTCGCGCGCGGACGGAGAACGCCTATGGAAGGAGAGCGCCATGACCGCCCGCCCGAAGGTCGCCCTGCCGATGCTCCTCGCCGCGCTCTCGGCAGCCGCCGCCGCGTGCGGCGCGCGCACCTCGCTCGTCGAGCGCACCGCGCCCGAGATCCTCGGCGGCGATCCAGGCGGGAGCGGCGGCGGGGGCGGCGGCGGCGACGGCGGCTCCGGTGGACAGGGCGCCCAGGGCGGCGCCGGCGGCGAGGGCGCCCAGGGCGCCGGCGGGCAGGGAGGCGCGGTCGGCGGCGTGGTCATCTCGGCCTCGGCCGACAGCTTCCTCGAGGCCGAGACGCACATCGCCACCGCGGCCGACGGCCGCGTCGCGTCGGCCTGGATCGCGGTCTCGACGAACGGCGAGCCCTACATCGCCTACGCCTTCTCCAGCGACGACGGCGCGAGCTGGGATCCGCCTTTGCCCGAGTTCTCGCCGGGCGGCCGGGTCGGCAGCGATCCGGTGCTCGCCGTCGATCCGTCGGGCCGCTTCTACCTCACCTGGGTCGGCTTCTACTACGACCAGCAGGGCCCGATCGACATGCACGTCTACGTCGCCCTCGCCGGACCGGGCGAGACGAGCTTCGGCCCGGCCATCGAGGTGAGCGACCCGGCGATCTTCGACAACCTCTACGACAAGCCCTGGATCGCGCTCACCGACAAAGGCAGCGCGATCATCACCTACTCGGCCCAGTCGAGCGACAGCCTCTCGCTCATCGCCGCCCGCAGCGTCGACGGGACCAGCTGGACCCGCTCGTTCATCGTCGACGATCCGTCGTTCAACACGTTCTCGAACCTCGCCTTCCCCTGCGCGCCCCCGAGCGGCGACCGCGTCTTCGCCAGCTATCTCACGTTCACCTTCTCGGGCATCGACGTGAACCTGAGCTGGAGCGACGACGACGGCCAGACCTGGTCCGCCGCGCAGAAGACGCAGGTCTCGAGCGAGGGCGACGTCGCCTTCACCGACGTCAACTGCGTCGCGGCGGGGAACGAGGTCTGGGTCTCCTACGGCAGGACCCCCGACTCGCCGGGCGGCGCCGAGACGCCGAAGCTGTCGGCGATCCGCATCGCCCACTCCACCGACGGAGGCGCCTCCATCGCCGAGCGCTGGGACGCGCACGATCCCTCCCTCGGCGGCTACTTCATGCTCCCGCAGATCGCGCGCGAGGAGAGCGGCGCGCTCGACGTCGTCTACTACGCCGGGCAGTACGACACCGATCCCGGCGCGAGCTTCCGTCGCGCCCGCGCCGAGGCGCCGGGCACGAGCTTCGGCCCGAGCACGATCGTCGAGACGCCGCTCACCTTCCTGCAGAACCGCTCGGACCCGGGCTGGCTCGGCGACTACGTGGGCGTCGCCTGGCGCGCCGGGCGCCTCTACACGAGCTACGCCGTCAACACCGACGGCTACTCGCACGTCTCGTACTTCGGGACGTCGGTGCCGTGACGCGGACAGCCAGCCAACGTGAACCGTCACTTCTGACCTCACCCCAACCCCCTCTCCGTGGCGGGAGAGGGGGCTCGCGGAGACCTCTGCGGCCAGCGAGAACGCGTCCCGTCACCGGTGGATGTAGACGAGCGTCCCGCCCCGCGGGTTGCTCGCGCCGTGCCACTCCTCGGGCACCGGCGGATCGGTGAACTCGAAGAGCCACGCGGCGTCGGCCGGGGCGAGGTTGACGCAGCCGTGGCTCCGGGCGCGGCCGAAGGCGTCGTGCCAGTAGGCGCCGTGGAGCGCGTAGCCCTTGTGGAAGTACTGCACGTAGGGGACATCGTGGAGATCGAAGGCGTCGTCGCTCGCCTCGTCGCCATCCATCGTCGCGGTCACGTGCTTCTCGTAGATGAAGAAGGTGCCCTGCACGGTCGCGCTGGTCGCCTCGGGATCGCCGGTGCCGCCGCGGCCGGTCGAGACGAGGGTGGCGTACACCGGCCTCGTGCCCTCGTACGCGACGAGCATCTGCTTCTCGATCGACACGTCGATCCAGCGGCGCCCCGCCTTGGCGCGGCCCCACAGGTCCTGCCGCAGATCGGCGATGCGGAGGCTCGCCGCCGGGAGCCAGAAGCCCGCGGTGGTCTCGACCAGGTCCAGGTCGGGCCCCTCGGCCTTGCCGGTCAGCACCCAGCCCGAGCGGTGGGCGACGGCGCCGTCCGGCTTGAGCACGCCTCGCTCGTCGGGGCGGAGCTTGACGATGCCGTGCGCCATCACGAACGCCGGCACGCCGATCTCGCCGGAGAGCTCGATGCCGCGCATCGACGAGGCGTGCACCACGTTGGTGCGGTCGATGGGCAACAGATCGAGCTCGGTGGTGAGGCCGAAGCGCCGCCCGGTCCACTCGAAGCTCGCGGTGAGCCCGAAGGCCGAGAGCGGGCGGGCGCGGCCGCGGTGCGCCGGGAAGCGGAGCTGCTCCTCGGCGCCGTAAGGCTTGGGCATGTCGCGCCCCGACGCGAGGAACGGGGTGAGCGCGTCGGCCGGACCGAGCTCGGCCTCGTTGCGCCTCGCCCACGACGAGGCCCCCGCCTCGGGGCCGGCGCCCTCGATGCGGCGCTGCTCGCGCGCGGAGGGCAGCCGCACGTACCGCGTCGGCGGCGGCTGGCGCGAGATCGCGTACGGGTACGGGAACGGCTCGCCGCGCCTCGGACCCCGCGGCATCGCCAAGGCGACCTCGTGGTCGACGGCGAGCGACGCGCCGCGCCCGACGCAGACGAAGCCGCGCGGGTGGATGCGGTACCAGCCGCCGGCGCATCCCTCGTCGCCGGCCGGCTCGAGCGCGCGATCGACGACCGCGCCGGCGCGCAGGTAGCCGAGCCGGGTGGAGCGGTGGCTCGGCGCGACGTGCACCGTGGTGCGCATGGCGATGCTCGCGATCCGCGCGCCGTGGCCGGGCTCGTCGGCCTCTCCCGCGCGGGGCGGATCCGGGGGAGCCGGCTCGTCGGCGCGCTCCGGGAGCGGCAGCGCGGCCGCGGCCGTCTCGCCGGCGCTCTTGCCGGGCGGGTCGTCGGCCGCGCTGCACGCGCACGGCCCCGCGGCGAGGCAAGCGATCACGACCCAGAGCTTCGCGCGCACCGCCGAGCTTCCCCGCCCCCATGTACGCGCGCTCACGCCCCCGATCAACGGACGTCGCCCGAGCGCAGGTGCGCGGTCGGGCCGGCTCCGACTCCCGACCGCCCTCCGGCGCGCCAGGAAGCCCCGCATGGCGAGAGGCGCGAGACGAGCCGCGGCCGAGGCGCCGCCGAGCGATCCCAGGCTGCGCGGCGAGCGGCCTCCGTTCCCCGCAGAGCCGCAAGCGCACCCCGGCGAGGAGTCGCGGCTCAGGCCGAGCGCGGACCACGGTGAGGCCTCGTACCGCGGCCTCGGCAGGATGAAGGACCGCGTCGCGCTCGTCACCGGCGCCGACAGCGGCATCGGCCGCGCGGTCGCGATCGCGTTCGCGCGCGAGGGCGCCGACGTCGCCGTCGGCTACCTCTCCGAGCACGCCGACGCCGCCGAGACGCGCCGCTGGGTGGAGGGGGCGGGGCGCGCTGCGCTTACGCTGCCGGGCGACCTCGCCGAGGAGGCGACGTGCGCGGCGATCGTGGCCGAGACGGCCCGGCGCTTCGGGCGAATCGACGTGCTCGTCAACAACGCCGCCCACCAGGGCAAGGCGGTGGAGCGCTTCGAGGACCTCGACGCCGCGCGGGTGGAGCGGACCTTCCGCGTCAACGTGCTCGCGATGTTCGACCTCGTTCGCCTGGCCTTGCCCCACATGCGGCCCGGCGGATCGATCATCAACGTCTCCTCGATTCAGGCCTACAAGCCGACGGCGTCCATCCTCGACTACGCCGCGACGAAGGGCGCGATCGTGACGTTCACCAAGGGCCTCGCCCCCGAGCTCGCGCGCCGCGGCATCCGGGTGAACACCGTCGCCCCCGGCCCGGTGTGGACGCCGCTCGTCGCGCAGTCGTTCGGACCCGAGAAGATCGCCAAGTTCGGCGACGACTCGCCGCTCGGGCGCCCGGCGCAGCCCGCCGAGCTCGCCCCCGCGTTCGTGTTCCTCGCGTGCGACGAGTCGTCCTACGTGACCGGCGAGGTCCTCGGCGTGACCGGCGGCAAACCGCTCGGCTGAAGAGGTGTCGGACA
Source organism: uncultured Polyangiaceae bacterium (assembly GCA_964372055.1). GTDB lineage: Bacteria > Myxococcota_A > Polyangia > Polyangiales > Polyangiaceae > CAYJPW01. The sequence continues at coordinate 7,655 of CAYJPW010000026.1, forward strand.
TTCGTCCGGCAACGCCTCTCAGGCCGGAGGTCCGACGCCTCTTCAGCGCCGCGTCAGGTAGAAGAAGTCCCTCTCCGCCGCCTTCCGCAGGTACTCGTCCTCGGTCCATTCGAAGTGCTTCGTGAGCGGCCGCGCGACGAGCTCGCCCGACGCGCCGACCTCGAGGAGGAGCAGCTTCGGATACGAGAAGTTCACGTCGAGCTGCGCCACGCTGTCGGCGCCGGCGTGCACCATCGCCGAGGCGAGCGCCGATGCGGTCACCCAGTCGGCGATCCCCACGAAGAGCACACGGCGATCGACCGAGAGCCCGATCGCCGACCGGCGGATCACGGTCCCGCTCGCGACGGTCGAGCCCCAGCGGTCCGACGGATCGTCGAGCGCGGCGTGGCGGCGCCCGCGATCGACCATGCACTTCGGCGTCTGCCGCCACCAGCGCGTCCGCGGCTCGTCGGGCGCGAGCTCCTCCCAAGGACGGATGGCGAGCGATCCGTCGTCCAGCGCGGCGATCGCACACGCGAGCCCGCGCGGAGGCAGGAGCGTCTGGCCGTCGACCTTCATGCCGTAGCGGCCGTGCTCCGACTTGTACCCGCCGTTGAAGGCGGCCAGGAGCGCGCCCTGATCGGCCGGCGGGATCAGCCCGGTCCGGGAGCTCGACGGCGGCGGTCCGCCCGGCTGCGCAGGCTCGCGGCGGCCGGCGACGGCGTGGAGCTCGACGCGCGCGAGATCGACGGCCACCACCGACACCGCCGACCAGGAGCGCCTCCGGTCGGGGTGGAGCAGCGTCTTGTGCATCCGCGGCGCTTCGTCCGGGTGCCGGGGATCGACGAGGCCCAGCCAAACGCCGTCGCCTGCGGCCGCGACCGCCTCGTCGACCGGCCCGACGTCGGCCGGGCGGTAGGCCGGCGGGGCGCCCGGCGGCTCTCGATCGCGCTCGGCCGCCGGCCGCTCTCTCTCGGGGCCGGCGGGGACGTCCCAGTACGCCTCGGGGGGATCGCCGCCGTGGGCGAGGCGCTGGTAGCCGTCGTCGACGCCGTAGGCGGCGTCCTCGATGCGCGCCACCACGGCCGGACCGACGATCGCGCGCGCCCCATCCGCCAGCGCAGGCCCGAGCCCGGGGACGCGATGGATCGCGGACCAGGCGCCGAGCCCGGCGATCGGGACGAGCGCCGCGAGCGCGGCGCGGCGCGACCATCGAGGAAGCGGCACGGGCTCCAGCGTAGACCGCGGCACGCGCTCGTCCAGCGGCGGCGGCCGGCGTGACGCGCGGCGCTCGCGGAAAGTTCGCCACGAGCGGGGCGTGACCTACCCTTGTCGCGCAGAGGCCCCGCGTGATCCGAGCGAGGCCGACCTCGCCGTCACCGTGGGGCTGCCGGCGCGCACCGAGCGCGAGCCGGCCGGGCGCGAGGACGCGTCGAGGCCCGCGGGCAAGTAGGCTACCCTCGTCCGCGGCCATGGCCGCCGACCTCGGCGCGACGTTCCGGCGCTTCGCCCTCTCCCCGCTGCTCGCGGCGTACGACGAGCTCTCGACCGGCAAGGTCGGCGAGGGCCTGACGACGCTCGCGTCGGACCGCGCGTCGGCCGCGCTGCGCCGCGGCATCGAGGAGGTCGCGCGGCGAGCCGGCGTGCGGCCGGCGCGCGTCGAGACGCTCCTGCCGGTGCTCGATCTCGAGGCTGCGCTCGAGCGACTCCGCGCGAGCCAGCAGGCCGCCGCGATCGTCTGGAGCCACCATCGACACCAGCTCGGCGGCTTCCTCGCCGGCGTCGCCGAGGTGACCGCCGAAGCCGAGCGCCCCGACGCCGGCTGGTTCCTCTCCCGCCTCGCCGGCAAGGTGATGCGCGATCGCCAGCTCTCGGGGCCGCTCGACGATCTCGCCGCCGACGTCACCCGCTGGGAGCAGCTCGTGCTCCGCTGCGCCGATCTCCTCGAGACGGCGCCCGCGCTCCGCTCGGCCTTCCGGTGGCGCCGGATCCGCGCGGCGATCGCGATCGCGGCGATCCTCGGCGCCGCGGCGACGGCGGCGGCGCTCTGGGTGCGGAACCAGCGCAGCCTCGATCGCGTCCGCGCCGCGCTCGCGGCGGCCGATCCGTGCGCCGCCGAGGGGATCGCCGCCGCCGATCTCGAGCGCGCGGCCCCGGAGCACCGCCGCGCCCGCGAGGAGCGGATCGCGAGATGCGTCGCCGCGCGCCAGCGCGCCGCCTACGAGACGCGCTGCGCCGATCTCGCGGGCCGCGTCGAGGGCGGGCGCCTCGCGCCCGAGGACGCCGCCGAGGACGCGCGCCCGCCCGGGATCCTCGGGCGCATCGCGGCGGGCGCGCTCGAGACCGCGGATCTCGGCGCCGAGATCGCCCTCCCCTGCAGCGACTCGCCCGCGGCCGCGCGGCTCGACGCCGCGCTCGCGAAGGCCGCGTCGCGCTCGGCGAGCGCGTGGGCCGACGCGCGCGCGATCTCGCCGCGCCTCGACGGCCTGCGCCGGAGCGGGGCGCTCGCGCTCGACGACGCCTCGCGCCAGGCGATCGCCGACCGCGCCGAGCCGGTGGCCAAGCGCGCGGTCCTCATGGGCGACGCCGCGGCGATCGAGGAGGCGAAGCAGCGCTGCGCGCTCGGCGTGGCCGTCGGGCTCACGCCGGGGACGTGGTGCGCCGCCCTCGCGGTCGCGCTGGCACCGAAGCGCTGACGAGCTACCTTGCCCCGATGCGCCTCTGGCTGCCGATCGCGGTGATCGCCGCCGGGGTCTGCCTCATCGTCTACGCGCTCCTGCTGCGCCCGAGCGACGAAGACCGGATCCGCGAGCGCCTCGACCGGCTCGCGTCGGCCGTCGGCGTGAGAGAGGACGAGACGAACCCGGTCGCCCGCGGCACGCGCCTCGGCGGCGAGCTCGGCGAGCTCTTCGCGCCCGAGGTCCGGGTCTCGATCCCCGAGCTCGGACCGCTGGGGGGAGACCGCCGCGAGCTCGCCGCCGCCGCGACGCAGGCCGGCGCCTACTACCGGAGCGCCGACGTGAGCTTCGGCTCGGTGACCGTCCGCGTGGAGCCGGGGCGCACCGCCGCGAGCGCTTCGGCCACGGCGACCCTCGCCGGGATCGAGCGGGGCGGCGGCGAGAGGCGCGACACCCGCGAGGTCTCGTTCGAGCTCGAGAGGATCGACGGCGACTGGCGCATCACGGCCCTGCGCGTCGAGCGCTCGGACGAGGAGGACTGAGCTACTTGTCCGCCGGCAGCTCGGTCATCATCCCGAGCGTCTTCGCGCCGGCCTGCTTGGCGCCGTCGAGCGCGGCGACGAGGCGCGCGTAGTTGGCCTGGTCGTCGGCGACGACGAAGACGAGCCTGTCCCCGGGCGAGCGGCGGTCGAGGATCGCCCGCAGCTTGTCCACGTACTCCTCGGGGACGACCTTGCTCTGGTTGATCTCGAGCGCGCCGTCCGCGGCGAGCCGGACGACGAGCTGATCCGGCGGGACCTCGGCCACCTCCTCGACCTCTTCGGTGGCGGGCACGCGCACGTCGATGTCCTTCTCGAGCAGCGGCGTCACCACCATGAAGATGATGAGCATCACCAGCACCACGTCGACGAGCGGAGTGACGTTGATCTCCGAGTTGGGCCTACTCTGCGGCAGGACGGCGATGCGCCGGCGCTTGCGCATGGCTAGTCCTTGATCTCCTCGACGGCCAGCGCGACGCCTCGGGCGCCGGACTTGCGGGCGAGGTCCATCACCCGCCGAACGTCGCCGACCGACAGCGCCTCGTCGCCCTTGAGGAGGACCTTGCGGCTCGGCGCCGCGGAGAGCTCGCGACGGATCTTCTCCGAGAGGGCGGCGTCCTCGTACGCGGCGCTCTCGACCCAGACCTTCTTGTCCTTCGTCATCGAGAGCACCAGCGGATCGGCCTGCTTGTTCTCCTCCTCCGTCCGGTGCGCCTTGGGCAAGCGCACGTCCTTGCCGCGCTGGAGCATCGGCGTGACGACCATGAAGATGATGAGCAGCACGAGCACCACGTCGACGAGCGGCGTGATGTTGATCTCGCTCTTCGCCCCTCGCTTGGGGCCCGCGGCCATCGCCATGGCGGGGCTAGCTCGCGGCGGCCTTGGCGGCGTTGTGCGAGCCGCGCAGGCTCCGGTCGACGACGTCGAGGAGCTCGTTCGACGACTCCGAGATGTCGACGGCGCGCGCGTCGACCCAACCCTGGAGGGAGTTGTAGGCCATGACGGCGGGGATCGCGACGAGCAGGCCGAACGCCGTGGTGACGAGCGCCTCGGCGATGCCGGCCGAGACCGTCCCCAGGCCTCCCGAGCCCGAGGCCGCCATCAGCTGGAACGCGTTGACGATGCCGACGACCGTGCCGAGCAGCCCCACGAACGGCGCCGTGGACGCGACCGTCGCGATGATGCCCTGACCGCGCTTGAGGGTCTGGACCTCGCGCTGCGCCTGGCGCTCGAGCGCCCGCGCCACCGACTCGAACGTGAGCTCGTGATCCGAGCCGGGCGTCCGCTCGTACGCCAAGAGCCCGGCGCGGATGACACGCCCGAGGTGCCCGATGTCGTCGCCGAGCTTGGTCGAAGCCGCCGCTTCGAGGTCACCTCGCGCGAGCATGTCGGCCATCTTCTCTGCGAACGCGCGCGACTCGCCGCTCGACCGCACGAAGACGATGATCCGCTCCAAGGTGATGAGCACCGACGCCACCGACATGAGGGCCATCACCCCCACGATGAGGCGGGCGAACAAGCCCATGTGGTGCCAGAGATCGGTCAGCGTGAATTGCATGGGTCGTCGAACGCGCCTCCCTGACGCGCGCACCGCATCGGCGGTCTACTTCATCTGGAGCCGGATCGGGATCACGTACTCGACCGCCACCGCCCGCCCTTGGTACGTCACCGGCGTCATCCGCCAGGTGGACAGGGCGGAGAGCACCGCCTGCTCCATGTGCGGCAGCGGCTTGAGGATGCGGCAATGGGTGAGCTGGCCGCTCGGTTGGATGACGCACTTGACCAGCATCGTCCCCTCGACCTTCGCCGTCAGCGCCTCGCGGGTGTAGACCGGCTCCGCCCCGCCGACCCGCGACGGGCGGGTCATGCCTTCGCCGAAGGCCATCACGGTGTTCTGCGGCGGCGGGGGCGGGGCGGTGCCGGTCCCGCCCGGCGTTCCGCCGACCTGGCCGCCGATGACTCCGCCGATCGTGCCGCCGACGGTGCCGCCCACCACGCCGCCGGCGACGCCGCCCTCGACCCCGCCCAGGGCGCCGCCTTCCTTCGGCTCCTCTTTGGGGGGCTCGGCCTCGGGCGGCTTCTGCGTCGGCTCCTGCTTCGACCGGACGATGGTGTCGTTCTTGACGGGGCGCTTGGGCGTCTCGACCTTGGGCTTGGGCTTCGTCCCGCCGGCGGCAGGAGGAGGTGGCGGCGGCGGCGGCGGCGCCGGAGCCGCGGCCGCGAAGAAGGTGACGTCCACCTGCGGCTTCGCGTCGGGTCCTTTGCGGGTCGACATCCAGATCGCGACCGGCAGCACCGCGGCGTGGACGGCCAACGAGAGGAGGGCTCCCGTTCCGAGCCTGCCCCGGCGACCGTCGCTCCGGCGGAGAACCGCGTCGAACATCGGCCCCTTTCCTTAATCGACAACCCGACCAAACGCGACGGTCGCTTCTCCGATCGTGACACGCGGCCGGGCTCAAAGCTGGCGATTGGCACAGGTGCGAGGGCCAGGATGGTCCGGCGCCCGACGGAGCGGCGGCGCGTCACGTGAGGGGCATCGCTGCGGGTCCCGCTCGACGCAGGACGCCACCGTTGCGCCCAGCGCAGGCCTCTCGCACGCTCTGGGGCGGCCTGGGTGGCGCGTTTCCCGAGTCACCGTGGACCAATTTGGTCTGGCTGCGGGGGGCCAATTCGGTGTATCCCGCCCCCGCTGTCCCACATGGGGGTGGGGCGCCTCGCTCCGAGGCCGCCCGCTTCCGGGAGGATACCGTGAAGCTCTGGCACAAGCAGCGTGGCCGGTGGGTCGCGTGGATCTCGTTCGTGGCGTGCTTCCTGTTCGCGGCGCCCGCGCTGGCGCAGGCCAACGCGGTGCTGACCGGCACGGTCACCGACGCTTCGACCAAGGCACCGGTCGCCGACGTGGTCGTCACCGCCACCTCGCCCGCGGCGCAGGGCGAGCAGATCGTGGTGACCGACTCGGCCGGCCACTACCGCATCCCGAACCTCCCGCCCGGCGAGTACACCATCCGCCTCGAGAAGGAGGTCTATCGGCCCTTCTCGCGCAGCGGCATCGTGGTCCGCGGCGACAGCACCATCCGCGTCAACTTCCTCCTCACGCCCGAGTCGCTGCGCGCGGAGGAGGTCGTCGTCACGGGCACCGCGCCGACGGTCGACGTGGGCGCGAGCAGCACCGGCGTCGCGATCAACCAGGAGTTCGTCAACCGCATCGCCGTCGCGCCGCCGACGGGTCGCGGCGGCGCGCAGCGGTCGTTCGAATCGGTCGCGACGGTGGCGCCGGGCGCGTTCGCCGATCAGTACGGCACCTCGATCAACGGCACGACCTCGCCCGAGAACCAATACGTGATCGACGGGCTGTCGACGAACAACCCCGGCTACGGCATCAATGGCACCCCGCTGTCGATCGAGTTCGTCGACGAGGTGAACATCATCACCGGCGGCTACATGCCCGAGTACGGTCGCTCCACCGGCGGCACCCTCGACGTCCTCACCAAGAAGGGGTCGAACCAGTTCCACGGCTCGATCTTCGGCAGCGTCACGCCCGGCATCTTCGAGGGCCCCCGCGAGAAGATCGTCACCGACGGCTCGACCGTCACCGAGGACGTCTCCCTCTCCTCGGTGCGCTCCTTCGGCTTCGACCTCGGCGGCCCGATCCTCAAGGACCGCCTCTGGTTCTACTTCGGCCTCTCGCCCTCGTTCAGCACCTACCGGCTCGAGCGCAACCTCAACCGGTTCACCGGCCCCGGGCAGACCGAGCGCATCCCCGGCACGCAGACGATCTACACCGCCGAGGAGCGGAGCGTTCAGTACATCGGCAAGCTCACGCTGGCGATCACGCCGGACCACCACCTGACGCTCTCGGTCTACGGCACGCCCACCACCTCCGGCGGCAACGGCGCCTTCGGCATGGACAACCAGAGCGGCGCGCTCGAGTCCGGCGCCAACCCGGGGAGCCAGGGGCTGCAGGGCACGTACGGCGCCCTCGCCCACAAGTACTCGTCGAACGCGTACGACGTGGTCCTGAACTGGTCGAGCGCCTTCAACAAGAAGAACCAGCTCCTCGACGTCTCGCTCGGCTGGCATCACATGTACACCGCGCGCCTGCCCTCCGATGGCTCGGAGATCGGCTCGAACGACGGCCTCGCCGGCACCCCCGGCGTCTGGTACCGCCGCTCCAGCCCCGTCGATCACGACAACGATCCAAATACGCCGGACGTCCCCGGCTACCACTCGATCGCCGACTTCGAGAACCTGCCCGAGGGCTCGGGCTGCGAGCCGGCCGGCTCGGTCGCCGCCAGCGTCTGCCCGGTGACCAACTACTACCTCGGCGGGCCCGACTTCCTCGAGGAAGCGAAGATCGATCGGTACCAGGCGAAGGCCAAGGTGACGAACCTGTTCCAGGCGCTCGGCCACCACGTCTTCAAGGTGGGCATCGACTTCGAGCAGATGCATTACAACCACGTCAAGGCCTACTCGGGCGGCACCTGGTACCGGCAGAGCGGCGGCGGCGGCACGTTCAGCGACTACCGCGAGTTCGGCTACCTCCAGGGGCCCGACGACGCGGTCATCACCCCGAGCTGGGAGGCCGGCTCGGACTCGTCGACGATCGGCGGCTTCGTGCAGGACAGCTGGAGCGTCGCCGACAAGATCACGCTCAACCTCGGCATCCGCTACGACGCCCAGTTCCTCACCGGCGACGACGGCCAGAGCGGGATGAACCTGCCCAACCAGTGGTCGCCGCGCGTCGGCGTCGTCTACGACTTCACCCAGCAAGGGCGCTCCAAGGTCTACGCCAACTACGCCCGGTACTACGAGAGCGTCCCGCTCGACATCGTCGACCGCGGCTTCCCCGGCGAGCGGCAGCTCATCAGCGTCCACGACGCGGCGGCGTGCAACCCGCGCGACCTCAACTCGCACCGCACGGCCTGCCGCGAAAACGGCAACCGCGTGCCCATCAACCTCGAGTCCGACCCCAACCAGCTCTTCATCCCGGTGGGCGGCGATCCCTCGGCGGTCGATCCCGACATCAGCGCGCAGTCCTCGGACGAGATCGTGATCGGCGGCGAGTACGAGATCCTCCCCAAGGGCCGCCTCGGCGTCTCGTACACCAAGCGCTGGATGAACAGCGTCATCGAGGACATGAGCCGCGACGAGGCGGCGACGTACATCATCGGCAACCCCGGCGAGGGCATCGCCAAGGACTTCCCCAAGGCGACGCGCGACTACGACGCCGTCACGCTCTACTTCCAGAAGGAGTTCGCCGAGACCTGGCTGGCGATGGCGAGCTACACCCTCTCGTCGCTGCGCGGGAACTGGGCCGGCCTCTTCCGCCCGGAGACGGGCCAGCTCGACCCGAACGTGAACTCGGACTTCGACCTGATCTCGCTGCTGCCGAACCGCGAGGGCCCGCTCCCCGGCGACCGCAACCACCAGCTCAAGCTCTTCGCGGCCAAGGCGTTTCCGATCAACAAGACGCTCGGGATCGACGTCGGCCTCAGCTACACGACGCGCTCGGGCGAGCCGCTCAGCGTCACCGGCTCGCACCCGCTCTACGGCGAGGACGAGGTGTTCATCCTCCCGCGCGGCGCCGGCGAGCGCCTGCCCTGGGTGCACTCGATCGACTCGCACCTCGGCGTGAGCTTCGGCCTCGCCAAGGACAGCGTGCTCAACGTCTACGTCGACACGTTCAACCTCTTCAACTTCCAGGCGATCACCGGCCGCGACGAGACCTACACCTTCCAGGACGTCAACCCGATCCCCGGCGGGACCAAGGACGACATCAAGGCCGGCAAGCTCACCTACTCCGACGGGTCGCCGTTCGATCAGGCCGACCGCAACCCCAACTACGATCACCCCACCAGGTACCAGACGCCGCGGCAGTTCCGCCTCGGCGCCAAGGTGAGCTTCTGAGGGCGGCCGCCCGAAAGGACCATGTCATGAAGACCAAGCTCCTTGGACTCCTGGCTGCGGCCGGCCTCCTCGCGGCGGCCACTCCCGCCTGCGAGCAGCCGGCGGTCACCTGCCGCGCCGTCTCGGGCTCGGCGGTCGGTTACCCGTACTCGCTCAAGTTCACGCTCAAGCCGGGCGAGGACGCGACGAAGGAGTGCGCCCAGGTGCCGGGCGACCTGCTCACGCTCGAGAGCTACAACCCGAGCACCGGCGAGGGCAGCGACCGCAGGCCCGACCTCTCGAAGAAGTTCCTGGCGGCGCAGTCGGATGCGATGACGTGGGCCTACCTCACCGCGGCCGAGGCCGAGGGGATCATCCCCGAGCAGGGTCCCTTCACCGATCAGGATCCGAACCACGTGCTCATCGCGCAGGGCGACTTCGCCGACGTCTATCCCGACGAGAACGACTTCTGCTCGGTGCCGTCGATGAACCCGGCGGAGCAGAACCTCGCCGCGATCCCCGAGCGACCGGACCCGGAGGCCGATCCGGAGGACCCGATGGCGCCGCCGCTGCCGGCGGTCGACGCGATCGACATGAAGTACGTGTGGAAGAACGTCAAGATCCTGGTCTCGCCCGACCAGCTCGGCGATCAGCTCACCGCCGATCTCGAGTACACGGTGAACGGCTGCACCGCGAGCTACACCGTGCGGGGGCTCTTCCCCGCGGTGTACTGCGAGGGCACCGACGCCGACGGCAACCCCACCGGCAAGCCCGACGACGCGATCTGCAACGACAAGGGCGATCCCGACGCCGATCCGCCGCGCCTCGTGGGCTCGGGCATCAACCCGACGCTCATCGACGATCACGCCGTCGTGTGCGACCCGGTCCTCCTCTACTGCGTCCTCAACCGGGATCCCAAGTAGCCTCGCGGCGTCGACGAAGCTCCGGCCTCGCCCGGCGGCGCCGCTAGGGAGCCGGCCGCGCCACCACCCTCCAGTTCTGCGCCGAGCCCGGGACCTGGAGCCCGAGCTCCTCGTACCCGAAGCCCGCGAGCTCGCCGACGGCGTTCTTCACGGCGTCGGTGACGAGGATCTCGTTCGCCTTGGCGATGTCCTCGCCGAGCTTCGAGGCCGCGTTCACTTCCATCCCGAAGACGTCGCGGTCGCCGACGCGGAGGATCTTGCCGAACCCGATCCCCAGGCAGAGCAGGATCTGCTCCTCGGGCAGGCGCCGCTGGTTGAGCTGCCTGCTCACGGCCTGCATCTCGACCGCGCAGCGGAGGGCGCCCTGCGCGCGCTTGAAGATGATGAGGAACGAGTCGGCCTCGGTCTTGATGAGGATGCCGTCGTGCCGCGCCACCACCGGCAGGAGCAGCTTCTTCTGCTCGAAGATGACCTGGAGGAAGTGGATGATCCCGAAGGCCTCGACCTGGCGCGAGAAGCCGGCGAGGTCGGTGAACATCACCGCCCACTCGGCGCCGAACAGGTCCCAGATGCGCTCGTCGATGCGGGCCACGTCGGCGCCGGCGTGGGTCCGCTCCTCGATGAGGCGCCAGAGCCTGACGTCGCTGCCCTTGAGATCCGCGTCGTCGCCGTGGGGCATCCCGCCATCGTAGCCGCGCGCCGCCGCGAGGAGAACCGGACGGCTGGCGCGAGCTCTCCGACCCCCGACGCCGAAGGCCGAGGCAGGAGAGATCCGGCCGCGGGCCCCGCGCGTCCGGCTGTGCTCTACTCGGGGTCGCCTCGCATGGATCGCGGCCCGATCTTCATCCCCCCCGGCTTGCCGCCCGGCGTCGGCTACGCCCACGAGGAGCGGCCCCCCGACGCCATCCTCTACTTCCGCATCTATGCGGCGCTGATGCTGCTGTCGTGCCTGTCGATGACGGGGTTCTCGCTCTACTACCTGATCGACGTGGCGTCGCGCAGGACGGGCAGCACCGACGACGCCGCGATCGTGTTCATGGTCTACGGCGTCCTCTCGCTGCTGATGGCGGCGCCCTGGATGCTCGCGATCTTCGCCGGGAGGCGCCCCTGGGTGCACACGCTGGGCACCGTGATGCTCGTCTTGACCATGGTCACGCTGAGCTGCTGCCTGCCGATCTCGATCCCGCTGCTCGTCGTCTGGCTGAAGCCGGAGGTGAAGCGCTGGTACGCGGCGGGCTGAGCACCTGCGGGCGCCGCGCGCCGCGAGGAGGCGGGAACGCCGGGTGCGGGTGAAGAACCGGCCGAGGTAGGAGAGAACGCTTGCGCGCGGACGCTGGCGCCGTGATATTTCGACATCCTTGTTCTCGCGGGCGGGTCGCACAGGAGCGCCGCGCCGCGCGGGGGCGGTCACCAGGAGGAGATATTCATGCGAAGAGCCATGCAACTCGTCGGCTTCACCGCCGTCCTCGGAATCGGCATCTGGACGGGGTGCGGCGGCGACGACACCGAGACTGGCTCCACGACCGGCGCCGGCGGCACGGGATCGACGACCTCCACGACCACCTCGACGACCAGCGTGACCACGAGCGGCACCACGGGGCCGACGACCACCACCGGCACCTCGATGAGCACCTGCGACGGCGCCCCGGATGGCCTCTGCGACACGCAGGCCGCCGAGGACTGCACCTGCGAGGACTGCACGTCGACCGCGCTCTGCAACCCGGGGCAATGCGACACGGACGGCACCTGCGACGGCCTCGCCGACTCGTGCGTGTGCCCCGACTGCGACGCGGATTACTTCTGCGGCGACGCCGGCGACGCGAACTGCACCGACGACGACACCTGCGATCCCTTCGTCGAGGGCTGCAACTGCGTCGACTGCTACACGCACGCCGAGTGCACCGACAACGCGGCGAGCTGCGCCGGCGGCGCGCCCGACGGGACGTGCGCCGCGGGCGAGGCGTGCACCTGCCCCGACTGCGCCGGCCTGCCGGAGTGCGTGACGTGCAACAACGACGGCACCTGCGATCTCATGGATCCCTGCTACTGCAGCGACTGCGACGCCGAGCCGTACTGCAGCGATCCGACGAACTGCTTCGACGACGGCCTCTGCGACGCGTACGACGAGGGCTGCCAGTGCGCCGACTGCGCGTCCGTGCCCGACTGCGCGGGCGGCACGGGCGGCGGCGGAGCCGGCGGCGCCGGCGGGAGCGGCGGCCAGGGCGGCGCGGGCGGCCAGGGCGGCGCCGGCGGTCAGGGCGGCAACTAGTACCTCGGCACAGAGGTTTCGATCGATTGCGGCCGTAGCTGTGGGATCTCGTCGGCCGGCACGCAGACCGCGATGCTCCGCGCCTGTCTGGGCGTGCGGCGAATCAAGCCGCGACGCTCGAGCTCGATGACCATCCGATGGACCGTCGGCGGGGTCACACCGAAGAAGGCTTGGATGTCGGCCTCGGCTGGCGGCCGGCGGTTCACCAGGCAGTAGTAGTAGATGAAGGCCAGGTACTGGCCCTGCGTCTCAGTGAAGCGCGGCGGTGAGGAATCGATGGACATTCGTGCCGTCGCATGATCGATGGTCTCGAAGGAGACCACCATGAACGTACGGTACCGCATCACGCTGACGGCCGAGGAACGCGACCAGCTTCGGAGCTTCGTCCAGGCAGGGAAGGGGGCGTTCCGTAGGCTGAAGCGCGCTCAGATCCTCCTCGCCTCCGAGGCGGGGTCGGCCGACGCGGCCATCGCGCAGAACATCTCGGTGGGGACGTCGACCGTGTTCCGAACGAAGAGACGGTTCGTCGAAGAGGGCCTCGATGCCGCGCTCAGCGAGCTCCCGCGTCCGGGTGCGGACCGCAAGCTCGCCAAGAACGAGGAGGCGCTTCTGATCGCGACCGCGTGCTCGGCGCCGCCCGCCGGTCGAGCGCGCTGGACGCTGGAGCTTCTCGCCGGCGAGATGGTGCGGCTGACGAAGCACGGCTCGATCTCATCCGAGACCGTCCGTCGCCGGCTCGCGGAAAACGAGCTAAAACCCTGGCTGAAGAAGATGTGGTGCATCTCCGCGGTGAACCCGGAGTTCATCGCGCGCATGGAGGACGTCCTCGACCTCTACGGCGAGACCCCGGACAAGCTGCGGCCTGTCGTGTGCTTCGATGAGACACCTCGTCAGCTGATCGGCGAGTCGCGCGTGCCGGTGCCGCCGAAGCCCGGCAGGCCCGCGCGCTTCGACTACGAGTACGTCCGAAACGGCACGGCGAACGTCTTCATGTTCGTCGACGCGCATCGCTCATGGCGTCATGCAAAGGTGACCGAGCGGCGGGCCTGCGGTGACTTCGCAGAGTGCATGCGTGACCTCGTCGACACGCACTACCCGACGGCGGAACGTATCCGAGTGGTCCTGGATAACCTCTCGACCCACACCGCGTCCGCACTGTACGAGACCTTCGAGCCGGGAGAGGCCCGGCGCATTCTCCGCCGGCTCGAGTTTCACTACACGCCGAAGCACGCCAGCTGGCTGAACAAAGTCGAGATCGAGATCGGCGTCATGGTGGCCCAGTGCCTCGACCGCCGTATCCCGACGATGGCGATGCTTGTCCGCGAGGTCAAAGCATGGGAGCGGGCCCGTAACCGCGCCGGAGCCCGCATCAAGTGGCTGTTCACCCTCGACCGCGCGCGAGAGAAGCTCGGCCGGGCGTATCTGTCTGTCCGCCCGAAGCCCGCGCCCCGCGCCGCCGCCTGAGCCCGGTCAGAACCTCTGGGTCGAGGTACTAGTGCCGCCTGCCGAAGGTGCTGCGCACTTTCGCGCCGCTTCGCCGCGGCGCCCTCCGGGCGCGCGGCACCATCGTTCTGGTGGGGCTTCGCCCCACACCCCAGCGCCGCTGCGCGGTCCGCTGGTTCCGCCGGAGAAGCCTCGCTGTGTTGGCGAGACTTCGGAGAGGCGGAGCTAGCCCGGCGGGTGTCGAGCGCGTCCTCTTCTCCCTCTCCGTTCGGGAGAGGGAGAGGAGGAGTGACCGCGATCCCGGAGCTCGCCGGTCCGCTGCTCCAGCGGTTCAGGCGACCGGATCCGGGTGGTGGCTCAGCGCCACCAGGTTGTCGTCCGGATCACGGGCGTAGATCGTGAAGGAAGTCTCCCGCTCGACGGGGTGCCCTGCCTCGCCGAGGCGTGCGCGCCAGCGCTCGCGCTCGTCGCGCGCGATGCCCAGGGCCACGCAGTGCCAGCCCGGCGCCGGTGCGCCGCCGGGTGAGCGCGCCGCGTGGGCGCCCGCACCCGGCTGCCCCGTCTCCCTCGTCTGCTCCGGCGCGCGTTCGATCGCGAGGAACGCGCCGCCGCCGAGCTCGAGCCACACCGAGCGCGGCCGCCCGGCGTCGTCGTCCCAGCGGCGCAGCACCGGCAGGCCGAGGACGCCGGCGTAGAAGCGCTCGAGCCGATCGAGGTGCTCGGTGACGATCGCGAGGTGGTGCACGGCGAGCGGCACGCGCGCGAGCATAGCGTTGTCGGCGCGGGCTTCGTGCGCGAAGATGCGCCGTGATCCGCTCCACATCGATCCCGCGCTGCGCGCTCGCGTTCGGCCTCACCACGCTCGCCGCCGCGTGCGGCGGCGGTGCCGGACGGAGCCCCGAGGCGCCGCCCGCCGTCGCGCCGCCCGGGGCGGCGAAGATGCCGGCGGCCCCCGCCCCGCTCTCGGCGACGGCGGTGCTCGGCGCCGACAAGAGCGCCATCACCTTCGATCGCATGTCGCGCTACCCCGAGCCGGGATGGAACGTGCCGCGGGCGATGCGCTACTCGCCCGACGGCAAGCGGGTCACCTTCCTCCAGAGCGAGTCCGGCACCGAGCAGATGGCGCTGTTCGGGTTCGACGTCGCCTCGCGGAAGGTCGAGCTCCTGGTCCGCGCCGCCGACGTGCTCGCGGAGACGCGCCCGCTCTCGCGCGAAGAGGAGCTCCGCCGCGAGCGGCAGCGCCAGCGCATCCAGGGCGTGACCGACTACCGCTGGGCCCGCGAGGCGCCGGTCATGGTGCTGCCGCTCGGGGGCGACGTCTTCGTGCGCGCCGGCGACGGCAAGATCTCGCGCCTCACCGACACCGCCGAGCCCGAGATCGATCCGCAGCCGTGCCCGTCCGGCCGCCGCGTCGCGTTCGCGCGCGGCAGCGAGCTCTTCGTCGTCGACGTCCCCACCGGCAAGGAGACGGCGCTCACGCGCGGCGCGCCCGAGGGGGTGACGCGCGGGCAGAGCGACTTCAACGGGCAGGAGGAGTTCGACGAGCCGAGCGGCTTCTGGTGGGCGCCCGGCTGCGACAAGATCGCCTACCTCGAGGTCGACGAGCGCGGGGTGGCCACCGAGCCGGTGCTCGGGTTCCGCGGCGACAAGCCCGACCTCATGATGCAGCGCTACCCGATCGCGGGCAAAAAGAACCCGATCGTCCGGGCGGGCGTGGTCGATCTCGCGACGAGGAAGACGACGTGGCTCACGTGGCCGGCGGGGGAGCGTTACCTCGGGCGGTTCGCGTGGGCGCCGGACGGCAAGGCGCTCTGGCTCGAGGCCCTCTCGCGCGACCAGAAGCGGCTCGCGCTGGTGCGCGCCGATCCGGCCACCGGAGCGGTCACCGAGATCGCCGCGCAGACGTCGGCGACATGGGTCGACTTCGCGCCGCTCGAGCTCCTCGAGAAGAGCCCGCGCCTGCTCTGGACCACGGTCGTCGACGGGCACCGGCACCTCGAGATGTACGACGCCGCGCGAGGCGCCCGCGTCGGCGCGCTCACCTCGGGGGCCTGGGACGTCGAGAGCATCGACGGCGTCGACGAGGCCGCCGGCGTCGCCCTGGTGACGGGCACGCGCGACGGCCCGCTCGAGCGGCACCTCTACGCCGTGCCGCTCGCCGGCGGCGCGGCGCCGGCGCGGCTGACGCCCGAGCCGGGCGTTCACCGCGTCGCCGTCGCCCCGGCCGGCGGGGGCTTCGTCGATCTCCACTCGGCCGCCGACCGCCTCCCGCGCGCGGTGGTGCGCGGCGCGGGGGGCTCGGCCGCGAGCCCGTCGCCGGCCTTGGGCGAGCTGCCGAGCCGCGTCGACCCGGATCTCGCCGCGCTGGGCCTCAGGCCCGTCGAGCCGGTGACCGTGCCGATCGCCGGGGGCGGATCGCTCCACGGCGCCATGCTCCGGCCGCGCCAGCTGGAGCCGGGGCGGCGCTACCCGGCGGTGGTGATGGTGTACGGCGGGCCGGGCCACCAGGCGGTCACCAACAGCTGGTCACCGCGCCTCCTCTGGCAACACCTCGCGGACCGCGGCTTCGTCGTCTTCCAGATCGACAACCGCGGCTCCGCCGGTCGCGGGCCCGCGTTCGAGGCGCCGATCCATCGCCGCCTCGGCGAGATCGAGCTCGCGGATCAGCTCGCCGGCCTCGACTGGCTGACCGCGCTGCCCTTCGTCGACGCGCAGCGCGTCGGCATCTACGGCCACAGCTACGGCGGCTTCATGGCGGCGCTGGCGATGTTGAAGGCGCCGGGGCGCTTCCGGGTCGGCATCTCGGCCTCGCCCGTGACCGACTGGAAGCTCTACGACACCGGCTACACCGAGCGGTTCATGGGCACGCCTGCCGAGAACGCCGACGGGTACGCGGCCGGCGATCTGGCGCGCCTGGCGCCGGCGCTCCAGGGCAAGCTCTTCATCATCCACGCGCTCATGGACGAGAACGTCCACTTCGGCAACACCGCGCACCTCGTCGACGCGCTCGTCGCCGCCGACGAGGATTTCGACCTGCTCGTCTTCCCCGGCGAGCGCCACGGGTACCGCAGCCCCGCCGCGAAGCGGTACGCGCTCCGCCGCGTCGTCGACTACCTCGCGGCGAACCTCTGAGGCGCGCGGCCGGTCACTGGCAGAACATGTAGCCCTGCCCGAGGTAGCTGGACTGGTGGCAGCCCTGGCCGAGATCGCAGGTCGCGGGATCGCCGAAGCACATGACGATGTTGGCGCCGTCGCACGTCGGTTGGCACGCGACGCCGTCGTAGCCCTGGCCGTTCCAGGCGCCGCAGCAGACCTCGTTCGGGCAGTCGTCTGGGCTGTTGCACTGGAGCTCGATGAACTCGGGGCCGCAGCTGCCCGTCGCGCCGCAGTGGTCGAGATCGCCGTTGTTCATGTGGAAGCAGCAGATCTCGCCGGCGGCGCAGGGCGCGTCCTTGCAGAAGACGGTCGTGTCGGAGCCGCCCGACGAGGAGGACGCGGTCGTGCTGGTGCTGCTCGAGCTCGTGGTGGTGCCGCTCGAGCTGGTCGACGTCTGCCCCGAGCTCGTGCTCGACGTCGTCGTGCCGCTGCTCGTGCTGCTCGAGGTCGTCGTGCCGCTGCTCGTGCTCTGCCCGCTGCTGGTCGAGCTCTGCCCGCCTTGACCGGCGCCGCCGGCGCCGCTCGTGGCCGTGCCGCCGCCGAACACGTCGTCCGAGCCGCTGGTGCCGCACGCCGCACCCACCACGAGCGCCGTCAGCGCTCCACCGAACCGAAGCCAAGTCATCCTGGGACGCATGGGGGACCTCCGTCCGGCCAAAGAGCATAGTCGAGCCCGCTCGGGTTGCCGACCCCCGAGCGGTCGTCTACGGTTTGGGCGTAGCTTCACCGGGGAGTCGCACAGTCCGGTAGTGCACGAGCTTTGGGTGCTCGTTGTCGCGGGTTCAAATCCCGCCTCCCCGACTAATTCGGCCATTTTCCCAAGGGAAACGGCACGTTTACGAAACGCCTCCGAGGCCGTTTCCCACTAGTTGCCCAGCTTGGCGATCGCCGCTTCGAGGTCACCCGCGGCGGCGTGCACGTACCGCTGCGTGATGCGGATGTCGCTGTGCCCAGCGAGCAGCCGCACCGCCTCAAGGCTCGCTCCTCGGCGAATGAGCACCGAGCAGAACGCGTGACGCAGCGAGTGGAAGCTCCGCGCGCGCAGCCCGTGCCGCGCCTGGAGCGCCGACAGCACCGCGAGGACGTGCTGCCGACCGGGCGTCTTGCCGCGGCCGTTCAGAACGACCCGCGCCCTGGGCAGCTTGCAGCGCACCGCCTCGACGAGCATCGCTTTTAGCTCGGGCGCGAGCGGCACCACCCGCTCGTGTCCGGACTTCGGCGGAAGGACGGACCCGGCCGAGAGCGCCCGCCGAACGAGGAGCCGATCGTGCTCGAGGTCCACGTCTCGAACCTCGAGCGCGCGGACCTCGCCCATCCTGAGCCCGGCGTACGCCGCGAGCGCGAGCGCGAGCCGGAGCCAGCCCTTCGCGTGGAGGAGCATGGCCCGGATCTCCTCGACCGTCGGGGCGTCGGGGAGCTTCCGGCTCTGCGGCGGCAGCTTCGGGAGCTCCGGGAGCTTCTCGAGCACGCCGTACTCGTGCGCGACGCGGAGCACGGTGCGCACGAGGCTCACGGGTCCGCGCGCCTGAACGCCGCGAGCGGCGAGCGCCGTCATGTAGCGGCGGATATCGACCGCCCCGATGTCGTCGAGCCGCTTCGAGCCGAAGGCACCGAGGATGCCCTGGCGGAAGAGCGCGTCGTAGCGCTCGCGGGTCGCCGGACGGCAGCGCGTCGCCATGTGCACCGTCCGGAACTCCGCGGCGACGAACGCCGCGAAGGTCGGCATGCTGCGCGTCGTGGTGACCTCCCCCGTCGCGGCGGCGAGCGCCATGAGCCGCTCGGCTTCGGCCCTCGCCGCCGTCGCCGTCTGCACGGCGGCGTCGCGGCGGAACCGCCTCACGCGGCCCGTCTTGTCTACGTATCGGAAATCAACGATCAGGTGGGGCTTGCCGCC
Source organism: uncultured Polyangiaceae bacterium (assembly GCA_964372055.1). Lineage (GTDB taxonomy): Bacteria > Myxococcota_A > Polyangia > Polyangiales > Polyangiaceae > CAYJPW01. Next base: position 26,422 of record CAYJPW010000026.1, read on the forward strand.
CCTAAGCTCCCTGCGGAAGCCCTTGCTACGAACGCCCATGAGTACCTCCGTGGGCGGCCGCTCACGCGCGACGCCCGCACTCTAGCTCAGCTTCGGCGCGGCGCGAGCCTCTCCCCCTCGATCTTGAGAGAGAGCGGCGCGCGTCGGTCAGGATCGATCGCGCTCCCCGGCTAGGATCCGGTTCGCCGCGAGGGCGGAGCCTCGGGCTGCGCCCAGCGATCGGAAAACGCCACGCGCCAGTTCCGCCCGAACTTCCTCGCGCGGACCCCGTCGAGCTCGGCCTCGATGCCGCCGTCGGGAGCACGCACGGCGCGGCGCTCGAGCGTTCTCCGGAGCGCGTCGGGGTGCATGTCGAGCACCTCGGAGGCGGCGCGCACCGTCATCCACCGCGTGGGGAGGGTCTTGGCTTCGGGTCTCGGATCGAGCTTCATGGCGAACTTCTCCATCGGCGGTGCCGCGCGGTAGATCGCGCGGTGAAGAGCGGGATCGTCGGTCCGAGGACGCCGGACGAGTCCGAAGCGGTCCTCGTCTCGGGTTCCGAGTGCATCCGGGGCTGACGCTCGAGCCCGGTCGCGTGAAGGAGAGTCTCCTCGAAGGCCGCGGGGGCGAGCTGCTCACGGGGGCAACGGGATCGCGAGAGGGAGCGCGCGGGTTTCGGCCCGCGTTTCGGACCGACTCTCCCTGGAACGGAAGGCCTTGGCCGAGCCCGTGGGGCACTCGGAACTCGTGATGAACGCGTCGTCCTCGCGCGGACTACCGCGCGCAGAGCGACACCTCGTCGCGTAACCGACCTGCGCGCGGGCGAGCCCTCGCCGCCGAGGCGGCCGAGAGCTGCTGCCGCTCGAGAGAACGCGCCTGGGGCCCACACGGACGCCGGCTCCTCGCGGGGATCCCAATCACTCTGCACTCGCCCGGCTCTCAGAAGCCGTCCATCGCGCCCGGGTCGGCGACGAGCTCGAGCACCTCCTCTTCGCCCGAGGCGGCGACCACCTGGGCGAGAAGGCCGTGCCCTCGCATGACGACGACCTCGACGAGGACGATGCCAAGGAGCAGGGCGGAGCAGAGGACGAGGAACTCGAGCGAGGCCACCGTCGATCTCCTGAGGCCGCGTGCGCGTCTCGAGAACCGGAGCCGCTCGAGGCTCGGTGCCTCGGCGACGGGCACCGCTCGTCGACGCAGAAAACGTGTTCCGAACATAGGGGTCGGGGTTCGTGAGTAAGACGGGCCGAAACACCGCCTCTCGCTCCTCCCGGTTTCCTTCGCCCCGAGAGCTTCGGCTCTCGCCTCCCGTACCTCCTTTCCGGGGCGCGCGCCTTCCGGCGTCGGACCCCAAGGCGCGCCCCAAGATGGGACCCGCGAAACTGGACGTCGCCGTGGCAGCCATGCGCGCGGCCGCCGAGCGAGAAGAAGGGATCGCCGAACGGGCACCATCCAGCGAACGGGGACCGTGGCGAGCGTCGGTTGATCAGACTTCCTGTTGGACTCCTCGGAAACAAGGCTCGCCGAGCCGGGGCCCGCCGGACGATCTCCGGACGAACCGTGGGCGTCGACGTGATGGCGGGCGCCGCGCTGGACCGAGGGTCCGCTGCGGCGCACGGAGCGCACGACGTCGAGCGCCGGACGGAGCGCGGGGGCTCGGCCCGCGGACCCCGGACTCGGCTCACCTCATCGACGAGAGCTGAAGCGAGGAACGCCAAGTCGACCACCCTGACCTACGCTGCCTCGACCCCGCAGAAGTAGCTGCCGGTTCTCGCGAACCAGACGGCTCCCGCGTGAATCGTTTCGACCCCGACGAGCTGAGGTCCGAGGCTTGCGTCCGGCTCTTCGCCCTCTGCCTCTGCTCGCGCGATCGCGATGCGCAACTCGATGAGGTTGTTCGCCACGACCTTGATTAGGCGAGCGGCGAACACGACGGCCCCTTCCGAGGTCCGTGCCATCATGAGCGCCTTCGCGCATGCCTCTTCATCGAGCGCTTCGAGCGCCTCTCGAACAGCCGAGGTGTCGAAGCTGCAGCATGTGGCCCCACGGCGGTGACCGCCGTCCTTCGCGAACGGACACGGCTCGCCTTCCGCGTGCGTCATTCCGCGCGGCGGGAGGAACGAGGTGTCGTGCCACCCGCAGTCGCACGGCTTCGGGATCAGGATCGTCTTCGTGTTCATACGTTTCGTGTGTCGGTTACGGGTAAATCGGACCGAGCGGACCCGCGCTCGCGACCAGCACCCGATCGTTTCGTGTTCCTTCTTCGTCTCCCATCGTCTTGTGCCGGGGATGCCCGGCGAACTCTTCTCCGCAGACGGGTTTCGCCGTCGATCGCAGGTCTAGGAAACGGATCGCCGAACGGGCCCGTGGACGGATCGTCCAGGGTCGCTGGACACGCGACGCCAGGGTTCGCGCCGCGGTGGTCCCAGAGGGACTCGCGCGCGGGCGCCGTGGCTCCAGTGTCTCCGGGGACTCGGGGATGCTCGGCCCGCGGGTCCCGTTCGGCTCTCCCACCGACAAGAGTTCGAGGATGAGGTTCATGGATCCACTCGCGTGTTCCAGCTACCGCCTCATGCGCACGCCGAAGCCGTCCGCGCCGATCTGCTGCAACCACTTGGCAGCGGCTAGGATCGCACCGATGGCATCCTGCTCTTGCGACGCTGACGACCAGTCGCAGTCCTCGCTCAAGCTGTTGCCTTTCCGCTCCATCGCTTGACCGAGGACGATGGCGTCCTCGGCCGTCAGCGGTGTCTTGATGCGCCCGAGGAAGTCGGCTTCTTCGAGTAGCCGAAGCGCCGACCGAAGCTCCTCGCCGTCGAACATGCAGCATGTTCCAAGGTCCTGCTCGTCTATGACGTCATCCACGTACGGGCAGCGCTCGGTCTTCTGGTGCGTCATGCCTTTCGGAAGCCGCGCTTGCGGAGCGTGGTTTCCACACCAGCATGGCGCCGGGTAGAGGGTTCCTGGTTCCATAGAGAACTCGGTTAGAAATGAGGTTCGAGCCGAGCAGCCAGAGCCACCGAAGCCCACCGGAGCCGATTCCCTTCACCGTCGTCCTCTCCCTCTCGTCGTTCTTCGGCCGTGGGCGCTCGCCCCCCGGCCCTTACTCCTTTCCGATCTCGAGATCGTCGCCCGAGATGAACACGTTGACCTCCGCCGTCTTCACGCCGGCGGCCTTGAGCGTCGCGCGCAGCACCCCCTCGAGCGCGCGGGCCTTCGCCGCGTCGGCCGGGACGTCGAGGTCGGCACCGAACAGGACCAGGCGCAGGATCTCCTGCTCCTTCCCGGCGCGCCCACCTCGGAGGTACCGCCCACGCTCCTCTGACCGTTCGGCCCCCGCCGTCGCGAGGAACGACGCGGCGGTCTGGAACACGCCGTCCAGGAAGCGTTCGTGGGATTCGGAGACGACAGCAACGACGAGGTACATGTTCGGTCCTTTCGACGATGGTGCTTGGTTTCTGCCTGTGGCCGCTCCGAGGGAGCGGCCAGAAGAGTGGAGAACACGACGACGCCGCCGACGCTTCTTCCGGTGGCGTGCCACCCGTGTAGACCGCAGCCGTTTCAAACCGACCTCGGCGTGTCGTGTCCTCCGTGGGAAGATGCTCTCGTGATCATCGTCAGCTCTCCTGCTTCGGTCGCCGTGGGGAGGGACGGCGTCCAGGTCCGCGCCGTGGCACGGACTCTTTTGCCGGTCGCTCCGAGATGAGGCGCCAGATGTCCGCGTCCAGTCGGACGGACGCACCGAGACGGCCGAGAACTTCGTGAACGTGATGCCGCCAGAAACTCCGGCTGCCGGCCGCCTTCGGGTGGCGCTCGATCGTGGCGTAGAGCCGGGAGAGCGGGACCGTGCGGCCGAGGAAGACGAAGGCTCTGCCGACGATGCTGATCCACGAGTCGGCGCTCGTCGCGTTCGCCCACAGGGCGTCGGTGGATCTGGGGTACTCAGGTCGTTGCATAGGTTGTGAGCCGAGGTCGGCCCAGCCGTGGCTACCCGCGGTGGAACGTCCGCCGATGAAGCTTCCGATCACGAGAGCAGTCTTCTCCTCTGTGAAGCGCCGCAGGGCGCGTCGTCTTGTGCCGGGGTAAATCCCTGGATGAGAGCGGAGGGCAGGACGCCGCCGATGCTGGTCGCCTAGGGTCGCGCCGCGGTAGCGGTCATGGAACTCCTCGGGTTAACCGACCCCGACGGGTCCCGCCCTCCTGGATGAGATGGTCCACGGTTCTTCGTCAGCCTTCGGTCCTCTTCGGGCACTCCTTGCGACGGATGCGCTCCAGCTTGCGCGCTTCCTTCTCGGAGTACTTTGAGTAGAGCGCCCACACGCCCTTGCTGACCCTGACGAACCAGTTGTGGGACTCGAGCACCTGGCGCACCTTGGCCTTCCAGTGGCGCCTCGTCCGTGTCCGGGGATGAGCCTCGAGCTGCGCGTAGATCGCAGCCAGCGGCGCCTCGCCTTTCAACTTGATGAGCGCCGCGTTGACCAGGCTGAACCAGGTGTCTTCTCCCCCTCGTCTGAACAGGATCTTCTTGGGTCGCTTCGTTCTTCCTCGTGGCATAGATGTTTGGTCGGGGTCGGCCCCGGGATCCAAGATCCGGTGCGCCCGGCGATGACCGTCGGCTGTTCTGATCCGTGTTCGTCACCTCTTCCTCTTTTGCGCGCCGACATGCAGCGCGTTCAGTTCCTGGGATCCCTGCTACTTCCCCTTGAGCGTCGTCGTCGCGGGCGCGGGACGGGCGGCGTCGCGCGCCAGCTCCCTTCCGATGCAAAAGCCGAGAAGGAGCAGCAGGCAGGAAGTCGTGACCGCCGCGACCCACCAGCCCGTGTTCGACGACCCGTTCGCGCGACTCGCCGCGGCGGCGGGCGCCGACGCCTCCGGCAGGAACACCTTCGTCGGTCCCGTCATGACGAGCTTCGTCTGCGCCGGGCGCGGCGGTGTCACGGGCGGCGCCGTGTGCGACGAGCCCGAGCTGAGAAGCGCCATGAGCACGAGGAAACCGAGCACCGCACACCTCCACGTCACCTGCGTCGTACCCGACGCTATGCGGCCCGACCGGCCGTGAATGATCCTGAGGACCTGTCGCCTGGATCCTGTTCTTGCCGAGAGAACACTTCGTAGGAACACCTCGAAAGAACACCGACGCGAGCTCGGGGCAGCGCGTCAGCCTGTCTCCCTATCCGCCGCGCCCGAGGGCGAAGCAGAGCGCGCCGAAGCCCATGAACATGAGGACGAGCAGCACCGCGACGACGAACGCAGGCGCCCGCGGTGCCGGCGTTGCCGGCGCGACCTTCGAAGCCGGCATGGCCGAGTAGCCCGCCTTCGTCGCCTGCGACGAGTGCCCACCAGGCGGCAAGATGTAGATGACGGGCTGCGGCTGCGGCGGACTCTGCCTTCGTGCCTCGGCGGCGCGCCGTTCGCTTTCCGACTTCGAGGCGGAGCCGACGAGCGCGAGCAGGAGTAGGAGACCGAGAACGCCCACGGCGCCGCTCCCCTGCTTCGCGCCCTCGCGGGGAGCGTCGCCCCCCTCGGCCTGCTGGTTCATGTGGTAGCCGCGCTCGACCGTGACGCGCCGAACCGAGCCGCCGCTGTAGGTGCCATTCGGAAGCACGAGAGATCGCTGACTCATGACGGGCCTCCGAGGAGTGAGACGGTGAAGGGACCCTCGCCCGGCTGGGGCGCGGCGAGCGTGTGGACGGTGGCGAGCTGCTCCAGGACGCGGCCCGGCGTAAGGTCGTCCAGGTCCTGGAAGAACGAACGGTCCGCGGCGTTGGTCCTTGAGACCGCGCGGGCGAGCTGGCGAAGCCGGGGCTGCCCGCGCGCGAAGACGAGGAGGGCGCTGAGCGTGAGGCCGTGGAAGGGGGCGCGCGTCGCGAGATGCGGGGCGTACCGGCGCGCCTTCGCTCCGAACACCACGTCGGCGAGCTCGGTCGCGAGATCGATCTCGAGCGCGAGCGTCACGCTGCTTGCGGCCGCGCCGAGAACGGCCAGCCCATCCGGGATGAGCGCGCGGTCGGTCCGACCCAACGCGCGGCGGATCTCGGCCTCCGTCACGAAGCGCAGGTACTGGGGCCCGTCGCACGACGACAGGCGCGCAATCAGGCAGCTCCACACTTCGGCCGTTGCGACCAGGTGGTCGGCGGCCGGCGAGAACGCGCGGATGCGGGTCCGGAGCGCGTGGCCTTCGCTCACGACTCGCTCGGCGCCGAGGGGCGTGAGCGTCACGCGGTTCGGGCGGTGGAGCGCGTAGGCGCTCGTTTCGAGGAGCCCGTGATCCGTGAGACGTCGCACGCGTCGAGCCGTTGCAACCCGCGCGCCAGGCGTGTCGCCCCAGAACGCCCGCGCGATCTGCGGCAGCTCGACGACTCCGGCGCGTCCCACGAACCGAAGCAGCGATTCGTCTCGAGACTGAATCGAGATGCGACCCGAGGGACGAACGCGCGTGCCGCGCCGGCGCCGCGAGGTCACGACGCACCTCGGAGCTTCGGGTTCTGGATCGCCTCGCCGCACTCCGGGTCCTCGCACGCCACGTAGCCCGCCGGAACCTCGGAGACACAGGTCGTGCAGGGCGCCCACGCATGGGTCGACTCCACGGCCTTACAGACCGGGCAGCGCCAACGCTGGAGCAAGCTCTGCCTCCGCCGGCACCTGCGGCAGACGACCTCATCCTTCGCCGCCGCGAGGAGCCTCCGCGGCGCGCGGACGAGTCCCGCCGCGAGACGGACTCCTCCCCGCGCGCCGTAGAGGAGAACCCATGGCGCCCAGAGGAGGACGAGCGCCCCGATGCGGAGGAGGGCCCACGTGACGCGCAAGACCGTCTTCGCGGAGCTCATCATGTTCACGGCTCGATCTCCGTGGGTCGGCCCCGTCTTGGCCTTCGCCCCGGCGCTCTCGCGTCGGGCTCGGGCTCCGCGAAGCGTGCGAGCGCCGCCGCGTTCGGCTCCCGCGTGGCCGAGAGCTCGAGGGCGACCCGCCGCCACTTCTCCTCGCGCGCCGCGAGCTCCTCGGGGGCGAAGCCATCCGTGCCGTCGCGGCCGAGCGCGCGGACGGGCTCCGGCACCTCGCGCGCGAGGGCCTCGAGATCCAGCACCGGGGCGCGGACCGGGATGCTCGAGGGCGCCAAGGTCGGCGCGCGCAGAAGAAACGTGCGGTCCGGGAGAGACGAGAGGGCCCTCACCCACGCCTCCCTGATCTGCGACTCGGTGAGCCCGCCCCCGTCGACGCCGGGCGGGAGGCCCTCCGGAACGACGCAGCTCGTGGCTTCCGCCGACTCCTTCGGGATCCGGAAGGCGGCCATCATGCCGACGTTCGCCCTGAGGCTCGAAAGAAGAGACGGATACGCCGCGAGCTGCCCGGCGTGCTGGTGCGCGATCTGGAGCGACGCCCGACGGCTCCGCATGAGGCAGAGCGCGTCGTCGAGCTCCTCGGCCTGGGCCGCGGTCGGGATGGCCATCTGCACCTCGTCGATCCGAATCAGGACCCTCGGCGACGTCCTGCGCGTCGGGCGGGAGAGCACCGCTTCGAGGACCGCGTGCTGCACGAAGGAAGCCCAGAAGACACGGTGGCTCCTGAGCCCCCCGCCGAAGTCGCAGACGGTCGTGCCGCTCTCGAGCCAGGTCGCGGCGTCGAAGCCGTGGGGTCCGAAGAGCGCGAGCTTCGTCGTGTCGTCCGCGAGGAACCTGTCGAGGCGCGAGAGGATCGAGAACACGACGCCCTCGCGCGCGTCCGCCGGGAAGCGGTTCTCGAAGTAGCTCGTGAGCTCCGGGTCCTCCGCCGCGACGAGGAGCGCGGCGCGGAGCCCCGGGAGCGAGAACACCTCGGGCAGGAGCGCGAACGGGACCGCCGTTTTCATCATGAGCTTCACGGCCGGCACGAAGGCCGATAGCTGGCGGTGTCCGAGCTCGCCCGCGCCGACCGTCGCGACGAAAAGATCGGTGAGCGCGACCGCGCGGCGCGAGACGGATCCCCCGGGCGAGGTCAGGTGGAGAGACGGGATCCTGCGGCCCGACCAGGGCGCCCAGACGCGGAGGTTCTCTAGGAGCGCGGTGCCGCCCTCGACCGGCAGCTTCACGGCTGCCCACGGGATCACGACCTCGGTCAGGTTCTTCGCGAAGTCGCCCTTGTAGTCCAGGTTGACCGACACGACGCCAGGGCTCGCGACGTCCTGCGCCGCCCAGGCCGTCATGGCGGTCGTCTTCCCGGTTCCCGTCGCGCCCACGATGTGGCTCGAGAGTCCGAGCGCGAGCTTCCGGGGAAGCCGCACCTCGGCCGAGCGCGCTCCGGAGAGCATCGTGGTCCCCATGAGGACGCCGTCACCCCGGCGGTACGGGGCGCTCGTCTCCGCCTCGCGCGTCCGCTCCGACTCGGCCGCAGCCGCCGTGCGCTCGCGGTCCGAGCGGAGCGCGGCCTCAGCGTCGGGCCCGCGGAGGAGGCGTCTCACGAGTGCGTCGAGCGGCATGGCGTCAGCCCCTCCCCTCGTCCGTGACGCGAGTCCGCGCCCTGCGCCGGACGGCCTTCTGCTCCTCGCGTTCGCGCTTCTTCCGCTCGAGCCGCTCCGGCGACGGCCGGAGCGCGCCCCAGGCGACGCTCGCGAGAAGCCAGAGTGCCACGACGACGAGGAGCTCCGTGGCCGTCACGGCGAGACCTCCGGGATCGACGCGATGAGATCGTCGGTCTCCGCCCCCGTCAGGGCGGCGTGCTCGGTGTGGTTCGGGCAGTCCGCGTCGCGGGGCACCTTGACCCAGGCGGTCTCAAACGAGCGCTCGAAGAGCGCACCGTGCCGGTGCGTCGTGAGCAGGAGCTGGCGCTCGAAGTCGACCACGCGCTCGGGGTGGCCCGCGAGCAGGTGGAGCGCGATCGAGGCGGCCACGGAGACCACGTGCGTGATGTCGGCCCCGAGTCCGGGCTCGGCCTGGAGCTCGTGCGCGGAGCCGCCGTACTTGAAGCTCCTGGCTGCTCCCCCCTGGGGCGGGACGTGGGCCCTGAAGCACGAGAAGCACGGACGCTCCGCGTGCCGCGCGCCGCCCGAGACGAAGATCTCGCCCGACGCGGCCCTCGCGTGGAGCCCGGGGAAGATCATCGGGACCGTGCGGTGGAAGCGGGCGGCGAGCTCGAACCCCACCGCGCTCGAAGCCGCGTTCACGATGAGATCGAGGCCCTCGAACGACTCGGGATGTCGCTCGAGCACGTCCCGGAGCTCGCCTCGGTGCGCCTCGACCATGACGCCCGGGTTCGCCTGCGCGATGAGCTCCGAGGCCGCGTCGACCTTCGGCGCGCCCAGGTGCATGGCAAGGTAGATCGTCCGGAGGAGGTTCTCGGTCGCGACCGCGTCGCCGTCGAGGAGCACGAGGTGCCCGACGTTCGCCTTCGCGAGAAGGAGAGCCGCGAGGCTACCAACCGATCCGAGCCCCACGACGCCAACGCGCTTCGAGCCGAGCACGTCCGTGTCCGCGAGTCCCGTGGACCGCGCGCCGTACACGGACCTCCAGGGAAGAATCGTGAAGAACGGGCCTTGGTCCGGGCGGCTCCACGCGAAACCCCACTTCCGCGGGCCGAACTGTCGGATGTGGGGCACGGACGGGACGTCGGTCGAGAGCGACGCAACCGGGATGAGTCCGGCGGAGGGCGCCGTCGATGCAATGACGGTCCTCTTCCGCCAGTACCCGACCGTCATGGAGGTCCCGTAGAGAAGGCGCCTCTCGTGCGGCGGCGACCTCTGCTCAAGCTCGTCGGCGAGCGTGTCGAGCATCCAGACGTCGTCTTGGAGCACCGGGCTCATGCCGCACCCGCGGCTTTCCGAAGCAGGCCGACCGCCTTCTTCGGCCAGACCTTCGACTCGTGGAGAAAGAAGACGAGGTCGCCGAGCGTGTAGGCGGAGGACCACCCGCCGAAGAAGGCCCAGAGCGGCGCCTTGAGCAGGATCCTCGCCCCCTCCTCGCCCTGCTCGAGCTCGACCTTGGGCGGCCGCTCCCAGCCCTCGGGGGCGATCGTGAGGAGGAGCGTCCCCTTGCAGCCGGGGTGCGCGAGGCGGAGGACGGCGCCCCGCCGCGAGGTCTCCGCCTTGACGGCGTAGCCCTCGGCGTCGAGCGCTTCGAGCTCGGTCGTGAGCCGGCGCATGCCGGGGTCCGTCGCGAGCACGTGCGAGCGCACGCGCGGGACAGAGACGCGGGCACCGTCGTTCCTGCGCGCAGCGATCGGATCCTCGACCTCGCGAAGGTCCATCTCCTCGACGACCCCCTTGGCGCGGGCGATCCAGGCGCGCAGCCGCGTGAACTCACCACGGCGCTTCACGCCGAGGAGCATGACGATGCCGCAGGGCGGGAAGCTCGGGTTGCCCTGGAGCGCGTCGAGCTGGGCATGATCGCCGTGCGAGAGCGCGGCGGGGCCCTCGAGATGGACGTGGTAGTAGCCGATCTTGGTCCCCGGGTGAGCGCGCATGGCACGCGCGACCTCGCGGTCGAGATCCGTACCCGAGAGGCGGACCGAGACGGCGGTCCGGGCGACGGAGTCGGGAGCCCGGACGTACGCCACGACGTCGCCCTCGTCGGGCGTCACGAGCAGGATGCCGCCGTGCTCCTCGCGGTCCGTCTCCTCGGCCGTCAGGCGGCAGCCGAAGGTGGCCTCGAGAGCGGCGTAGAGCGGGCGCTTCACCGGCTCTCCCCGCAGTGGAAGGTCGCGTCCGGGACCAGGCTCGTCGCGACGGGCTCGCCGTTCGCGTCCTTCGGCACGGGAACGCCGGGCGGGACGAGCTGGCCGTCCTTCGTGACGCGCATCCCGCCGACCGGCGCCGGCGGCGCGATCGCGGCGGTGGGCGCCGGCGCCTCCTGCGCCGCCGCGAGCGTCTCCCTGATCTCCCGCGCCGCGGCCGACACCGATCCCTGATTCCTGTTGCTCATGACGATGGTTCTCCTTTTCGCGTTTCAACATCCACATTCAGACGTGCCGGCCGGCGTTCATGTCCCAGACGCCGGTCCGGCTGAAGTCGCCGACCGCAACGATCCACGCCACGGCGCGGTTCCGAAGCCAGAGCGCCCCGGTGCGGGTCGGGAGCCACTCCTCTTCCGCATGGAGGCACAGGCTCCCGTCGCTGAACCGATGCACCTCGCGCGTCTTCGGCAGGTCCGGCCAGAGAAGGAGGACCGTCGGCGCCGTGAACGGGTGATCGGGGGCGTAGCGGATCTGGTACCCGAACGAGACTCCGTGAGCCCGGATCTCCTCTTCGAACACGATGGTCGCGCCGTCCCGCGCGATCCGCCCGCTCGTGAGGCCCCGCGCGAGCTCCATCTCGAGGCGGAGCAGGTTCGGCCGCTCGGCGACCCAGGGATCGAGCTCGCTCACGTCGTGGCTCCCGCGCTGCCGCCGCTCGCGCGGAGATCGCCGGCCGGGAGCGCGAGCTCGAAGCTCTCGAGCCCGGCATGGCCGCCGATGCTGCAGTAGACGCCGCTTGCGACCGGACGCGGATCGTGCGGTGCGGGGCACCCGATCCGGTAGACGTAAAGCCCCATCGCGCCGCCCAAGGGGCCGCAATTCATCCTGCCGCCCCCCGCGGTGCCGGCTGCCTTGTTCTTGGTCTCCATGTCGCTTCTCCCGCGGGCACCTCTCCGGGCTGCCCGACCGCGCCTCGCCGTGAATGCAGGCCGCATGCCGGTCGAGATCGCCGCGATTCCCCGCGCGTCGGAGCTCTCGGCGTCTCGAATCTCGCATCCATCTCGAGACGGGACGCGACACACGAGACGGTTCGGCGCAACGCACCACGTGTTCCACGGGGAACTCGCCTCGGCCCGCTTCGTGCAGTCGTGATTCGCCGTCGATTACGGGAACGGGTGGTCCAAGGAAGGCTCGCGAATCGGAGAGGATCCCACGGAGCTGACGCGATTCCCCCGCGCCGCACACCGGGCTCTTCTTCACTCACGAACCCATTCAAACCATATGAGCAATTACCACCTCATCTACGCGATCTCGAAACGGACGCCGCCGTCGCCGAAGGTCATGAAGGCGATCATGGACGTCCAGACGGAGCTGAACCGCCGCTGCACGTGGACACACGAGCGTCTCTCGCTCGTCCCGGCCACGGAAGCTCCTCGCACGTCGTTCGCCTTCCCCTTCGTCCGGCTTGGCCCCTCGAAGCCCGGCCTCTTCACGAGCGAGAGCTCGACAGGATCGGCTCCCACGGGCCGCATCCTCGAGACAGCCGCCCAAGGCTCGACCAAGGTCCGCGACAACCTCTGGAACGCGCAACTCGTCGCCGCCTTTCTCCGGCACGTCTCCCGGATGCACCCGGAGCTGCTCCTCGAGCTCCGCGATCAACGGCGGATTCGTGCTTCCCGGCGCCGTCTGGCTCCGGGGCGGGAGGGTCGAGCTGCAGCGCGAGTGGCTGAACGCGAGCCGGGAACGGGTGCTCGAGATGACCGCCGACCCGCAGGCAGCGGCACCCTTCGTCTGGGCGGAAGCGGAAGCGCTTCAGGGCCACTTCTTCCAGGAGGCGATGGCATCCGACTACGCCGAGGTCCCGGAGATCCAGGAGCTAAGCAGCCGATGGGATGAGCTTCAGTCCATGCGTCTCGAAGACGCCGCCGAGCTGGTCGTGAACCGCGTCACGAGCTCGGGCGTCCCGGTCCTGGCCTGAGGTTCCAGAAGACACCCGCTTCCCGTGGTCGACCAGGGACCGAAGGGGGCGGGCGGATCGCGAGTCCGGTGTGCACGCGAGCGTAGCCGCGAAGGCGTCCAGTTCGAGCTTCTGCCCCGCTGGGGCACTCCCTCGAGCGACCCCGACCGAGGCTCACCCACCCGCGTGATCGTCTCGCGCCTCCGCCCGCCCCTTGTGGCCGTGCGATGGATCAAGGCCGAGACTACCTTGAGACTCCGCTGCAATTTAGGACTTGGCCAGCGCGCGCCGCCGGGTTCAGAACCTCAACCCGCGCGCAGCGGGTCAACCCAACGAACACACTGGGAACATGCGTTCTGCTCTTGACCCTGACTTCCACCTCTGCTACGGGACGCGTATCATCTGTTCAGGTTGGCGTCAACGGGCTTGCCCCGCGGACGTTCGGCCTCAGAACCATCCCAAACCGCACGGAGCCACTTCATGACGGCAGAAACCCGGCTGTCGACCGATGAAACCGCAAGGCTCGAAGACCTCTCCGTCTACGAACTCGTCGCGGGCATCCTGCTTCAGCTTGGCGCCCGGAAGTTTCCGGAGCAAGCGCTTCTCCAGTTGTTCCAGGGCCTTCAGAGTGCAGCATCGGCTGAGAAACGTCACTTTGGTGTCAAGGGGTCACCTGGTCGCCTCACGTCCGAGCCTCTCCAACAAGCTCTGAGCTTCCTCGAGATGTACAAGATTCTCGAGGTCGCGCCGCCGAACCCCGTGGAGCAGTACTATCGGCTCCGCCCGGGTATGATGACGGCTCTGCGCGACGATCTCACTCGACGCGGCGTCCTTCCCGGTCGCGAAGCGCCGCTCACGCGTCTCGCGAGCAGACTCTCGGCCATCATCACCGAGGCGCGTCCGGCCGCGTAGAACTCCTGCACTCCTGGTCTGGGAGTGCTTTTTTTTGAATTCAGTAGAGCCATGGCGAACGAGAAGCTTGACGACCTGCGCATTCGCATTGGTGAGGTCGTCGGGAAGCACCTTGACCGATATGCCGAGAGAATGGACTTCGCACGAGTTGACGAGAAGCTCCTGCGCGATCCGATCTTTGGCTTTCAGCGTTTGCGCCCGCACGAGATTCTGATCATCGACTCGCCGCTGTTTCAACGTCTTCGCGCCATCTTCCAGACTTCCGTCGCGTTTCTTACATATCCCTCGTCCATCCATACGCGCTTCGAGCATTCTATCAATTGCCTGCATCTGGCCGATAAGGTTCTCACGGCCGTACACGAACGTGGAGTCGAGGTGAGCGAGACGTCTCGGGCGGAGGTTCGACTCGCCGCGCTGTTGCACGACATCGGTCATTGCATCTTCAGTCACGGTTCCGAGTTCCTATATCGCGAGTTCCCCGAACTCGAGCAGGCGCTTCTGGACGATGAAATCGCGACGAGTAGCGCGTCGCCCAGCGAGATCGTCAACTACTGCATCATCACATCGCAAGAGTTTGAACGGCTCCTCTGGAAGCCGATTGTTCGCGCCGTCCAGGCGGCATCCGGCGAACGCGCTTCGGCATGCAAGAAGTATGTGCAGAATATCGACCTCAAACGTGTCGCTCAGCGCATCATCGGAATGGCCCCCGACGACCGGCCCAATTTTAGATTCGAGACCGACATCGTCAACGGCCCACTGGATGTCGACAAGCTCGACTACCTAAACCGGGATAGCTACTTCACAGGAGTCAGTCTTGCAATCGACATTGACAGACTGCTTCCGAGCCTTCGCGTCGCGGAGGTACGCAACCAGGACCGGAATCGTGAGGAGCACCGACTGGTGGTCGATCACCGTGGAATCGCTGTCGTAGAGCAACTTCTTTTCGCACGGATGATCCTTTACGATACGGTCTATCATCACCATAAGGTGCGCGCGGCAACCCAGAACCTTCTTACGATGCTACGGCGTCACCAGAAGACGACGGCGTGGTCAACACGGAGCAAGACGCTCGCGTCGATCGTAGACTTTCTTGAGATTGACGAGTACGACTTCTTCGGTGTGCGATACCCAAACGCAGACCTGCAGCGGCAGGTCGACGCGCTCCGCAAGCGCATCCTGTTCCGACGAGCGCTCGTGATTGCGCCGCGCACCGTCGCGAACGAGAAGAGCTATGCCATTCTGGCGGGCATCTCGGTTGACGCCGTTAATCGTAAGGACCCGAAGGCACGGGAAAAGGCGCGGCAATTTCTGGAAGATTTGCAGGCGCGCGCGCTCAAGTATGCGCGAGACGCGGGTGCCACTGAGATCAGTGATGACGATATCGTCCTCGATATCCCTGATCCTCCAATGTTCACTCGGCTCGGCGAAGAGACTTTTGTTCAGTTCGCGGAGGGTTACGTTGTCCAGTTGAAGGACCTGTTCCCGTTTCAGAAGGTCGTCAACAATTACACTCGGCAGTATAAGTACAGGAGCTACGTCTTCGGCGCCGAGCGTTGGACTGCAGAAATCGCGTACGGCGCGTTCCGCGCCATGCTTGATTTAGGCATTCAACTCAACGATCTCGCGTTCCTGCTTGCCCATCAACACGATGGTCGCGCCAGAGACTTGCTGAACCGCTATCAGCTCAAGCCGCTGAAGTGGCGCGAACACTCGTATGTGCCGGACGAGTCGGCCGATTCGGAGGAGCGCCGGTTGCTTGAGAGTCTTCAAGCCGAGAATCTCGCGCTACGCAGCCGAGTAGCAGACCTGGAGGCCAGCCAGGCAGAGGTAATACCATCGGAGGGTCCAAAGGGAGGTCCGCCGGACAAGGGTTCTGGCTAGGGCGAACTCTCGTAGGCTACCCGACA
This sequence comes from uncultured Polyangiaceae bacterium, assembly GCA_964372055.1. Taxonomy (GTDB): domain Bacteria; phylum Myxococcota_A; class Polyangia; order Polyangiales; family Polyangiaceae; genus CAYJPW01. The sequence goes on from CAYJPW010000026.1 coordinate 41,818, forward strand.
GCGGCGGGGCGCTGAAGGAGGGTGCGGCGCCATCGCCGCGGAAGTTTCGACTCGCCGTCGGTACCGACGACGACGCCGAGCGTGCTGCGCGTCGCTTCGTCGATGTAGAAGAGGGCGAGGCGGCGGACGCGGCCGGCGGGCGCGGAAGTACTTGCCGTCGCACAGCACCATCATCATCGGTGCCCGTTCGTGAGCGCGAGGAGTACCGCTTGGAGCTTCGCCCGCATCGGGGCGGCGAGCTACAACGACCCGTTGTCCAGGTCGGCGGACTCGGCACCCGTCATCGATTCGCGCTCTCGCTCGAGCGTCGTCCGCTCAACCTCCGGGAGCGCCCGTGGTCACTCCTCGCGAAGCCATTCGACGATCAGCGTTCCCGGGCCTCCTACCGCCAAGCGGATGCCCGCGGCGCCGGCATCGATCAGGCCGTAAGCCGAAAGAATCTGCACCCGCCCGCTGACCCACGCCTCGGTGCGTGGACCGAGGGTCTCGCTCAGTGCCCAGGTGAGATCCGAGAGGGACAAGCGGGTCGGAGGCGATGCAAACTCGAGGAGCGTGCGGAGAGTGTCCGCGACACCGTCCTTGGTGGCGATCGGCGCCCACAGAAGGGAGCGCACGCCGTCCCTGAACTGCGCCGAGCCCCATGCTTCGTCGAGATGGGCAGCGTGGAACCGCCGACCAGTGCTCTTCGTCCGGCTCAGCACCAACGCGAGCGCTCCGCAGAGCTGGAACAACACCGTGGGGTTTCCACCCGCGAGCAGGGCCATCCGATCGTAGCTGCTCGGAACCTCGGCTTGGATGCCCACCCAGCCGAGCGCAGTCGCGGCCTGCTCCCTCAAGGAGCCGAGCGAGCGCGAGGGCAGAGCGACGGTCTCGAACAGCGAGCCGCCCAATCGCTCGAACAGCTCTCGGGATTCCGGGCGCGCGGCCACGATCACGATGGGAGGTGGCGTCTTCGTCGTTCGGGCCCAGTGCACCTCTCGGACGAGCCGCCGAACGCTCGCCTCGTCGTTGCCTTCGACGCCGTCGATCAGCACGACCGCGGCGTCCGGCATCTCCTCCTCCCTTCCGGCATCCACGAGGGCGCCGCCGGTGCTTCGCTGCAGCTCACGGAGGAAGGTGCTCTTCCCCATGCCAGGCGCTGCAAGCAGCAGCGTCGGGCCCCGGTCGGTCTGCAGGAGGTCGGGAACGTCGGCCCTCGCCCATCCGACCGAGATGTCGGCAAGACGTGTCTTGAATGCCAACTCGAGAGGTAGCTGGCGCCCGAGATGCGCGAGGAGCCGCTCTCTCCTCCGGGTGTCGTGTAGGACCGCCAGCACGTCGTCGATCCCGAGGTGCAGCACTCCGTCCTGGGATTGCGCGTCGCGCGCAACGACCAGCCGCACCAAGATCTGCCCGGACATCGTCTCGGGGTCGGGCGCTTCCGGGTCGTCAGAAAGCCATACCGGAACGCCGTCGGGCCAGCGCTCGACCCCAAACGCGAGCAGCGCGGGCGCGCTGAGGTCCGAGAAGTACCCGGTGAGTCCGTCGGCGGCCTCGTCGATGCGAGGCACACTCGTTCCGAGCACGTCCGCAAGCGCACAAAGGACATCCTGGCCGGTTCCGTTCGCTGAACGCCTCACGGCGTCGAGGAAGGCGAACGCCGCCCTGTCGTCGCGAGAGGGCCGGTACCGCTCGAAGCCGGCGGGGATCGCCCCTTCGCCGCAGAACCAGCCCAGAACCCGGTCGAGCGGCTCCCGTCGGTAGGGCCACACCGGGGGCGCGGGAACTTCCACGGCGTGCGAGATATCGGCGCTTGGACCGGCGTCCACGGCCGCTTCGGCGACGGCGACGGCGCCCAGCGCGATTGCTTGCTCGACCTGCGCGCGCCAGGCCTCGACGACGGGGTCGCGTAGCTCTTCACCCGACACGAGCTGAAGTCTCTCCCTAAGCGCCTTCACCCGCGCCGCCTCGCGGGACCGGAGTTCCATCTCAATCTCGTCGAGCCGCTGCTCGTCGACGCTTCGGTAGGCTCCCGACGCCGCGAGGACCGAATCGGGATCGACGGCGTAACCGACGCGCCGAGCGCGCTCCTGCATCTCGAACAGCCTAGACTGAACGGCGCGGAGGTGAGCACCGCGGGCCTGCTCGAGCTCCGCTTCGAGACGACGGAGCGCCTCGGCGTCCAGTTCCGCGAGGACCAGCTCGTCGGCGAGGAGGTACTCCGCCGCCTCGAAGTCACCCGACGCGAGGAGATCTCCTGCTGTGTCCTGCGTGCTCCGCGGATGCGCCAGCGCTCGCGCAACCGCGCGGACAAGCGCATCAGTGTCCGCGTCACCTGCCACCAGCACACGCCAGGTGGAAGCCGATCTCCGCGTCAGCGGCCACGTGCCGAGCAGGGACGGGCGACTCACGGCGGGACCTCGCCCAGCAGCGGAGCGAGCTGCCCCAACGCGAAACGCAGAGCCGGACCCGCCACGGGATCCAGCTCGTCGCGACTCTCGGCGCGCAGGCTGCTCAGATCGCCCCGCAGCGGAGCACATGCCTCGAAGGCTCGGGCCTCGCTCGGCGTCGGAGCGCCAGTCTGATGTGTGGCCAGCCAGGCGCGAGCCGACGTCATCACGCGGCTCAGCCGCTTCAGGCACGCGCTGCGTTTCGGCTCCTCGATACGCCTGTTGTGCTCGTCGCGCACAAGACTGGCCTCGTCCATGAGCCGCTCGAGGGTGCTCCCCTGGCGATCGAGCGAGGCCAGGTAGCGGGCGAGCCGCGGTCCGTCGTCGCCGTCGTAAGCCAGGCGCAGCTCTCCGAGCAGGTGCCCGTCGGTTGTCAGGAGCTCCCAGGTGTGCTCTCCGACGGGGAACCGGAAGCCGATGCTCTCGGCGCTCCGGAGGTCCTTCCCGAACATCTCCTTCGCCTCGGCGAGCTGCATGGCACGCTGTTGGTGTCCGGCGGCCCTCCGCAGCAGCGTCAACGGAAGGGCTTGGTACGTCGTTTCGTAGTACTGGCGCACCGCGCGGGCCCAAGACTCAGCGTTGCCGCCGAGCTGCTCGCCCATCCGCTCCAGGGCGTCCATCTCCTCGAAGGATCCTTGGACGAGGGTCGCAACCAGCAGGAATGCGACCGCGGCCGTGATGTGGGGGCGCGGGACGTCGGAGATCTCCAGAGGAAGGCTCTCGATCGGCCGCGGTGGCCTCTCCACCGCGGCACCCAGGCTGACGAGCCAGTGCGGGAGCGAGCAATCTTCGTGCTCTCCGTCGGGAAGGAGCAGGGCGCTGCCGGTGAAGTCCTCCAGGCGCCATCGCCAGCCGGCCACCCGGATACGCCATCGGGTCGCCGCGCTGTCGGCCAGGTCCGGGCACGAGGCAAGGGCCGCCGACGCTGCGCGGAGCAGCTCGTCGTCCGACAGTCCGGCGCGCTCCAGCGCGCGCAGATCGCCCCATGGATCCGGAGTTCCACCAAACCAATCCAACAATGCCTGACCAGTGCCGTGCGGATCGTGCATTGCGTGGAAGAGCGGCTGGAGCTTCGGTGCGAGGCTCGCGGGCGCCGCCGAGTCCGCGGCGCGGCGGCGTCCCGAGAGGGCCGAGAAGGAACCGGGCCAGTGGACTTCGAGCACGCCGAGGATCTCGTCGACAGTCGCCGGATCGCGAACCTTGATGCTCAGCTCCGCACGCTCGCGTTGGCCGCGAGCGTAATCGCCGCCGTACGAGAGGAAGTTGAAGCTCCCGACCACGACCTCGTCGTCGCATACGAGTACCTTCGCGTGGCTGCGCCCTTCGATGAGCGTGCACTGCTCCGGGATGCGGCTAGCTTCCTTCCTCAGCCGCGCCGCCGGCCCATCATCTTGGTCGCTGGCCCCCTCACGGCGGAACAGGAAGCGGCACGGGACCCCCGCGTCCAGGCGAGCCTTGAGCATCCTGACGAAGCGGTCGGTGACGACGTCTACACTGACGCGGTCCGACAGCACGGCGATTCTCGACTCGCCGTTGCGGAGCGCCTGCCACAGCGCCTCGCGGTGTTCGCGGTCTACGAGCAGACTTGCCCTGGGACCCCCAGCAGCCGACATCGCAAGCAGTCGCTCCGACACCGCTCGCCATGCGTGCGCCCAGTGCTTCACGGCGGGCGCAGGCTGCCCGTCCGTCGACTGGGTCGACTGTGTCGTTGGAGCCTCCGGCGGGAGCGGCAGCTCCGGCGGCTCCGGCTCGCTGGCCCCGAGCTCGTGGGGCAGGAGAAGAATTCGCTTTGCTGCGAGGTAGTCGGGGAACCTCTCGCGGGTCCACTCCAGAAGATCTAGGACCGCCTCGGGCGCGATGTCCGACCGACGCCCGCTGACCGTTAACCCCATCTCCAAGCTGTCCTTCGCCTGCGGCGGATCGAGGAAGTTGAAGCTCGTGACAAGCGCGTCGTGGGCGTCACGCACCACGAACTTCGCGTGGAGCGTGCTCGACCTGCGCGAGAGCACGAAACGCCCTTGATGTCTCGCCACCAGGTCGAAGAGGGCCGTCGCCGCATCGCCGTCGAGCCTCGAGTCCGGCTCGATGCCCCAGAGCAGGAAGACCTGGACGCCGCGCCCGAGCGCGTCGTTCAGGAGATCGAACCAGCTCGCGTTGCCGCCCGGAAGCGGCTCCACGAGCGCGGCCAGACGCACCCAGGGGTTCCCCAGCACGAGCTGCCGTTCTGCCGCGCCGATAAGCCGCCGGATCTCGCGTTCGTGGTCGGAATAGCCGACGACAGGTCGGATCTCTGCCGCTGCGCGTGCGAGGGCTCGCATCTCGTGGCAAGCCTCGTCGAACGTCTCGCGGAGCTGCGCGTGCCTGGCGTCCACGACACCCCTATCGGTACACTCAAGGGCGGCGACGGAGCGTTTGAGCCCGACGATCGCCGTTTCACTGGACACCGGCGCGTCCAGCGCCGGTGTCCGCTGGAACTCCTGGCGGAGCCGCTTGAAGAAGAGCTGGTCCGGCAAGCGCTCGGCGAGCCTGGAGAGTTCGCGCGCCAACTCCTGCCTCGCCGGGCGCGGCAGCTCGGGAGCCTCGACAATCTCGAAGACCAGGCGTTCGGAGTCGGGATCCTGGTGGATGTCCGACCATACGGGCATGAAGCGACGTTGCTGGGCGGTCGCCCCGCCGGCCTCGCCTCCGACGAGGATCTGACCTGGCTCGACCCAGGCTTCCCGAATCGCGAGATCGCGGCCAACCTTCCGCGCCTGCCGCGCAACCTCGCGCTGGACGGCATCGAGCAGCTCGAACCGCGTGACTCGTTGGAGATCCAGTCCCGGTCGGAGGGTCGGAGCCAGGCTCGCCTCGGTCCCAGGCGGTCGCGGCCGCGCCACGTCGGGCAGGACAGCGCCGGACACCAGTTCCTGCACCAAGTGTACCTCCTCGATGTTGTTCTCGGCGGAGGCAAGCCGATCGAGCGATCCACTGGCCTGTGCCTCCGCCGCCCGGCCTGCAAGGCGGACACGTCCCTGGGCCGTGTCGATGACCACGTAGCCGCGCAGCCAGAAGTCGTAGATTAGGTCCAGCACCGGCCGCGTTCCAAGTCCGACAACCAGAGCGATCGAGTCAACGTCGTCCAGCCCGAGGCCGATCGCGCGTAGGGTAACGAGCTCCACGGGGGTGAGCGCTCCCGAGCCCGCGGAGAAGCTCGCGCGGGCTGCGAAGGTTACGCACGGGATCACGACCAGCTGGGCTCGGAGCATCACGAAGCACCCCCCGCAAGGGTCACGGCGCGGGTGACCGCATCCTGTCTCCGAACCTCCTCCGCGATGGTCCGCCAGAAGGAGATGTCTTTGCGGTCCGGGTTCAGCACTGCCTGCTGCTCGAAGTGGCCCAAACGGCCGACGACGACCAGCAGCTTCCTGGCGCGCGAGAGCAGGACGTTCACCCGGTTCGGCGAAACGAGATAGCCAATGTTCGCTTCCGGCCTTGAGGGATCGCGTTGCGTGGAGCGGACGAGGGAGACCACGACGACGTCCGCCTCTCGGCCCTGGAAGCTGTCCACTGTGTGGATGCGGCCTCGCGTCCACTCCGGCAGTCCGACCTTGTTCAGCTCGTCGATCTGTGCGCTGTAGGGGCTGAGAAGGGCGAAGGAGTCGTCCTCGTCGATGGCGAGCACGCCGGGCGCGGGCCTCAGCCGCTCCAAAAGGACTCTGATTATCCGCGCCTCCCCCTCGTTTCGCCACGCGCGTTGGTCGTTGGTGTCTTCCGCACCCTCCGTGTCGAGCCACACCAACGCGCGCCCGCGCAGAAAAGTTGGGCCATGAAGCCCATGATCGACTGTCGTCGACTCGTGTGCCCGGAGCCAGCCTTCTTCGTAGACCTTGTGCTGGCCGTCGTTGGGATCGATCCGCGTCCGGTAGAACGCCCTCGACACCAGCCGGCAGATGTCCGGGTGCATGCGGAACTGGAGGTCGAGCTCGTCCAACGGTTCCACGAGCCGATTGCTCGGCGGCCGTGCACGTCGACGGTCGGCCCTCCTGTCGAACAGGCTGCCGAACAGGCCGAAGACTTGCAGGTAGGGTTCGCGTTGCTGGCCGTGCAGCTGCATGTCCTCGTCCTGGGAGTCTGCACATGCCTGCAGGAACCGGCGGACGGAGAGCTCGTCGTACGCGGGAAGCTGGAAGTGGTCGCCGATCAGCGTCCACCGCAGCCCCCGAACGAGGGGCAAGGCAAGCTCTGTGGGCCAAGCGCGCGCCGCTTCCTCGACGATCACCCAGTCGTACAGACCGCTCGCGCCGGTCGCCACGTTACGCGCTGTGCACCCCCCTGTCGTCGCGAACACCAGGTTCGCACCGCGCCTGATTCGATCACGGATCTCGAGCTCCACACGACCAGCCTGTTGCATCCATTCGCCCAGGAGGGCCTTCACTCCGTCGTCGAGCCGTCTTCCGTCGGCGAGGTGCCCGCTCTCGAGCGCGGCCCTTCCAGCGCGCCGAATGCTCTCCACGCTCGCCGAGGCTTGGCGCTCTGGTAAAAGGTGCTCGATACGAACGTGGACCTTCTCGTCGGCTACGGCGAAGTGGGAGGCGATCCTCACCGCGACCGCATCGATGCCCTCGGTCCGGCAGCGTTCGAGGATTCGTCGCGCGAGGTTGTCCAGCGCGTAGTGGGACTGGCTGCTGATGAGCACCCTCTGGCTGGCATCCGCGCGGAGGTGAGCCGCCACGGCGACCGAGGCGACCGTCGTCTTCCCGGTACCAGGGGGGCCGTGAAGCCCGTAGAATGGCTCGTTGGTCAGCATGTCCTTCACGATGTCGGCGCTGCGCCCGGCAAGTGTGTCGCCGACGCCTCGCCAGCGGTGCCGGATACCCCTGATGGCCGTGGGGGCGTGCAGCTGGTGAAGGAGCGCGCGGGAGCGCAACAGCTCCTCGACGGCGTGCTCCTGGTTCCGAAACTGGGCGTAGCTGCCCCGATCCTCATCGGGGCGGATCCAGCCCGCCTCGAGGAGACGGACCTTCCCGTTGACCACCCGCACTCGGACAGTGTCGTCGTCCAGCCGGCGTTCGAGGATGGCCTTGACGACGGGTCCGTTCTTGAGATCCGGCTTGCCGTACGAGTCCCTGTAGATGGCAAGACTCGCTGTGGGTTCGTCGTTCATGGTCTCGAACAGCCGGCCCATGGGCGTGCGCATCTCGCGGAAGTACAGAGACCGGAGCGCATCGCCGTACTGGTATTGGCGATCGCGCGCGGCATCGATCCGGATCTCGTGGCTGTCGCCTGCGCTGTGCGCAACCTCGAACGGAAAAATGCGGGCCTCGAGCTCGGCGTTGCGGAAGGCGACGAGAAACCTCAGTGCGTCGTCCATCACCTGCATCCACCCCGGCGTGGAACGCTCGAACTCCACCGAGCGAAGCAAGGGCATCCAGCTGGACCCTCTGGATGTGGCCTCGCCATGGTCGAGTGGGCGCTGCGCCCACACAGGCACCAGTCGAAGCTCGCCAGGAACGCGTCGGCGGAGAGGCGTCTCGCCGAGTCGCCACGCGCGCTGGTGATGGCGCACGTACTTGATCACGAGGAGCTGCTCGACCCGTCGGTCCTCCCGGCTAAATGCGGGCCCGCGGTCGCGCCAGATGTCGCAGAACCAGTACGCCTGCTTCCCGACAAGTACGTACTTCGCGTCCTGAAACGCCTTCCTCTCGCGCTCGTCCTTCGGGCGCTGGTAGCCGCTGAAGCCCTCGGGGCAGTACAGGACCTCGGCGCCCTTAAGCTCCGATTCAAGAAACGCGCGCAGTTGCTCGCGTCCCTGTTCACCCTCGGGATCCTGATCGATCCATCCCCACTTGTAGATGGTCGCCTTGCTCGGTATCGGCATGAAGCCGATGTAGAAAGTCGGCGGCTCCTCGAAGGGGCCGAGACTGGCCACGAGGCGCCCGTAGTCTTGCGTGAGAGCGCGCAGCACGTCGACGATGCTGGGGCGATCCCTCGGATCCCACGCGAGCATCGACCGCAGCAGGTCGGCCAGCGTGCGCGGGACGCGCGGATCGCCGAGCGCCCCCTTCAACTGCTGGTTGAGCGCTCGAACCGAATCCAAGCTGGGCTCGATCGCCATCCAGGGTATCGGTGCTGCCTCGACCGGCTGTCGCGGAGCGTCCGCCCTCTCCACCAGCCAGCGCCATGCGAGCACGCCGAGCGAGTAGACGTCCGAACGGTCGCTCTCCAGGAACGCAGCCTCGTCGTCCGTGCCGAAGAGCCATTCGGCCCGTTCCGGGGGGCAGTAAGCGAGCGTTTCAGGCGCGGCGAGGTAGATCGGTCTCAGGTCCCCGTTCGGGAGGCGTTCACCAGCGAGCTGGCGCCTGACGAGATTGCTCAGCATCGCGCTCATCTCGAAGCGGCTCAGCTTGAGCCCGTAGCGGACCTCGTCGCTGTCGGGCGCATCGCCGTTCTCGAGGTACTCGATTGCGCCCGGGTGCAGGTTTCGATGGGTGATCCCCTGCTCATGGAGGAGGCTCAGGCCATGCGCGAGCAATGCCAGTTGTCGAAGCGCCTCGGTCCGCCGACTCGCGACGAAGGCCATCGCGCCGTCGTCGGACAGCCGGTTCCGCGCAGCCTCGGTGAGCACGAAGGCGAGGTCCTGCTTCTCGACGTACGCACCGCCCAGAATGGTGGGCAGCGCCGGGTGTCCGCGAGCTGACAGCCGGAGGAGGGCACGCACCTCGCGGGTCCACAGAGCCCCCCCGATCGTGTTAATGCCCTTGTAGACTTGCAGGCTGACGGCCTGGCCGTCGCGGTCGACGAGCGCGAACCGGAAGATGGTGTTGGCGATGACGACCTCGCCAGTGCTGTCGCTCGCTCGGTTGTAGCTGCCGTATTGCGCATTCGGCCCGCAGAAGAGCTCGTCGACCTCGGCGACCACCTCGGCGGGCGGCGTAATGACGGCGGTTCCCAAGCAGCCTCCCTGGCTGCCAGCCTACCACGGCGCAACGACGAGAGCGTGAGTGACGGAAGCGCCGTCGGGTCCAGCCGGATCCGCCATCGCGGGTGCACGCTCGACTCTCGCGGGCCAGCGCCGTGGCGGCATCACCCGCCCGAACCACCTCCCATGGCGGGTCCGTCGGGGCGACCGGGCGCCCGTGAGTGACGGGCGTACTTCGTCCAGCCCTCGGGCCTCGCGATCCCCTGTCGGAAGGGCTCGACCCACCGGTTGCGCTGCGGGGCGGGGACGCTCGCGCGGTCGTACGCGGGCGTGCGCGCGCAGGCGAGATGCGATGGCTCGATCGCCACCGGGTCGCCATCCACCAACATCCGGACGAGGCGCTGCCTCTGCGACCGCTCGCCACGCGACGTGATCCCGAACGCGGCACCGCGACCGCACGCGTCGTGGATGCCCGCACGGCGAGATCGAGCACGCGTGCCTCGTCGGCGAGGACCTCGGCTGACTTCGTGAGCCGGCGCAGCGGGTCCGACATCGTGCCGACCGCTGGGGCGGTCAGGAGGGCACGCTTTTGACCGCGAGCTCGGGAGGGGCGACATGGCTGCGCCGCGACCCCCTTTACCGGCCCGCTCGGCACAATCTTCGTCCTGCGGTTCGCTCGTGAGGCGGGAGCTCTCTGCCTGCGGAAGATGGCCCTCAGGTCGCCGCGCTCAGGCCGAGCCGGAACAGCCCCGTCGGCGGTCCGCGGATCCCTCGCTCCGGTCCGCATTGGATTTCAGTTGCGAATTGATCACGGCGCGCTCTTCTGGTGTCGGAAATGCTTTCTCCCCTTGTCTCCGCTCGGCGACCCTGCTCCCATCGCCACCGTGGGGAGGTCGCGCTCGAAGCGTGGACGCGGGAAGCCACCGCTTGGGGCGCTGCTTGGCCCCGACGGTGTCGAAGATGTCGTCGCGGCGCTGCGGCACCTCTCGCGGACCGCGGCCGTTGAGCTCGCGCTCGAGATCGGCTCGGTGATCGTAAACAAGGTCTTCGGGGGCGACATCGCGGCACTCCGAAGCCAGGGGCGCAAGAACCGGTCCCTGCGGAAGCTCGCGGCACATCCCCGCCTTCCCTTCAGCGCGGTGACGCTCTGGCGCTCGATCGCGATCTACGAGCTCGCCGAGCGGATGCCGGGCTTCGTGCGTGCGAAGAACCTGGGCGTCGGGCATCTTCGGGCCGTACTCGGCCTGCCGCCTGATCTGCAGGAGAAGCTCCTCCGCCTCGCGGAGACGGAGCGCTGGACGAAGGAGCGTCTCGAGCAGGTGGTCGCGGCTCGCCGCCCAAAGGGCGGCAAGCGCCGGGGCCGGCCGCCGCTCCCGCCGGCGCTGAAGTCGCTCCGGCACCTCGAGCAGCTCACGGCGCACGACGGCCTTTCGCGCGAACTCGAGGTCCTCGATCGGCTCGACGAGAACGAAGCGAAGCAGGCTCGCGAGGCTCTCCGGGCGTTCAGAGAGTGGTGCGATCTGGTGGAGGAATCTCTGGCGCGCCGCTTCAAGCCGATCGTCGCGGACACCGAGAACTGAAGGCCCCGAGTGTTTCCCAGGGAAACACTCACGGCGATCAGGACGCGTACCGGCGCACGAGTGGGAGCACCACCCGGACCGTGGTGCCGACGTCCTGGACGCTGTCGATGAGCACCTCGCCGCCGGCGCGCTGCACGCGCCCGCGCACGAGGGGTAGCCCCAGGCCCGGCCTCTCTCGATGCCGCGTGCTGAAGAACGGATCCCCGGCGCGACTCCGCACATCCGGATCCATCCCGTTGCCGTTGTCCTCGACCTCGAGCACGGCGATGTCCTCGTCCTCGGGCGAGAAGAGGCACACCCTGATCGCGCCGCCGCCCCGTTCTCTGCGCGCGAGCACCGCCTCGACCGCGTTCCCGACCAGGGCTGTCACGATCTGGACGAGCTGCCAGCTCGGGAGCGGGACCACGCAGGGCGTCCCAGCGAGTTCGAGCTCAAGACGCGCGACACGCTCAACCGCGACGCGCAGCGTCTCCGTCGTCTCGGCCACGACCGTGGTTGCGTCCGCGGTTTCGGTCGGCGGGTCCGTATCGAGGAGCACGCTCATGCCCTGCACCGCCTCGCTCGCGTGGCGGAGCACCGCCGTGACGGCCTCGGCCTTCTTCTCGAGCTCTGCGGCGCTGCCAGGGACCGCGACGCGGAGTCCAGCCACGAGCGCCTGGCTGTCGGTCAGGGCATGAGTGTCCAGCGCGCCAGTTGATGAGCGGCTGACCTCGATCAAAATGCCTTAGCACCTTCCTCCTCCCCGGCTCGAGAGCGGAGGAGGAAGAGATGGGTCGAAGGAGAAGCGACGGGACGTCCCGCGGAGGCGCGGGGCAGCGGAGTCGGGGCAATCGGCGCTCACCGGTCGGTGTGCCCTATCCGGTGCAGCTCAGGCTGCGGGTGGTGCAGGAGGTCACCGAGCGCGGGGTGTCGCCGGGGGAGGTGGCGCAGGCGTTCGGCATCGGGCGTTCGACGGTCGATGGCTGGGTGCAGCGCTACCTCGAGGGCGGCGTGGACGCGCTGGTGCCCGAGTCACCGGGGCGCCGCGCGGGAGCCGAGACGCCGGCCCAGGCGATCCGGCGCGACGCGGTCGTGGCGGTCAAGGGCGAGCACCCCCGCTTCGGGACGAGGCGGATCCGGGACGAGATCGGTCGCGATCAGGGACTCGGGATCTCGGAGACGGAGGTGCGCCGCATCCTGCACGAGCAGGGGCTGATTCCGGAGGCGAGGCCGGCGACGGGCCCGCGGGAGCACCCGCCACGGCGCTTCGAGCGCGCCGAGCCCAACCAGCTGTGGCAGTCGGACATCTTCACGTTCCTGCTGCGCAAGCACGAGCGGCTGTACCTGGCGGGGTTCATGGACGACTGCTCGCGCTACATGGTGTCGCACGCGCTGGCGCACCACCAGCGATCGGCGCTGGTGATGGAGGCGCTCGGGCGGGGCATTGCCGACTACGGGCCGCCGGGCGAGATGCTGACCGATCAGGGACGCCAGTACACGGCGTGGCGGGGCGAGACCGAGTTCGAGGAGGAGCTCAGGCGGCACGGCATCCGGCACGTGAAGAGCCGGCCGCAGCACCCGCAGACGCTGGGCAAGATCGAGCGATTCTGGAAGACGCTCTGGGACGAGTTCCTGTCGCGCACGGTGTTCGCCGATTTCGCCGACTGCGCGAGGCGCCTGGCTTTGTTCATCCACGCCTACAACTTCCAGCGTCCCCACCAGGCCCTCGGCGGCTTGGTCCCCGCCGACCGGTTCTTCCGCGCGGCGCCACAGGTGCGCGCGGCGATCGAGAAGGGCGTGGCCGACAACGCGATGCGGCTCGCGCGCGAGCAGCCGCCGCGCAAGCCGTTCTACCTGGTGGGGCGGCTCGGCGATCGGGACCTCAGCATTGCGGCGACGGGTCCCGGTCTGACCGTGCAGGTGGGCAATGAAGAGCCGCAGACGATTGCACTTCCGAAGGAGGACGACGATGGCAGAGCGCAAGCGTCGCGCCGGGTCCAGGTCGAGGACCGCGGCGCCGGAGACGAAGGTGGACTCGAGGACGAGGCGGCGCGCGAGGCCGACGCCGGCCTGGCTGATGGAGCCGGGGGACCTCGACGAGATGGCGCGCCGCCGCTGCTTGCTCGTGCTGAGCGTGCTGAGCGGCGAGACGCCGGTGACCGATGCGATCGAGGAGGCGAAGATCTCGCGAGGCACGTACTACCAGCTCGAGAGCCGGGCGCTGCGAGCGATGCTCGCGGCGCTCTCGCCGGGGTCCGCGGACGATGGGGCGAGCCTGTCGCATTCGGCGAAGATCGCCGAGCTGGAGAAGAAGGTGGCGCGGCTCGAGCAGGAGAAGCGGCGCGCCGAGCGCCTCTTGCTCGTGACGCGGCAGGTGATCAAGCCGGGAGCGCTGACGACCGGTGCCGGGCGGCCGCCGAAGAGCCGTACGCGCCCGCGCTCGAAGACGACTGGGAGCAGGCCTTCGATCGCCTCGACGAAGCCGGCGGTGACGAGCCCGACGACGGCGCCGGCGGGCGCCGCCCCGCCTTCGATCCCGACGACGGCTGGCGGGGCCGCGCCCTGAGATGGGACAGAAAGTTGGCCGGAGCGGACGCTCTCCTGTATGGGCGCCCTGCGGAGGAGTGCGATGGCGTCGAGGCGGAGGTCGACGTATACGCGGATGCCCCCGGTGCCCGACACGGTCGAGGACCGGTACAAGGCGGTCCTCGCGGTCCTGGGTGGGAGCACGACGGTGAGCGAGGCGGCGCGGCGGCTCGGCCTCTCGCGCAACCGCTTCCAATCGCTCATGCACCGTGGCCTCGAGCAGATGCTCGAGGGACTGAGCCCGCAATCGCCGGGTCGACCACCGACCCCGGAGCGCGAGGCGGCGCTCTCTCGGGAGCTCGAGCAGCTGCGCCGGGACAACGAGCGGCTGACGCAGCAGGTCGAGACGACGCGCCGGATGATGGGCGTGATGAGCGAGCTGCTCACGGGGCGCACGGGCCGACCGAGCCGCCGCCGCCAGGCGACGACGAAGCCGGTGACGACCGGAGCGGCGAAGGATGAGGACCCCGAGCCCGCTCTCGACCGCGCCGACGCGCTCCGCGCGCAGGGGCTCTGCGCCGATCAGGCGGCAGCAGCCGTCGGTGCGAGCGCCCCGACGTTGCGTCGCTGGCGGGCTCGACTTCGCGCAGGGCAGCCGCCGCGAGCTCGTCGCGGCGGCCGCCCACGCAACCTGCCCGACCCCGAGCTCGCCGCGAAGGTGCGCGACGAGGTGCGCCAGCTCCGAGGGCTCGTCGGCGCCGAGGGCCTGCGCCGCCGCGTGCCCGGGGTGTCGCGCCGACAAGCGGCGGCGCTCAAGAAGGAGGCCGTGACGGCGATGGAGCGTGAGCGCAAGCTGCGCGCCGAGCGCGTGGTCGTGCCCGTGCCGGGCGTCGTGCGTGGCTTCGACGCGATGTACGTCAGCACGACCGCGGGCCGGCGCTTCCTGCTCGTCGCCGGCGACGCCTGCGTGCCGTACCGCACCACGTTGACGGTGGCGGAGCGCTACGACGGCGCGCACGTCGCCGCCGCGCTCGAGCGGGACATCGCGCTCCACGGCGCGCCGCTCGTCTACCGATTGGACCGCGCCAAGTGCCACGCGACGGACGACGTGCTCGAGCTCTTGCGCGCCCACGACGTCCTCGTGCTGCACGGACCGCCGCACCATCCTGGCTTCTACGGCCAGCTCGAGCGGCAGAACCGCGAGCACCGACGCTGGCTCGCGCCGCTCGGATGCCCCGAGCCGGACGCGCTCGCGCGCGAGGTCGAGACCATGCGCCGTGCGTTGAACGGCGACTACGGGCGGCCTACACTCGGCTGGAGGACGGCACAGGACATCTGGCTCGAGCGGTCTCCGCTACGCGAAGACCGCCGCGCCTTGAGGGAGGAGGTCGAACAGTTGGCCGCCAAGTGGCGGCGTGAGAACGTCGGCCGGGACGTCCCGGCGGACAGGGCCGAGCGCATTGCCATCGAGCAGGCGCTCATCAGTCGTGGCTACCTACGCCGGGAACAAGGAGGATGGTGCTAAGCGAATTCGATCCTCTTCGACGCTCATCAATGCTGGCGCGTCACACTTGTCAGTCGGTAGATCGCGGCGGCACGCCAAAGGCTTGTCTGGTCGGCCTGAAGGCCCCGGCTCTGGAGATGCCCAGCATCCGTCAGGAGTGTGGGCCATTCTGTGCTGGCGAAAATGGTGCTCGCTACGCGGTCGATGAGCACGGGTATTGTGTTCGCTGCTTGTGGGCGTATCCCGCCAAGTCGACGTCTGCGAATGATCATGGGGAGTTGTTGTCGTCGACTTGTTCATTCGGACGGAGGGGCTCAAGATTCGTTCTACGCGCCTCAGGCGCGGTGCACGCGGATGTCGACGCCGGTTGGACGCCATGGGTGTGGGTTAAGCTCGACGGAAAGAGCGGAGCCAATGTTTCATCTTGCAGCAACACTTCACCCGGTGGCGACTGCTGGCTCAAAATCGACAACATGGGCCCGAATCTGGCTGTGCCATCCCATCCTGCCGGTCTCGACGTCCGGGGTGAACTGTTCAACGGCGGTCCTGACCTGAAAATGTGGCTGCACCAATCGATGTGTCAGGCGAACGGCGATCGTGGCTGCCGATATGCGAGCATCGTAATGGAGGCGTGTGATGCGGATGCTACAGATTGCGCCACACCATTCCAGCTCGCCGGAACCATTCCGTCGCAGCCGTAGCTGTTGAACTTGGACCGCGGCGCCGTGGCCATGTTCACAACGACCACTTCGCAGACTACGACGTAGCGAACCGGGGTCCTCGGCGACATCGAGTTCGCGCCTCAACCTTACGCTGCTGCGTCGAACGGCTCTTCTACGCAGCCAAGCCGGGTTCTGCCCCGTCGTCCAAGCCGTGTTGGACGTCAAGGGGTTTCGAGGGGAGGGGCCGAGCGGTCCGCATCGGATCTCCGGGCGCCGCGGACACGCGCTCGGAGGCGGGGGTGGATCCGCCTCGGAGCTCCGGCGGGATGGCGATCTCGAGCTTCCGCACCGCCTGGCGTCGGCGCTCGTCGACCAAGTGCATGTAGTACTTCCGGGTCGTGTTCACGTCCTCGTGACCGAGCTGGTCAGCGATCGTGGCGAGGTCGATGCCGAGCGTGAGTGCGATCGTGGCCCACGAGTGCCGCATCGTGTGAGGGGTCACGCGCTTCGCCGTCCCCGTCATCGCCCGGAGCCGCTCGAACAGGCGCTGGACAGCGCGGACCGAGAGACGCTGCCCGCGGGCGGAGATGAAGAGCGCCTGCTCCTCGGGGAGCGCGATCTCGGCGCGCACGCCGAGCCAGGCGGCGAGCGCCGCGACCGTCGCCGCGTTCAGGGGCTTGTCGTCGATCCGCCCGCCCTTTGCGCGGACGGCGAGGAGCGTCGCGCTCGCGAGATCCACCTGGCCGACGTCGAGCCCGACGAGCTCGTTCACGCGAACGCCGTCCTGGGAGAGGAGGCAAAGGAGAGCGAGGTCACGCGCCCGGGCGACGGGCTCCTGGTTCCCGGCGGCTGCCCGGAAGAAGCGGTGGATCTCGAAGACGGAGAGCACGGCCGGGGAGCGCGGCGGTTCGCGCTGGAACGCGAGTCCCTCCGTCGGATCATGGGTCCAGCCAAGGTCGCGCTTCGCGAACTTCACGAACGCGCGGAGCGCAGCCAGCTCCTGGTTCATGGTTGAGGCGGACCGCACGGCGCCGTCCTTGCGTGGCCGTGCGAGAAACGCCTCGATGTCGCACCGCTCCAGGGGGCGCGGGCCCATCAGTGCAGTCTCGAGAGAAGCAGCCAACAACGCGAGGGTCGCCGCGTAGGTGTGTTGGGTTCTGCTGGAGCGCGCCGAGGCGAGGTGCCGAGAAAACGCGTCGAGATGTTCGCGCATGCGCGCCGGGTTGTGGCAGCTTCGCGACATGGCGCCATGCGGCGTCTGCCACGACGGTTTGAGCGCGAGTCGCCTGCCCGTGGCGCTGCTCACTCCTTGAAGTCGACGTGGCTCAGGCGGCCCCGCTCATCTCGAATGAACACGAGCGGCGCCGCGCTGAGATAGTCGCCGATGACCATGAAGACGTCGCCGCAGAAGCCTGGACTTCCGGAAACGAAGTCAAAGCGCGCGGCATATGCGTTCAACGCCAGGGCGGCCCCGCGCTCCCCAGTGCCGAGCCCCCACGACTCACGGACGAACTCGATATCTGCAAGCTCGTCCCATTCCTTCGACGTAAGTTCAATTGGTGCGTTTGATGACATATGGCACCAAGATACCGGATGAGCCGAGTTCGTCAAGCCTCTTGGTCCGGGATCTGTGAATACCTCGCGATGTCGTCCAACACGGCTTGGGCGACATTCCCACGCCTAACGAGGCGGTTCCGGACCTCTGTCCCACCCCGCCTCAAGGGGTCGGGAGCGTGATCATCCAGATTCTGAAGCGCGCCATCCTGGGCGCGCTTTGCGTTCCGCTCATGGTCGCCGGCACCGTCGGCTGTGGCAGCGACGCTTCGGGCGCGGGCGGCGCCGGGTCGTCGTCCGGCACCGCGAGCTCGTCGACTGGGGGGCCCTACGACCCGACCAAGTGCGCCTCGGCGTCGGCCGACCCGATGGCCTGTCTCGCGTGCTGCGAAACGGACCTCCCCGGCAAGTCTAGGGACGACTACTTCGACGACTGCATCGCCGAGGCGTCCTGTGGGGCGTGTATCCCGACTTGCCTCTGCAACGGGAGCCAGGAGGACGCCGACTGCACGGCCTGTATGCAGTTTCCTGGCGGCGAGGTGGTCACGGAGTGCGAGGAGAACACGTGCCGCTACTTCGGCGACGATCCTTCCGCGCAGGCCGCGTGCGAAAGCCGCGTCGCCTGCGAGTACCAGTGCACGTGCGAGCGCTGTGGCGGTACCGGGTGCGTCGACCTCAAGAGCGGCTCGTCGGATGGGCAGGGCAACGTCTTTCACTGCGGCTCCTGCGACGTGACCTGCACCGACAACGTCTACTGCATCGAGGGCCAGTGCCAATGCCCGCCGGACCTCCCGTACTGCGGCCCGCAGTGAACGTGAGTTGCCAGCCCAAGGACTTGAGAGGAGACCTCATGGTTGCGAAATCGGTCGGTCGCTGGCTCGTCTGCTCCGCCCTGTCGGTGTTGATCTCGACCGCGATCGCCGGCGGATGCGGTGGAGACGACACGGGCGGCTCCGGAACGGGAGATGGCTTCTGCGAAGGAACCATCGATCCCGACACCGGCGCCTGCACCCCGCTCGACGGCTGCACGGGCGGCACGGTCGAGTGCAACGGTTCGTGCGTCGACGTCGACACGGACGCGGCGAACTGCGGTTCCTGCGGTCACACGTGCGACCTCGCTGCGGGCTACGTCTGCCACGATCGCGGCTGCTGCATGCCCCCGAACTGCTGACGAGAGAACCTGGGTGGCAACGCCCCACGAGGAGAACCCGATGATCGAAGGACGAAGAGGGCGGACTGCGACGTTCGTGCTCTGGCTCGGCGTACTGGGCGCAGGCTGCGGCGGCGCGCAGACGGGAGGCGAACCGCCGAGTGCGGGCGACCCCGCGCTGCCGCCGTGCTCGCCGCCGGAAGCACCGTTCGCGAAGGTGATGAACCCGAGCTTCGCGCGCGAGTACTCGAACTGCACCGTCGAGACGGAAGCGGCCTTCAACTCCGCCGACTGGGCCGGGATGGTCGGCGGCGAGCTCGACGGCTTCGTGAAGTGGAGCGCGCTGCCCGGCGACGGTGGCGGACGGGCGACCGCGGGGAACCCGTTCGGTGCGGCCGACGTCAAGCTCATGTACGTGCCCAAGGAGAAGTCCGACGTCCTCTTCCAGCTGAAGAAGGGCGACCGTGTGATCGTGAAGGGGCGCGCCGTGGTCAGCGTGGTCGGTCAGGTGATGCTCGTGGCTTCGGAGGTGACCGCTGCGGGGCGAGGCCCGTGAGCTCGCGTCGGCGGCGGGCTCTGGTGCACCAGGACGCTTCGGGTCGCGATGATACGTCGTTGCTCCGGGCGCTTGTCGATGCGATGGCGAAATCGGAGCGGATAGGCGACTCGCTCCAAGAGCTATCGGACGTGGCCGGCTCTGGCTGGGCGTTCGATGTTGCAACGGCTGATCTCACGGTCGAGCGCCTGCGGATTGCACGCCACGAGGCCGAAGTGGCGCTCCGGTACTTGCAGGAGCTCGCGGACAAGGCGCTCGAGATGGTGGCCGCGAGGCGCTCGCCGGCTGCGCCGCCTGTTACCGGCGCACTCTCGAGCGTCGCGCGGGGAAACGCCGCCGACGAACGCCGCCGCGACGGATGAGAGGTTCGCGCGGGCGCGCACCCTGTCGCCCGGATCGGTCGTGCTTGACCCTGCGTCCAGGGCATGTTTCACGCTGCCGGCGTGCACCGCATTTTGGTCACGTTTCCCGGAGCATCAACCTCGGTTGCGGCGCAGATAGCGAGGGAGGCGGGGCGGAAGCCCCGCTTGGCATCGAGCGTCAACGGCACATCGGAGCTGTCATTCTTCTTCTCGCTGCGATCGCACGCTGAGGCCGTGGCGCACCGGCTCGAGAGCCTGGGCATCGAGGGGCTTCGAGCGAAGGTCGAGCTCGGCTATCCCTGGTGAACCACGAGCGCGGGTCCGCGCTCAGCGAGACCACCACACCTGCAAAACGGCGAGCCCGACGGATGCGCCGAGCACGGCACCTATGAGCATCAGCCCGGCGAACGCCCTCACCGCGATGCCCGGCGACGCGGGTGCGACGGGGCACTCGACCGGCTCGAGCTCGTCGCGGGACATGGCTCGAGTGTAGCGCCGCCGCGCCGCTGCCGCGTATCCTCCGCCTCATGTAGTCGCTGGTGCCGCGTGGCTATCTGCGGGAGCTGCGGGCCCTCGGCGCTCGCGGTGTTCAAGCCGGCCGACTTCGCGGTGCCGCCGAACGGTGCGTGGATCTGCGCCGAGTGCGCGGCCCTCCGCCCTGCCACCCATGCGATACTGGGCCATGCCCGGGCAAACGCAGGAGGTGCCGCTCGTGGAGGGGGCGCGCGATATCATGCGAGCGCACTGGGTCACGCTGCAAGTCAAGAACTGCCTGCGCGACGTGCGGCCGGACCACCACACCGGGCTCCTACGCCTCGAGGGGGACGGGGGTTGGCTGCTCTCCGTCGCCCCGGAGCACGCCTCGCGCGCGCTGCTGATCCTCGACGCGGCGCTGACGGCGCTTGTCGCTCATGGCCACCACGTTCGGTTCACGGATGCGGACGGCGGCGATCCCGCCGGTCCGCGACGCTGCCATCTCGAGGTGGTCGTCACTGGTGAGGCATTCGCGTTCTCGATCATGGAGAGGCTTCGTCAGTCGAGGCACGTGGGGAGGCCTGACGAGATCTCTCCCAGGAAGTACGACCCGAGCGGTCGGCTCACGTTACGAGTCGACGCTGTGCTCGGCTACTTCTTCCGCGAGTGGGCCGACACCGCGGAGCGGCGGGTGGAGGACGTGCTCGGTGAGGTGGTGCTCGCCTGTGAAGACGCGGCAACCATGCTGCGCGCGAAGCGCGCCGAGGACGAGCGCCGGCGACTGCTCGAAGAGAAGCCCGCGCGGCAAGCCGACCATCAGGCGCGAGAAGCGCACCGGGCGGCGCTGGGTGTGCTTCTGCAACAGATGGCAGGCGACTGGTACAAGGCGAGCACCATCCGCTCCCTCCTCGTGTCCCTCGGCACGGCGGTACCGGCGCGCGACCGCGATGCCCGCTTCAACGGCTGGTTCGCGTGGGCGAGTGCCTACGCGGACGAGATCGATCCGCTGCACGAGCCGGGGGCGGTTGGGGGACGGTCCTCAAGCTCCCCGCCCTCCCACCGATGACCTCCCCATGGAGCCCGACACCGAGCCGACGCTGTGCACCGAGTTTCCGATTCTGCTGGTCATCGATGCGACGAGAGACCTACTCGTGCGGTGCCGCGAGGCGGCGACGCATGCCGGCCTACTCTTGCGTCTTGCCGACGCCGCCTCCGCCCACGCGCTCGCGAAGGGAAGGCGCATCGCCGCGATCGTCGTCCCCGAGAACGCCTTTTGGCGCGCGGCTGTCGAGCTCGACTTGTTGGCGGCCGAGACGAACGCCTGCCTGATCCCGGTCGCGAACGACGCCACCGGCGACGAGCTCGAGGGCCTCGTGGCGGCGGCATGCACGTGGCACGGGCGGATCGTGACCGACGTCGCGTTCGGCGAGGCGTAACGCTCAAGAGCTGCCGGCGGCCCAGTTCCGATCGTGCCGGATGGGAGCGCGGTCCGCGCGCGGCGAGCCTCGCGCGCATGAGCACCACGTTGCTGCGCACCGCTCCACACGCCGACCTCGAGCCAACGGGGACGCCGCGCTCCGTGCTTGTCGTCGACGACGAACCCGAAATGCGCGAGATGACCGCGGAGCTGTTGATGCACGACGGCTTTTCGCGTCCGCATGGCCGGTGGCGGTGCAGAGGCGCTCGCCATGCTCGCCGAGGCGCCCCCGCCCGCGGCGCTCGTCATCGATCTGAGGATGCCAGTCGTCTCGGGCCTGCGCGTGCGCGGCGATGAGGAGTCGCGAGGGGCTGCGCCACGTGCCGCGAGTCATCGTCTCGGCGATGCCGGTGCCGGAGCACGTCGCGGCCGATCCGCTGAACAGGGTCCTCCAGGTAGGACGATCGCGGAGGCTCGTCGTTCAGGACAGCCCTCGCGGTCGTCCATCCTCGATCAACCAGGCGACGTTCTCTTCGCAGCGCCGCCGCGTTCCCCCTCGGCTACGCCCGCGCCCGGGAGGGGAGGATGGATAACCTCGCGCGGTTACGACTCGTTCTGGCTCGGCACGGCTACGCGAGCATCCGCGTGCGCCGGGAGGGCACCACGACCTGCTTCGTCGTCGACGACGACGATGAGCGAGGCCTAGCTTTCCTGCGGCGCCTGGCGCTCGAGCTCCACCGACGGGGGCACCGCTGCTCGGTTCGCCGCCTACGCGGGCCAGCACGCACCAGGTTGAGAAAGAGGAAGACGCGGTAGGGCTCCTTGGATCATCGGGAGCCCTTCTCCAGATCGATCGCGGTTACGTGAAGGTCGCGAAGCATCTCGACGGCCAGATCTCGCTCGGCCGGGGTGGGTTCGCGCGATGCCCAGGTCCGGAACTTCCGTGCGAGCTCTCGCGCCACCTGAGCGCGTGCCTGACCGGCGCGGTGCCCAAGCCGCGCAAGGCGGTCAGCAAGTTCGTCGGCAAGCTCCGCGAACGTAGCGGCATCACTCTTGGCGTCGTCCAGGCGCGAGACGACATCCTTGAGGACGCGACCAGTCGACATGGCTCCCGAGCGTACGACGTCTACCGCCATCCGCGATGGAACACCAGGGGACGAGGCCGTCACCGTTCGCAGCGCGCCACGGCGGCGGCCAGAGATCCTCGTCGGAACGGCTTAGGAATGAAACATGTCGCACCCAAGCCGCTCAGCGGATCGTACGTGGCCGAGACGACGACGACGGGCAGCTCGCTGCCGAACGTCGCGCGCACGACCGCAAGCAGTTCCCAGCCGCCTTCGAGGTCGAGCACGACGACATCGGGCTTGTCTGGTGTGCTCAGCAGGTCGAGCGCCTCGGCAGCCGACCTCGCGAGACGGCATGCGTAGCCCTCGGTCGTCAACGTCTCGATCGTGGACCCAGAGGGATCTCGTCCTCGACGACCAGCACTTTCGTCGCGGCCACGGGCGGCGGATCGTACGCTGGCGGCGCCACCGAGCCACGGCAGGGATCGCCCCCTTCAGAGGTCAGGCGCGTTCCATGTGGGCGCGTTTCCCCACCGAGGGCTCGACTGGAGAGCGACGCCGCCTTGTCCTCAAGTCCCCCGTCCTCGCGCCGATGATCCCAGCGCCATGGACGACACCAAGCCAACCTTGCGGTGTAGTTCCCCCGTCCTCCTCGTCATCGCGGCCACGCACGCGGTGAGAGCCCTCTGTCGCTCGGTCGCCGATGAGGTCGGGATGTTGCTCGTCGAGGCGGAGATCCCCTCCGCGTGGGCGGTCGCCTCCCGTCGGCCTCCGAGCGTCATCGTCCTGCCGGACGTGGTGCTCACCTGGGACCCGATCTGGTTCCGGGCGCTGGCCGACGAGACCGGCGCCGTGCTCGTCCCGGTGAGCGCGGTCGAGGACGTGCCCGAGAGCGTGCGCGCGGCGTTGGGCGTGGCGGCGGAGTAGGTTGCCAGAGTGAGCGATCAGCCTGCGGCCCATCGCCGCCAGGGGCCGATGGCCCTGTCGTGCCGCGGTCCGACGACGGAGCTACTCGGAACGACGACTGACCTCGTTCAGCGCGCGGGCCGCCACGCTCGTGGCCCCGACGGCTGGGCGAGGTCGTCCGCAGCCAGGCGGCCGGGTACGGCGTCAGGGCCAAGCGCCGCTCATGGGCAGTCCTGGACGCCCCAGCATGCGCCCACGATCCCGCCCCCATCGCAGCACATCCGCACCAAGCCCACGCACGCCGAGCAGCCGCCGCACTCGTCATCGGCAACGCAGCCGGCGCTCGCCAGGCCGCGAGCGGCGCCTCCGTCGGACTCCGTGGCCGCGGCAGACCGCGGCCCGATGCCGGGCAAGGCATGGATGCGCGGCGCCGAGCGACCGCCCACCCTCAGCTCGATCGTCGAGCCGGTCACGCGGACGTCTCCCGTGCTCACGCGTACCTCGCGTCCATCGCGGGAGCGGAGGACCGTGACCGCCGTTTCCTCGCCAACGACCTCTCCCTCGAAAGGGATCCAGCCCCGCCCGGTGGAAGCCACCGCGGTAGCGTCGCCGGACGGGGAGGCGGCCGTGGGTGGAACGTCCCTCGGCGGCGGCGCCAGCATGCAGGCTGCCGTCGCCGCGAGCGCGAGCACCGTCGCGCCGAGCACTGCCCCGGGTCGTGCGCTCATCGGGTCCCCCTTTCCGTGGCCGTAACGTCAGGCACCGGCATGGCCGCGCGGTAGACGACCAGCCGTGCCGCCACCTCGTCGCGCGCGAGACGCGACATGGCGATCCGCATCTGCGGTCCCGTCGAAAACCCGAGGATCTTCATGACATCGCTCCTCTCCCCCTCCGGCATGTTGTCCCCCGCGAGGTCCAGCGCGAGGCGCTGCGCATCGATCGCACCGCGGACCATGAGCTGCTCTCGGAAGACGCGCGCCCTCGCTTGCCCGAGGCGCGCGATGAGCAGCGCCTGATCCTGCCAGTCGCAGATGCGGTGCAGCGTGTAGGGCGTGTTGAAGAACAGCTTGGGGGTGGAATAGAGCGCCAGCGCGTGAGCTCCGTCGATACCCTCCTCCGCGAGGCGCGCGCAGTCCTCCTCGGCGAGACCGTCGATCTGGTTCAGGCTGTCGCCGTCCAGCTTGACCTTCGCCGGAACGCCGACGAGCTGCGCGACGCGCTCGGTCACCGACTCTGTCGCCCTGTCCCCGAGGAACGCGATCCCGGCGCCGAGCAGGACCCAGTGCGCCGCGCGGGGCAGGAGCTGTGCGTTCAGGTCTCCGGCGATGAGGATGCAGCAGGCGAGCGTTGTCACGGTCACGACCACGAGCAGCCGCTTGCTCGACCATGCGAGCATTTGCGCGCTGGCGTCGCGGCTTGCCGCGCGTACGAGCATCCGGCCGATGTCGCGGGCGAACATCGTCAGCACCGCCGCCACGATGGCGACGGCGACGGGCACGCGGTAGGGTGCGCCCTTGGCCTCGATGGTCAACGTCAAGAGCGGCGCCACGAGCACCACCCCCGCGGCACAGAGCAGCAACGTGCTGAAGAAGCCGTAGAAGAGCGCCTGCTGGATCATCCGCGATGACGTGTGCTCGCCCTGCGCGCGCTCGTGGCGCCAGAACCGCGCTGCGTCCTCGCAGGCCGCTCGCATCTCCGGCGCCGGCGCGTGCTCCGCCGCCGCACGCGTGCTGAGGTCGTAGGTCAGGCGGGCATTCCTTGATCTGGATACGAGCAAGCCCACGCACGCCGTAAGGATCAGCGGCAGCGCACAAACCAGCGTCGCCGATCCCGCCACGATCGCCATCTCGGTCGCGGTCCGCCCGTGAGGCTGGACCGAGACCGCACGGGCGTAGGTAACCCACAGGAGCAGGAGCGAGATGCTCCCGACGAGAGCCACCATCACCGCGCTCTTCGTCGCGTCCCACCCTCGACGGAGCCATTGAAGCCATGCAGGTACGGGACGCGCCGCAACGGAAGCAGGGGCTGCGTCCGCTGCGTACTCGATCTCGGAGCCGCGAGGCGCGTTGACGCTCGCCGGTGGTGATGCCGGGGCCGCGACATGGTGGGGCTGTGTATTCATCGCGTTCGCTCCGCCTCCTCTTGCACGGCATCGGCACCCGTCGAGCTCGCCGCTCTCCCGAAGCTGGAGCGACCGCGATGATCCGCCGTGTTCACGCGCTCACCCACCCGACTCCGAGCAGCAGCGCGTCGCCGAGCGAGCGCTTCATCCGGGCGACGCGGTCCGCCTTCGGTCCGCTGTTGCCCTCGATGGTCTCGAGGTGATCCGGGTGGACCCGCTCCACCACTCCGATGTGTCCCGTCCACGCGCCGGGATCTCCCCGATGCCACACGACGATCATGCCCGGCGCGATCGACCGCCCCGCAAGCTCGTGCTTCGGCCACCACCGCGACTTGGCCTGGAGCTGCGCCATCAGGGCCTTGGCACCGGCCGAGCCGGCGATCGGGGACGGCAGGCCGGTCGCGAGCTCGGCCGCGCGCAGCCACGAGGTCACGGCGGCGGCGCACCAGTTGGCCGGCGGTTCGACGTGAACGGCGCGCAGCATCTCGTCGACCCGTGGTCCGCTGTTCGGCGAGGTCTCGCGCACGCCGGCGCCGGTCGCCTCGTCGAAGACATCGCGCTGCGCGGCGGCGAGCACCGCGGCGGCGAAGTCGCCCGCCGCGGGGAGGACGGGCGGGACGGCGGCGAGCGCGGCCGCCCACGTTTCCGCGTCGACAATGCCGTCGGCCTTGAGGCCATGCCGGGACTGCCAAGCCTTGGTGAGGGCCTCGGTCGCAGGCCCGAAGATGCCATCGGCCGTGGCTTCGATGATCCGCTGCCACGCCGCGACCTGCTCGCCCTGCATTCCTCGGCGAAGCGTCGGCGGAGCCGGTGTCGCTGCCGCGGGGCCGGCGGGAGCAAGTTCGGCCGGCATGGCCGCAGCCAGCTCCGGCACCACGCCTGGATGACGCGTGACGTGGAGCACGCCGCCGTAGCTCACCAGGGCCGCGAGCTCCGGTGAGCGCATCACCTCGAACAGATCATGCTCGGCCGCGTCCACGGTCACGCGCGGCCGCACGAGGCGCAGCACCTGCGAGTAGTCGACGTGGTGGCGGTCGTGCCGCGTCCCGACCGGCTGCCACACCTTCGCGCCGCGCGGACCGAAGTAGGGCGCCTCCGTCGAGTGCCAACCGTAGTTCACGCCGAGGTTGGGCTTGCCGCGAAGGGCGTTGTCGAGGATCCAGTCCTTGCCCACGGTGGAGCGGAGCCCCTCGGCTCCCGCGATCTTGGCGTCGACCTCGCGGCTGTGGCGCAGCATCGCGGCCTTGGAGTGCATCGCCGGCGCGCCCGGCGGTGCGGGTTGCGGCTGGATGCAGGGCTTGATCTTCACCGCCGCCTGCTCGTGGATCAGATCGGCGATCTTCGACGTGGGCAAGGACGCGCCTAGGATGTCGGCGAGCTGCTGGGCGAGCGTGTGCGACACGTTGATGCGGACACCGCCGATCGTGAGCGCGTCTTCGGACACCGCGATCGTGCCCTTGTGGGCCGCCGTCTCGGTGAGTATCTCCGCCCACCGGATCGGGTCGTGGAGCCCCGATCGGACCGCCTCGAGGATCGCCGCGTCGCGCGCGGGTCCGGGCCACTCTGGCAGCAGCTCCAGGAACATCGAAGCGCCCGAGGAGAGCGCCGGTGCGGGAGCGGGCGCCGCCGTGACGGGCGCAGCGCTGAACGCCGAAACGGCGGCCGTGACAGGTGCTGTGCCGGGGGCGGTCGCCGAGGCGCGGCGGGCTCGTGCGCCTTGCAGAGCCGCCCAGGTCCGCGGCCCGACGATCCCGTCCGCCTCGAGTCCCTGCTCGCGCTGGAAGCGCTTCACCGCGTCGCGCGTGCGGTTGCCGAAGATCCCATCCGCCGTCCCGATCTCGTAGCCGAGCTCGACCAGGATGCGCTGCACCTCGACGACGGAGCCGGCGTCATCGGAAGCGTGCTCGGCGCGCCACCGCTCGAACTCCTCCGCGAGATCGGGAAGCGCAACGCCGAAGAGCCGCTCGACGACCGGACGGATCGCGCGGTAGCGGGCGGGGTAGATGGCGATCCGCGGCCCGAACGTGAGCTGCCGCATCAAGGTCTCGACCCACGGATCGCTCCACTTCGGGCCCGAGCTCAACTCCTGGGCGATCCCGAGCTGGTCGGCGGCCGTCTTCGGCAGGTTCGCCGCGAAGCTCAGGAACGCCGCGCGCACGGCGCCGACGATGCTTTCGCTCGGACGCGGATCCTGGAAGAGGACCGCCTTGGCGGATGGCATTGCGTACGACAGGACGCGACGGCGCGTGAGCTCGAGCTGCGCCTCGCGCGCGGCGGGCTCGGCCCACACGTTTGCGAGGCACGCCGCCCAGAGCTTCGCGTGCGCGCGCGACTCGGCGTCCCACGAGCCCGCCTTGCCGGAGCTCCGTAGCAAGAAGAGCCGGCGTTGCTCCGTCTCGTCGCCCACCTCGCGGCCGCCGCTAAGAGCGAACCGCCAACGCCCGTCTGCGTTCCGCCCGAACGACGCTTGGCTCTGCGCGAGAGCATCGCCGAGGGCGTCGAGCTTCGCGCCGCGCTCCCGCGCAGCGCCAAGCATGGTTGAAACACCGAAAGAGCCGGATTCGCAGAACTGGATCAGCCCGACCGAGACGATGCAGCGGTCGTACATGTTGATGGCGTCGTAGTGCCCGCCCTCCGTCGCCGTGATCACGGCAACGACCTTGTCCTCGAACGTCGGCACGCGCGTGCCGTCGAACGGCAGGACGCCCCTGAAGAACGGGCCCTCGTAGGTCCCGTACCGGCCCCACCCGATGTCATCCGCTCGAACCATCGTTCACCTCGGAGCCGCGACCCAGGCTCATGGGTTTCCGAAGAAGCGCTCTTCGCCGAGCGACCACCGGAGGTTGCTGAGCGCCAGCAGGCCGGCCTTGTCCTCCTCTCCCGGGGTCTCGCTCGGATCGACCGTCCCGCCGAGGAACACACCGAGCCACACTCCGTTGCTCACGCGCACGTCGAGACCGGTGCCGATGCGGCTCGACCGCTCGACCTCGCCCCGGAGGTCGTCGAAGCTCATGCCGTACTCGGCGAATACCCCGACGCCGTCGAACAGGACGGGCAAGCGGACCCCGAGGAAGAGATCGTACGCGGGAGGCGGTTCGACCGCCGCCGTCGGATCGGTCGCTCCTTCGGTGCCTTCGTCCTGGCGCGCGCCGAAGTCGAGGCGCGCCAGGACGGTAGGACCCACGCCGAACTTCCCTTTGGTCGCGGGAGCCTGCTTGCCGTCGTAACCCGCGGGCGGCTTGTAGAGGTTCAGGCCGAGCGTGCCCGAGAGCCAGACGGAACCGCGAGCGCGGCCCAGGTTCTTCAGGTTGGCGTCATCCGTCGTGGATCCGCTGACGACGCCGGCGAGCTCGATCGCGCTGCTCGTGAGGTGTGCTGTCCGGAAGGCGGCTCGGCAGTTCTCGATGCCTTGCGGCTTCACCTCCGCCCCTTGCTGGCCCGCATCCAACGGCTGCCCTGGGATGGTCGGCTGCGGCAGGTTCGCGCGAAGGCAGTCCTTCAGCGCCGGATCCGCAGCGGGATCGTAGGCGTGGAACGTCCAGCGCAACCCCGCCGCCACCTGGGCCGTCGTGACCCCCTCCTCCGACTTTGCCGTGCTCGCCACGGACACGCGAAAAGGCCGCAGGAGATCCATCGTGTCGCCCGTCAGACCGGCGAGCCCGAGCGGCGACACCTCGATCGCGATGCCGCTCTGGAACGCGCCGGTGGGGGAGAAGCCGTTGGCGAGGGCGATCGCGAGCTCGCGCGCCGTGGTCGGCCGCGCGACCTTCTCGGGGGATACATCGAGCGCGACGAACGCGGGCACATCGGGAACGGAGAGGTCCAGCCTTAGCTTGCCGACGTCCTTGACCTCCTCCTGGGCAGCGGCGAGGCCGGGCGCGACGGCGAGGATCGCCGCCGTCCCGAGACACGAGGGCCTCACTTGCCCACCAGGAGAGCGCGGGCGACGAGGTGGATGAATCCCGTCGTGATCTTGCCCGACTCGGTCGCCGTCCCGAGCTTCTGGTTTCCCTGGAAGACATCGGCCGAGACGCGCACGTCGGAGCCCACGACCGCGTGGGTCACGTTGGCGTCGATGTAGAGGAGCAGCTCGCCGCCTGCGCGCGGTGGCTCGAACGTGAACGCGTCGTCTCGCGCATCCCAGGAGTTGCCGCGCTCCTCGAGCACTCGCGCGACCCTCCACCGCGCCGCGTTCGTTGGGTCCCTCTCCCAGAGCAGGGCGGTGTAGCGCGCCTCTCCCTCGAATTCGATCCTCACCGACACCTGCTTCGTCGCGTCGATCTCGATGCGTTGCTCTGCCATCGCGCCTGCCCTCCCGCCTGGGTGACCACCGGAGCCGCTTCAGCTCAAGCCAACAAGGCTCTTGAAGTCCGGATCGTCCTTCATGGACGCGAAGTCCCCGTCCGCCTCCGAGAGCGCGAGGGCGCGCAGCTTCAAGGGCGCGTCGAGCTCGATAGCGCGCCGGAGGTGTTCGAGCGCGCGCGCCTTGTCGTCGGTGCTCCCGCTCTGTGCGGAGCGCTGTGCGAAGGCGCACGCGAGGTTGAAGATGGCCCCGGAGTCGTTCGGCCGGAGCTCGAGATAGGCTGTCGTGTGCTTGATCGCGTCGTCGAGGCGGTCGTCGCTCCAGAGCAGGTAGTAGCCAAGAAGCTTGAGAACGGCGGGGCGCGGCTGCGCGCCGATCATCGGCTCGAGCATGGCCGCCGCCTTGGCCGGGTTACCCATCTCCCCGTAGGCCTGCGCCAGCTTGAGCCGCGCCTCGACCGCGTGGTCTTGCTCGGACATTGCCTGCTCGAGGAGCGGAATCGCCTTCTCGTACTGCTCGCGGTGGTAGTACGCCTTCGCCAGCTTCCACGCTGTCGGGCGGTCGATCTCCTGCCCCTGGGCCTTGGCCTCCTGCGCGGCCGAGATGAACTCGTTCAGCGCTCGCGTCTCCTCGGGCGCGAGCTCCGCCGTGACCGCGCGGGGCTCGGCGTCCGGTCGGATCGCGTCCGCCGCGGCGAGCGCGGGCGCCGCCTTCCGCCCCTCGTCCTCGAGCCGCTTGCGCTCGTTGCGTTTCTTCTGGAGAAGCGGGTTCAGGGTGAGCTCGCGGTGGACGAACATCGCGTAGAACCCGAGGGCGGTGAACATGACGAGCATCGCCGCGTGTTGCCCGACGCCCGCTTCGCCGCCAGCGAGCAGGACAAGCAGGGCGCGGACACTGCCGAATCTCTTGAGCGCCTCGCCGAACGTGAGAACGGCGAGCCCGCCCAGCAGCCAGTCGCGCACCTTGCCGATCGAGGCGGCCTCGTCGTCGTAGCTCGTGAAGACGAACCCCACGCCGGCGCCAAGGGCGAAGCCCATGAGGCTGGTTGCCGCGAACCCGGCAACGCGGGCCTGCTCGAGGTTGCCGGCGACGAGCCACCACGCGACCGAGAACACTCCAAGCACGACCGCGATCTCGCGCTGCGTTGGCCGGTGACCCAGACCGGCGCGGACGAAGACGGTACCGAGGGTGCCACCACAGGCGAGGATGATGGCTATCCACTCGATCCAGACCGCGGTTGTCATGTCCCCCTCCTGGTTGCCCGCTATCTCGGCCAGTAGTCCGCGATGATGATGTTCGTCAGGGGACTCGCTCCACACCGCGTGCCCGCGTATTTGACGCCGGTCAAATCTGGCTCGTCAGTAACGACCCACGTCCGCTTCGTAGGAGAGCCGCAGTCCGGATCCGTTGCCTCCATCTTGTAGAAGCGCGTTGGACCACCGAGAGTGACCGCGGTGCCTCCAGGAACGAAGATATACCGGCCTTGCGTGTCGCTCGGGAGCGTCTCTCCGGCTCCCGCTGTTGCCAAACTGCCTGCGCGCGTGGCCATGTTACGTCAGCACCGGGACGCTGCCGTTCCAGGGGAACACGAGTTGTCCGAGCTGGATGAAGGTCCGCGTCGCGTCGTTGGGGTAGGTGTCGCCGGTGGAGATGCCATCGGAACCGAACCAGAGATCGAAGACCGTGCCGTGTCGGCCGCGGTGCGACGCGGTCTCGCTGTAGAGGCCGATGGGGTAGAGCGGCCACTCGCTCGTGAGGTCGTTGGCAACGAGGGAAGCGATGTGGAGCATCGAGTTGTTGCGTCCCTCGCTCGTGAGATAGAGGTCCATCGTTGCCGTGACGCGCCCCTTCGCGTTCGCGTTGGAGTTCAGGTTCGTTGCGGTCAGCGCGTTGCTTACGCCCGACGTTCCAACAGAGAGTCCCCAGATCGGGTTGGTCCACCCAGACACGGGGCTTTGGGGGGATGCGATCGTGATCAAACCCGTCGCGAATCCGCCATTGCAGACCACGATGTGAGTGATCTGGGCATCGGTCGAGTGCCAGACGTGCAAGCGGAGGTTCGCATCGGTGCTGGGAAGCCCGATCGCCCCGTTCGCAAGAAGCTGGATCTCGTCAGTCGCAGTAGGTCTGGCCGTGTTGGTGCCGCCGGAGAAGTGAGCGCTCGGCGAGAGATAGAGGCTGAGCACCGCGCCGCCCGCGTTGCTGTTCGCACACTCGATGAGGAGCTCGGCCCCATCGTTGCGTCGAAGTACGTACCAGGAGTGCGCCGATCCGGCGGTGTTCCACACGAGGTGAGAAGGGAGGGTCCACCGGTCGGCACCATCCCCGGCGGTCCCGGTCCCCAGTACGGTCCCGTCGCTGGAGTACTGCGTGACCCACGGCAGCGTACCGAAGCCCTTCAAGGTGTCCTTGATGAGCTTGACCATCGTGCGGTTCGTGCCGAGCGCAGTGCCCGTCGCCAGCACCTGCTGGTTCACGTTGTACTGGTAGGTCTTGACGAGAGCAGGAAGCGACATGAGACACCTCTAAGTTAGGTGTAGGAAACCTCGAGCTGCGCGAGGGTGCACTTGGCACTGTCTCCCGCGCCAGCCGGGGTTGGTGCGGAGACCTTGAGCAGCACCTCGTAGGTCTGCAGCGCGTTGGCGATGCGTGATGCGCCCGCCCCCACCGTGAGGCTTCCGCTCACCTGCCGCGAAGGCGTCGTTGATGTAGCGGACAGCGTCGTGACGCTGTCACCCGTGTCGACGTTCTTGAGCTCCAGATGGGCCGTCACACCCGTCGTGCCTTCGAGCACGGCGCGGAAGAAGATCGTGCGGGAGAGGCCGGATACCGCTGTGGGATAGATGCTTGGGTCGAAGACGATGCAACCGATCCGGACCGGGGTCCCCGCATAGCTGCCGGCGTTGGTCTGTGCTCCGGCCACGCCGGGAATAGGGATCATCAGCGGGTTCGTCGGACCCGCCGGTCCGGTGGCGCCGCTCGGTCCCGTTGCACCGGTGGGGCCGGTGGGCCCGGCGACGCCACGACCACCGAGGGTGATCACTTCTCCACCATCCAGCGCAGCTTCTGTCCGCCGACGCTCGCGATGCAGTACAGCTCGTCCTCACGGATAGGGCTGACGGTGACCCATTCGTCGGGCTTGAGCGGCAACCCAGTCGCCACCGTGACGCCGCTGCCTCCGATGAAAACGACCTCGGTGTTGGCCACGGCAGCGCGAATCACGACCGAAGAGCCAGGGTTCTCGCTCGTTATCGGCGTAGCAACGTCCGTAGGAACGTCAGTCTCTCCCGTGTGGTAGCTCATTGGCGCCTGTGCATGCTCTCCGCGAGTCAGAGCACACGCTCCGCCGCCCGCGGGTTGGAAGTGGTCACGACCCGGTTATCGCGAACCGGAGTGCTGGATGCAGATCGCTGTTTGCATTCACCTTTCTTTGTTCGCTGGCTCAAGCGTCGCGCCGTCTTGGACGGATGTCTACGTTACTTATTTCGTAACATTGCGGTCGCCGGACATCCGGACCTCGGACGCAGGATGTCGCCGGTCGCAGCTTTTCCAGCTCCGTGGCCCTTGCTGCAAGGGCGCCCGCTGAAGTGACGGGAGTCATCACCGCTTCTCCGCCCACCGGCACCGGACGGCGCTGCCAGCGGCATCGTCAGCATCCTCCTCCGGCCGCGCGGCGCGCCCGATGTTGCTCTTAGAGGGATTGTCGATCTACGCTGCGGCCGCGGCCACGCGCCGCCCAGAGGAGGACTTCTGCATGAAGCGGATGGCATTGCTTGTGGCGTTCGCACTCGTGGCCTTGGCCTGCGGCGGCGGTAGCGCTCGCCGCCAGATGTTGATCGCGAAGGCGGCCTCCGATTTCAAGTGCAACCCCGCTTCCGTGCAGCGGGAGGAGATGGAGGGCTTCTTCTATTACGAGAGGGCCATGGGGTGCGGGAAAGAGAACTGGTACATCTTTGACGGCACGCAGTGGATTTCGCCGCTCGATCGGGCTGCGTTCGAGATGTCGTGTCCGAGGGAAAACATGACCAGCTCGATGCTGGACAAGACGACCATCGGCGTCACGGGCTGCGACAAGAAGGGCGTGTATGTGCTGCTGCCGGCGCCGGGCGGGGCGAAGTGGGTCCTCAACTCGAGCGACGATTCACGCGACTCGAGCAAGTCCGGCAAGGGCGCCGAGACTGCTCCGAGCGGAAGCGATCACTAACAACTGAAGCTCGCGAGCAGCTCGCGAGCACTTCACCGCAAGCGTGGGCGTCGCGCCGAGATGATTCTTCTCGTCGGCTTCTATTCCGAGCCGAACGTGAGGCGCGCTGCTGAATTTATGGAATGCCTCAGGCGAAACTGCGGCAACCCGCGCATTCGCGAGATTCACGTCTTCCTCGAGGATGGTTCCGATCCTCGCACGGTAATGCAGCGCCAGGCGTTTCTTCGGAATGACAAGGTAACGCTGGTGCCGCACGGGCGGCGGCTCACCTACGATGACCTGTTCGGTCACGCGAATCTCTTTCCTGGCCGGCGTGTGATCATCGCGAATGCCGACATCTTCTTCGACGAGACCATAGCCCTGCTCGATGGCTACGATCTGCACGGGAGGCTGCTTTGCCTCTCGCGATGGGACGAGGGCCCGGGAGGGACCGCGCGGCATTTCGACAGACCTGACAGTCAGGACGCTTGGATCTTCGCGCCGCCCGTCGCCAACATCAACTGCGCGTTCCATCTTGGCGTCCCAGGTTGTGACAACCGGCTCGCCTACGAGGCAGACCGGGCAGGTCTGCTTGTGACGAATCCGAGCAAGTCGATCCGCGCGCGCCACCTGCACCGGAGCGGCCTGCATCGCTACACCGCGCGGGATCGGCTCCAGGGGCCCTTTCGCAGGATCGCTACTTCGACACTCGAGGCGGATGCCACGCCGCCGCTCTCGTCGATGGATCGCTCGGTCAGGGAGCGCTGCCAGGCGATCGAACTCGTCCTTCGGCCGCACCTCGGCGCGGACCTGCCCGCTGAATTGCGGCGGGAGATCCACCGGGCGGTGCTGTCGATGTTCGAGGTCAGTGAGTACGCTCGGGGAATACGGACGGCATCGGTCTCATTCCGCGAGACGATGGGCTATTCGTTGCTGCGACTCGAGACGGGTGCATCCTCACACAACAATGACTCTCGACCGTTCAAGGCCGTACCCGCCGCACTCGCGGGCAAGTGGTTTACCCAGGTGGTCGCGAATCGCGTCTCGCCGGTCGAGGTAGAATTCCGGTCCGCGGGCGAGCTGTATGTGTTGGCCGCGCGTGGTTGGGAGGGCTACGTTCCGGCGGCCGCTTTCTTGGACCGCGTTGGGTGCCGCGAATCCATGGAACCACTGGAGACGCGTGATGGAACAGTGTTCGATATTTGGCTAGTGTCGGGCGACGTTGGCCAGCGCCTCGTTGTGCCGACGCAGGTGATGCTGGTGGCTGACGAGATCGCGGCACTTTGAGTATCACGGAGCTTTCGACGGCCCACTCAATGCGGTGTTCTCGAGCAGGACGTCATCTTCCCAGAGTTCGATGACGCGAAAAGTCGGGAGCAGCTCGAGCAGGTCGCGTAGCGTCGCTTGACCTTCGTACAGCTCGTCGTCCGAATACTCCGTGAAGAGATGGCGAGTCCGTGAGAGCGTCTGGAGACCTCCGCGCACCATTTCGCCTTCGGCGCCCTGGATGTCGGCCCAGATGAAGTCGATTTCGTCGAGACCGTTACGTTGGCAGTACGAATCCAGCGTGACCGCCTCGATGTCGATGCTCTCGTCGAAGAAGGTCACCGGGTAGCGCGCTAGGTGGTTCTTCGGTTGCCTGATCGATGAGGAGTAGGTCCACTCTTTTCCTGAGTGATCGCGGCTCATGATGAATGTGCAAGTACCGTCGCGATCCGAAATTGCTGCCCGATTCAAGATGACATTTGGCAGGTGCGGCACCCGATTACGAGGGTCCGGCTCGAACGCGTGGAGCGTCACGGCGGGCAGTGCCGCCATCCAAGCCGTGTCGGTACCCCGGTGGGCACCCAGCTCGAGGATGGTCTTCGTGCCCGGTCGCCTAAGCGTTTTCTCCACCCAGTCGCGGATCTTCGGCGGGCGCGCTGGCAGGGCGACACGCCACGCATCGAACTCGGACCGGACGCGGGCGGCCATCTTCGTGCACGCTCGCATTGACCGGTCCGCGCCGAGCCCTCCCATGACGCGATCGAACTCGAGCGCGCAGCGGTACCACTGCTCATCGGACCAGCGGCGGGCGTGGTTCCGGTGGAACGCCACTGGAAACTCAACGGCCCACACAGGGAGGCGTCGGGCCGCGAACGTGTGGGGCAGCCAGTAGTCCCAGAATGGCTGGCCCATGCTCAGGAGCGATTCGGGAAACAGCTGTGAGTGGCGTCCGTGCAGCAGGAATCCGTCGATGCCGAAAGGCTCGAGTGCAGCCCTGTCGAGGCGGCCATCGTGATTGTGACGAACGAAGTAACAAAGCCCGCCTTCAGTGATCCACCGGATGCGCTTCATCTCCCAGGGGGCGAGCACGAGTTGGATGTCGGCGTTGAGAATTAGGACTGGCGCGTTGCGTTCACCGGCCCAGCGGAGCATCTCGGTGATCGGCACGTACGGGCGTCCGGACGCCCCTTCTAATGTGCGCGAAACGGGGACAAGCTCCACTTGGTAGTTCGCGAGCGCGGCGAACTCCGAAGGGTGGTTGAACGACCGGACGTCCAGGCCCGCCGCGCGCCAGGAATGGACGCATGCCCGCTGCGTCTCCCGCACACCAGGCGCTGGCGACAGCGACGTCAGCGCGATGACGCGGTCTCCTGCCGGCTCCGCGCGTGGGGAGAAAGACGCCGTCATGCTGTGGACTCCGCCGAGCGCGCAGGTACGCGGCGCGGCGTCCGCTCGGCGCGACGCCGCGACTCGACGACTTCGCCGTAGGCGGGCCTCAGCGTAGCAAGCCCCATCCCGATAGGTTGCGCTCCACCTGGCTGGCGCGTGCCGCAGCAAGAGCGTGGTTCCTCTCCCAGAAGCGGCGGGCCTCGGCCTGTTGTCGCACATCCCGAAGTGCTGTTGCTTTACGCATGTGCCACTGGTGCAGCATGTACGTCTCCTCGTCGATCCAGGATGGCTTCAGTCCCGCGGCCTCCGCGCGGTGGAGCATGTCATTGTCCATCGCACCCCAGTAGAGCATGTCCTCGTCGTAGCCTCTTACGGCCATGAAGAAGGCTCGCTCCGCCGCTTGGATGCCACCGCTCCCCTTGCGCCCCCGGAGCGTGGCGCGCCTGCGCGCCGCCGGGAGCGCGTCCCTCAGCGCGGCGGGGTCCGTGGGGAGGTTCGTGCTTTGGGGCAGGTCACTTGACCGGCAGAGGACGAGCGACTTCGGCTCACGCGTAAGCTGCGCGTGTACGGCAGCGGCGAATCCGGGTGCGAGGATCATGTCGGCGTCCATCGTCATGACGAAGCGGGCGGACGCCGCGGACTGGATTCCCACGTTGAGTGCGTAGGGTTTGTTCCAGGGATCGGCAGTCGAGCCGATGCGGAGCAGGCTTGCACCGAACCGCGCGCATAGCTCGGCCAGCTCGGAGTCGATTTCCGGTCGGCTGCCGTGGCTGACGAGGATAATCTCGCCGACGGCGCCCTCCGGCTGCCATCGCAGCGACGTGAGGCAGTTCTGAATACGCCGCCCAGCGCGGTCGCGGATGGGAATCACAACGGCAAGCTGCTCGCCGAGCGCGGCGTTGGCGACGGCGTCGGTGTCGGCCGCGTCGGCCTTGGAGGGACCGGTGACCGGACCAAGCCGCGCGATGCGCTCGGCGGAGCGGGCGACGCGGGGACGCGGCGGTTCACCGGTTGCTGGCGCCCTCGGCGTAGGCGCGGTGCGTCCGCCCGCCGGCACTGCCGCCGACTCGGCGATTGAGCTCGCTGCAAACCGGGGGTTACCGGCCGGCTTCGGAACTGCCGTGACGCCACTTCTCGTGGAGGGCTCGAGCAAGGTGCGCCACGCCGACCGGTCGGTGGCGCGGTCGAGCCGGAGGTCATATACGCCGCGCTGCACGGCAGGGAATAGGCCCGCAGCGACGGCGCGCGCGAGGCCGGGGGCCCAGTCGGGGAAAGGATCGCCGTGGTGATGGGCGTGCAGGTGCCAGCTCCCGCGGTCGCACAGATTGCCGCGCCAGGCCGAGTTCCTTTGGAGCGCAACGCTGATGCACTGCTCGAGCGGGGCGCAGCCGCCTTCGGGAGCCACATGGACCGGAATGCGACCGCGCAGGCGGCGGCGGTCACAAAGGAAGTACCGCGTCGTCGCGGAGCGGAACCTCCAGATCCGCTGTGCCGGATCCCACTGCGCACGCCTCGCGTTGGAGCCCTTCAGACTCCGACCGCCCGGTCCCGCCGGAGGGCCTGGGTGCGTCATCATGAGCCACAGGTCCGGATGGTCCATCATCAGTCGTAAAGAAGCATCAACCCAGCTCTCCGGGCCAGTGTGGAACAGGACATCGGCGTCGAACTGCACCACGTAATCGCTGGCCACGGCATCAAGGCCGAAGAGGGTGGGATAGATCGGCCCACCGGTGCTCGCGTGTGTGGGCACCGGAGGCGACCCGGGCTCGAACCACGCGCGGGCCGAAGCCACCCTGTCGGGGTCGTAGTCGACCTCGAGAACCCGGTCCACCTCTCCAGATTCGCAGAGGGCGTCCAGGGTGGCGCGCAGCGCATGCTCCGTCGCTCGCGGCCGGGACACGTATTTGCCCTCGAACTCGCGGCGCCGGTCGACGACAACGAGACGGTCCGCAAACCGGAACCTAGCCTGCGCCAGCATGTGCGGGATCATCACTCCGATGAAGGGCGCGTCGAGGACCGTCACCTTCACGACCGCGCTCACCGGAGGCAGGTCCGAGGGATCGACCGCGGCCGGTCGCCCGAGAGGCTCGGCAGCGGCGGGCGGCGCGCCGCTCGCTGGTCTTTCCGTCGGCTCACCGGGCTCCACTCTAGTCGTCGTGACCGACGCGCCGGGTGTTCTGCGCTCCGGCACCGCCCTCCCCGTCGAGCTTGCGACGGCGGATTCCCGTTCGCCAGGGACCTGCGCCGGGACCGCGCCGGTTGCGTGGCCCAGCCGCGCGCGCAACGCGCGGAGCTGCTCACTCGTTTCGCCCCACGCGCGACCGAGCTCGCGCGCGATCGCCTCCAGTGAGATGTTGCCGCTGCGCTTGGCGGCGGGGTTGCTGAGATTGCGGTCGTGGCATAGCCAGAACGAGAGCGGCGGACCGTCGAGTGAAGCGCTGCGGCCGCGCGCGACGCCTCGGACGGCGCGCAGCCAGTGAGTGTCGGTGGCGCGCGGCTGCAATTCGTCGAACCGGAGCGCCGCCACGGCAGCGCGGCGGAAGCCCGCAGAGTTGAAGACGATCTCGCGCCCGGAGTAACGACACGCGCGCTCGCGGGCGAGATCGACGAACCAGCTTCGTGTGCTGCCGGTGAGCACACGGTCTGGGGCAAGAGCGGCGACCAGCCGAGCGAGCTTCTCTGGGTGCTGCCAGTCGTCGTCGTCGAACCATGTGACCAGCTCCCCCCGCGCCTCCGCGAGGGCCCTGTTGCGCTTTCGACCCACGGTGGCGCGGAGCGGCATACGAAGGAGCCGGACGTCGTCACGCTCGGGCAGTGAGGGGGCCGTCCCCGAGCTGTCGACGATCACCAGCTCCCGCGCTGGCCAGGATTGCTTGTCGAAGTTCCAGAGGAGCCACGGCAGAAAAGCCGCGCGGTCCTCGGTCACGCACAAGCAGCTCACGATGGGTCCCGTCACCATGCTTCGGTACCTCCTTGCAGGTCTTCAAACGCTCGGGCTCGTACCGCAACACGCCGGCCCGCCTTGCTGTCAACGCCTGGCGTACCGATTCTTCCACGCGCGGTCGTTGGGATGCCACTGGTGGACGAATCCGTCTACCCGTTCGCGGACGACGCCTGCGACGCTCGCCACGCGTCGGTGGAACAGCGTGTCCTCGCCTCCCCACGTCTCGAGCTCGGGCCACGGGCCGACGCGGTGAAAGAGTCCACGCGGCAGCACACAATTGCCGTAGCCGCGGACGCGCCACCAGCCTTCGCGGTGCTCGGGGTCCTTGAACGACCAGCAGATCGGGAAGAGCGCGCGGCCCTCGGCGGCCACCTGGCGCCCACGCGCGAGCACGCGTGGGCAGACGATCATGTCGGCGTCCAGGAAGAAGAGGGTGTTCCCGCTCGCGCGAGCCGCCGCAGCATTGCGCCCCCGGCCGCGCGAGAACGCGCCCGCAACCGGCTCGATGAGAACGGGGATCGTGCCCGCTGCTCGGGACAACCACTCGGCAACGGGCCAGTCGCTCGAGCCGTAGTCGCTCACCACGAGCTCGACATCGTTGCAGGGCCCCAGGCTCGCGGCAATGGACTCCACGCAACGAGGGAAGAGCTCGAGGTTCCGACCATCGATGGGGACGCGGGAGCGGTTCTTCAACGTCACACAGATGGAGAGCGTGATAGGTTTGGCAGAGGTCATTACGCCCCCGTGCAATGCCTGCTTTCTCGCCGGAGATCGCGCTTGGGGCACGCCAGCAACGCAGCTGGGCCGATGCCGGGTTCCGAGGCGCAGGTCATGACTCTGCGCAGCATACAGCGCGGTCCGTCCGCCGTCGCCCGGGTTCCGCGTGTTTCAGAAGCGTCCGGCGACGGCCGCCAGCGTCGCCGGATCAGGCCGGAGCGACCTTCTCGGCCGTCCTCGCCATGGCCCAGTGACGCCACCGCCGACGTCGCCTCGCCGCGTCGTGATCGACGAGGTGGGCGGTCTTGATCGCCGCCACCGATGGCAAGAGCCTCGGCGAGCTGGCTTGGGTGCAGATCCCTTTTTGCACCGAGTTTTCACGCGGTTGCCGCATGAC
>CAYJPW010000027.1:0-82115 GCA_964372055.1 uncultured Polyangiaceae bacterium
ACATGAGCCCGCCGGCGGTCGCGGCGGCCCCCGTCCCGGCGGACACCGGCGCGGGCCCACCCGCCACGCCGGCGCCGGACGCTCTCGCGGCGCCCGAGCCGACGAGCAGCGCCGAGGCGGCGGCCGCGCCGGCGACGAGCTCGTCGGTGGTCGCGTCGTCGTCGTCCTCGGCGCGCCGCGGAGCTGCGGCGCGCGCACGGCCGCGCGAGCCCGCCGCCCGGCCCGCAGCTCCAGCCACCCCGAACCCGGCGTCGCCCGGCGGCGAGCCAGGCTACATCCCACCCAAGCCATGAGGTGCCGGCGAGCCATCGTCGCGTGCTGCAGCGCCGCGCTGACCTTCGCGTCGGCCGCGGGCCGTCCCACGATCGCGCGCGCGCAGGAGCGCGCCGCGTCCGATGCCTCCCGCGCCGAGGCCCTCTACTCCGATGGAGCCCGCCTGCTGCAGGAGGGCAAACAGGCCGAGGCGCTCGCTGCGCTCGAGGGCTCACTCGCGCTGGTGCCCAGCGCCAACACCGCGCTGCTCCGCGCGCACGCGCTGCGCCTCCTCGGGCGGAGGGCGGAGGCGATGTCGGTCTACGACGAGGTCGTGCGCACGGCGGGCGCTCGCGTCCGCGCAGGCGAGGAGCGCTTCCGTCCCACGCTCGCCGACGCCGGCCGATGGATGGCGGTGCTGCGGACCGACCTCGGCGAGCTCGCCGTCGAGGTGCGCGCCCCCGACGGCGCTTCGATCACCGTCGACGGGGTCGCCGCGCCCACGACGACCGATCAGGGCTCCGCGCGCGCCCGCGTCTGGCGCGATCCCGGCGAGGCCGTCGTCGTCGCCCGATCGCGTGCCGGAGCGCAGCGGTCGCAGACCGTCCAGCTGACCGCGGGCGAGGTCACGTCGGTACGGCTCGATCTGGCGCCCGCGACGGAGCCGCCGCCG
This sequence comes from uncultured Polyangiaceae bacterium, assembly GCA_964372055.1. Classification (GTDB taxonomy): domain Bacteria; phylum Myxococcota_A; class Polyangia; order Polyangiales; family Polyangiaceae; genus CAYJPW01. The sequence continues at coordinate 926 of CAYJPW010000027.1, forward strand.
CCCGCCCCCGGCCCGGGCTCCGGGCCACCGCTCGGGAGCTGGATCGCGTGGGGTGCGGGCGCCGCGGCGATCGGCGTCGGCGTCGCGTTCGGGGCGATGGTCTCGTCCACCGCGTCCGAGCTCGAAGCGTGCACGCCGAGCTGCCCGGAGGACCTGCGCGACGATTTCGATCGCGGGCAGCGCAACGCCACCATCGCCAACGTGGCGTGGATCGTGGGCGGCGTCGCGGTGGCCGGCGGCGTGGTCCTCTGGGTGGTCTCGCCGCGCCGCTCGGCGGGCCCCGCGAGCGCCGGGGTGCGCGCGAGCGTCGGCCCGACCACGAGCGGCGCGCGGCTCGACTTCCGCGCGGCGTTCTGAGCGTGCGAGAGGCGGCCGCGGCCCGACGGCTCGGCGCTGTGATCGAGGCCGCCGCGGCCGCCGGGTTCCCGCTCGTGCTCGAGGCGTGGACGGCACGATCGCGGCCGCCCGAAGCGATCGCGGCGAGTCTTGGCCGCTGGTGGACGACAGGCGCCGAGCTACTTCGGCACTCCTCCGCAGCGAGGTGGTCGAGATCGGGATGCAGGTCGACCTCCTAGGAGCGAGAGCGGACGCACGTCATCCGGATCGACGAGCGCAGATCGGCTAAGCTCGCCGCGGCGTGTCCCGATCCTCCGCCCCCGAAGCAGGCACCGTGCTTGCCGGCAAGTACCGGGTCGAGTCTGTCTTGGGGGAGGGCGGCATGGGGAGCGTCTACAAGGCGACGCACCTCCTCGTCGGTGAGTCCGTCGCGCTGAAGCTGCTCCGCGCCGACCTCGCGGTGCTCCCCGAAGCGAGCGCGCGTTTCTTGCGTGAGGCGAAGACCGCCATGCGGCTGAAGTCCGAGAACGTGGCGCGCGTTCTCGACGTCGGCACGCTCGACGGCGGGGACCCCTACATCGCGATCGAGCTGCTCGAGGGATCCGACCTCGGCAAGAGGCTCGATGAGCGCGGCCCGCTGTCCTCGGAGGAGGCCGTGGACCTCACGCTGCAGGCTTGTCATGCTCTCGCGGAAGCGCACGCGGCAGGCGTGGTCCACCGGGACATCAAGCCTGCGAACCTGTTCCTCACGCGCGATGCCGTGGGCCGCCGCGTCCTCAAGCTCCTCGACTTCGGAATCTCGAAGCTCCGTGACGAGGCCACGCCGATCACCAAGACCTCGGCGGTGATGGGCTCCGTGCCGTACATGAGCCCCGAGCAGCTCGAGTCTTCGAAGCATGTGGACGAGCGGTCGGACATCTACTCGCTGGGCGTGACGCTCTACGAGCTGCTCACCGGCACCCTCCCATTCGAAGGCGAAACGATGCCGCAGGTCTGCGCCTCGATACTCAAGGGCCGCCCGGTCGACATCCTCGAGCGCCGCGAGGGGCTTCCCAAGGAATTGGGCTCCGTCGTCCATCGTGCGTTCGCGCCCGAGCCCAAAGACCGCCCAGCGACCGTCGTCGCGCTCGCTGCGTCGCTGCTCCCTTTCGCCAGCGGAGCCGGCCGGGCCTACGCGCAACGAATCCCAGGCATCGGCGTGGAGTCGCCGCCGAGCGTCCCGCCACCGGGACCGAAGGCCGAGGTCCGGCAGGCGAAACCGGGCTCGCTCGAAGAGACGCTCCCAGCGCCCGCGCCGCCCGAACCCTCGCTGGCCGCGCCGGCCATGTCGGCAGCTCGTCGGTCGAGTCATGACACCGACGTGACGCTCGCCGCGCCGTCGAGGGTCGCACCGGCCCGCCGGGCGCTCTGGGTCGGGGCCGCTGCCGTCGCAGCGGTCGCGTCCGTCTCTGTCTTCCTGCTCACCCGCGAGGGTGGCGGTCCCGGAGCCGCGTCACCCGCCCACCCCGAGGCCTCACCGGCCCACCCTGAGCCCGAGGCGAGCGCCGCCGACCCTTCGGCGAGGTCGACCGCTCCGATCGACGTCGCCGCTTCGGTGACGGTGCCGGCGAGCAAGGCGAGCGGCGAAGCGGTACCGTCAGCGGTCGCTTCCGCAGGTCCCAGGGCGAAATCGACCGCCGCCGGCCGACCCCTCGGCGTCACGAAGACGGCAGCCGCCACCGCCCAGGCGACGGCTCCACCCGCGCCGCCCACGGCGGCTTCTTCCTCGGGCGTTTGGGGACGAAACTGATGCGTTCCGCCGTCGCGGCGTTGGCGAGCACGCTCGCGCTGCTCACAGGAACCGCAGCGTTCGCGCAGGACCCGGCAGCGGGCGAGGCGCTCTTCAACCAGGCGACGGCGCTGCTCGGCGAGGGGCGCACCGACGAAGCCTGCGCCGCGTTCGCCGCAAGCTACAAGGCCGACGCGACCCTCGGAACGCTCCTCAACCTCGCGAACTGCCATCAGAAGCAGGGCAAGCTCGCGACCGCGTGGGCCGAGTTCCGCGAAGTCGAGAGGAAGGCGGCGGGCGCAGGGCAGACGGAGCGATCGACGGTCGCGAAAGGTCTGGCGGACGAGCTCGAGCGGCGCCTGCCTCGGATCCGGATCCGCGTCGCGGAGAGAGTCCCCGGGCTCACCATCAAGCGGGGAGCGACCGTGCTCGACGAAGCGGTGCTCGATACCGAGATCCCCGTCGACCTCGGATCCCACGCCCTCCAGGTCGAAGCGCCGGGGCGAAAGCCCTGGTCGCGCGAGGTGAAGGTCGAACGCGAGGCGACCCTCGTCGACGTCGTCGTCCCCGCGCTCGAGCGTGCTGACGACGCCGTCGCGGGCCCGCCGCCGAAGAAGCCTCCCCGCCCGGTCGAGAGCTCGACCCCCACCATCGCGGGGTGGGCCATGTTCGGGGGCGGTGCGGCCATCGCCGTCGTGGGTGGGGTCCTCGGCGGGCTCACGCTCGGCGACGTGTCCGACGCGGAGGACGATCCGACCTTGTGCCCGCAGCGCAAGTGCTCCCCCCAAGGGCTCGAGGTCATCGATTCCGCGGAGCAGAAGGGCATCGCGGCGACCGTGCTCCTCGCCGCTGGAGGCGCGCTCGCTGCGACCGGGATCGTCTTGGTGCTGCTCCCGTCGGGGTCGAGCGATTCGAAGGACGCCGCCTTGCAGCTTCGGCTGACCGGGACGAGCTGGGGTCTCCAGGGCTCGTTTTGACGGGCCCGTGTCGCGGCCGGTGCTTGGACGTCAGTTCTTGGTGTTCAAGTTGTCGTAGGTGACGTCGGTCGCCCCGCTGGCGCCGTAGACGCCGAGCTGCACGTAGAGCGCCGCCTGGTCGATCCCTCCCGGAGCTTGCGTGGACGACCTGTAGGTCCACGCCTCGCCGTCGGGCGAAGTGTAGAACACGAAGTTGTCCGCCTCGTTTGCGATGAGCCACCACCGATGCGCCGTCGGGTCGTACGTGCCGACTTGCGGCGGCGGCTCGTTATCGAGCCCGAAATACAGGGTGGTGCCCCTGAGCTCGACCAGCACACGCGGGCTGTTGGCTGCGTTCGTGAGGAGGAGCACGACGGAGCCGGCATGGACCTGGGGGACGACCTCGACGTAGACATGGCACTGGTCGAGGGAGATCGGGGTCGCTGTCTCGATGGTGGCGCCTTGGCCTGGCCCCCCGGCGAAATGGAGTTTCCCAGCGGGAGTCTCTTCGGCAATGCCGCCGTCGAGGACGACGTTCCACTTCATGTCGATGGCCTGGTTGCCGAAGTCGTCGACGAGCGAGCTGCAGGGGCCGCCTCCGGGGCTCATGCCGCCAGCCCCGCCCTCTCCAGCCCCTCCCCCACCGGCGCCGCCGGTGTTCACGCTGCTCCCGCCCATGCCGCCGGTGTCTCCGCCGCCTGCGCCACCTTGGCTCGTCGCCGCCTCGAACTCGGGCGTGCCCGCCAAGATCCAACAACCCGAGAGCGGAGCGAGCGCGAGCAGCAACGCACCTCGCCAGCCCAGCCGACCAACCCACGGTCGCGGAGCGGCGCTCATGACACGGACACCCGGCGAAGCGGAGCACGGACAAGAGTAAGGAGGCTGCTGGGCAAGGCTCGCATCGTGGACACCGTCGTCAAGCGTAGGAGACGACAGGCGACCCATGAAGTCGCGCCTCTTCTCCCGACCAGCCCACGTCGTGGTGCCTCGACGTCACGACGGCGCTCGCAGGAGCTTCGGGAAAGAGATCACCCACCGCCAAGAGAGCTTAGGCTCGGTGCTTCCTGACGTCCACGGCTCGCTGCCGGGAGGGGGCGGCGCAGGCAGCCCCAGCCGACGAAGACCCGCGTTCACCGGTTTTTCAACGTCGTTTCAGGATGCCGCCGCCCCGGACGCGTCATGTTCGCGCCTGCCCTACCTCGGGGCCGGAGAGGAACCTCGCATGCGCGTCCCCACGCACGGACTGCTCCTCGTGATGCTCGCGGCCTCCGGCTGCACCGCCGCCGGCGCGGAGTCGGACTTCACCGGCACGCTGGCCGAAGATTTCGTCGTCTACCCGTCGCCTGCGGTCCCGCAGGAGTTCCACATCCCGCCGAGCACCACGTCGCCGTCGACCTACGAGCCGATCGGCGCGACCAACGGCAAGTGGGATCCCGACCGCGACCATTACGTCTATCGCCCGGCGATCGGCGTCACGACGCAGCCGCCGCCGTGGAGGCTCGTCCTGTTCCTCCCCGGCTGCGGCGGGGCGCCCGCCGGCTACACGACGATCATGCAGGTGGCGCGCGACCAGGGATACCACGTGATCGGCCTCGACTACCCGGATCCGTGCCCCGGCGACGTGTGCGGCAGCGATTTGACGTGCATGGGCTCGTACCGCCACGAGGTCCTGTTCGGCGACGCCGCCAGCGACCCCGTCTGGATCAGCGGGCACCCGCAGGACGCGATCATCCGGCGCCTCGAGGCGCTGCTCCTCCACCTCGAAGCGACCGATCCGTACGGCGCGTGGAGCACGTTCATCGAGACGGACGCCAGCGCGCCGAACGGCCTCCGCCTGCGCTGGGATCGGATCGTCACCGCAGGGCATTCGCTCGGCGCGGGCTACGCCGCCTACATTGCGAAGTACTTCGGGGTCGCGCGCGTAGCGATGTTCACCTCGCCCGGGGATTCCGTCGACGCGTGCACGGGCTCGTCCGATCCTGCGTGCGTCGACCCGGTACCCCCGGCGACGAGCCCGCTGCCCACGTCGGACGACTGGCTCACGGGTCACGTGACCGGCGCGTCCCGGTACTTCGGCCTCATCCATGAGGACGACATCCACGGCAACAACCACGTGAATCGCACGCTCGCGAACTGGGCGGAGATCGGCGTGCCGGTCGGACAGCAGAAGGTGAGCAGCGCGACGTGCACCGGCACGTGCGACCCGCACACGAAGGTGGTGAAGGACGCGGCCACCTACACGACCCGATGGCAAATCATGCTCGGAGCGCCCTGAGCCTGACTTCGGAAAGGAGGTTCTTCGAATGAGCGACCGGATTCATCTGATCAGCCGCCGCAGCTTGCTGGCCGGGACCGCGGGCACGTTGGCGAGCCTCGGGCTCGGCTTCGAATCGGAGGCGCTCGCGGGCCCGCCGAACAAGATCATGGGCAAGGACCTGGCCGCGATCGAGGCCAAGCACCCCGCGGGCTCGCTCACGCCGCCGGAGGCGAAGCTCGACGCCAACACGAACAAGCTCGCCACCGCGCTGCTCCACAAGTCGCGGCACGCCTTCGCGCTCGCGGCCACCAACCCGACGGCGAAGTTCCCCGCGGGTACGATCCACGCCACCGCGGCGGGCGCCTTCGCGCACATGTCGCCGAAGCGCGTGCAGCGAGCGAAGTCGCGCGCGGGCGCGATGCTCGCGTCGCCCACGAAGACCGCCGTGTTCGGGCCCTATGCCGACGGGCAGCTCGCCTCGGCGACCGCCAAATCGGCGAAGGACCTCCAGCTCTCGCCCGTCGTGCGGGACCTGACGCTGTCGCTCAAGGACGCGCAGAAGAAGAAGGAGAACGACAAGAACAAGGAGGACGCGGGGCCGAAGTTCACGCGCATCGCGTACGAGCTCAACTCGCTCAAGTGCATCGAGAAGCAGGACAGCTCGGCGCACGACGAGATCCTCATCTCCGGCAACCTCGTCGACCGCGACGGGAACGTCACGAAGATCGATCGCATCAAGTACCAGGGCTTCTCGTCGGGCGAGTGCAAGTACCTCGACTACGAGGCGGGCGCGAGCGGGCTGTTCGCGCCGATATGCCAGGCCGCCGGCCACGTCGACAACATCTGCCCGCACGGCAGCGTCGACGACGTGTACCACGGCCGCAAGCTCATCGACTCGAAGCTGAGCGGTCCGGGCGTGTGGGTCGTCATGCTGGTCCTCGGCGAGCAGGACGACGGCGGCTTCACCGGGTGGATGAGCGACCTCTACAAGCAGCTCAAGGCGGAGGTCGACAAGCTCGTCGAGGAGGTCCTCCAGGCCGTCGGCGAGACCATCGGCGCCGCGCTCTCCACGTACCTCGGCCCGCTCGGCGAGGCGCTCGGCGTCGCGATCGGCTGGGCGCTCGGCAAGCTCTACGAGTGGCTCACGTCGCTCATCGGCGATCCCGAGGACGACATCCTCGGCGCCTTCTCGTGGACGACGCAGTTCGACCAGCGGACGCAGGCGTACGTGAAGACGATGTCGAGCGATCCGCTCCCCTCGCCGAAGGGGACGTGGGCGACCTCGATGAAGAAGTTCACGTACAAGTCGCAAGGCGGCCACTACGAGATGCGCTGGCACTGGCGCGCGTTCGAAGCCTGAGAGCGCCGACAGTGGGCGCCACCTCGACAGCGAGGCGGCCCTGGGGTCGGCCCTGACCCGGCGCGCGGTATGATCGCCGCGTGGTGCACCATGGCAACGAGCCGCAGCCCGAACCATGCTCTCGCGGCGCGTGATCTCATGGCCACGCTCAACCCGTCGCGGGCGGTCGCGGCCTCGAGAGCCCAAAGGTCACGAATTGGATGAGCCGACTCGCAGCGCGAGTTGGCCGGCTGGTCGAGGGTTCCCAAACGTCGCGATGGCGTGCACGATGCCATCGTGGCGAAGAAAGCGATCCCGAAGGAGCGCCAGGTGGTGGTCGGCGTCGCGGCGGCCCTCTCGATGCCCTTCTTCCTGTGGGCGGTGTGGCCACGCAGCCCCGGGCTCGAGGATCCGCCGCGCATGTACACCGCGATCTGCCCGGCGGCCCCGGGCCAGCCGATGGGGGTGTTGGCGTACGACAGCGTCGAGCACAGACCGGAGCGCGGGAGCTCATACACCGAGTACTTCGACCGCTACACGGCCTACGACCCCGCTGACGGCAAGGTGCTGGGCCGCGCGGCGCTCGGCACGCGGCGCGACGTGGCCCTGATCGAGTGCATGGCGGCGAGCGGCGATCACGTGTGGTTGCGGACTGCGGCCGACGGCATCCACGTCCGCGACGCGAGGTCGGGCAAGGTCGTCAAAGATCAGGCGAACGTCTTCACCGGGATCACCGCCCCCGTCGACAAGGCCTGGTTCGACGCCGACCGCACGCGCCTGATCGTGGCCACGAAGGACGGGCGGAACACCGAGATCGCACCCGACGGAGCCACCCGCGCCGGCCCGTCCGCCGTGTCGAGCTTGACCAGCGCGCTCGCCAAGACCAGCGCCGGTGTGCTCTCGAAGCAGGGTGTCCCGCGGCAGGTCATCTTCCTGGGTGACCGGCCCCTCGGCGACACCGACTGGCTCGAGCCCCACTTCGTCATCCATCCGCCGAGCGGCACGCTCGAGTGGCCGTCGCCGCCCAGCCTGATCGTGTGCGAGCCGACCGAGGTCCGAGCGCCGCCGCGCCAGATCACCCGGGTCGCGCTCGATGGCACGATCCTGTGGACGTACACGCCCGGGGCCGCGCCAGGACGGGTCAATGGGAGCTGTACTTGGTACGCGAGCGGCGACGGCACCCGCCTCGTGCTGCTCACGGCGCCGAACGGCATGGTCGGGATCGACGTGGCGACCGGCCGCGAGGTGTTCAGGAGGTCGCAGTGATGCAGGGGTCTCGCGTGCTCCGGGAGCTCCCGTGGGGTCTCGCCTGCTTCGTCGCCCTGATGGCGATGGCAGCCTTCTCCTGGTGGGCGAAGTCGCAAGCAGCGCCCTCCGCGGCGCCACCGCCGCCGGGACAGACGCTGGTCGGCGAGGCCGCGATGCCGCTGCACCCGAAGACGCCGGCCGCGGCGCGTCGCGGGCGGTAGTGCCAGCGTCCGGACCTGCTCGGCACCGCGCGCCGCGAGCGGGAGGGAGACCTCGCCGAGAGCACCGCTTCGGGCGCGTAGGACGGCGCATCGAGGGCATCGTCGAGCAATCGCGGGTGGTTCCCGGCGGCGAGGACGACGACTACGAGGTCTCGGTGCGCTCCGCGGCGAGCACAGATGCGCCGGGTGCCGCGGCACCGCAGTGATCCGACGTCAGAAGTCGATGCCTACGGCCGCGAGGCGCTCCCGAGCCTCCGCCTCTCCAGCCGTGGCGCCGAGGATCCGCTTCTCTTCCTCCGACATGGTGTACCTGGCGTCCCCGAGGGCGAGCTTGCGCTCGTACAGCGTCCGCGCGAGCGCGAGCTGTTCGGGGGACAGGGACATGTCGCTGCCCCACTCGGCGAGCGCCCCGTCGGCGTCCATGCACTGGAAGCGGACGACGTGGCCGCCGTTCTCGCGGACCTCGTCCCACGGCTCCGCCGCGACGACCTCCCCGCGCTCGCTCCACACGGCGGCGGTGATGATCGGCACGTCGGCGCCCTCGTGCTCCTGGATCATGTACTGAAGAGCCTCCTCTTCGGCGAGCTTCCTCAGAGCCGGCGGCATGCCGGCGACCAGGGGATCGATGGAGTAGGGCTTGCCGGAGACGAACGGGCTCCGCGGGCTCTTGGCGTCGAAGAACACTCCCACCAGGCCGTCCTCGCCGAACGTGACCGTGCCGATCGTCCCCGCGTGATCGTTGAGCAGGTAGTTCCGCCCGTCCCACCCTTGAGCCACGGCCAAGGTGGGGTCGCGCGCGATCCAGACGGCGTGAGCGATGGTCGCGAGGATCGCTCCGTTGCGAAAGTCCTTCTCCGTGACACCGATGGATGTGGCCATTGCGTTGTGTCCTTCGTGATCGCGTCTATGGCGTAATCTTGGCGCTCTTGGCTATGTTGGCGCGATTGCCCAGCAGGATGGCGTTCGCGTACGTGTTCCAGCCGCCCGCGGATCGCGGGTAGTCGTGATCCACTTCCGCGGCGTTCGGATCCACCTTGCTCCCCTTCGTGCGCTGGACCGACGGGACCAGCGGAGCGCCACCCTTGTCCGACGTGAGCGTCCCGTGTTTGGCGATGTTTGCGGCGATGATGGCGGCCTTCTGCGTTCCACTGTAGTGCTTCTTGGGTCCGACGCCCGCGACATCCGGAAGGTGAGCGTAAGGGTTCGACGACTTTCCTTTCGCTGTCTTGTTGAACGGTGCGATGATCTTCGGATCGGCGGAGGTGAAGTTGGCGATGACCACCTTGAATGCCATCCCGCGCCTGCCGCTTCCCTCGACGTTGCACCAGACGAGCTGCTCGCCGAGATCGATCTTGGATACGCTGGCGATGTTCCAGCTCCCACCCATTTCGACGATGACCGTATCTCCCTCTTTGACCGGGAGCTTGACGTCCTCGGCCTTCTCCTCCCCCGGCTTCGTCCCGTCGCTCGCCTTGTACGCGTAATCCCAACGCTTGCCTCCGTCCACGACGGTGATCGACTTGAAGATCGGATGCGCCCGCCGGACGCTCTGCGCCACCTTCTGCGCGTCCTTCTTCTCGATCTTCCCGTTCTTCTTGAGCGGCTCCTCCTCCTTGTCGATCGCCGCGAGCCCCGCCTGCACCTTGGCGTCGTGCTGCGGATCGACCTTCTTGTCGTCCTTCTTGTCCTTCTCGCCGGGCTTCTTCCCCTTGCCCGCGAACAGCTTCCCGGCCGCCTTGACCAGCGCGACCGCCTTGTTGATGACCCAGTCGATCGCCTTGTTGATGGGCGCCCGGATCTTCTCGATGATCGATCGAATCTTCGCGCTGATCCCATTGAGACCGAGTAGCGCCGCCAGGAAGCTCAATACCACCGGGATCGACTTCGCCAGCGCGCCCTCGATCGCCGCGGACGCGCCGCTGATGTTCCCCGCGGCGATGGCGGTCACCGAGTCGATCACGGAGTTGACGAACGCCATGATCTGACTCGCGCGCTGCACGAAGAACATCACGACGTCGTAGATCATCTTGCACGCCTTGATGAACGCCGACGCCGGGTTCAGCATGCTGATGAGCCACGTCACACCCGCGATGACCAGCTTCTCGATGACGAAGGAGGTGATCCCCTCGATGATCATCGATTTGATGTCGCCGACCTGATCCTTGATGTGGTTCCAGAGGCCCGCGGGCCCCTGGGTGATCAGGATCTTGAAGATCTCGGCGGCCGTCTCGAGCGCCTTGACGATCGGCTCGCCCACGATGGCGACCGCGCGTGCGCGGATGTTCGCGTAGGTCAGGCCGAGCACCTGCATGACCAAGCTGAGGATGCCCATGAGGTCGAACGACGCCGGCAGGGTGATGCCGGCGTCGCCCATCGCTCCCATGAGCCAGCCCATCAGACCATTCTGCAGGTGCGTCCCGATGCGCTCCTTGAACCCCATGATGCCGCCCTTCACCGCGGCCACGAGGTTGCCCAGGAACCCGATCGGGTCCTTGATGATCTTGCCGATCGCCGCCGCCGCCCGCGCGAGGACGTTCAGCAGCATGTTCTTCAGCTTGATGATCGTCTGGATGATCGCCTTGATGGCGCCGACCACCGCGTCGACGAGGCCCTTGTTGGCGGCCTTCATCTCCTCGATCCGCTCGTCGAGCTTCTGCAGGTTGGCCACGTACTTCGCGGCGAGCGCGTCGACGAGCTGCCCCTGCTTGTCCTGGACGCTCTGCTCGAGGGCGTCGAACTCGCTCGCGAACTTGTCGGCCTCCTCGCGCCCGATGTCCTGCAGGCTCGGATCGAGGCCGGCGACGTAGGCATCGACCTCGGCCTTGCCCTTGGCGATCTCGTCCTTCGCGGCGTTGAGCCCGGTCTCCACCAGGATGGACACCTTGTCGATGACCGCTTCCATCTTGGCGAGGTAGAGCTCGCGGCCCTCGGTGTAGAACTCGTTGACCTCGTCGGGCATCCCGAAGAGCTTGTCCTTGAGCCAGAGGGCGCCGCCGCCGAAGCCGCCATAGCGGTCGTTCTTGTAGACGCGCATTCGCTCGGCGACGTAGTTCTCGAACTCGACGCGCGCGGCCTCCGATCCGGTGTCGAACTCCTTGTTGACGTCGGTGTCGAGCTGCTCGAGCTTGCGCTCGACCGCGCTCTTGGTGCGGTCGAAGATGGTCTTGATCTCGCCGGCGACGCGCTCGCGCTCCTTCTCGTCCTTGGTCTTGCCCTGGCCCTGCTCCTGGGCCACCTGCTCCATCGCGGCGGCCTTGGTCGACTGCATGGCGGCGAGCTTGTTCTCCGCCGTCCCCTCGGCCTGGGCCTGCGACTGCTGGAGGATGTCGGCCTCCTTCTCGCGGTAGGCCTCGGGCCGCTCCTCGCAGTCCTTCTTCGCCTTGTTCCTCTCGTCGCGGCCCTTCTTGAAGCTCGGCTCGTTCGACTTGTCGACGTCCTTGTCGTCGAGGCCGGTCTCCTTCCAGGCGTCGTCGACCTTCTTGCTGTTCTGCTTCAGCGAGGTCTCGGAGGCGGTCTTCGACTTCGGCGCGGCGCCCGGCGCGCCGACGTTGCCGGCGCCCGGCCCCGGTCCCTCCGGGGCGAGCGGGTCGACCGGCTTGGGCGCGATCCCGCTCGCGCTCGGGGTCTCCTTGGTCTTCTTCTCGATGTCGCCCTGCGACTCGTCCTTGCTGGCGCCGACCTCCGAGCTGACCGCGCCCTTGACCTCGCCGACCTTCCCGCTCTCCTTGAAGTCGTCGGCCTCCTCGAGGTTCTTCGGCGTCAGCGCGGTGATCTTCGCCAGGAGCGCGGCCTTGAAGGCCTCGCGGCTGAAGGGCTTCGGCTGCGTCTGATCCATCGCGCCGGCGTGGTTGGCGGCGGCCTTGCTCGGCACCTCGTTCGCCGGTCCGACCGCGGCGCCCTGCGCCTCGCTCGCCTTGGTCTCGGCGGGCTCGTGCGTGGCGACCTTGTCGGCGCCCTTCTTGGTCTTGCCCTTGACCTTCTGGAACTCGGGATCCTCGTCGGGCGACTTCGGCGACTTGGCGCCGCCGCCGCCGCCGCCGCCTCCTCCTCCTCCTCCTCCCGCGCCGGCGATGGGGCCCCCGCCGGCGTCGACGCGCGCCGGAGCCTTTGCGGCGCCCTCCTTCCCTCCCTTCCCTCCCTTCTCGGCCTTCCCGCCCTTGGCGCCCTTGCCACCCCCGCCTTTGGCCGACGCGCCGCCCTTCTTTCCCCCGCCGGCGCCAGCGCCCTTTCCCTTGCCTGCCGCGCCCGGCTTCGCTTCGCCTCCCTTGGCGCCGGCGTCGCCTCCCTTGCCTTCGGCGCCCTTGCCTTCGGCTCCTTTTGCTTCGGCGCCCTTGCCTTCGGCGCCCTTGCCTCCCGCTCCCTTGCTCTCGGCGCCCGGCTTGTCGCCCGCGGCTTGCGCCTTTCCCTTCGGCGCGCCGCCCTTCTCGCCGGCGGCGCCGGTCTTGCCGCCGGCGCCCGCTGCAGCGTCGCCCTTGCCAGCGACGGCCGCCTTCGCCGCAGCGCCGCCTTTCGCGGCGTCCGCCTTGCCGGGCGCGGCCGCGCCCTTGGCTTCCTTGCCGGCCGCCGGCGCGGCGGCGGCCGGCTTCGCCATGGTCGCCCCGGCCGGAGCCTTGCCGCCCCCCGGCTTCGCGGCGCCTGGCTTTCCCGCCGCGCCGCCTCCCTTCGCGCCGGCGCCTTCATTGGCAGCGGGCTTGTCGGTGATATTGCCATATGCCGCAATGACCTTCTGGGCATAGGCATTGCCGAAGGTCCTCTGGATCTCCTTCAGGACCTGCGCCTTGCTGCCCGGTGCGGAGGGCGGGCCCTTCGCCGGGGCCGCCATCGCCTTGAGGAGGATCGACAGCCGCCCCGCCGGCATCGTCGGCGACATGCCCGGCGCGGGCGGGCCCTTCGCCGCGGCGGCGGGCGAGGGCGGGGCGCGACCAGCCATGGGGCCGGCCCGCTTGCTGTCCTCGACCTCCGCCGCTTCCTTCGCCATGAGCTATCCCGCGGCGTCACTCTTGCTTGGTGGTCCGAACGCCCTGCGCGCGGCGCCACATCACGAACGCGAGCGCGACGGCCGCCACCAGGAGCGCGACGAGCATGTAGGTCTGCGTCTCGGAGGCTTGCCCTCCGGGGCCCCGGGGATCGGCGACGATCTCCGGGGACGTCACGCCGGCCGCCGTGACGCTCACGCGCGCCGGCGCGCCCTTGCGATACTGAACCGCCTGCGTGTATTGGCCGTCCCCCTGATCGACCAGGATCCCGATGGGCTCGCCGCCCTGGATGTTCACCTTGACGTCGGCCGCCTTCTCCGGACCGAGGGGCTCTCCCTGCTTGTCGAGCGGAACGAACTCCACGAGCACGCGGGTGAAGTCCTCCGGGATCGGGTCCTCCCACGGCTTCGGGCAGCTCAGGCACCCGGGCGGGAAACGCTTGGGCCACTCGATGACACGGAACTCGCACAGCCAGGGCTTGTACCGGCAGATGTTGTAGGGCGGCACCTTGCAGGACGGGTGACAGAAGTCGGGGAAGGTGCAGGTGGCCGTGCACGGCGCCAGACACGACGTGCCCGGGCCGCAGAGACCCGTCCCGGCGTCCGTGAGCGCAGTGAAGCCCGCCTTGACCTCGTCGACCGCGATGAGGGCGCGGATCCGGGGAGCCACCGGCAAGCCGTCCATTTCGAGGGTCCAGTCGCCGGTGACGCCGGCGGAGCCCGAAGGGAAGGTGATGCCGATCGTGTACCGGCCGACCCCGACCTTCTTGGCGATGAGCTTCACGGGGACCGTGGTCCCGGGCAAGTTGGGCGGCGTGCCAGACCCTGCCGGCACCGCGTATCCAGTGATGTCGCTGCCGCCGTCCGGCACCGCCGCCATCTGCTCTGCGTTGAAGCTGAAGCCCGTGACCAGCGTACCGGTGTACTTGATCTGGAACGTCGCCAGCGTGAGGACCGTGAGCGGCTCGGCGCCGAGGGGAGCCGTCGGATTGTCGTCGGGGGCGAAGTCGAGCCAGAACACGATGTTCTGGTTCTCCGGCAGATCGTCCTTCGCCTTGAAGGTCACCACGTGGTTCGTGCCGCCCGCGAAGGTGACCACCCTGGTTTGAACCGTTCCCTGCTTCTGCGCCCGAGCCGTGGCCCCGAAGGCCACCAGCGCGATGGCGATCAGCACTGCCAGTGTGATGCGTCTCATGAGCATGTTCATCGACACTCTCTCCTGTGGAACGTGCGGGCCGCGTCGTATGACGAAGTCGTGATCAGCTGACGTCGATCGTGGTCCCGGGCATGCCCCCGTACACGATGGTCCCCCCGGTCGTGGTGATTCGAAGCGTGTACGCGCCGGTCGGCGCGAAGGGCACGTGGAACTTGATCTGGCCTGCGTTGATCAGCTCGCCGACGCCGCCGAAGGTCGACTTGTCCAGGATGGTGGAGGCGCCCTGCAGCATGAGCACGTGCGTGGAATTCTGGAGCCGCACGCCGTTCACGGTCAGCAGGCCGTTGGGAGCGATGGTCGCTGCGGGGAAGGGAGCCAGGATCTTCGGCGGTGGCGTCACGGGGAGCGAGGCCGTGCTCCCACCCGTGGTGACGTCGGTGCTCCCGGCGATCGCGCCGTCGGGGATCGAGGCCATCGGAATCGTGATCGTCGTCGCCGTCACGTTGAGGCCGGGAACGACCACCGGGACAACACCACCGGCAAACTGGATCGTGGCGGGCTGGCTCGCCGCGAAGCCGGTGCCGTTGATGACGAGATTGGTGTTGCCGGCCGGCTCGTTCACCGGCGTGAAGCCGAGCACCTGGAGCCCAGGCTGGACCGTGAAGGTGGCCGACGCGGTGAGCGCTCCCACCGTGATCGTGACCGTCCGGGAAGCCACGCTCGAGGCCCCCGCCGCCAGCGTGAGGGTGAGGGTGCACGAGCTCGGGGCCTGGTTGGTCACGTTGTGCGTGATGTTGGCGCTCGGCGTGATGGTGACGTTGGCGTTGGTGATGGCGGAGAGGTTGAGCCCACCCGACGAAGTGACCGCCACCGCGACCGGCGGCGCCGCCGCCACGCCGCTGTTCGGCGTGAGGATGATCGCCGGCACCGGCGCCGACGGGGCCACCAGGCCGAGGTTCAAGAACGCCACGCTCCGGTTGGTGGAGTCGAGGGCCATGGTGTTGAAGTTGACGTCCCCGAGGCGGACGTAGGGCTCCCCGCTCGGGAGCGGCGGCGGGAGCGCGTTCCGGTGCACCTTGATGACGGCGTTCTCCTCGATCCGCGTGTTGCCCGCGACGTCACCCTCCGAGGGCGGCACCGCGATCGGCGTCTCCTGGTAGTGCAGGGTGAAGATGGCGGTGTCGCCGGGGAGGAGGCCCCACTGTGGATCGAGGAGGCTGACCTCGGTGTTGTTGCGCAGCACGATCTCCTTCGCCTCGGCGAGATCGCTGCGCTTGCCGACGGCCATGCCCGCGTTCACGAGCACCTTCTTGTCGGCGAGCGGCGTCAGCGGCGCGGGAGAGATGAGCCCGAGATCGCTCGGCGTCCCCTGCACCACGCCGCTCTTGTCGAACATGACGAAGGCCCAGCGCCTCCGCATGTGCAGGTGGTAGGCGTCGAGGGCGATGAACTCCTCTTCCTTCAGGAACTGGCCGTCGAAGAAATTGACGCGCTTGATTTCCATCTCCGCCATGTCGATCTCCTTGCGCCCCTTCTGCCTGTCAGACCGGCTTCGAAGCCCGCCAGATCAAGGTGTCCTTGCCGATGGTCGCCCGCCCCTTGTTCCTGTTCGCCGCGATCGCGGCGTTGGGGCCCCCGTAGAGCGCCCCGCCCACGATGATCCCGGGCGTGCGCGCGTGCAGCGTGTAGTAGGTGTGCGCGGGCTTCTCCATGTCGACGATGGTGCGCGTGCCCTTGCGCAGGTTCTTCCACGCCTCGATCTCGAACGGCGCCGGGAAGAAGCCGTAGTTCATGCGCACGCGGAAGTAGTGCGCGGGGGCGCCGGCGATGAACGACGTCACGCCCACGGTGGCGTACGGCTTCACGCCCACGATGAAGCCGCCGGACAGCTCCTCCACCTTGACCTGGTCGCCCACGAACATCCGCAGGTACTCGGTGATCCCGTCGCGCGTGCCGCGCCGCTTGTAGAGCGACACGATGCGACCGAGCCACTCGCGGCGCTTGTCGAGATCCCAGTTCTGGTCGAAGGAGAGCGCCACCCAGCGGGCCAGGTAGTCGAGGAAGGCGCTCTCGAGCGGGCTGGCCGAGGGATCGTCCACCGGGCAGAGGCCAGGGTCGAGGCGGCGCGGGAACGCGGCGATCGTCCCCTCGAGGGGGCGCGCGCCCTCGGACGCCGGCGTGTCCGAGCGCCCCCGGAGCAGCGCCTCGAAGACGCGCAGGTACCCGTCGAGGAAGCCCGTGCCGGTGCCGTTCGTCCCGCGCAGGGCCTGCGGCAGGTGCTTGAGGTATTCGCTCGGCTGTCCGCTCATGTCGCGCTCGCGTCCATCTCAGGCTCGCTTCACCAGGACGCTGAGGCTGTCCCAGACCGGCAATTCGCGGGGCAAGAGCTCGACGTCGCCGGTCGCGCTCGCCGGGGTGAGGGTGATGCTCTCGACGTGATCGACGCCGGCCAGCCCCTCGAGCAGCTCGTAGAGCTGCGAGCGGCGCACCGCGCGGCCGAGCGGCCAGCCGCCGCCGTCGTACCCGGTCTCCACCCCGAGGTGCGCCCGCAGCGCCGCCTCGATCGCCTTCCCCATGTCGAGCGTGTTGCGCTCGCGATCGATGACGGCCACGACCTGCGCCGACACCGCCTTGAGGTCGACCTTGTCGAGGTGCAGCCGGGTGGTGATCAGCCGGCGCGGCTCGAGGAAGGCAGCGAGGCGATCGCTCACCGCCGCCGGCACCACCGCCATGCCGATCTTGGTGGGCAGCGGGGCGGCGTCGAAGGCTGCTCCGAGGCGCGGCAGCACCAGCAGGGTCACGTGCCCGGCGTTCGGCACGTCCCCCCAGCGGTTCATCAGGGCGACGGCCCGGCCGATCAGCCCCGTGTCGAGCGGCAAGCCCTGCGCAAGGTTGAAGGATTCCTGGAAGGCGTTGAAGTCGACCGTGGCCACCCGCTCGAAGTCGGCCGCGGTGACCAGGCGCGTCGACTCGCGGAAGGTCGCCAGCCCGCGCCGCATGCGCTCGTCACGCGAGAAGAAGTTCTCGCCGCCCTGGGCGTCGGCGTGGCCGGCGATGGAGAGCAGGTCCCCCGGGAGCAGGCCCGGCACCACGCCCGGATCGAGGACGTGCTTGATCTCGCCGGCGGCGACCAGCGCCGCGGGACCCTCCAGCGCCTGGTAGCGAATGAGCTCGACCGCCGCGCCCGCCGGGACGACCGCGCCGAAGATGTCGTCGCCGAAGCGCACCTGGTTCTCGAACTCGTCCACCATGAAGTGCTTCAGCGCCGGCGGGGCGGGCGTGTGCGAGCTCTGCGAGAGCAGGAACGGGCGGAGCTCCCACTCGTCGACGCCGACGCGGACCCGAGGGTTGGGGTCGTAGCCGGACACCACACCCGCGAGATCGACCAGGACCGGGCTCTCGGCGATCGTGAAGACCTGATCGGGCGTCCCGTCGCCGACGCCGAGCGGCTCCGCCACCACCTCGCGGATGGCCCGGAGCTGGAGCACGCCGGTCTGGTCACCGCCCGGCGGCGGCTTGGAGAGGACCGCCGGCAAATAGCTCTCGAAGACGTACCGCTTCCCGTTCTTGTAGTCGGTCGCGAAGCGGAGCCCCGGCGGGATGGCGACGTCGGTGGCGCGCGCCGGCGTCAGCTTCAGCGCGAGCTCGACGGTGACCGGCACCGGCGGATCGGCGAGGAGCTTGAGGAACTTGTCGCGGTGCGTCTGGGGGATCCGGTTCATCCGGTAGAGCGACATCTCCCCGAGCCAGGTGAGCAGCTCGAGGAGCGCGATGCCGGGATCCGAAGGGTTGTGGTCGCTCCACTCCTCGCCCGGGATGTGGCCCCGCAGGATGCCGAGGAGCTGGGCATAGGTGCGGTCGTCGAGGTTGATGGTCGGCAGGGCCATGTCAGATCATCTCCAGCTCGTGAGCGCCGCTCCCGACCAGGTGGTTCTCGCCGATGTCGAGCGACATCGCGCCCGGCGCGGCGGGCAGCTCCACCGACGCGACGTAGTCGACGCCGCCGACGCGCTGCAGGACGGCGTGGATCTCCGAGACCTGCACGTCGCGGCCGAAGCTCCACCCGCGGCCGTCCTCCCCGCCGGTGAGGGGGTGGAAGAAGGCCTCGAGCGCCTGCGTGGCCCGCCGCTCCACCTCGCTCCGCTGGCGCGGATCGAGGGCCTTGATGCGGGCCTTCACCGCCACCTCGGTGAAGCCGGGGCCGAGGACGTGCACCTCGTCGACGATGGTGCCCAGGATCTTGGTGGTGACGTACTCGCGGATCGCCTCGAGCAGCGCCGTCGGAGGACGCGGGAACCGCTCGGTGCCGCTCGGCACGACGATCATGGTCACCGCGCCGGGCTTGAAGACGAGGCCGGAGGGCCCCGGCGCCCGCGTGGAGAGACACTTGGCGCGGGCCACCTGGCTGAAGCGCTGCAGGACCATCCACTCGAAGTCCTCCGCGGACACCGCCCTGCCCTTGTTCTTGATGAGCTGCGGACCGAACTGCAGGATCTGGTCGAGGGCCCACGGGTCCGAGCCGCCCACGGCCGGCTCGACGTTGAAGACCTTGTCCACGTACGGCAAGGAGCTCTTGAGCTCCTTCACCGACAGCGGCGGCGTCGCCCGATTGCCGAGCTCGCCGCCTCCCGTCTGGAAGTCGCGGTAGACGAGGTTGTCCTTCGCGACCGGGGCGAGCAGGCCCAGGGTGCCATTGCCGAGGCGGATCTCTCCGTCGAGGGGGTTCAGCGTGTAATGGCGGTCGCGAGCGCCGGAGGCGATGAAGTTGGGGACGCGGCGCCAGCGCACCCACGCCTCGCGCTCGGTGCCCTCGGCGAGCTCCACCAGGACCTCGGGCACCGCCAGCCCTTGATCGGCGAACCGATCCGCGTCCGAGGCGATCTGCGCCTCGAGCGCGGCGAGCTCGGCGCTCGATGGCACCTCGGGCTCGCGCACCCAGAGGCTCCCGGCCAGCACCGGCGCCTTGGGCAAGAGCACGCGCTGGTCCTTCTCGCCCGAGCCCGATCCGAGCATCACCGCCGTCCTCGAGCTCTTCCGGTTGTCCGCCATCACGGTGTTGGGGAAGATGCCCCGCACCTTGGGCGGGTACTGATAGAAGCCGGCGGAGAGCCGGGCGCGCACCCAGAAGAGCTCCTGCCCGGGCTCGGCGGGGAGGGCGGCGAAGAGCTGCGCCGCGGCGGCGTCGTTCGGCCCCGGGAAGGAGATGGTCCCGCTGCGGGTGAGCTTCCCGGTGTCGTCGGCGACGTCGAGCGGCCGCCATTGCCCCGCCGTCGAGAGGTACTCCCAGGCGAGCACCGGCGCCCCGCCCTCGGCGGGCGTGTCGACCGAGGGGAAGTTCTCCTCGAGCCTGAAATAGAGGCTCACGTAGACCTCGCCGAAGGCCTGGTCGAAGCCGAGGTAGAGGCCCGATCCGCCGGAGAACACCGCCGTGACCCCGTCCACCGCCTGCGCGTCGAGGGGCACGAACGGTTGCAGCGGATACGCGACCGAGCCCGCGGCGCCGTGGTCGGTCACGTGGAGGTTGTTCTCGCTGACGAGGTAGGGGATGGGCTGGAGCTGGGACTTGTAGGTGAAGGACAGATCCAGCGTCTCGACCACGGGCGGGATCCAGGTGGGCCCCACCACCACGAGGACCGGATCCGTGTCCGCCACGAAGCCGTCGCGGCCATAGGGATCGTCGCTCTTGATCAGCGCGCGGATCCAGAGGCCCTCCTGGCCGTTCACCTTGACCCGGCTCATGTCGGCGGGGCGCGTGAAGCTGAAGGTGGCGTGGCCCGAGCTCCCCACCTGGAAGAAGGTGCCGTCCTCGGCGGTGGTGGCGACGCCGTCGCGGCTGTTCGTGAAGGTCACCACGTGCCCCGGATGGGTGACGTCGACCGTGTGCGTGAACGCAGCGAGGCTCTTCCACACGCCGCCCTCGGCGGCGTACTGCCAGAGGATCACCGTGGTGACGGTGGTGGCCTCGTCGATGGTGCCGAAGATCTGGGCCAGGCGGGTGGTGCTGTAGACCTTGATCCCCGCGTCCACCGTCACCTGGTCCACCTCGGGGGCGAACGCCTTGTCGCATTGCACGTAGAGCGCGTCGCCATAGCGCGGGCGCTCTCCGAAGGGAGAGAATGGCTTGCTCAGGTCGAGCGGGAGGCTGTTCTGGAAGGCCCTGTCCGCGGGCGCCTCGGCCGAGAGCGCGGCACCGTCGGGGGCCAGGGTACCGCTCACCCCCGAGAGCGACGGCACGGTCACGCCCGCCGCGAAGGCGCCGTCGAAATGGCAGGCCAGCCAGTGCTCCTCGCGGCCGGCGACGGTCGTCTTGCCGCTGCCGGGGAACGAGCCGAGCAGGACCTTCACCTCGCCGGGCGCGGCGGCCGGATAGCTGACCGCCACGTCCACCCACGCCTTGAGCTCGGAGGCGTAGCGCTGCCAGCGCAGGTTCGCGCCGCCGAGGAGCGACGCGTCGCCCGCGCTCACCGTGAGCACCAGGGTGACGTCGAGCTTCTCCTTGCGCCCGAAGAGGGCGGCGCTGCCGAGGTACAAGGTGTGCGGCACGGCGGTGGTGCCCGCCACGGCGTTCCCCAGCGCCACCGTCGCCGGAGCCTCGGCGAGCTCGAGCGGCTTGGGGGGCAGCGCCGGGATGGCCAGGAGCGCGTAGGCGTCCATCGCCGGCAGGAGGTTCACCGCGCCGAGCAGCTTGGCGGGCGTGGCGAAGAAGCCGTCGCGCGTCTCGAAGACCTGCGCGTCGACCGTCTCGGTCTGCGTGGTGGCGACCTGGGTGCCGGCCGGGACGAAGCCGCCGCTCTCGGCCTTGGCCGAGACCAGGAAGGTGAGCGGCGCGCTCGCGGGCGCCCCGGGCGACGGCTCGACCCCGACCATGTCGAGGAAGGCGAGGAAGTTCTTGTCGGGCACCCGGTTGAGGCGCTCGAGCAGGATCTCCATCAGCCGGCCAAAGATGGTGAGCAGCTGGAAGGCGGGATCGGCCGGGTCCTCGTAGCCGTTCCAGAGCCCGCTCAGATAGACGTTCTTGGCGAGCGACTGGGCGCGCGCCAGGATGTCGGCGGCCGAGCGCGGGTCGAGCAGCGGGGCTTCGGGCGCGGGGGTGCTCACGGCTCAGGCCTTCCCCGCGTTGAGATAGAACGGATAGACCAGGTTGAAGATCGAGTTGGTGGAGCGCACCCGGTACTCCACCTCGATCATCAGGACGCCCGCGCCCGCGCGATCGCCCCGAACCCCCACGCGGAGCACGTCGATCCGCGGCTCCCACTGCACGAGCGCCTCGGTCGTGTACATGGAGACCAGGCTCTTCGTCGACGAGTTGATGGTCGCGAACACCAGCTCGTGCAGGCGGCTGCCGAAATCGGGGCGCATCACCCGCTCGCCCCGCGCCGTCCCGAGGATGAGCAGCACCGACTCCTGGATCTTCCGCTCCTCGGCCGAATAGGTGACCCGCCCGTCGGCGTCGACGTCGATGGGAAAGCTCCAGCCTCTGCCAAGGAACTTCTTGCTCATGGGGCGCTACGAGATCGGCCCCACGATGGGGACCCCGGTTGCGGTGATGATGTCGTTGACGATGACGAGCTTGGCGCCGGCGTCGAAGGCGTCGGCGAACGCGCGGGACTTCTCGCCGTTGGTCTTCTCGGAGGTGTCGCCGAACGCGTCGCCGAGCGCCGACGAGAGCGAGGAGTTGCCCGGCGAGGTGGTGGACCCGACCAGTCCCGGCCCGACCCAGACCATCGCGCTCCAGAAGCTCTTCACCCCGTCGGCGATCAGGCGCCCCGCGCCGGAGGCGCTCTCGTCGGCGAACGCGCCATTGAACGCGCCCAGCAGGATGCCCAGGTTCGCCGGCGCGGTGACCGGCAGGCTGCCCCCCTTGGACATCGCCGAGGCGGCGTAGGAGAAGTACGCGGTGGCCCAGCGCAGCGCCGCCTCGGAGACGCTCTTCGGTTTGCTCTCGAAGATGGCCTCGAGGGCCTTGGCGAGGGGCTCGGAGATCAGAGGCATCGCGTCACTCCGCCTTGTGCTTCTCGCTGACGTGCGTGCCCTTTTGCATGGGCTGCGTGGGAGGGCTGCTCGGGCCGACGCCGGTGCCGTGGGTGTGGCTGTTGAAGAGCTGGAGGAAGGAGTCGCCGAGCACCAGGCCCTCCCCGGCCCCCTCCCCGATCTTGATGGCCTTGCTCTTGATGGTGACGCCGTCCTTCGTCATCTCGATGACGTTCCCGCCCTTGTCGGTGACGGTGATCTTCTCCGAGCCGGAGGTGTCGTCGAACACGAGGGTGTGGCCGCTGCGCGTCTTGAGCATGCGGACGTCGTTCTTGTCGTCCTTCCCTCGCTCGCCGGGCGGCTTGTCGGTCCCGTTCCAGATGCTGCCCACCACGTAGGGGAAGCGCATGTCCCCGTGCTCGAAGAGCACCAGCACCTCGTCGCCGACCTCCGGACGGAAGACGGCGCCGCGCGAGGGCCCTGCCATGAAGCTCACCACCCGCGCCCAGCGGCTCTCGTCGTCCTCCTTGAGCCAGGGGAACTTCAGCTTCACGCGACCGAGCGAGTCGGGATCGGCGAGGTTGCTGACCACGCCCACCACGGCGCCGTAGATCTTGCCGCGGTCGGAGTCGGCGCCCATGGGGCGGGCGATGGCGTCGAGCAGGTTCATGCGGCGCTCCTCATCGCGTGGAAGCGCGTCACGTACCCGGACTTCGGGCCGAGGCGGTGCTCGGTGCTCTTCAGGTAGTAGTTGCCGCTGAAGCGAGCGCCGAGCCCCTTGAGCTCGATGGTGCGCCCCGCCACGATCCCGATGTTCCCCACCGCCTCGCCGTCGCCGGCGATGAACTCGAGGGCCATCTGGTTGAAGAGGGCGTGGGCCACCTGCTCGGCCTCCGCCTGTGACGCGAAGGGCAGGTCCACGACGGCCGCGCCGTGGCTTCCGAAGGCCTTCGCCGAGAGCTCGGGGCCGCTCTCCTTGCCCCCCATGCGCGAGTCCTCGTCGCCCTTGCGCGCGACGCCGAGCACCGCTGCCTTGCTGGTGGAGCTCCAGGCGCGGACCTTGAGCTCGTCGACCTGGCCCATGGTGGTGAGCCGCGGGCAGAAGTGCTTCAGGTTCTTCGTGTACTCGAGGCTGACCGTGCTGCCGAGGTGATTGGCCGCGCGGCGGAAGACGAGCTTCTGGCCGTCGGCGCGCAGCTCGTAGCGGATGCGCCGCGCCCGCTCCATCAGGAAGTCGAGATCCGAGAGGTTGTTCTGGAGCACGTAATCGAAGACCACTCCGGTGTCCTCGACCTCGGGGGTGAGCCCCGCCTCGGCGGCGATCTTCTCGGCGAGCTGGCCGTCCTTCACCTCGACGAAGCTGCGGGTCTTGGTGCCGCGGCGGAGGCGGTGGAGCTTGTCGAACCCCTGCACGTGCATCCTGGCGCTCTCGGTGCTGGAGTACTTGGGGTGGAGCGCCGTGATCTCGCCGACGATGAGCGTCTCGAACTTGTCGAGGTAGCCGAGGCGGATCTCGAGCTTGTTGCCGGGCTGCAGGCGATCGTCGTCGATCCACTTCAGCTTCTGATCCTGCGGGCCCACGATGTTGACGGTGACGTCGAAGCTGTTGGGCCCCTCGAGGTACTGGCAGACCACCACGTCGAGCACGTCGGCCTTGAGATCGGGCGGGATCTCGGCGTCGTTGATGAAGACCTTCCACTCGGGGGCGGTGTTCTCGGGCTCGGTGCTCTGCGCCATGCTCCTCCGTCGTCGTCGCGCTCCGCCTACTCGTAGGCGGGGATGGTCAAGATCTGCCCTGCGGTGAGGTGCGTGGGATCGTCGATGTCGTTGGCCAGGGCGATGTGCCGCCACTGGCTCGGGTCCTTGTAGAAGAGGCCGGCGATGCCGCTCACGGTGTCGCCCTGCTTGACGCGGTAGGTCTTGGTCTTGTCGGCGGAGTGCGCCTCGTTCTTCTTGAGCTCCGCCTCGGTGAGGGTGAATTGGATGAAGGACACCGAGAGCTTGGCGCGCACCGGCGTCCCGTCGGGCAGGAACAGCGTGAACTGCTGCTTCAGCGACTCGAGCACGCCCGTGAACGGGAACTCGGCGAAGGCGCCGCCGGGCGCCTCTTTCCCCCAGGAGAGGGTGACCTTCGGAGGGCGGTGGTTCTCCTTGTTGAAGACGAGCAGATCGCCGAAGCGCACCGTGTGCTCGCGCACGTCGGTCTGCGCCTCGTAGGTGTCGAGGAAGAGCTCCATCGAGAGCTTCTTGCGCTCGCCGCCGGTGTACTGAAGCTCCGGCGGCTGGCCCTTCTTCTCTTGCTCCTTCCACTTCGACGACCCGTCGATGGAGTACTCGGTGGGATTGAAGAGCACCGAGAACTCTTCCCCGGTGTCCTCGTTCTTGACCTTGAGCTTCTCGAGCGGCTTGGCCACGGCTCACCTCCACCCCATCCGCTCTCGCTCGAGGACGATCCCCTCGTAGATCGCGGAGCAGATCCGGTCGCCGAGCGTGCGGCTGTAGGTCGAGTCGGGGGCGAGCTCGCGCGCCACCGCCGTGTCCACGCAGAGCGAGATCGTCCGCTCCACCTTCTCCTCCACCTGCCGCCGCACCGTCTCCTCGATCCGGGCCGGCGCCGGGGCGGCAGGCTTCGGGCGCAGGTACTCGAGCCCTGGCGCCGGGGGCCGCCGCGCCGGGGACCGCGCCGCCACGACCTCGCGATCCGGCGGAGCGACTCGCGGCGGGAGCGCGGCGGGCGCCGCGGCGCCGCCGGGGACGGCGGCGGCGGTGCCGCGCCCCGGCCGGCGGTGCTCGAGGCGCGACCCGATCGCCGCGCGCGGCGGCCGCGGGAGCTCGCGCGCCGGCAGGTGCGCGAGGCCACGCGCCGCGGGCGTGGCCGGCGCCGCGCCCGCGGGCGGCCCGATAGGGCGGCGAGGGCGCGCCCGCGCCGAGGCCCTCGGGCCGGCAAGCAGAGGGCGGGCGGGCGTGGAGCTCACCTCCGCGCGCGGCGGCGCGATGGCGACCCTTGCGGCAGCGCCGGGGCGGGCGGGTGCGGGCGCCGCAGCGGAGGGACGCGCGGCGGTGAAGACGGTCGCCGGCGAGGCGGCCTGCGGTCGCACCTCGGAGGCCGGCGAGCGCGCCGGGACAGACGCCGAGACGCGAGGCTCCGCCCGCGCGCGCGTGAAGAGCGTGAACGTGGACGTCGAGACCTGGAGCCGCTCGCGCAGCGTGTGGAGCGACTCGACGCGCGAGGTGAGCCGCTCGATCGGCGAAGGCGGTGACGGCGAGACCGGCGAGCGCGGCTCGAGGCGAGCGCCGCGCGCGGCGCGCGGCCGGAAGACCGGCGGGCCGGCGACGGGGGCGACGAGCTCGGGCCGGGGCACGACCCGCTCGACCGGCGCCCCGCTCGCGGCGCGCCGACCGGGCCGAAGAGGCGCCGGCGCGCTCGGCCCCGGGGCGCGCTCCACGAGCACGGCCGTCTCGCGCGTCGTCTCGCGGATGCGGTCCGCCGGCGACGGGACGGTGCGGATCTCGTGGCGGAGGATCTCGCGGAGCACCTCGCGCGTGACCGACGACTGGTGGAAGCCGTGGCTCGACGCCCCGGCGACGGCGGCGGTGATCGCGAACGGCCGACGGGGCCGGAGGAACACCCTCCCTTCGCGGGCAGCGGCGCTCCGGGCAGCGAGGCCCCTCCCGGCGAAGACGCCGCGGAGCTCGATCATGCCGGCGCGCCGATCGAGCGGAGCGAGATGGTGGGCTCGGGCGGCGGACGCCCCCCAACCTCGGCGACGCGCCGCGATCCGCGCGCTGAACAGGGCGGGGGTCATTGCTTCTTCTTCCCCGCGTCCTTGGGGGCGAGCTTCGCCGGGAGGTCGTCGTCCTTGCGCCGCGCCTCCTTCACCAGGCTCGCCGCCTTCTCGTTGCCGAACTTGCGCTGCACCTCGGCCAGGACGCCGCGCTTCTCGTCGGGATCCTTCGCCGCGGCGAAGCGCTTCTTCATGACGTCGAGCTCCTCCTTCTCGAGGGCGGCGGAGCGGCGCGGGCCGGCGCCCTTGTCGCGCCCCGACTTGTCGGGGTCGGCGGCCTTGGCGGCCTTGTGGACCACCAGCATCTCCTCCGCCTCGGTCTTCTTGCGCTCCCTCATCGGGGCTCCAGCGGCGGGGCCGGATCGTCCGACGGCCCGCCCTCGCGCACGAGGCTGTAGTAAGGGCCGAACTCGCCCTTCGAGGCGAGCCGTCCGAGCTTCCGGTACTCACGCTTCAGCGCGAGGATGAGGTGGGCCATGTCCACCACGCCGCCGTTGGCGGCGGCGAGGAAGGCGCCGTTCAGCGCGACGTTCTTGATGTTCGCCCCGGTGAGCTTGAAGCGCTTCGCCAGGAAACCGAGGTCGACGTCGGCGGATCGCGGCATGCTCGCCGGGAACACCTTGGACCAGAGATCTTGCCGCTGGCTCTCGTCGGGGAGCGGGAACTCCACCGTGTAATGGATGCGGCGAGTGAACGCCGGATCCAGGTTCTTGAGCATGTTGGTGGTGAGGACGACGATGCCCTCGTACTCCTCCATGCGCTGCAGCAGGTAGTTGATCTCGATGTTGGCGTAGCGGTCGTGGGAGTCTTTCACCTCGCTCCGCCTGCCGAACAGCGCGTCGGCCTCGTCGAAGAGCAGGATCGAATTGGCGCTCTGCGCGTCGCCGAAGATGCGCGACAGGTTCTTCTCGGTCTCGCCGATGTACTTGCTCACCACCGAGGAGAGATCGATCTGGTAGAGGTCGAGGCCCAGATCCTGGGCGAGCACCTCGGCGGCCATGGTCTTGCCGGTCCCCGAGGCGCCGGAGAAGAGGAGGTTCAGGCCCTTGCCGAGCGAGAACTTCTCCCCGAAGCCCCACTCTCCGTAGACGCGCCGGCGCTGGCGCACGCAGTTGCGGATCTCGTGCAGCTGCTCGGTGACCTCGCCGGGGAGCACCAGGTCCGACCAGCGGTACTTGATCGGCATCTTCCGGGCGAAGCCGCCGAGCCCGGCGCTCGACTCGAGGCGGCAGGCCTGGTGCAGGGCGCCCTCCCAGCCGGGCGCGCCGGGCTGGGGCTCGTCGCCGCCCATCCCGCGCACGGCGGAGAGGATCCGGCCGGGGCCGAAGCGGAACTTCGCCGCGAGCGAGTCCCATAGCGCCTGCGACGCCGCCGGCGCGTCCTTCGGCGCCTCGGGCTCGATCAACGCGCGCCAGAGCTCGGCGCGCTCCCCGAGATCCGGCGGCTCGATCACGAGCTCGAGGATCGGCAACCCCGCCGCGCCCAGCACCGACCGGAGCTCCGCGGGCTTCCGCTCGGCGGTCACCACCAGGTTCACCCCGCCGTGATCGCCGACGAAGCTCGCCATGGCCTTGAGCCTGGAGCGAACGGCGGCGTCGGCGCCGACCAGCGCGTCGGCGTGGCGCAGCCAGAGGAACGCCTCGTAGAGGCGCAGATCGCGTTCCATCACGTGGAGGCGCTCGGCCCAGTCGCCCGAGAAGGTGAGGAGCTCCTCGGCGTCCCACTCCACGACGCGGGCGGAGAGGCCCTCCGCCAGGGCGAGGACGAGATCCTCCTTGGCGCACCCGCCCGGACCCCAGAGCAAGGTGCACGGGATCCGATCGCCGCGGCGCGCGTGATCGAGGATGGTCCCGAGCATCTCGTGGTGCCGGCGGAAGTAGCCAGGCTCGTCGGGCAGCGGCTTGCCGGAGCGCCAGCGCCCCATGCCCTTCCAGTCGGGATCCGATCCGTCGACCTCGAGCAGGAAGTGGGCGACGCCCTCGGCGACGCGCGGCTCGCGCGCCGCGAAGCCCACCTCCGGACCGGACTTGCCCATCTCGAGCAGGCGGGCGCCGACCAGCGAGGACGCCGACGCGAAGATCCTCCGCAGCGCGGCGTAGTCGTTGGCCTGGTCGAGGAAGAGCCTGCCGAGGAGCTGGACGCAGGGCCGCCGCCTGGAGACGTCGTTCTGCAGGTAGGCGAAGTAGCGCTCGTAGCGGAGATCGAGATCCGCGGCGAGGCAGGCGACGACCATCCCGTACTCGGCGTCGCCGAGCGAGAACGCCTCCCGCAGGTGCACGAGCCGCGACGAGACGCCTCGGCGCTCGGCGTCGCGGAGATCCTTGCCGAGGCCCCGCCGGCTTGCGTCGATCCGCGCGTCGAGCGCGGCGACCGGCGCGGGCCTCCCGGTGGGGCCGGCCTCGCCGCCGTCCTCGTCGAGGTAGCGATCGATCTCCTCGTCCGGGATGTAGAGCCCCGCGAACTCGTCGCGCCGGCCCCCCGCGCTCTGCTCGGCGCGCGCCAGCTGCACCTCGCGCTTGAGCCGCAGCTCGAGGAGCGCGAGCTCGCGGGCGAGGTGCGCCGCGGTGCCCGAGATGGGGGAGCGATGGGGGGCGGAGGAGGCCATGGCTCAGAGCTGCCGGTACTGGTTGGCTCGGGTCTTGGCGCGCGTGGTCTCCTTCATCAGCGTCGACTCGATCGGCACGACGCGCACCTCGTAGCAGGCCGAGAGGCGATACGGGGTCTGGAGGGCGTTCCAGATGCGGGTGAGATCCTCGAGCTTGGAGGAGACGAGCACGATGGCGAGCTTGTCGGTCACGAGACGGAGCGACTCGGGCAAACCGGTCTCGGGGACGATGGCGTTCTCGTAGAAGACGCGCATGGCGTGGCCGAGCACCTTGTGCGCGCTCAATGCATCGCTCGCGTACGGCGTGAGCAGATAATGGAGCTGCAGGGTGAGCGGCGGATACTGCAAGGTGCCGTCGTCGACGGCTATCGGAGGGTGGTTCTTGGTGTAGGGGTGCTCGACCACCTGGTAGAGGTAGAGGTTGATCTTCTCGAACGACCCCGTGGCGTTCTTGAGGTCCGCGGGCGAGTCGAGCGTCACGTCCAGCCCGGTGAGGAGCTGGACCATGGTCTCGGTCACGTCCGAGATGATGCTTACGTCGCCCAGGGCCATCGCGGGTGCCGTTCAGCCGAGCTCCAGGCCTTCGCACGCCAGCTCGAGCGTCTCGAGGGCGAGCTCGCTGGCCATCGCCTTCAGATCCGGGCCGCTCCACTTCACCGGGATGGCGCGGTAGAGCTTCCAGCGCTTCACCTCCTCGCCGGTCGAGCTCTGGAGGACGATGGCGCAGCGCTTGTCGATGTCCTCGTCCGGCGACGGTTTGCGCTTGTTGGGGTTCGCGTTCGCGTCGAACTCGCCCTGCATGACGTCGCGCTGCCAGTTGAACAGCGCGTCGGCGTTCGGACCGGTGAGCACCCCGCGCTTGAGGGTGATGTTCCCCACCGCGCCGCCCTCGGGGAGCTTGAGCGGGCTGCCGTTGCGCCCACCCTCCTTGTACTCCATGAGCTTGGTCTCCTGAGAGAGACCGGTGCACTCGCTGAAGCCGCCCACCTCGACGAACCCCAGCTCGAGGACGAAGCGGTACCCGACGATCGGATCGTTGTCGCGCGGCATCAGGTCTCCTCCTCCACCAGCGCCATGATCTCGGGACGGCGCTTGACGGCGATGACGATGAACTCGGCAGGCTGCGAGAGGGCCAGGCCCACCTCGGCGAGGAGCTCGCCGGCGCCCCGCGTCGCCTCGGTCTCGAGGTCCCCTCCGACCTTGACGTAGTACGCCTCGTCCTTGCTGTTGCCGGCGGTGAGCCCCTTGAAGAGGAGGCCCTGGAAGTAGCCCTCGAGGCTGTCGCGGATGCGTCGGCGGAGCTTGTCGTCGTTGGGCTCGAACACCGCCCAGAGCAGGTTGCGCGAGAGGGCCTTCACCACGGCCGCAACGAGCCGGCGGTTGTTCACGTAGAGGTGAGGCGTCTCGCCGCTCAAGGTCCGCGCCCCATAGAGGCGCACCGCGCCTTCCTCGAACTTGCGGACGCAGTTCACCCCGCGGACGTTGAGCTCTCCCTGGTCCGACGCGTCGATGTCGCGCTCGAGGCCGACCACGCCCTTGCAGGCGATGTTGGCCGGGGCCCGGCCCACGCCGGAGGTCGCGTCGGCCTGCGCGATCAGGCCGGCCACCACGCCCGACGGGGGGAGCAGTCGGGTCTGGTCCTCGACCACCACCGAGAGCCAGGGGAAGTACGCGGCGCCGAAGCGCGGGAGCTTGCCGTCCTGGAGCTCGCCGGGCCACTCCGAGGCCTCGAGCGGGCTCATCCCGAGCGGCGGGTCGAGGAGGGCGAAGCGCTCGCCGAGCTTCTGGCAATGGTGGAGCAGCTGGCGCTGGGCGAGCAGCAGGCTGGTGAATTCGAGCGGCAGCGCGGCCAGATCGGGGATGGTGACGAGGTTCACCTCGACCACTCCCTCGAGCGCCGCCAGACCGACGGGCCCCTGCGCCGGGCCACCCGGCAGGAAGAGGGTGTCGTCGGCGAGGTACCCGGTGTAGCGGCTGATCTCCATCTCGCCCGGGTCCTGTCCCCCCGCGAGCGCGACCTGCCCCACCGGCGCGCCGGTGGCGGGCGGCACGGTGTGGATGCACGCGAGCTGCGAGAAGACCAGCGGGTCGGCGACCCCGTTGACGATGTCGGGGGCGAAGCGCGGGCCCGCGGCGATCGACATGTTGAAGAAGGACTCGGACGCCGCCGGGCTCCCCTGGACGTCGAAGTGCAGGTTGAAGCGACCGGCGATCTCCACCGGCGAGAACAGCGGGTAGTCGTTCGTCAATGGCGCGCCGAGGAGGACCAGGTGAGTGGCCTCGTCCACCGAGACGACGAGCGCCGTCTCGGTGAGGGCGCCGTTGGTGAGGTGGGTGATGCGCAAGGTGTCGCCGGCGACCCATCCGCGCACGTCCTCGACGACGATACGATCCTTGACCGCGGAGGGCGGCTCGGGGACGGCGATGGCGATCCGCCCGACGAACGGCTCGCTCCGGACGGTGACCTCGTTGCCGGCGCGCCCCCGCGGCTTCGCGGTGGCCCGGAGCGCCGGCGCCGTCGTCGCGTCGAGGAGGGTCGCCCGCGCCAAGGTGATCCCGTCGCCGCCCCCGCCGAAGGCGAGCCCCGCAGCAGGGCTGTTCACCGGCTTGAAGCGCGACACGCCCCCGAGGCCGAAGACCTGCTGGCTGCGGATCAGGAGGGAGTGGCCGAGGCGCCGCGCCTCGAGCTCCTTCAGACCGGCCGCGCCGTTGATCACCTCGACGAAGTGCCGCGCGTGGGCGGGGTTCATCGAGAGGTTGTCGAAGACCTCCCGCCGCTCCCCGTCGAGCACCTCGACGGCGAAGCCGCGGCCGAGCACCCGGCTCCCCACCGGATACTCGCGCGGCAGCGGCGGAGCGACGCTCAGGCGCCGCAGGCCTTCGTCGATGGCGGTGACGCCGTGGCGGCTGCTCGCGAAGGCGTTGTCGAGGTGGGTGAGGCGGATCTCCCCGCCCGCGCGGAAGTCGTGGACGAAGTCGACGATGATCTGGCTCGCGCCCGAGCTGGCCGAGACCGAGAGCGCGGCGAGGTCCTGCTCGCGCGAAGCGTCGGCGCGGACCTCGACCACGAGGCCGTTGCCCCAGCGTCCCGGGCTCTTGGCCTCGAGCTTGAGCGTCTCGTTGGCGTTCGCGTCCGCGATCGGCGCGCTCTTCGCCGTCCCGAGGTCCTCCTGGAGCGGGCACGGGGAGGCGGCCGCGGCGGCGAGCTCGTGCGCGACGCGGACGGCGCAGGCGCTGGTCCCTCCGTTCTGGAAGAAACCGTAGACGCTCTCCGCCATGACCCCGAAGCCCCAGGGGCCGCCGAAGACCTCGACGTACTCACCCCAGTTGCGGACGATCTGGGGCGAGTCGAGGGGGCCCCGTTCGGCCACGCCGACGAACGCGGTGACCGCGCTCTCCGCCACCACGGCGGGATCGCTGTCGACGGCCTGCAGATAGAGGCCGGGGGCTCTGGGAACCAGCGCCGTCATTCATCCTCCTGCCCGTTCACGTGGCGGTTGATGCTGGCGATCTCGTCGACCCACCGCCCGCGCTCGGGGTGCACCATCTCCATGATCTCGTCTTTGCCCCAGTGAAAATGGTAGGCGATATACGCTACCTCCCGGTGGAGCGACTCCCGGGGGTAGCTCAGGATTCCCCCGCGGCGGAGAGCTCCACCTCGAAATGCCGGTCGCAATCGGGGCAGGCGACCTTCTGCACCGCCCGGCCATTGCCGTTGATCTGGTTGTAGAAGTTCTGGAGGTAGTCGAGATCGGACGCGAAGAGGTTCTCGATGTGCCCCGGGTTGATCTCGCGGAGATCTCCGAGGCGGGTGATGACCCGCGCCAGCAGGATGATCACCAGGTAGCCCTGGTTCCGCTGCACGCGGGGATCCTGGAGCGGGAGGATCTCGTCCTTGGCGTTCGCCAGGCGCATGATCCCCTCCTTGTGGAGGTTGCCGTCCTTGTCGACCAGCCCCTTGGGCAGCGTGAACTCGAACTCGACCTGCAGGTTCATCCGATCCTCAATCCCTCGTGGGCGAGCTCGAGCGATTGCACCGCGATCTCGTTGGCGGCCGCCTTCAGGTCGGGGGCCATGAACTTCACCGGCCAGGCGCTGGTCAGGTTGTAGCGGACCTTCTCCTGGCGCTGCTCGTCGAGGAGCAGGATGGAGATGTCCATCCGGATCACGTCGCCGTCGACGCCGGACTTGAACCACTTGAAGAAGTCCTGCTCGATGACCACGCCCTTCTTGAAGGTGACGTTGCCGTACTTGGACAGGCCCGGCAGCTTGCGGGTGTTGCTGTTCGGGTCCCGGCCTTCGCGGTACTCGACCGCCTGGACCTCGCCGTTCATGCCCGTGACCTCGGAGAACCCGGCGGCGATGATGCCCCCGGACTCGACGAGGAAGTTGAAGTTGACGAATGGGTCAAGGGGACGACGAGCCATATTTACTCCTCCTCGGATTCGAAGCCGCGACCGCGGACTTCATGTCATCGAGATCACGTTCTTGCTGGGGCTCAACGCGCCGCCAGCTGCGAGAACCGCAGCACCACGAACTCTGCAGGCTTCACCACCGCGAGCCCCACCTCGGTGATGACGCGGCCGAGATCCACCGACTCGGGCGGGTTGGTCTCGGCGTCGCACTTCACGTAATAAGCCTGCTCCTCCTTGAGCCCGAGCAGCGCGCCCAGGGCCCACTGCGTGCGCAGGAACGCCGAGACGTTGAGCGCGATGGCCTTCCACAGCGTCGGGCCGTTGGGCTCGAAGACCGTCCACTTGGTGCTCGCCTCCACCGACTGCTCCACGAAGAGGAAGAAGCGCCGCACGTTGAGGTACGTCCACTCCGGGTCGGTGCTGACGGTCCGAGCGCCCCAGAGCACCGGGCCCACGCCGGTGAGCTTCCGGATCACGTTGATGCCCAGCGGGTTGAGCTTGGCCTGGTCGGCGTCGTTGAGATCCTTGTCGACGTCGAGGACCGAGAGCAGCTTGCCATCGGTGACCCCGGCCGCGGCCTTGTGGACGCCGCGGGCCGCGTCGACGCCGGCGTAGCGCCCCGCCACGGCCCCGGAGGGAGGGATCTTCAGCCCCTTGCCGGTGAGCGGGTTGAAGACCACCACCCACGGCGCGTAGAGGGCACCGTACTTCGAGTTGAACGAGTTCTGCCCGGAGTAGACGCCCTGCGCCAGCTTGTAATGCACGAGCTCGTCGGCGGTGGTGAACGTCGACTGCGAGTCGGCGATGTAGAAGCAGTCCTTGCGGAGCTCGCAGTACGAGTAGCCCTTGATGTGGACGGCCCGGTCGATGGCGTCGGGCACGGCCACGAGGTTGATCGAGTCGACCTTGTCGAAGGCCAAGAGACCGTTGCCGACCGCGGCATCGCCGGTGAAGTCGATGGCCGCGAGGCTGGAGAGCCCGTCGTCTCCGCCGGCCAGGAACACCGGCGCCGCCGTCTCGGCGGGTCGCCGCTGCGCCGTCGTGAGGGGCGAGGCCACCGGCACCAGATCGGCCACCTTCACGAGCGCCGAGGCGGCGGCGATGCGGGTCGGCGCGTAGTCGACCGAGGCGGCGTCCATGGTGAGATTGTCGAAGGTCTCGACCAGGGCGCCCTTCTCGCGCAGCTCGATCAGGAACCGATCCGCCGCGGAGAGGTGCTTGATGCGGATCGAGAAGTCGTTGCCGTAGGCGCCCTGCCAGAGGGCCGTCACGCCGAGCACGTCGATGGGGCCGGTGATGTTCTGGAAGCTCTTCGTGGCCGCCACGGCGGTGGGCACCTTGGGCGCACCGGCGTAATGGCAGGTCCGCACGACGTAGCAGGAGGTGCCGCCCTCGGAGAAGAACGCCTGCACCGCGTGGGCGAGGAAGGCGCCGTCGATGAAGGTGCCGAACGTCTTGAAGAACTGCGCGAGGTTGGTGATCGGCACCGCCTCCCCGATGGGGCCCTTCTGGGCGATCCCCACGAAGGCGGCGGTCGACGTCCCGACCCCCTGGATGGGCTTGATGCCCGAGGGGATTTCCTCGATGTAGACCTCGGGCGAGAGATACTCGGCCATGTTCGCTTACCCTCCCTCTCCTACTTGGCGCTGCCGGCGAATTGCTTGAAGCGGAACACGACGAACTCGGCGGGCTTGGAGGGCGCCACTCCGATCTCGGCGATGACCTGCCCGACGTTCACCGTGTCGGGCGTGTTGGTGATCTCGTCGCACCTCACGAAGAACGCGCGCTCCTCGGTGATGCCGACCAGCTTGCCCTCCTCCCATTGCACGCGCAGGAAGGCGGACACGTTGCGCTTGATGCTCTTCCAGAGGCCGTAGTCGTTGGGCTCGAACACCACCCACTGCAGGCCTCGCTCGATCGACCGCTCGAGGAAGATGAAGAGACGCCTCACGTTGACGTAGCGCCACGCCGGCTCGACCGAGAGGGTCCGCGTGCCCCAGATGAGGATGCCCTCCGGGAACTTGCGGATGACGTTCACCCGCTTCTGGTAGAGGATGTCCGTCTCCGCCTTGGTGACGACGCGCTGGATCGCCGTGGCCGAGTTGAGGTAGCCGTTGTCGATCCCGGCGGGGGCCTTGTGGACGCCGCGCGTCGTGTCCGTCTGCGCGTAGCTCCCGGCCACCGCGCCCGACGGCGGGAGCAGCACCGGCTTGCCGGTGAGCGGGTCGTCGTCGTAGATCCACGGGTAGTAGATGGCCGCGTAGCTCGACGACTTGTCGGACACGTACGCCACCGGATCGCTGAGCGTGCTGGGCAGGTCCATGACGAAGAACATGTCCTTGCGCCCTTCGCAGTAGGCGATGGCGGCCTTGGTGACGGCGTCGGACGAGTTCGGGATGACGAGGATGCTGGCGTCGGTGATCGTGTCGAGCGCGGACAGGCCGGTGCCGGTGACCGGGCTCCCGATGAGATCGTCGTCGCCGAACGCCGGGCTCCCGCCGAGCCCGTCGTTCCCGCCGCTGAGGGCGCCGAATGCCGTATTGACCACCACGACCCCGTTCGCGCCCGAGGTCTCCTTGGCGGTGATCAGCTTCGAGGCGTTGCTGTCCGCGGCGAGTCGATCGTCGATGTAATCGCGCCGGTTGGTGCCGATCAGAGAGAGGTGGGTATGCCTCTCCGCGACGACGCCTCCCTCCCGCACCAGCACGTCGAAATCCCTGGCGTACACCTTGGTGCGGGTCCGGTCGAAGCTCGGCAGGGTCGCCGGCGCGAACTCCACCAGCATGGCCGTCTCGCCGCTGAGCAGGACCTTCTCGACGATCTTGGTCACCACCACCATGACCGAGGTGCCCCGGTCGAAGTTGAGGGTGTCGCCGGCCCTCAGGGTCTCGCCGGTGATCCGGGTGAGCGAGTCGAGGGCGATCGCGCCCGAGTCAATCCCCGTGGTCACGCTGACGGGGGCGCCCAGGTTGGTCGCCGACATGAACTTCATGTCGGTGGAGAAGACGCGGGCGTTGTCGGGGATGGCGAAGGTGAACGGCCCCGACTCCGCGGTCAGCCCCGGCTTGAGGACGATCGAGCTGCCGGCGACGTTCACGCTCACGACCACGCCGGTCACCTGCTCGACCAGGAAGAGCACCGAGCCGATCTCCACGTCGGCGTTCTGCATGAGCGTGATCTGGTTCACGCCCGCGCCGCCGACCACGTTCTCGGCGAGGAGCAGCGAGAAGCGGCTGGCGTTCTCCACCTGCACGTCGAGGCCGTGGCCCCAGACGCCCTCGTTGATGGCGGAGACGCGGAAGGCGTTCGGCACCGCGGTGCTGCCGTCGATCTCCACCGCGGCGAAGTTCTTGCCCGCGGCAGCCGCCTGCATGCTCGAGGCGTTGTTCACGTCGCCGTAGCCGACGGTGCGCACGACGTAACAGGTGGTGCCGCCCTCCTGGAAGAAGTGCCGGACCGCGTAGTAGACGTAGCGCTCCTGGGTGCCGGCGATGATCGGGATCGGGCCCCCGAAGATCAGCACGAACTCCGCGAGGCTGGTGACGAGGGTGGCCTTGTTGACCGGTCCTCTCGCGGTGACCCCGATGAAGGCCGCCACCGAGGTGCTCACCCCTTCGATGGGCTGCACAGCGGACTTCTTCTCCTCCACGTAGACGCCGGGCGTCGAATAGGTCGCCATCCTCGCGCTCCCTCAGCTTTCCTTGTTGCCGTCCAATCGCTCACCACCAGCCTTGTCGGCGCCGCCTCCCCTGGCCCGCGTGGGGGCGCGAGGCGGCGCCGGATCGCCACCCGTCTCGATCACCGCGCCTTGGCGGCGAAGCGCGCCGAGCTCCGCGCTCTCGAGGTAGGGCCTCGGGACCTCGGTGGTCTGCCCGGGCCGCAGGTGGATGGACCTGCCCGGCACGCGGAAGCTCACGCTGCTGCGCGTGGTGTTCCTTATCTTGACCTCGTCCATGCCCGGCTCGACGCTCTTCTCGTCCGACACGTTTCCTCCTTCTGCGTGCTCCGGTCAGGCCGGTGTCAACGCGATGGGTGCGAAGCTGCGCTGGCCGGCCGCCACCGCCAGGGTCATGGTCTTGGGCAGGTGCCCGGCCGCCGTCAGCCCGAGCTCGACGGACGTGAGCGGCCATTGCGCGGGGAAGTAGAAGACGGCCTGGCCGCGTGCGTCGCTCACCGTGGCGAGATCGCGGTTCGGACCGAGGACGGCCACCAGCCCCGGCGGCGGGGTCGGCAGGGTCACGTGCCGGAGCGTGACACCGCCGACGACGGTGCTCGCCGGGGTCAGCGTGTTCAGCTTCTGGATCTGCGCCGCGGCCCCCTCGATCGCGGCGCCGCTGGTGAGGTCGGTGACCTTGAAGGCCAGCACCGTCGTGGTCCCGTCGGGGAACGGGTAGTAGGGCCCCGGCTTGGCGAGCAGGCCGGTGCTGCGGATGACGCGGAGCAGCTGTCCGGGTGCCAGGCCTGCGACGCTGTTCAGGTCGGCGGTGACCACGTCGAGGCCCTCGAGGTTCTGCTTGAGCGTCGTGGTGAACGCGCCCTGGCCTCGCACCTGGGCGCCCGCGAGGATCCGGGGCAGGAACGGGATCGCCGCGAAGCCGACCCGCTTGGTCGCCGGCGTCACGGTCTTGATCGACAGGTAGATCTCGTCCTCGGCCGGGTAGGTGAGCTCGACCGGAGCCGCGGTGGGCAGGTCGTGAAGGAAGCTGCGACGCTGGTAGAGCGGGCTCTCGAAGCGGACCTCGTAGTCGGTCGCCGAGACCTTCAGGTTCTGGAACACGAAGTAGCCATCCTGCTTGTAGCTGGCGGCGGGCGCGGGCTGCCTGGGCGCGGGCCCGAAGTCGACTCGGAACTCGTCGGGTCGCAGCACGTCGCGCTTGATGTCGTCGGTGAATCTGCCGAAGAACGAGAGACGCGCGTCTCGTGTGTCGGGGAGCGTGGCCATGGCGCTGCGAGCGCGCGCGACGGAGCAAGGAGCACGCCATCCTGTCGCGGACGGAGTCGTCGCGATGCGACGACGTCACGTCGGTGACGGGTGGGAGGAAGCTGTCCTAGGCCGCGCCGCGATCCGCGCCTCGCCGCTGCGATTTCGCGGCGGGCGCGCTCCGGGTCAGGACAGGGACAAAAGTGTCCTAGTGGGCGCCGAACATTGTCCTACCCTCAGGGGCGGTCTCGAAAGCTGCTCGCGTCGATGCGGTGCTTCTGCAGGAGCTGGAAGAAGGCGCGCCGATTCTTGCGGGCGCTCATCGCGGCGCGGCTCACGTTCCCGCGGTAGACCATGAGCAGCGAGGTCAGGTACTTCCGCTCGAAGTCGGCGACCACCTGAGCCTTCGCCTCCTGGAAGGAGGTCGCCCGATCCGAGTCGCCGCTCCGGGGCAGCACGATCTCGCGCTCCGAGATCAGCTCTCCGGGGCAGAGGAGCACGGCGCGCTCGACGACGTGCTCGAGCTCGCGGACGTTGCCCGGCCACGCATACATCATCAGCGCCCGCAGGGCACAGGGCGTGAACCCCGCCACCTCGCGCCGTCCCTCTCCCGTCACCGGGCCGCGGTGGCGCTCCAGGAAGAAGTCGAGGAGCAAGGGGATGTCCTCGCGCCGCTCGCGCAGCGGCGGCAGCCGGATGGCGAGGACGTGGATGCGATAGTAGAGGTCGCGCCGCAGCTTGCCCTGCTCGATCAGGATCTCCGGATCCACGTTGGTGGCGGCCAGGACCCGGACGTCGGCCTGGATGGTCCGCGTCGAGCCGAGCGGGCGGATCTCCTTCTCCTGGAGGAAGCGCAGGAGCTTGACCTGGGCGGCGGCGGGGAGGCTGTCGATCTCGTCGAGCAGGATGGTTCCCCCCTCCGCCTCGCGGATCAGCCCTCGTGTCCCGCTGCTCGCGCCGGTGAACGCCTCCTTCTCGTGGCCGAAGAGCTCGTTCTCCACGAGCTCGAGCGGGATGGCGCCGCAGTTGACGGTGACGAAGGGCTTGTCGGCCCGGGCGCCGAGGTGGTGGATCCCGCGCGCGCAGAGCTCCTTGCCCGTGCCGGTCTCTCCGAGGATGAGCACGCTGGCGTCGCAGCGTGCGACGAGCGGCATCTTCGCGGTCTCCTGGAGGAAGGCCGGGCTGCGACCGATCATCTGGGGCGCGGCGCCCCGGCCTCCGCCGCGCTGGCGCGGAGACGGCCCGGCGGCGAGGTCGAGCGCGCGCCGGACCCGCGGCAGCACGTCCGCCTCCTTGAGCGGGGTCAGGATGAAGTCACGAACGCCTGACTGGAGGTACCCATGCAGGAGGCCCGGATCGCTCGTGCCGGTGACGACGAGGTTCTGACAAAGCCGCAGGTTTAGCTGCTGGAACAGCGGTGTGAACTCGGCCCCGTGCTCCGGCGACAATACCCAGAGTGTCAGGTCGGGGGCGTAATCGCGCAGAAGGCGCGACAGATCGGGCGCCATCGAGCGGAGGAGGTGAAGCGGGCAGGGCTCGTGACGGACCTGCGCGCCCTCGCCGACCTCCTTGCCCAGCATCGTGACCAACGTCGACCCGACCCCGCCCGATGGGGCGAAATCGGCAACCAGGATCCGGTTGCCGCTCATCTGCACGACCCTCCCTGGGGCCGGCTCGCGGACCCCTGTCGTTCGCATCCGAAGGCGCCACGGCGCGCAGAAACCACGGTCGACACAGGGTCGAGGCTGGATTTCCGCCCGTCTTCAAGGGTCGCAGAAGCTACCGTGTGCACGGCGGGTTCCGCAACGCCTTCCGTGATTCCGGAATCGTGCGCCGCCGGGTCGTCTGGGTGCTCGGCCAGCCGATGGTGCCGTCGACGCTCCCGCGCCTTGCACCCTCCCCTCTCGGCGAAGTCATCATCAGGCTCGGACACGTCGTCCGCCGCCGCCGCTCGCCCAGAGAGGAGGAAGCCCCCGCGCTGATTTGCAGAAACGGATCGCCCGAACCCAAAGCCCGCTCCGGCACCCGCCCGAGGGGGCTTCGTCATTTCGGGCCTCCACCACGTCGGACACAAGAACGAGCAGAGGACGAGGAGAGATAGAGGCATGCAAACGGTGCACTGCAACGTCGGGAGGATCGGTCACGTCGACCACGGCAGGACCACGCTGACCTCCGCAATCACCCAGGTGATGGCGGCGCTCCACAGCGGCCGTAGCCTCGGGTTCGATCAGATCGACGGCGCACCGGAGGAGCGCGTCCGCGGGATCACCATCAACCGCACGTCGAGCACGAGTCGCGCGCGCGCCACTGCGCGCACGTCGCCTGCCCCGGCCACGCCGACTTCATCAAGAACACGATCACCCGAGCGTCCCAGATGGACGGGCGATCCTGGCGGCCGCGTCGCCGACGCGCAGCATGCGGTCGCGTCCGCGGCGGCGCACCTCGGCGCCGGTGACCTGCAGGCAGCGCTGAGCCCGGTCCTCGGCCGGCCCTGACCCAGCGTCGGAGTATCATCGCCTCGTGGTGCACCCCGGAGACCTCGTCGGCGGCCGCTTCCAGGTCGAGCGCCTGGCGGGCGAGGGCGGCATGGCGAGCGTCTACCGCGCCGTCGATCGCGTGACGGGCGCCCCCGTCGCGCTCAAGGTCCTCCACGCCACCGGCCCGCGCCAGCTCGAGCGCTTCGGGCGCGAGGCGGCGCTGCTCGCCGAGCTCCGCCACCCGGCGATCGTCGGCTACGTCGCGCACGGCGCCCTCGATCGCGGCGCGTTCCTGGCGATGGAGTGGCTCGAGGGCGAGGACCTCGGCGTGCGCCTCGGCCGCGGGCCGCTCGCGGTCGGCGAGGTGGTCACGCTCGGGCAGCGGCTCGCCGGCGCGCTCGCGGTCGCCCACGCCCGCGGCGTGGTGCACCGGGACGTGAAGCCCTCCAACGTCGTCCTCGTGGGCGGCCGCGTCGAGGAGGCGCGGCTCATCGACTTCGGCGTGGCGCGACTCGGCGAGGGCGCGGCGTCGATCACGCGCACCGGGCTGCTCATCGGCACGCCGGCGTACATGGCGCCCGAGCAGGCGCGCGGCGCCGCCGACGTGGGCCCGCGCGCCGACGTCTTCGCGCTCGGCGCCGTGCTCTTCGAGTGCCTCGCCGGCCGCGCCGCGTTCCAGGCCGATCACCCGATGGCGGTGCTCGCGCGCGTCCTGCTCGAGGACGCGCCGCTGGTCGCGGCGTTCCGCGCCGACACGCCGCCGGCGATCGAGTCGCTCCTCGCGCGCACCCTCGCCAAGGCGCCCGAGCATCGCCCCGCCGACGGGCGTGCGGTGCTCGAGGAGCTCGCGGCGATCGAGGCGCTCGCCTCGGCGCCGCGCGGGGCGGGCCCCAGCGTCGAGCCGCCCGCGGCGCTCACCGAGCGCGAGCGGCCCCTCTTCTGCGTCGTGCTTGCGGGCGCTCCGAGCGCCGTGACCGCCAGCGGCGGCGGGAGCGCGACCGCGCCGACGCTCGCGCCCGAGGCGCCGCCCGTGGACCTCGCCGAGGTCTGCGCGACCGCGGAGCGCCATGGTGGCCGCGCCGAGCAGCTCGTCGACGGCTCGGTGCTCGTGACGCTGCCCGGCTCGGGCGCGGCCGGCGAGCAGGCGGTGCAGGCGGCGCGCTGCGCGCTCGCGCTCCGGCCGGTGCTCTCCGGGCTGCCGATGGCGCTCGCGACCGGGCGCGGCGAAGCGACCGGGCGCTACCCGGTGGGCGAGGTGCTCGACCGGGGCGTGCGCCTCCTCGCGGGCGCGGGCGGCGACGCGCGCCACGCGATCGCGGTCGACGAGGTGACCGCGGGCCTGCTCGACGCGCGCTTCGAGATCGTCGGCGACGAGCGAGGCCTCTCGCTCGCGGGCGAGCGCGACGTCCTCGAGCCGGCGCGCACCCTGCTCGGGAAGAAGCTCGCCTGCCTCGGGCGCGAGCGCGAGATCGGCGCCCTGGTCTCGCTGTTCGACGAGGTCGTCGAGGAGAGCGCCCCGCGCGTCGTCCTCCTCACCGGCCCGGCCGGCGTCGGCAAGTCGCGCGTGCGTCACGAGGCGCTCGCCGCCCTGCGCGAGCGCGGCGAGCGCGCGCTCGTCCTCGTGGCGCGCGCCGACGGCGCCACCGCCGGCTCGCCGTTCGGGCTCCTCGGGCAGGCGGTGCGCGCGGCGGCGGGCATCCGCGAGGGCGAGCCGCTCGTGGCGAGGCAGCACAAGGTCCGCGCGTGCGCGGCGCGCAGCGTCCCCGAGGCGGAGCGCGCGCGCGTCGCCGCCTTCCTGGGCGAGATCGCCGGCGCGCCCTTCCCCGAGGACAGTACGCCGCTCCTCCGCGCCGCGCGCGCCGACAGCATCCGCATGGGCGATCACATGCGCCGCGCCTTCGAGGACTGGCTCGCCGCCGAGAGCGCGAGCCAGCCCGTGGTCCTCGTCTTCGAGGACCTGCACTGGGGCGATCGGCCGAGCGTGGGCTTCGTCGACACGGCGCTCCGCAACCTCGCCGACCGGCCGCTCCTCGTGGTCGCGATCGCGCGGCCCGAGGTGCACGCCGCGTTCCCCGACCTCTGGTCCGGCCGCGGCATGCAGGTCATCGCCGTCGCGCCCCTGACGCGCCGCTCGAGCGAGCGGTTCGTGCGGCTCGCCCTCGGCGACGACGTCTCGGCCGAGGTGATGCGGCGCATCGTCGCCCAGGCGGAGGGCAACGCCTTCTACCTCGAGGAGCTGGTGCGGGCCGTGGCCGAAGGCAAAGGTGACGCCCTCCCCGGCACGGTGATGGCGATGGTCGAAGCGCGGCTCGAGGCGCTCGAGCCCGAGGCGCGCCGCGCCCTCCGCGCCGCGAGCGTCTTCGGGCAGTCGTTCACGCTCGGCGCCGCCCGCGCCCTGCTCGGTGGGCCCAGGGCCGCGCCGCGCGTGGCCGAGCTGCTCGCCGAGCTCGAGCGCCGGGAGATCCTCGCGCGCCGGCTCGCCGGATCGGCGGCCGACGACGAGTACGCCTTCCGCCACGCGCTCGTGCGCGAGGCCGCGTACGCGACGCTCACCGACGCGGATCGCACGCTCGGGCACCGCCTCGCCGCCGGCTGGCTCGCGGCCAACGCCCCGAACGAGGCGCTCGCCATCGCCAGCCACCTCGAGCTCTGCGGCGAGCCGCGCCACGCGGCCGGCTGGTTCCGCCGCTCGGCGGAGCTGGCGCTCGAGGGCAACGACTTCGCGTCCGTGGCCCAGCGCGTCGACCGCGGCATCTGCTCCGGCGCGACCGGCGAGGAGCTCGGCGCGCTCTTGCTCCTCCGGTCCGAGGCGCATCGGGCGCTCGGCGAGAACGCCAGCATGCAGGAGCACGCCGAGCGCGCCATGACCGTCCTCGCCTCCGGCAGCGTGGCCTGGTGGGCCGCCGCCGCCAACGCGGTGCTCGCCGCGATCCGGCTCGGTCAGGACGACGCCCTCGGCGCGCTGCTCGCAGGCCTCTGGAGCGCGCGCGCGGCCGCCCCGCGTGGATCGACGCTGCCCGCGGCGGCGGCCCGGATCGCGCACTACCTCTACTTCGCCGGCCGCGACGCCGACGCGGGCGCCCTCCTGACGCGATCGCGCGAGGGCGCCGGCGAGGCCGAGGACGCCGCGCGCTGGGCCTGGATCCACCGCGCCGACGCGACGCGCGCGCTCTGCGCCGGCGATCTCGGCGCCTACCTCGA
Organism: uncultured Polyangiaceae bacterium; assembly: GCA_964372055.1. Taxonomy (GTDB): domain Bacteria; phylum Myxococcota_A; class Polyangia; order Polyangiales; family Polyangiaceae; genus CAYJPW01. The sequence goes on from CAYJPW010000027.1 coordinate 44,557, forward strand.
GCTGCTCGACGCGGCGGTGACGGCATTCGAGCGCGCCGGCGACGTGCGCGAGCCGTGCAGCGAGCGCGTCAACGCCGGCTTCGCCCGGCTCGCGCTCGGGCTCTACGAGGACGCCGAGTCGGCGCTGCGCGAGGCCATGGCGACGGCCGAGCGCCTGGGGCTGCGCCACGTCGTGGGCGCCGCGCTCCAGAACCTGGCGTACGCGGTCGGCCAGCGCGGCGATCTCCCGGAGGCCCGCCGGCTCGAGGAGGCGGCGATCGCCATCTTCGCCGCGCAGGGCAACCGCCGGATGGAGGGCGACTCCGCCATCTACCTCGCGCGGCTGCTCGAGCAGATGGGCGATCTCGAGGGCGCCGAGCGCGCCGCCCGGCGCGCCGTCGAGCTCCTCGGCGCCGTGCGGGCCCTCTTGCCTTACGCGCTCGCGACGCTCGCGGCGGTCCTGCTTCGCCAAGGGCGCATCGCCGAGGCCGCGGCGCCGGCGCGCGAGGCGGCGGAGCTGTTCACCGCGATCGGACACCTCGACGACGGCGAGGCGTTCGTGCGGCTCGTCCACGCCGAGGTCCTCGCGGCGAACGGCGAGGTGGAGGCCTCGCGCGAGGTGTTGACGCGCGCGCGCACGCGTTTGCTCGAGCGCGCGGCGCAGATCCGCGATCCGACGTGGCGCGCGAGCTTCCTCGAGCGCGTGCCGGAGAACGTGCGCACGCTCGCGGGCGCGGGCGAGCGCACGCAGGGCCTGCCCGCTTGAATGGGCGCGCGATGCCTGCGGGTTGGACCCGCCGCGTCCGCGCGCTGCTCGCGCATCCCTCGGCGCCTTGGGCCATCGCGGCGCTGGCGGTGCTGCTGCTGCTGCCGGCGCTCGGCAACGGCCTCATCCTCGACGACTACTACCACCGCGAGGTGGCCGTCGCGGGGCGCGGCTACATCGGCGAGGCGCGTCATCCGCTGGACATGTTCGACTTCTTCCCGGACGAGGTGCGCCGGGAGGGCATCGAGCGTGGCTTCTGGCCCTGGTGGTCGTCGCCCTTCAGCGTCGGCTTCTTGCGGCCGCTCACCTCGCTGACGCACTGGCTCGACTACGCGGCGTGGGCCGATTCGACCTGGCTGGCCCACCTCCACAGTCTGCTCTGGTGCGGCGCCATGATCCTCGCCGCAGCGTCGCTCTACCGGCGGACGCTCGAGCCGCCCTGGGTGGCGGGGCTCGCCACCCTGATCTTCGCGCTCGACGGCGGCCATGCCTTGCCGGCGAGCTGGCTCGCGAGCCGCAACATGCTGGTGGCGACGCTGTTCAGCACGCTGTCCATCGTCTGGCACGTGCGCGCGCGCGAGCAGGGCTGGACGCACGGACGCTGGTTGAGCCCGGCGGCCCTGCTGGCAGCGCTTCTCGGCGCGGAGATCGGCGTAGGCGCGCTCGGCTACCTGCTCGCCTACGCGGCGGTGATGACGCCGGGCAGCTGGCGTCGCCGCGCGCTCACGGTGATCCCCCACGTCGCGGTGGTGGTCGCCTGGCAGGTCGTCTACGCGGCGATGGGCTACGGCGCTCGGCACGCGGGCCTCTACACGCACCCCCTGCACGCCCCGCAACAGTTCCTGGCGGCGGTGGCGGAGCGGGCGCCGGTGCTGCTGGCCAGCCAGCTCACCCTGCCCTTTGCGGACGTCTGGCTGTTCACGCCGGTGGCGTGGACGTGGGCGGTCGCGATCGGATTGCTCGTGGTGCTGGCAGGGATGCTGCGGCTCTTGTGGCCGCAGCTGCGAGAGGACCGAACGCAGCGCTGGTATGCGCTCGGGGCGCTGCTCTCGGCGGTTCCCGCATGCACCACCTTCCCCAACAGCCGCATGATGATGTTCGTGGGGCTGGGCGGAGCAGCCCTCATGGCCCGGCTCCTCTCACGCCTGCTCGGCCACGCATCTCCGCGCGCGATCCGCGCCTTGGCCGGAGCCCTCCTGATCCGCCACACCTGGGCGGCCGCGGCGATGTTGCCCATGCTGGCGGGCTCACCCCGCACGATCCACAAGCTGTTCGAAGCCGCCGAGCGCAGCCTCCCGAGCGACGAGGCGCTGACCACGCAGACGTTGGTCATCGTGCGCACCCCGCACATCTTCCTGTCGACCTTCGCGCCGGTGTGGCGACGCCTCGAGCCGAGCCTCGGTCGCTCCGCGCCGATCAGGATTCACACCGCCAGCGCTACCGTGGACGAGGTCCGCATCACCCGAGTCGATCCGCACACCCTCGAGATCCACGTCGAGGGTGGCATGTTGAGCAGCCGCCTCCATCGGATCGAATGGGACGCCGACGACCCGCGTCCGGCCGGCTACCACTTCGAGTTGCCCGAGGCGGAGGTGGAGGTCATCGCGGCGACACGAGACGGCCGCCCCGAGACCGTCCGCGTCCGTTTCCGTGAGGTGCTCGAGCACGAAAGCCTGCGCTGGGTGGCCTGGCAGGGCCGCGGCTTCCGTACGTTCGAGCCGCCGCCGATCGGCGCCACCGTGGTGCTCGAGCCCATCGACATGATCGACGTCGTCACCCACCTCGACGGATCAGGGGCGCGGCCGTGACGGTTGCCCACGCTCGCCGCCGCGGGGGAGAGCGTCGAGGTCTGCGCGGCGGAGCCCGGCGTGCGCCGAGGGCGTGACGGTGTCCGGCCCCCATTCCGTGCGTCCCGATCGCGGAACGCGTTATTCCGGTCGAGCGTGAGGGCGGCGGGAACGATCGCGGACGCCGAGGACGGCCACGCGGCGGGACACGGCGCCGCCGGATGCCGGCCGTCCCGCACGAGATGGCCGAGCACGGATCCGATCGATCCGACTACTCATCCGGCCGCTCGCGAGGCAGGATGTCGCGGCGTCCCGATGAACGAGCTCGCTGCGCACGTGCGGCTCAGCCCCGACGCCGGAGGGCTGAACCGCTATCTCCGCGCCGATCGCGCGGTCGCGGCCGAGGTGTTCGTCGAACCGGCGGCGGAGGTGCGCTGGCTGGTCCGCCATCTTCGATCGCTCGTGGCGCCGCGCGCCGGCCAGAGCACGCGCGCGGCGCGCCTCTTGGGGCTCGTCGTCGTCGCGCCCTTCACACAGCTCACGTTCCTCAACTGGGATCTCCAGGCGTTCCTCTTCGAGGTGTTCCATCGTTCGCGCGTCGCCCGCGCCGGGCATTTCGTGTTCATGGCCGCCGTGAACTTCTTCGCGATGGCCGGCTTGGCGTGCTCCGGACCCGGCGCGTCGGCGGCGTACGCCGTCGTGCTCCTCGCCTGGTATGCGCTCGTGGCGCGTTCGGTGCGAATGGGTGCCTGGTGGGCGGTGATGGTTCTGGTCGTGGCCGGCCTGAAGCGCGGCGCGGACGCGTTCGGCGCGGCGTTCGCCCTCGCCTCGCCGGAGCGCGGCTTCTGGTCGCCCACGCCGCTCGCCTACAACCCGTGGCTCTGGATGATCGTCTCCGCCGCCCTCGTCGCCGCCTCGCACGCCGCCGAGGCGAAGCAGCCTCCACGCGTCGTCGACGCAGATACGTGGCGGAGCCTGCCGGAGTACTTCCGCGAGGCGGGGAGGTCGCCCCGGGCCCTCGCTGCGCGCGTGGCGCGGATGCTCCTGCTCTTCGTGACGGGGACGGTGAACGAGCTCTGGGCGTCGCCGCGCCTCTTGCCGTACAACGTGCTGATGGCGATGTTCTGGGCCGGCTATCGCCCCGACGCCTCCGAGCGCCTCCGCGGGTACGTCGAGCGCGCGCTGGCGAGCGGCAACCCGGCGATCGACTTCGTCGGCGTCGGAGGCGGCGCGTGGCTCCGGGAGCCGGAGGAGCCGTGAGCCGGGAGAGGGCGCGCCGCACCGCCGGCCGCGCCGCTCGAGCGTGTTCCGCGCCCGAGCGGGCCGTGGCACGCTCCGCCACCGCGGCCCTTCGGACCGACGACCATGAGCTACATCGACGACCATCTCCCCGAGCACGGCATCGCCACGACGCTGGCGAGCCTCGACGTGCCGCCGAGCACTCACCCCCCGCGCATCCTGATCCTCTACGGATCGCTGCGGCCCAAGAGCTACAGCCGCTTCCTCGCCGAGGAGGCCGGCCGCGTCCTCGAGGCGTTCGGCGCGGAGGTCCGGTTCTTCCGCCCTCACGACCTGCCCCTCTTCGATCGCCAATCGAACGACCACCCCGAGGTGCAGAAGCTCCGGGCGCTCTCGCTCTGGTCGGAGGGCCATGTCTGGGTGTCGCCCGAGCAGCACGGCAGCATGACCGGCGTGTTCAAGAACCAGATCGACTGGATCCCGCTGGCCGACGGAGCGGTGCGACCGACGCAGGGGCGCACGCTCGCCGTGATGCAGGTCTCGGGCGGCTCGCAGTCGTTCAACGCGGTGAACCAGCTCCGCGTGCTCGGGCGATGGATGCGGATGTTCACCATCCCGAACCAGTCGTCCGTCGCGCAGGCGTTCAACGAGTTCGACGACGCCGGGCGGATGAAGCCCTCGTCCTACCGCGATCGGGTGGTCGACGTGATGGAGGAGCTGTTCCGGTTCACGCTGCTCCTGCGCGATCGGAGCGACGTCCTCTCCACGCGCTACAGCGAGGAGAAGCAGAAGCGCGAGCGGGGCGCGCTGACCAAGGGGCTCGGGGTTTGACGGACGCCGGTGCGCCGGGCGTGTGACGGACGCCGGTGCGCCGGGCTCTGGCGCCCGAGCCGGTCCAAGAGCTAAGACGACGCGATGCGCGACGCTCCCAGGCGACTGCGAGACGTGAAGGCGAAGCTCCTCGAGATGGTGGACCGCGCCCGCGGCGATCCCGCATCGCTCGAGGGCCGCGGCGACGTCGAGTCCTTCCTCGACGCGCTCGAGAGCCTCGCGCGCTCACTCGACCAGCCGGAGCCCGCTCCGACAGGAGCGAAGGCCAAGCGCAGACCCCGGCCGGTCGGAGGCGGAGAGGTCATCCGCGGTGCGCCCGTGACGCTCGCCTCGCGCCTCGTTCTGCCCCCGTCCGACCCCGTGGCGGCGCTGGAGGCGCGCGTGCGTGCCACTCTCGAAGGGGCAGGGCACCCGGGATCTTCGGACATCCGTCTCGTGCTCGACGCCCTGCTCCGGGAAATGAAGCAGCTCGACTCCGGCATGGTGTCCGGCCAGATGATGTCCGCCGATCGCATCGCCGCCGCGTACGCGTGCCTCAATCCGCTCGCGTGCGAGCTGGTGGAGAGGTTCATCGCCCAGGACCGGCGCAGAGCGCGGACGTGGTTGCGCAACTTGTTCAAGAGCCAGCGCCCTTCGAAGCTCGATCTGAGTCGCTTCGAGGCAGAGCTCGACAGCTCCGGCGGAGGCTGATCATGCGGGCCATCGCCGGACTCCGACCGGCGCAGGGAAGGGCCCGGAGAGCCTCGAAGGCGAGAGCGGCGCCTCTGTTACGCTCCCCCGGATGGGGAAGACGGGTGAGCTCGCCGAGACGAGGCGTCGATGGTCGGCGCTCCTCACGGGCGATCCCCAAGGTGTGCGGCTCGAATTCGTCCAAAATGGCGATACGCTCGTCGCGATCGAGGCCGACGGCGCGTTGCTCGTACGCGCGCGCGGCGGCCCCATCCATCCCATGGGCCGCCTCTCGAGCTTCCAGGCGAGCGTCGTCCCAGGTTGGCGTGCGGTGATTCCGGCGGAGCGACACCGCGCCATGCTCGCGGGCCTCCGGGAGGCCGAGTTTCCGTTCGGCCGTACGGCGGAGACCCTCGTGCCCGACGAGCTCCCGTCGTACGTCACCCTCGAGCATCGCTCCGGCGAGCGCGCGACGATGATCGCCTTCCAACGCTCCGTCGAGGCGGACCTCGCGCTCGGCCGCGTGGTCGCCGAGCTCCAGCGCCTCGCGAGCGTCGTGAAGGCGGGCCCTCCGACGCATCGGCTTCCGAACCCCGAGCTCGACGAGTGGAGGGCGATCGGCGACAGCCATGCGATGCGTGACGACGTCGTGCCGGAGCCGACCGCCGAGGCGAGAGGGAGGGCGCAGGCCTCGGTCGAGCGCTTCTACGCCGAGGAGCTCGCCCCCTTGCTGCGCCGGGTCGAGGCGATGCACGAGCACCTCGCGGCGCGGAGCGAGCAGCCTCGCGCGACCTCGCCGCCAGGACTCGAGGGACCGCTCGTCGCGCAGCCGCCGAGACCCGAGGTGCCGCTCGTCGCGCCGGCCGAGCCGCGCGCCACGCGTGCCTCGACGACGTGCACGTTCGCGTCCAAGACGACGCGGGCCGCAGCCGGTACCCTCTCGCTCCATCCCTCGTCGTCCGGGAGCGGTGAGCTGCGTCTCTCCGGCTTCGCCCCCACCGGCGACGTCGCGAGGCGCGTCACGTCCGCCGAGTGGGGACGCATCGAGGCGGCGCTCCGCGACGCCGACGCGGCCGAGCTCTGGACGTTCGATCCGGAGATGATCCCATTCTACTGTCCGAGCTGCGGCGCGTGCTTTGCGGCCCGCGAGTGGAACATTCACGAGCGCTCCGCGTGTTGCGTCGACGGGGTGTGCCCCGGCGGGCACCGGCGCGGCATGCGATCGGATTGACGAGGCTGCGATGTCGTTCGCCGATTCACGGATTCGGGAGATCGACGTGGCCGCCGTGCTCGCGACGATCGCCGCGCCTCCCAATGCGCGCAGTCGGGCGCGCAGCGGCGATCTCGTCGGCGACTACGATCAGTGGTTCGACGGCGGCGCCCTCCGCGTCGGCACCGGCGTGACGACGTTCATCTTCGCCAGCGGCGTACAGGCGCTCGTCGCGGCTGCAATGCCGCGCCTCTCCGTCGTGATCCGCTTCCCGGACGGCCGCACCGTCCACGTGGAGCAGCGGTGATCGAGCCGGAGCGCCGGACGCGGGGCTTCCTGGGAGGGCCGTCGCGCTGCACCGAGTGCCGAATCCTGGTCGCGGAGCTCTCGTCGCTCTCCGGCGGATGGGGCCTGTACCTGACCGGCGCCGGCGAGCGGATCGCGCTCCGGGCAACGCTCGCAGTGCCCGGCCAGCCGGCGGGCCTGTGGGCGCGCGAGCACGCCGTGCCAGTTCCTGCGGGCAAGGCTCAGGCCCTCCTCGACCGCTGCGCCGAGCTCGACGTCCTCGCGGCGAGCGTGAACCGCATGCGGCCGCCGAAGCCGGACGAGCCCGTGATGGTCGTGACGCTCTGGAACCCGGACGGCGCGACGGCCAGCGTCGAGAAGCCGGCCGGCGTCGCGGTCCCGTCGATCGACGCCATCGGCCGCGCCGCGTCGCGCTTGGCGCGCGAGGCCGCCAAGGCGCGGTGCACGCGCGAGGGACCGCTCGGCCTGGCGTGGCGACCATGGCGGTAGACGCCCGGAGGCGACCGGTACCGACCGGGTGAGGAACGAGAACGGCGCCTCGTGGGCTCGCCGGATCGGCGAGGTCGGGGTGGCAGCGCACCGCCGACTCGTCCGCCCGCGCGCGCCGGCCAGCTCGTCCAGAGGTCCGTGCCTCGTCGCCCGCGAGCCATGGCTCGGCGTCATGGTGGCGATCGAGGGTATCCTCGAGACAAGAGAGGACGGAGGGCACCGTGAGCGAGTCATCGGGCGGGGCGTTCGATCCGCCGGTCTTCGATCGGCAGATGGCGCAGGCGATCGAGGCGGCGAAGGCCGGTAGCTTCGAGCGCGCGCTCGAATCGATGACGGGTGCGTTCCGCGAGGCGCAGCGGCTGCCGCCGGCCGACGAGCGGCGGCTGATGGTGACGGTGAACCTCGGCGCGCTCCACGTGCGCATGGACAAGCTCGAGGACGCGCGGCCGTTCTACGAGGAGGCGCTCCGTCTCGCGACGCCGATCGTGGATCCGAACGATCCGCGGCTCGGCGACATCCACGTGAACCTCGGCGGCATCGCGCTCGCGAGCGGCGATCTCGCGACGTCGAACGCGCACCACGACAAGGCGCTCGCGATCTGGAGCGCTGCGCTGCCCGCCGATCACCCGAAGCTCGACGCTCTGAAGGCGAAGATCGCGCGGGCGAACGGGCCCGTGACGACGAAGGACGGGCGCGTCGCGGCGCGGCCGCCGGCCGATCCCGGCTGGGAGCTCGAGGTCATCGACCAGCCGCCGGCGTCGATGATCAAGGCGCGCCGCGCCGACCGCAGCGAGTTCTTCTTCATGCTGGCCAAGGACTACGAGGTCGCGCCGAACCAGGTGCTCGCGCCGACGATGCTCGCCGAGCAGGTGTTCCGCGGGACCTACGAGAGGAACTTCAGCGACGTGCGCTACGAGTCGAGCGGGCCGATCGAAGTCTTGGGCCACGCCGGGCACGACGCCATGATCACCATGCATCACGCGAAGCTCGGCCCCATCCGCAAGTTCGAGCGCGTGGTCTGCGTCGGCACGCACGTGCTCGTCTGCAGCGTCGAGGGCAAGCCGGAGACGTTCGCGCGCATGACGAGCGCGATCGACCGATGGTTCGGGGGCGTGAAGTTCGCCGCGATCGGCTGAGGAGCCGGAGCACCACGTTCGGCGAGCGCAAACGCCGCGACCTGCGCCGGACTGGCGTGCGGTGAGCGCTGCGGCTCGCCCGTCGCCGACGAGGAGCGATTCTACTCGCTCGGGCAGCACGCCCTCTGGGCGGTCGACCGCGCGCGGTGAGGAGACCAGGCCAGGTGCGGCTGACGTGGCGACAGCCTCTCCCCATCGCCACGCGGGGGGCTCGCCCACACCCTCCTGCTCCTCTCTCGGCGTACCATCGCGCGATGGCGAAGGGAGCGAACCCACCGGAGCGCCCCCCGGAGGGCGATGCTGCCAATCGCGCGACGCAGCTCGGGTGGACGTCACGCCCTGCGCGCCCGAGCGCGCTCCGTCGCGCCGGACGTCTCTCGTTCGTCTTCGCGTGCGTCATGGCAGCCTGCGCGTGCGACAGCGCTCGGACCGAAACCGCGGCGCCACCCGACGCATCGGCGGCTCAGCCGCTGAAGCCCCCCGCGTCGATCTCCGCATCGGACGCGGGCGCGCCGTCCGCGCCATCAACCCCGCCCGCGCCCGCGGCATCGAGCGCATCCGCACCGCCCGACGCTGGCGGATTCGCGGCGCTCCGCGCGCGGTTCCCCGACCCGTCGCCGTGGCCCAGCGGCAAGGGCCCGGCGTGCGGAGCCGCCGCGTGCGGACCCGGCGAGTTCTGCTGCCACGCCGACTCCGGCCCGAGCTGCATGCCCAAGGGCCGGGAGCACCGCTGCATGAAGAGCGGGACCGTCGCGTTCTGCGATGAATCGAGCGATTGCACGGCGAGCGACCGCTGCTGCGCCGGGCGGACCGACGACGGGACGCTGGTGACGTGCGTGTCCGAGAGGCGGTGCTCGACGTTCTGGGATCGGCCCGGCGGCTACATGATCCCGGCCAAAGAAATCTGCGCCCGCGGAGGGAGCTGCAAGAGCAACGACACCGTCTGCGTGCCGGCTCCGAGCGACACCTCCGTCTCGGGAGGCCAGTGCGTGAGCTCAAGCGCGCGCGTCGCGTGCGAATCGAAGGCCGACTGTCCGATCGAGAAGCCGTGGTGCTTCTGGGATGCGGCGACGAAGAGGGGCGAGTGCATCCCGCGCGGGCCCTGGCTCCGCGAGGAGGGCGTCCTCGAATGCGACGATCACGCCGACTGCCCGCACGCGAGGTGCTGCGGCGGCGGCGCGCTCACCTTCTGCTCGCCGGCGGAGTGCGATCCGGGCCTCGCGTACGCCGCGATCATGTGCCGCACCGCGAAGGACTGCGGGCAGAACCCGGGCAGCGTCGCCTCGTGCATGCCCGACGAGCGCCTACCGAACGGTCTCGGGACGTGCGGGTGGTCGCCGACGGGGGCCCCGTGAGCGCAGGGAGCACGGGTGAGCGGTGAGGTCTCGGCGTCCGCTCGGCGGGGCTTGCAGACTCGCCTCGGCCGTCGTCCCCTGGAGCGGATGAACGCACGTCTCTTCTCGGCGTCGCTGGCGGTGATCCTCCTCGGTTGCGGCGCGAGCGATCCGGTCTCTCCCGACCCCGGCCCCGGGACTATCGAGGAGCGCGTCGACGCGTGGCTCTCCTCGATGACGGTCGAGGAGAAGGTCGATCAGATGCACGGCTCGAGCATCGCGCCGGTCCAGGGGCTCTGGGAGACGCCGGTCAACGAGCGCCTCGGCATCCCCGGCTTCAAGATGGTCGACGGGCCGCGCGGCGTGCGGGCCAACGCGCCGGCGACGACCTTCCCCGTCGGCAGCGCGAGGGGCGCGACCTTCAACGTCGACCTCGAGCGCCGCGTCGGCGAGGCGATCGGGCTCGAGACGGCGGGCAAGGGCGGCAACGTGATCCTGGCGCCGACGATCAACGTGCTCCGCCACCCGCGCTGGGGTCGCGCCCAGGAGACGTACGGCGAGGACACCTGGCACGTCGGCGAGATGGGCGCGGCGTTCGTCGAGGGCGCGCAGCAGCACGTGCTCGCGAGCGCGAAGCACCTCGCCGCGAACAGCATCGAGGACACGCGCCAGACCGTCGACGTCACCATCGACGAGCGCAGCCTCCGCGAGGTCTACCTCGCCCAGTTCGAGAAGGTCGTCCGGCGCGCGCACGTGGCGTCGGTGATGAGCGCCTACAACAAGGTGAACGGTCGGTACTGCAGCGAGAATCCGCACCTCTTGCGCGACGTCCTCAAGGGCGATTGGGAGTTCGACGGGTTCGTCGAGTCCGACTGGATCCTCGGGACGCACAGCACGGTCGACGCCGCGCTCGCCGGGCTGGATGTCGAGATGCCGCTGCCTGCCTACTTCGGCCAGGACCTGGTCCTCGCGGCGACCTCCGGCGAGGTCCCGATGGACACGATCGACGACGCCGTCCGGCGCATCCTCCGCAAGAAGCTCGAGCTCCACCTCGACGCCCCGGCCGCGCCCGGCCCCGAGGTCGTCGAGAGCGACGAGCACGTCGCGCTCACGCTCGAGGTGGAGCGCGAGGCGATCGTGCTGCTCCGGAACGAAGCGGCGGCGTTGCCGCTCGACCGGGCGTCGCTCTCCTCCATCGTCGTCGTCGGCGAGCTCGCCGACCGCGTGAACCTCGGCGACGAGGGGAGCAGCAACGCGGTCCCCTCGTTCGCCGTGACGCCGCTCGCCGGCATCGAGGACCGGGCCGGCGCGGCGATCACCGTCACGTCGGTGCCGGGGCCCACGCTGTCGGCGGCGGACGAAGCGGCGATCACGGCCGCAGGCGCGGCGGTCGTGGTCGTCGGCCTCACGGCGGAGGACGAGGGAGAGAACCTCGAGAACCTGGGCGGCGGCGACCGCGCCTCGCTCGAGCTCTCGGCGGAGCACCAGGCGCTCGTGGAAGCGGTCGGCGCCCTCAACCCGCGCACCATCGTGGTGGTCGAAGGCAGCGGCGCCTTCGTCGCCGCGCCGTGGATCGACGCGACCGCCGCGCTGCTGATGGCGTGGTATCCGGGGCAGGAGGGCGGGCACGCGATCGCCGACGTGCTCTTCGGCGACGTGAGCCCCTCGGGCAAGCTCCCGGTCACGTTCCCGACCTCGGAGGCGGAGCTGCCGCCGTTCGACAACCAGAGCGACGCGGTGACCTACGGCTACTTCCACGGCTATCGCTGGGTCGATCGCAACGGCGACGCGCCCGCGTTCCCGTTCGGCTTCGGCCTGAGCTACACCTCGTTCGCCTACGCGAACCTCGCGCTCGACCAAGCCACGATCGCGCCCGACGGCACCGTCCGTATCACGGCCGACGTGACCAACACCGGCGCCGTCGCGGGCCAGGAGGTCGCACAGCTCTACGTCGGGTTCGAGGGCTCGAGCGTCGAGCGCCCGGTCCGACAGCTCGCGGCGTTCACCAAGGTCGCCCTCGAGGCCGGGGAGACCCGGTCGGTCTCGTTCGACGTCGCCGCGAAGGACCTCGCCTACTGGGACGCCGCCACGGCCGGCTGGGTCGTCGAGCCGATCCTGTACGACGTGTCGGTGGGTACGTCCTCGCGCGATCTATCGCTCACCGGGAGCTTCGAGATCACGAGCACGAACTGACGCGCGCCGCTGCTCGGAGCGACGCCGCGCGGAGGCGCTCGGGCAGGGCGTTCGCCCGGATCAGGGCGGTTTGCAGCCGGCGTTCATGAAGTTTTCAGGGAAGGACCCCTGGTGTCACCAGTAGGATGCACCATGGCCGAGCGACCCCGAGATCCTCATCCGGACGAGACCCCTTCCGCGGACGATCTCCGCATCAGCCGGCGCGACGCGCTCGCCCTCGGCTCCGGGATGCTGATCCTGGGCTCGGGGCTGGCCGTCATGACCAGCCCGGCGCCCGCCGTGGCCGGCACGTCGTCGTTGGCCCTGAGCTTCTTCAGGAAGGCCGGCGCTGGTTTCTCGCCCATCGGCTCGATCACGCTGCCCGCGACGCTGGTCGCCAAGCTCCGCGCGGCGGACCTCGAGCACGTCCAGGTCAGCTGGCATCGGAAGGCCGGCGAGCAGAAGGTGCGACTCGCCGAGCACGCGCTCCCCGCCGCACGGCAGCTCAAGTCTGCCCTTTCGAAGAAGTCCCCGAAGTAGTCGGCGCCGCGCCGGGAATTGGAGGTCAGCCATGGGAATCGGTGCCAACGGGAAGCAGCTCGTCATGCAGTTCGCGCTGGTCGACCATCAGGGTCGCCAGCTCCTCGGCGAGATCGTCGTGCCGGCGGCGCTCGCGCAGCAGCTCTCGGACAAGGGCACTGCCGGGCTGCGGGTCGACTGGATCGAGACGGAGGGGGGAGCCGCCCCGGTGACGCTGGCGGGCGACGCGCTGCCGGACCTGCCGCCGCTCCAGGGCTCGCTGAAGGGCTGAGCGTCAGCCGCGGGTGAACCGCTCACCGGGCTCCGGCCCCGCCTCGGCGCCGAACGCGACCCCGTCGAGGCGCCGGCCCTCCAGCTCGATCTGGTCGATTCGAAGGCACCCGTCCCCCGTCCCCACGTCGAGGGTCTTCCGGATGGGGTCGAAATCGATCGCGCCGGGCGCGAGCGACGGACGATGCGGCGCCGGCCGCGTGGCGCGGAGCACGACCCGCTCCCCGCGAAAGCTGGTCACCGCGTCGAAGTATTCGTCGCAGGCCCGGACGAGGCACTCGATCGAACGCGCGGAGCTCTCCCAGCGAATGGCGAGGTCATCCGCTCGAGGAAGGGGTGCCCGTGACGCGGCGCGCTCGTCCTGGGGCTCGGCGCGCAGTGGCTCGCCCGCGCGGAGCCGGGCGACGCAGTCGAGCACGAGCGGAGGCGCGGCCGCGGCGAGCTTCCCGAGCAGCGATCCGAACGTCTCGTCGCCATGGAGCGGGACGGCGGCTTGCGCGACCACGCCACCCGCATCGGCGCGCTCGACCATCCGGTGAATCGTCACGCCCGTGCGGGGCTCGCCGTTCCGGATGACCCAGAACTCCGGCAGCGCACCGCGATACGCCGGGAGCAGCGACGGGTGGACGTTGAACGCCCCTCTCGGCGCGACCGCCAGCACGCGCCCGGGCAGCAGCGCCGGGAACGTCCCCACGACGAGGATGTCCGGCCGGAATCGAACCAGGTCGTCGTGGAACGCGTCCGAGGCGACGCCGTCCTGCGCCACGGCGCAAACCATGCCGCGGCGGGAGGCGTGCGCGACCAGATCGTGGTCGATCTTCGCGTCGTCGACCGGCGGCGCGATCAGGAGCATCTCGTCGCGCGACGCGTCGAGGAGCGCGTCGGCGACCGCCGAGCCGAGCGATGACCAGTTGTGGAAGTAGGCGATCCTCATCGATCACGCTCACCAGCAGCTTCGGCATCACGAGCTGACGCGCGATCGCCGGCTCCCGGATCGATCGCGGCCCGCTCCGGGGTCGTTCGCCGAATCGGACACGCTTTTGGCCGGCCGGGTCAACGACGGCGGCCCGAGCTTCCGGCTACATGCCGGCCCTACGGAGGGCGACATGGCGGCGATGGTCAAGCTCGGGATGGTGGCGCTGGCGGCGGCCGGCGCGGTGCTCGTCGGGGGCTGCGCGGCGGCTCCGGATGCCATGGACGACGGCGAGGGCGACGTCTCCCCCGAGGAGGCGCTCACCCCCGCCCCGGAGTTCCACGGCGATCCGGCGAACGGCGCGCTGTTCGCGGTGGACGTCTCGTTCTGGGAGACGGAGCTGGCGCAGAGCCAGATGGATTGCTTCTGGGACTCGGGCACGCGTCACGTCATCGTCGGCACCCAGCGCGAGGACATCACGCGGCAGCAGCTCGCCATGGCGGTCTCCCGCGGCATGACCGTCGACGCCTACGTCTATCTCTACTGGGACACCGACGTGACCGCGCAGGTGAACGAGGCGTTCAAGCGCGTCTCGGGCTTCCCGATCGGATCGATGTGGCTCGACGTCGAGCAGGATCCCGGGGGCCTCGGCGCGAACGCGATCAAGGAGCTCGTCGCCGAGGCCGTCGACGCCTGCCAGGCCGACGGCACCGTGGGCTGCGGCATCTACACGGGCCCCGGCTTCTGGAAGAGCTACGTCGGCAACACGAACGCGTTCACCGAGATCCCGCTCTGGTACGCGCAGTACAACAACAAGACGTCGCTCTCCGACTGGGCGACCGAGGCGTTCGGCGGCTGGGCCAAGCCGGTGGCGAAGCAGTTCGCGACGAAGCCGCTGTGCGGCGCGGGCGGCGCCGACTGGAACGTGATGCAGGTCGCGGCCGAGCCGACGGTGATCGTCGACCGCAGCCTTCCGCCCGACACCGGCCTGCCGCCCCCGGCGCCGGGCGGCCTCTACCCCACCGACGGCTCGGCCGTGTCGCTCGACTACGCCAAGATCATGTCGGCGACGATCCCGCTGGCGACGCAGTACCAGCTCGCGGTCGAGCGCTGGAGCGGATCGGCGTGGATCGCGTACTACACGTGGTCGAACCCCAACGCGTTCGTGAAGTTCTTCCCCACCACGAAGAACGCGCTCTATCGCTTCCGCGCGCGCGCGAAGAACGCGCACGGCTTCGGAGCGTGGTCGACCTGGTCGTCGTTCGACTACGGCACGTACACCGGGCCGCGGCCGGCCTCGTTGCCGGCCCCGGAGCCCGAGCCCCAGCCGGATCCGGCGTCGAGCGTGCCGACCGGCCTCTCGCCCGCCGGCGACGTGCTCGTCACGACGGCGGCCGTGACCCTCTCGTGCACGGGCGTGCAGAGCGCGACGAAGTACGAGTTCGCGATCGAGTCGCAGAGCGGAAACGGCTACGTGCCGTACTACACCTACGCGCCCTCGAAGGCGTCGCAGACCTTCTACCCGCAGGCGCACGGCATCGGCTACCGCTTCCGCGTTCGCGCCCAGGTGAACGGCGTCTTCGGCGAGTGGTCGAGCTACGCGAGCTTCCAGTTCCAGTGAGCGGAGCCGGCGGGCGGCGCCCGGCCGATCGTCACGGCTCGTCGCCCTCTGGTAGTCTGATGGGCGGCGCATGCCAGCCCAGGCCCCCACCATCGCGAGCGGGGCCGTCCGCAAGATGCGCGCCGCCCTCGCGGACGCCGGCGTCGACCCGGCGGCGTTCTTCGCCGGCGTAGGGCTGGATCCCGCCGTCGTCGCCGATCCCGACGGCCGCGTGCCGCTCGAGAAGTTGCACGCGCTCTGGGAGGCGGCGGTCCGCGTCCTGCCCCGCGCCGACGCCTCCGTGCTCGCGGCCGAGCGGTACTCGCCCGGGGACTACGGGCTCGTCGGCTTCATCGCGATGAACAGCGCGACGCTCCGCGAGGGCATCCGCGACGTCGTCCGCTACGTCGGCCTGTGGACCGACGATCCGGGCATGGCACTCCACGACGACGGTACGCTCGCGGTCGCGTACCGAACCCCGTTCGCCGACCGGCCCGGCCTCCGCCTCGCGACCGAGGCCACGCTCGCGGAGCTCCTTCACGGCGCGCGGCTGCTCACGCAGACGAGGATCACGCCCCGCGAGGTGCGTTTCCGCCACGGCGCGCCCGCCGATCTGTCGGCGCACGCGGCGCTCTTCGGGTGCGCGGTGCGGTTCGGCGCCTCGGACGACGCCATGGTGCTCGGCCGCGAGGACCTCGCGCTGCCCTTGCCGAAGGCCGACCCGCAGCTCGGGGCGTACCTGCGCACGCTGGCGAACGAGGCGCTCGAGAAGCGCGCCGGCGCGGAGACCTCGCCGCTGCATCGCGTCCGCGAGGTGCTCGCCGAGGAGCTCCAGAAGGGCCTCCCTTCCATCGGGCGCGTCGCGCGGCGCGTGGCGACGAGCGAGCGCACGCTCCGGCGCAGGCTGGAGGCGAACGGGGGCTCGTTCCGCGCGCTGCTCGACGAGACCCGCGCCGAGCTGGCGCGGAGCTACGTGTCCGACGTGCGGCTGCCGCTGTCCGAGGTGGCCTTCCTCCTCGGGTTCTCGGAGCGGAGCGCGTTCAACCGTGCGTTCAAGCGGTGGACCGACGCCACGCCCAGCGAATGGCGGGCGCGCACCGGGGCGGGGCGCGACTCGTCCGGTGCGCGCTGAAATTCAGTTCGTGCGGAGGAGCACGGGGAACCCGAAAGGCGTCTCCCCGACGTCGCTCGCGTTGCCGACGGCAAGCCGCTCGACCGCTCGTTCGAGCGCCGCGCCGAGCCGCGCATGCGGAGCCGCCGGGGCCGCGGCCGGAGCGTTCGGCTCGGGCCTCGGAGCCTTGTGGATCGTCTCCGGGGTCGGCGGCTCGTGAGGTCCCAACGCCTTGTCGACGCGGCGTCGCAGGTAGTCCAGCGGACGCGTCCCGCTCACGTAGTAATCGCCGATCGCGAACGCCGGCGTGCCATTCAAGCCGAGGCTCTCGGCGACCCGTTGGTCCGCCTCGATCGCCGCGAGGTGCGTGTGTTGGTCGAGCGCGAGCCGCAGCTTCGCCAAATCGAGCCCCGCCGTCGCGCCCATCCGCTCGAGCGCGTCACGGCCGAGAGGGTCCGGGCCGACGGCTTCGAACAGGAGCTTGGCCATCGCCCAGAAGCCCGCGTCGCCCTTCTGAGCGAACGCTTCCATCGCGGCCTCGGCGGCGGGGACCGCCTCCTTGTGGAAGGCAAGTGGGTTGTGGCGCCAGACGACGCGGACCTTGCCCGGGTACGCTGCGATGATTTCGTCGAGCACCGGCGCCGCCTTCCGGCAGTACGGACACTGGAAGTCGGCGAAGAACTGCACGGTCAGCTTCGCTCCGATTCGGGCGCCTTTCCCCGGCTGATCGCGCGTCGCCGCCGGGGCGAGGATCCGCTCCCACGGCAGTGGCGGTGTCGCGTCCCGCTGGAGCGCATCGTAGAGCTTCGCGGGTGGGGTCCCGGAGGCGAGGAGGCGGTCGGCGCGAACGATCTCCTCGTCGATGATGGCCTCGAACGCCTCCGGGCGCTGGGCTCCGATGAGGCGCCTGCCGTTGATGAAGAAATGGGGGGTGCCGGACGCGTTCAGGTCATCCGCCAGATCGCGATCGCGCGCGATCACCTTCGCGTGGGCGTGGCGCGCGATCGCGCGTCTCACCCGGCCCACGTCCAGGTGCAGCGACGCCGCGTACGTCTCGAGATCGCCGTCGTCGAGGTGAGCCTGGTTCTGGAAGAGGAGCGCCGCCGCAGCGAAGAAGTCCGGGTCGCCCCTCTGAGCCTTCGCCTCGATCGCGAGCTCCGCCGCTGGCTCCGCGCGCGGGTGGGACGGGAGCGGCTGGTGCATGAACACCAGCCTCAGTCGATCCCCGTACTTGCGCCCGAGGGCCTCGACCGTCGGGAAAGCCTTCTTGGAAAACGGGCACTGGAAGTCGCCGAACATCACGAGGGTGACGGAAGCGCCTGGGCTGCCGAGAGTCGGTGCATCTCGGACCGGGACTTTCCAAACCGTCGTGGTGTCCGCGGGCTTCTTCGGCTGCTTGAACCGAGCTGGCGGCTCCGCCTTGTTCTTCTGGGACAAGCCGGCATACAGGCGCTCCGGCGGCACGCCCGCGCGCGTCATCGCCGCGGCCGTCGCGAGTTGATCGTCGATGATGGCGCGGAACTTCTCGATGGGTTGTGCGCCGCTCAGGTAGATGCCGTTGATGAACGACGCGGGCGTGCCGCCGACGCCGACCTCCTTCCCGAGGACCATGTCGTCGGCCACCTTGGCGGCGACCCGACCGGCGGCGATCGCACCCTGGAATGCCACGGGATCGACCCCGGCGAGCGTTGCCATCCTCTCGAGCGTTCTTGGTGAGAAGTCGTACTGATGGTCCAACGCGAGCTCGTGAAAACGCCAGAACGCCGTCGCGCCGCCGAGCTCGAGCACCGCCTGAGCCGCCTCGTGCGCCGGCGGCGCGTTCGTGTGGAACGTGAGCGGAAAGTGCTTCCACACGATGCGCAGCCGATCGGCGCCGTATTGCTCCTTCAGCGCCGGCACCGTGGTCCGCATCATCTTGGCCGTGAAGGGGCATTCGTAGTCGCCCCAGACGGCGAGGGTCACGGGCGCGAACGGGTTGCCCCAAGAAGGGTCGCTCGCCAGTACCGGAACGGCGGTGCCCGGCTCCGGACCCAAAGCCATCGTGGCCGTGCCCTCGACGCGGGCCTGATCTCGCACCGGCATCGGGGCCGCCGCCGCGACCCGCATCGGGCTGGACATCGGCTCGACCGCCGGGCGCTCTGGAGGACCCGAGCACCCGGCGATCATGGCCAAGAACACCACGAACAGGCCTATGCAGCTTCTCGCCGAGCCCATCGCGCCATCTTACGGCATCTCGAGCGGCGGGCCCGCGATCGCGGTCACGCTCGTTGCGAGCCGCCCCCTCAGCCGCGCCGAGACCGCTGCAGCCGCCGGACCCATCGGAAGACCGGCCGCGCCGCGCGGAACAGCAACGCGGTCCGCCTCGGCTCGACCCCGAGCAGCTGCTCGTTGACCACCGACAGGAACGTCGGCTCCTCCTCGGCGTCGGACCACCCGCTCACCTCGCGCAATCGCGCCACCACCAGGCGCCGCGAGGGGACGATCATCAGGAGCTGGCCGCCCCACCCGTCGGCGGCGATGGAGCGAGGCTCGCCGTAGCGGAGATCGCCGTCGGGGCGACCGGCCTTCCAGGTCATCGCGTAGTAGGGCTCGAGGAGGCGGTCGGAGAGGCGGCGCTCGCGACCGATCAGCGCCTTCTGCACCGCCGCGAGGAACGGTCGATCGCGCCCGGGCCGACCGACCGCGAAGTACTGCCCTTCGAGGTGGATGAGCTTGGCGATGAACGCCTCGGGGACGCCCGAAGCCCTCCAGCGATCGAAGAGGTCGCGCGAGAGGCCGATCTCGGCCGACGCGGGATCGAGCCACCACAAGAGGCCGCGTGGGCTCGTTCCGGTGCTGCAATAGGTGGCGGTCGATGCGTCGATCCACGCCTCCGAGACCACCTGCTCGCCGCCGATGCGGCCGCGATCGAGCACGAGCTGGCCGATGCGTGCGAGGCCCGTCGCGGTCATCTGCAGCCCGGCCATCACCTGCACGTTCCCCGCGCGGTCGGTGTCCCACGCGAAATCGCGGATCCCGAGCGGAGCGAAGAGGTGCTCGCCGGCCCAGACGTCGAGCCGCTTCCCGGAGGCGCGCTCGACGATGGGGGCGAGCAGGTTGGAGGCGCGGTTGCTGTAGAAGAACCGCTGCCCGGGAGGGTGCTCGAGCTCGGCCGCGATCGCGAAGGCGACGAAGTCGCCGGCTGCATAGATCTCCTCGGTCGTTCTCCGATCGGCGAGCCCGCTCGTGTGCTCGAGGAGGTGCGCGATCCGGATGGCCTCCTTGGGCGTGCCCTTCCAGGCCGTCACGAAGTCGGCCACGGGCTGCTCGAGCGCCAGGAGCTTGCGATCGACGAGCTGCCCGACCACGAGGCTCACGATCGACTTGGTGACGCTCATCAGCTCGATGCGGCGCGTGAGGGCCCCCGCCCCGATCACGAGCTCCCCGTCGTCGAGCACGACGAGCGCCGTGCTCCCCATCCTGGCCGACGCCGCGCGCAGCCTGCCGAGCGCGTCGTCGGTGACGTGGCGAGTCATCCGTCAGCCGCTCAACGCGAAGTCGACCGCCGCCGTCGCGTGGATCGTCGTCGTGTCGAAGGTCGGCAGCGCGCAGTCCTCCGGCTTGATCAGCATCGGGATCTCGGTGCAGCCGAGGATGATGCCCTGCGCCCCTCGCGCGGCCAGCCGGTCGATGATCGCGAGGTACGCCTCCTTCGTCTCCTTGGTGAACACGCCCTTGCCGAGCTCGCCGAAGATCGAATCGTGCACGAAGGCGCGGTCGGCCTCCTCCGGGACGATCGTCGCGACGCCGGCGCGCGCGAGGCGCTCCTTGAAGAACGGCTGCTCCATCGTGAACCTCGTCCCGAGGAGGCCGACGGTGGAGACCTTCGCGGCGACGACCGCCCTCGCGGTGGCCTCGGCGATGTGGAGGAGCGGGATCGTGACGCTCGCCTGCACCTGATTGGCGACCAGGTGAGGCGTGTTGGCGCAGAGGACGATGCACTCCGCGCCCGCGACCTCGAGCCGCCGCGCGATGTCGCAGAGCGTGGAGGCCACCTGCGTCCACCGGGTGGGATCCGAGGGTGGCCTCAGCTCCTCGAAGTTCACCGAGTAGAGGAGGAGCCGGGCGGAGCTGGCTCCGCCGAGTCGTGCGTTCACCAGCTGGTTGATGGTGCGGTAGTAGTCGACGGTCGAGTGCCAGGTCGTTCCGCCGATGAGGCCCAGCGTCTTCATCGGCGGAGGTGTAGCAAAGGCGCGACGGGGTGGCGACGCGAGCAAGCTCCCAGCCTCGAGTCAGGGACGCCTGCGGCGCCCGTCCGTGATCTTGCCATGCGCGTCCTCGGCCTCCGTGCCCGCCCCAAGTCCCACGACGCCCGGTCCTCAGCGGATCTCGGCGCCGCGGTCCGCGGTGCGCCCGGCCGGAGGCGAGGGAAGGGCTAGAGCCCGCCGCGCCCCGCGACGAGCGCCCCCTCCGGCCGCGTGCCCGAGGGGGCGTTCTCGTTTTCCGGGGCCGCGCGGCGCGCCGCCCCGGCAGAGCTCGGGCCGGCCCGGCCCGCATCCCAAGGAGGAACGTCATGGGCAAGGTTCACGTCAACGTCGGGACCATCGGACACGTCGACCACGGCAAGACCACGCTGACGTCGGCCATCACGCAGGTGATGGCGGCGATGCACGGCGGCCGCGCGATCGCCTTCGACCAGATCGACAGCGCCCCGGAGGAGCGCGTCCGCGGCATCACCATCCACCTCGCGCACGTCGTCTACGAGTCGAAGACGCGACGCTACGCGCACGTGGACTGCCCCGGCCACGCCGACTTCATCAAGAACATGATCACCGGCGCGTCGCAGATGGACGGGGCGATCCTGCTCGTCGACGGCTCGCAGGGGCCCCAGCTCCAGACGCGCGAGCACGTCCTGCTCGCGCGCCAGGTGGGCGTGGACCACATGGTCGTGTTCGTGAACAAGGCCGACATCGCCGATCCGGAGCTGTGCGAGCTCTGCGCCCTCGAGGCGCAGGAGCTCTGCGCCGCGCACGGCTACCGCGATGTCCCGGTGGTCACGGGCTCGGCCCTGGCCGCGCTGCAGGCGCTCGCCGAGGGCGCCGGCCCCGGCGATCCCCGCACCGAGAGCATCCGCCGCCTGGTGGAGGCGCTCGACACGGCGATCCCGGATCCGGTGCGCGATCTCGCCGCCCCCTTCCTCATGCCCATCGAGGACGTCTTCACGATCGAGGGGCGCGGGACGGTGGTGACCGGTCGCGTGGCGCGCGGCGTCCTCGCGAAGGGCGCCGCCGTCGAGATCGTCGGCCTCTGCGACGCCGAAGCGCGTCCGCGCCAGGTGGTGGTCACGGGCATCCAGTCCTTCCACGAGGACAAGCCCGAGGCCGCCGCCGGCGAGAACGTCGGCCTGCTCCTGCGCGGCGTCGGTCGCGACGAGGTCGCGCGCGGCCAGGTCGTGATCGTGCCGGGCTCCGTCCGACCGCACGCGCTCGGCGAGGCCGAGCTCTACGTGCTCTCGGCGAAGGAGGGCGGCCGCCACACCCCGTTCGTCTCGGGCTACAAGCCGCAGTTCTTCTTCGGGACCGCGGACGTGACCGGCGTGATCGAGGTGCCGGCCGATCACCCGCGAGGCGCCGTGCACCCGGGCGACCGGGCGCGCGTCGCCTTCGAGCTGATGCACCCCGTGGGCATCGAGCCCGGCATGCGGTTCGCCGTCCGCGAGGGCGGCAAGACCGTGGGCGCGGGGGTGGTGACCGCGGTCCGGAAGTAGGGAAGGGGGCCCGCTCCTCGCGAGGGGGGCGGGCCCGCTTCACGCGCCGGAGCGCCGTGCGTCGCGGCGCGCCGTCTGGCTTCCGGCGCGGGACCCCGAGGGGCTAGTCTTGCGGCATGCGCCGACGCGGCTTTCTCTGTCTCCTCGGCGCGGCGGTGCCCGGGCTTTGGCTCGCAGGGCGAGGTCTCATCGAGCTGCCCCGCACGATGGTGCTCGCCATCTCCGGAACCTGCTCGTTCTGCACCAAGGGCGGCGACTCGGTGTTCGGTCTGGCGGGCAGGATGGGCCGCTCGGCACGCATCTGCAACGAATGCGTCGGCCTCTGCCTCGACATCATGGGCGAGGAGATCGAAATGGATCCTCGTGGTCGCGAGCCATTCGCCGAGATCCCCGTTCCCGACGAGCTCGAGCTGCCGCCGGAGCTCGAGCGGGCGATCGCCGAGCTCCGAGAGGAGAGCCTGGAGAGGATGCAGCGGCTGCTCGACGAAGACGAGCGCCGGATGGCCGAGCAACCACGCCTGCCCGCGGCTCCCGCGGCCGCGCTCGCGTGTTCGTTCTGCGACAAGCCCCAATCGGAGGTCGCGAAGCTCATCGCCGGGCCGTCGGCGTACGTGTGTGACCTGTGCGTCGGCGATGCCGCGGCGATCCTGTCGACGCATTCGGGGCTCCGCGCCTAGGGCGAGGCTCGCATCCCACTCGCGTTCGGCCGCCGCGGCGGCGCGGCCCGTGAACGCGCGCGTCCACATGTAAGATGATCGACGCCATGACACCCAAGTCAGGGCTGGACGAGGGAGAGCCGCTTCCGAACGCGCGCAAGCGCGCGCCCCCCCATGGCACAGGCGCTGCTATGTCGCCCGCCATGCTTCGAACCGCCGCCTGGGTGCTCGGCTTCCTTTCTCTATCCATCGCTGCCCCGGGGTGCCTCGGGACCGAGGCCGAGCGGGAGGAGCAAGGCGGCCGCCTCCAGGACTGCTGGGACGGCGCCACCCAGCAGGAGGTGGACGAGAACATCTTCATCACCGAGCAGTACGCAGGCTCGCTCGCGACCAGCCTCGAGATCACCTGGCTGCCGACGCTGTTCGCGATCGACTTCCTCCTTCTGTACGCCGAGACGGTCGCCGGCGCGGTCGGCGGGATGCCCCCGGACTGGACCTTCGATCAGGGCGTCTACCGGTACGAGAAGACCGCGGCGGCCATCGCGATGCGCGTCTTGCTGACCGAGGAATCCGGCTACGGTCCCGCCGGCACGGTGGTGACCGAGAACATCTTCGCGCTGGAGTCGTACCTCGTGGGAGCCACGGTCGTCCCGAGCCAGACCGACGACTCGGTGACCATCACGTACAGCGAGCCCGGTCCGCTCGTCGAGCTGCTCGGCCTCGGCCCGACGCCCCCCAACCCGCTCACGCTCACCGCCGCCGAGCGCGACACCATCGTCGCCAGCCTGGGCAAGCTCGCCATCGAGCCCGACTACATCTCGTACGGGGTGACCGGGCCGGTCACGGTCGACCTGCACTGGGTCTCGCCTCCCGAGACCATCGCCTCGATCGCGCAGGGCGATCTCCCCATCGACATCCAGCTCGTGAAGGTCGATGCGCATCGAGAGGACCTGAACCAGGACCTGAGCACCGAGATCTGGGACGTGGACCAGACCGGCGGCGACGTCGGCGGGTACACGACGTTCACGGTCAGCGGCGGCAAGTTCCCCTACCGCGGGCGCATCGACTTCACGAGCACGCCGTTCACGATCGTGCTTGCCGAGCGCAAGCTCGATTGCTTGTGACGCGGCGCTCGCGGCGCGAGCTCACCGGCGGACCGGCCCTCAGCTCGACGGTCCGGCGCCGACGCGCTCGACCTGCTCGAGCAGATCGAGCGCCTCGATCACCAGATGGTGATCGTCGGAGAGCGTCCTCCGGCTGATGGCCAGCGATCGCTGCGCGTGCGCGCGTGCCTCCTCGAGCCTTCCGGCGAGCAGCGCGCTGACGCCGAGGACGTTGAGCGCGGCGGCGACGTGCGGGTGCTCCGGGCCGAGGAGCCTCTCCAGCAGCTCGAGGGACCGTCGCAGGTGCCCGCGCGCGGCGTCCAGGTGGCCATTCTTCATGGCGATCGTTCCCACGTGGGTGAGAGAAATCGCCACGTCGACATCGTCCTGGCCGCGGAGCGCCACCCACTCGGCGTTCGCCCTCGTCGCCGCGACCTCGGCCCGGGCGAGATCGTTCATCTGCGTGAGGACGTCGGCCGTGTTGTCGAGGATGCGCGCGCGCTCCTCGCGCCAGGCGAGCTTCGCCTCGTGGTCATCGGGGACGCTCTCCATCTCGGGGATGTCGAGCATGTTCCAGAGCATCTCGAGCAGGCCGAGCGCCTTGTCGAGCTGGCCGGTGTGGCGGTAGCAGGCGGCGAGGTTGTTGCACGCGAGGCGGTGGACCTGCGCCGCCTCCGGCTCGAAGGGCAGGACCTCGAGCTCGGACACCACGCGCTCGAGGATGGGCAGGGCACGCTCCGGCTCCCCGCGACGTCGATAGGAGACGGCGAGGTTCATCTCGGCGGCGAGGACCTCGAGATCCTGCGGTCCTCGCGCGAGCTTCCAGAGCGCGATCGCTTGGAGGAGCGGCTTCTCGGCGTCGAGATACCTCCCCGCCCGCTGGAGCTCGAAAGCCTCGTCCTTCAGCGCCAGCGCCCGGGCGTCCAGGTCCGTCGACATCGCTCGTAGCGTAGCTCCGATTGGCGTCCCGGCGGAGCGCGACGCCACCACCCTCGGCTCGCGCCGCAGGTAGGATCCTCCCCATGAGGGTGACCGAGACCTTCTTCAGCCTCGAGGTCCGCGACATGCAACGCGCGACCGCGTTCTACGTGGGCGCGCTGGGAGCCGACGTGACGTATGCGTCGGAGCGGTGGTCGTCGCTCTCGATCGCGGGCGTGCGCGTCGGCCTGTTCCTTCACCCCGAGCATCCCGGCGGGAGGGTCGGGCTGCACTTCGCCGTCGACGATCGGGTCGCCGCCGGCGCGGCGATCGAGCGCGCCGGCGGTCGGATCGTCTCGCCCGCGAACGAGGTCGCGCCAGGGGTCGTGACGGTGGACGTCGCCGACACCGAGGGCAACACCTTCACCCTGCGGGGCTGAGCTCGTCGCGGACGACCCGGAGGCCGCCCCCCCGTCAGCCCCGGCGGAACACGCGGAAGAGCTTGCCGAGCACCTTGCCGAGCCGGGTCTCGGGCGGGCGCCACGGCTCGGGCTCGGAGCCCTCGAACGATCCCAGGTCGCGGAGCACGTCCTCGATCGGCCTCGATCGGTCGAGCTTCACCGGCAGCGCGCGCCCGGTGCGCGCGTCGACGGCCTCCACCGCCATCACCGCGTGCTCGTCGAACGAGAGGCGCACGGTGACGCGGCCGCCGTTCCAGAGGGAGCGGTCCTCGACGAGCACCGAGCAGAGGTACTCGCTCTGCGCGACGTCGGGCGACTCGCCCTGGAAGAGGGGGACGTAGACGCTGCCGAGCACGTCGGCGTCGAGCGTCAGCTCCTTCTGGACCGGGAGGCGCGAGTTGCGCGTGACGATGGGCTCGAAGCGACGCCGCGCCACCGCCCGCCCGACGCTCATCGGGAGGATGTCGAGCAGCGTCGGCGCGCCGCCGCTCCCGATCTCGTCGGCGAGCAGCGCCGCCCCGAGCGCGACGGCCTCGTCGGGGTTGATGCGCTTGCTGGGCCGGCGCTGGAAGAGATCCGCGACCGCCTGCTGCACGGCGGGGATCCTCGTCGTGCCGCCGACCAGGACCACGTCATCGACGTCGCGGGGCGAGATGCCGGCGCCCCGCATGACCTCGGAGGCGATCGCCACCGAGCGGTCCACCAGCGTGCGGGTGAGCGCCTCGAAGCGCTCGCGCGTGATCTCGACGCGGAGGTGGCGCTTCGGCTCCCGCGTGAGCTCCGGCAGCTCCACGAGCGTCTCGGTCTCGATCGAGAGCGCGCACTTGGCCTTCTCGGCGGCCTCGCGGAGCCGCGCGATCTGCTGCGGGTCGGGCTCGAGCGCGACGCGCTCGATGCGCTGGAACTCCTCGAGCAGGTGGGACGCGAGCGCGTCGTCGAAGTCCGAGCCGCCGACGAAGTTGTCGCCGCCGGACGTGACCACCTCGAGCTGCCCGTCGGAGACGTCGACGATCGAGAAGTCGAAGGTGCCGCCGCCGAAGTCCCACACCGCGATGCGCGCGTTCGCGTGCTGCTTGTGGCCGTAGGCGACCGCGGCGGCGGTGGGCTCGTTGACGACGCGATAGACCGCGAGCTTCGCCTGCGCCGCGGCCCGTCGCACGGCCTCGCGCTGCACCTCGCTGAAGTAGGCCGGCACCGTGATCACGGCCGCCTCCACCGGCGCCTTCAGGAACGCCTCGGCCGAGCTCCGGACCTCGTCGAGCACGCGGGCGGCGATGGTGTCCATGCTGATGACGCGGTCGTCGAGGCGGACGCCGAACCGCTGCCCCTCGGCCTCGCCCAGCGGGTAGGCGAAGTGCGCCTGGAGCTCGGCCGCGAGCTCGGGGCGGTAGGTGCGGCCGATGAGGCGCTTGGAGCCGTAGACGGTCCGCAGCGGATAGAGGATCTGCCGGTCGGCCGCGCGCTGCCCGATGTGGAACGCGCCGTCGGGCTCGAAGGTGATCATCGAGGGGATGGTGTTCGTGCCGGTGCGGCCCGGGATCACCCGCGGACGCCCGTCGACCACGTACGAGGCGCAGGTGTTGGTGGTGCCGAGATCGATGCCGATGACGTACCCGGCGCGTTTCACGGCGAGCGGCTCGATCACCGCCTCGAGCTCCTCGGCCTCGTCGATGGTGCGGGCGCCGTCGCGCTCCGGCCGGGCGCGCTGCTCCTCGGCGCGCGCCGGCAGCGGCGGCGGCACCCCACCCGGCAGCGGGGGCGGCGCGGCCCGGCCCGCCGGCGCCGCGACCAGGGCCGCGTCCACGCCGAGGGCGAGGACGTCCACCGCGATCGCGCCGTCCGCCGCCGAGGCGATGCGCCCGAGCCCGAACGTCGCCCCCGCGCCGGCCAGGATCTCGAGCCGGATCTCGTCCCCCACCGCCACGCGGCCCTCGCCGACGCTCAGGACCATGCGCGGTCGCGCGCCCGCGCCCGAGAGATCCTCGAGGCGGCCCTCGTGCTGGACCAGGTCGCCGAGCACCGACCAGCGGACGCGGGTGGGGACGGGGGAGGCGGGGGGAACGTGTTGGCTCACGATCGTCCAAGCTACGGGATCGTGGCCCGCGGGGTCCATCCGGCATCGCTTGGCGCCGTGACCGCTTGGTCGGGTACGCTCCGGTGGTGATGCGTTGCTCGAGACACCCAGCACGACACGAGCAGCCGGCGGCGCTCGTCTCGAAGGTACGCAGGGTGCGCACCCTGGGGAGAGGCGGCCTCGCGTTCCTGGCGATCGGGGCGACCTGCTCTTCTTGGGGATGCGGGGCGGAGGCGTCGAGCGAAGGCGCGTGGAAGCCGGGATATGCGGACATCCGCGGCGCTGGTCCCGCGGCGATGCAAGTCCTCCAAGAGAAGCCAGAGAATGCGTTTGCGCTGAGCGCGACAATCGAGATCCGTTGTCCCGCCGGAATGGTCGCCGGGACCATGGGCGCGCTCGGCGCCGGCACCGGGGCAATGAGCGGGATCACCACCGGATCGATCGTCGGTGGATGCACCTACGACGATGCGCTGTTGCAGGCCAAAGCGCGCGCCACGAAGCTCGGGGCCGACGGTCTCTTCGGGGTTCAAACGACGGCCGCGGACAACGGCAAGATCGTGCTCCTGATCGCGACACCCTATCGATTGACCGCGCATTCCGCAGCAGGCGACGCGGCCAAGGGCACGGGCCCCGCGGCGTCGCCTTCGCCTGACATCGAGCAGCGGCTGCAGCGCTTGCTGGAGCTGCGGCAGAAGGGGTTGATCAGCGCAGAGGACTACGAGAAACGGAAGGCCGCGATCCTGGACGAGATCTGACTCGAGCCCGCAGAGGCGCGGCCCACGAGATCCGCGAGCGTCGAACGCCGGACGGCTGGCGCTTCGAGGACCCGGGTCAGCGATGCGCCTCGGGCGCGGCTCCGGGCCCAGGCCGATCGAGCTCTCCCGCCGGCCGCTCGGTGACGCGCATGAGCGTGGTGACGGCGTCATGGATGCCGAACGGCTTGCGCAGGCACGCGTCGACGATCACATCCGACAGCGCGGTGGAGACTTCCTCCGACACGCATCCGGTGGCCAGGACGACGCGAAGCTCGGGATCGATCGCCTTGAGCCGGGCCGCGAGCTCGAGTCCATCCATCGCGGGCATCTTGAAATCGGTGAGCACGACGTCGAACCTCTCACGGCTCGCCGCCTCGAGCGCCGCCGCCCCGCTCGGCGCTCCGACCACGGCGAATCCGACTTCCTCGAGCTCCATCGTGAGAATCTCGAGGAAGTCGGGCTCGTCGTCGACGACGAGCGCGCGAACGGGTCGATGCACCTCTCCGGCGTAGGAGCTCATGACCCTCCTGTGTGGCTCACCGGTTCGAGCGCGGGGAGCCAGACGCGCATGGTCGTCCCGACGCACGGGGTCGTGTCGACCTCGATGCATCCGCCGGCGGACTCGACGATCTTGCGGGTGAGGGACAACCCGAGGCCCGTCCCTTTGCCCACCGCCTTCGTCGTGAAGAACGGGTCGAAGATGCGGTCGACGAGCTCCGGCGGGATCCCTCCGCCCGTGTCCCGGACCCAGATCTCGATCCCCGACCTTCCGCCGACGTCCCGAGCCCCGGCGCCGAGCCGGACGGTGCCGCCGGCAGGCGTCGCGTCGAGCGCGTTCGTCACCAGGTTGAGGATCGCCGTCTCGATCTCTTGCCGGCTCACGCCGATGTCGGGCATGCCCGAGGGGCTCGGCTCGATTTCCACGCGCACCCGCGCGCCGTCGGCGGTCGGCCCGGCGAGCTCCGCCATGTGCGCCAGCAGATCCCTCACGCACACCACCCCCTGCTCGGCGGGCTTCTTCCGCGAGAACTCGAGCAGCGCCTTCAAGATGCGCGCACACCGCTGTGACTGCCGGTCGATGGCGAGCAGCCCCTTTCGGAGCGGCCCATCCTCGGCAATCCGTCGCAGCAAGCTCTCCACCTGGAGGCGAATCGTGGCGATGGGGTTGTTCAGCTCGTGCGACATGCCCGCGACGAGCGTCCCCACGGCCGCCATCTTCGCCGATTGGACGAGCTGCTCTTGCGCCTCCCGCAGGCGCCGCAGCGTCGACTGTTCCTGCAGGTGCGTCTCTTCCAGCTCCCGGTACGCTCGGTGGAGCCGCGCTGCCGCTCGGGCTCGCGCTCGGAGCTCGGCGGGCGAGAAGGGCTTGGTCACGTAGTCGTCGGCACCCGCTTCGAGCCCGGCGACCAAGTCGCTCGTGCCGAACTTCGCGGTCAGGAGCACGACGGGGATCGGGCGCAGGGCCGGGTCCTCTTTCAATCGAGCCACGAGCTCGAGGCCATCCATCTCGGGCATGACGATGTCCGATACGACGACCTCCGGCCGCAGCCGCCGCGCGACCTCGAGCGCGGCGCGCCCGTCGGAGACGCCGTGCACCTCGAAGAGGTCTTGGAGGACGTCGCAGATGTAGGCGCGCATCTCGTCGTTGTCCTCGGCGACGACGAGCAGCGGGCGCCCAGGCTCCACCGTGCCGCGTGCGTCCGCATCGGCGCCGGCACGCGGCTCCCCGAGGTCTCGCTCGAGGCGCGGCGCAGCAGGAGATTCGCGCCGTTCGGCCCGGACCTCCGGGCCTGGCAGCGCCTCGACCCCGTCCGTCGGGAATCGAACGAAGAACCGGGAGCCCTTGCCCACCTCGCTCTCGAGACCGACGGTGCCACCGAGGAGCTCGGCGAGCGCCTTGACGAGGGCCAGCCCGAGGCCGCTTCCCAGGGTTCGTTGCGCGCCCGGAGCCTCGATCTGCCGAAAGCGCTCGAACACCTCGGTGTGACGGGCCGCGGGGATGCCCGGACCCGTGTCGGCCACGGACAGCTCCACGGTACGCTCGTCGATCCTGCGGACGGCGACATCGACCGTCCCGCCCTGCGGCGTGACCTTGAGCGCGTTCGTCAGCAAGTTGAGCGCGATCCTCTCGAGCATGCGCCGATCCAGGCGCGCGATCCCGGCGTCCGAGCGGTGGAAGTCGAGCTCCACGCCCCAGTGCTCCGCGGCAGGTCGGGCATCGTCGACGATCGCCTCCACGACCTTCACCGGATCGAGCGCCTCGCGAGTGACCGCCAGGCGACCTTCCTCCAGGCGCACGAAGTCGAGGGTGTCCGTCACGAGGTCGAGGAGCCGCGCGGCGTTCCGCCGGATGCGCTCGAGGCTGGCTCGCGTGCGGTCCGAGAGCGCTGCGCCCGAGTCGGCCAGGAGCGCGTCGAGCGGGCCGAGGATGAGGGTCAGGGGCGTGCGCAGCTCGTGGCTGACGAAGCTCAAGAGCTCGCTCTTCGTGTGGTCGGCCGCCTCGGCCCGTTCCTTCGCGGCGCGCAGCTCCTCTTCGGCCCGCTTGCGCTCGGTGATGTCGACGTAGATGCCGAGGACGCCGAAGATGTCCCCGTACGCATCGCGGAGAGGGACCTTGCTCGTCAGGAGCGTATGCGTCCCGTCGGGCCGGTGCTGGGCCTCTTCGAAGTTTCCCTCGGCCTTCCCCGACTCCATGACGCGGCGATCGACCGCTCGGAAGTACTCCGCCTCCTGTCGGCTCACGGGCGTCTCGAGGTCGGTCTTGCCGGCGAGCTGGGTGAACGAGGTCAGCCCGAGGTCGCGGAGCAGGTTCTGATTGGCGCCGAGGTACCTGCTCTGGCGGTCCTTCCAGAACACGCTGTGCGGGATGTTTTGGATGATGTTGCAGAGGATGGCGTCCTCGCGCGCGGCCCGGCGGCCCGCCTCGAGGAGCGCCTCGATCTTGTCGCCGAGCAGCGCGGCCGCCTCGTCGGTCACGTCGCCTTCGAGGCGAGCGTCGCGGTCGCCCGCGACCGCGCGGTCGATCCACGCCGCCAGCCGTCGGAGCTCTCCTTGGACGACCTCCAAGCGGGACTGCGGCGGCGCCGCGGACACACCGAGACTCCTCGTACGCATCGAATCGTATCTGGCGCGCGGGCTGCCGCTCGCCAAGGTGCCGCAGCCGGACGAGCACCCCGGGGCGTTCAGCTCGCCCTGCCGGAGCGCGCCGTGCTGGGGTACGTTCGCCTTCCCATGCGAAACCTCCTCGGCGCCTCGGTCGCGGTGCTCGCCGCCGCCTGCATCGCCTCCGGCTGCGAAGGTGACGTCGAGACGACGTCCGGCTCAGGAGGCGCGGGCGGGACCCAGAACGTCGGCGGGGCCGGCGGATCCGGCGGCGGGCCGGACCTCTGCTCTCCGGGCGAAGGGGTCGACGCGCGCGTCACGGTCGACAACTTCGACTTCGTGAGCGGCGGCTGCACCGTGACGGCGGTGGCCGCCGCGCCGAGCCCTACGTACACGCTGGCCTGCTCGGCTCCGGGCGTGAACGAGACGATCACGCTCGAGCTGGTGGCGGACCCGCCCATCGAGGTCGCCATCGCCCTCGACCAGGACGTCCTGTTGGACCTCGCCAGGCAGAACGTGGAGGGGCCCGAGGAGTGGGGGGCGTTGCGCGCGACCGACGGCACCTTGCTCCTGGGCTGGGTCGCGGCGGGTGCGCTCGAGTACTTCGCCGGGACGCCGTGGTACTCGCCGCTCACCATCGCCCCGATGGATTGCGGCGAGACCAACAACCGCATGGCGTGGGACGTCGGCTACGAGGGCGACACCGAGCGCGTCGCCGACGGGCAGCGGCGCACGGTGGGTCCGAACGACGAGTACGTGGTGCAGGCCCTGGGGCTGCACCACCCGCAGGGCATGGTCGCCACGACGCCGACGAACACCCATCTCGCCGTCATCGCGCGCCAGCCCTGAAGGCGTCCCGCCCTGCGGTCCCGAGCCGCGCCCCGGCGCCGGCGGAGCCGCCGCGTGCGCGCCGTGCCCGCCGCGGGGCGGGTGCATCTTGCACGCGGGCGGCGGGCGGGGTCTCATGGTTGCGTGCTTCTCGAGCGTGGTCTGATCGCGGCGCTGGCGCTGGGTCTCTGCGCCGCGGCCGTCGTCGGAGCCTGCTCGGCCGACCCCACGTTCGTCGGAGGCGCCGGTGGAGGGGCCGCCGGCGGCGGAGGCGGCGCCGGTCCGACCGGCTCGAGCGGGACCGGCTCGACGGGGACCGGCTCGGCGGACTGCGGCAACGGCACGTGCGAGAAGTTCTCGGGCGAGGACTGCGTCGCGTGCGAGGCCGACTGCGGACCGTGCTCGGCGAACTGCAGCGACGGGAGCTGCGATCCGGCGACCGAGGACTGCGTCTCTTGCCCCACCGACTGCGGCGCCTGCCCGCCCAGCTGCGGCGACGGCACGTGCAGCGCGCAGATGGACGAGGGGTGCACGTCGTGTCCCGCCGATTGCGGCGAGTGCCCCGCCTCGTGCGGCAACGGCACCTGCGGCCCGGGCGAGAGCCAGTGCAACTGCCCCGCCGACTGCCCCAGCGCCTGCGGCGACGGCTGCTGCTCGATCGGCGAGAGCTGCGCGTCGTGCGCCCAGGACTGCGGCTCCTGCTGCGGCAACGCGGTCTGCGATCCGGGCGAGAGCGACTGCAATTGCGGCCAGGACTGCGGTCCGTCGTGCGGGGACGGCTGCTGCACGGGCGGCGAGTCGTGCGGGTCGTGCGCCCAGGACTGCGGGTCCTGCTGCGGCAACGGCAGCTGCAGCGGCGGCGAGAACCAGTGCAACTGCCCGGCCGACTGCGGCCCTTCGTGCGGCGACGGGTGCTGCGGCGGCGGGGAGTCGTGCGGGTCGTGCGCCCAGGACTGCGGCTCCTGCTGCGGCAACGGCAACTGCAGCGGCGGCGAGAACCAGTGCAACTGCCCGGCCGACTGCGGCCCCTCGTGCGGGGACGGGTGCTGCGGCGGCGGGGAGACGTGCGGCTCGTGCCAGGCCGACTGCGGCGCCTGCCCCGTCGTCTGCGGCAACGCCGCGTGCGAGGCCGGCGAGAACGACTGCAACTGCGCCCAGGACTGCCCCACGGTGTGCGGCGACGGCTGCTGCACGCCGGGCGCCGAGAACGCCTGCAACTGCATGCAGGACTGCCCCCCGGTGTGCGGCAACGGCAACTGCGACTGCGGCGAGGACGCCGGCGGCTGCCCGCAGGACTGTGGCTGCCAGGCGCCGGGCGCGTGCGGCGGGCAGGCGCCGAGCGGTTGCTACTGCGACAGCTACTGTCCGTGCGCCAACGACTGCTGCCCCGACGCGTGCAACCAGTGCGGCATGTGCACGTGCAATGAATAGCCGTCGACCGGCCGGCGGCGCGCGAGCGCCCCTGCCGGCGGTCGGCCTGGCGCTCGTCGGGCTCGGGTGCTCGACCGCCCCGCACTTCGTCGGCGAAGGCGGCGGCGCGGCCGCGACCACGTCGACGACGGTGGGGACCACGGGCGCGGGCGGCGCGGGCGGCGACGGCGGCGCGGGCCCGGAGGTCCTGTGGGCCGAGCGCTTCGGCGACGCCGCCGCGCAATCGGCGAGCTGGGTCGTCATCGACGGCGCGGGCGACCTCGTCGTGGCCGGCGAGTTCGCCGGCTCGATCGACCTCGGCAGCGGTCCCCTCACGAGCGCGGGGGATCAGGACATCTTCGTCGCCAAGCTGACGCTCAACGGCAATCTCCTCTGGGCCCAGCGCTTCGGCGGCGCCGGTCTCGACACCGTCGGCAAGCTCGCCGTCGGCGCCGACGGGAGCGTGGTGCTCGCGGGCTCCTTCATGGGCGACATCGCCTTCGGCGGCCTGACGATGACGTCCGCCGGATCGAGCGACGTTTTCGTCGCCAAGCTCACGAGCGGCGGCGGCGCGGTCTGGGCCAAGCGGTTCGGCGACGCCGCGGCGGCGCAGGGCGAGCGCGGCGGCGGCGTGGCCATCGGCGAGGGCGGCGCCATCTACGTCGCCACGCAGTTCTTCGGGACCATCGACCTGGGGCTCGGGGCCCACACCAGCCAGGGCGAGCAGGATATCCTCGTCGCGAAGCTCGATGCGTCCGGCACCCCCGTGTGGAGCGTGGCGGCGGGCAGCCCGACGGCGGACTCGTGCAGCAGCGTCGCCGTCGCGCCGGACGGCTCGATCCTCGTCGCAGGGGGCCACGACGCCGGCTTCCACACCGCCTTGATGGATCTCGCGAGCGCCGGAGGTCACGACGTCTTCGCCCTCCGGCTCGACGCGGGCGGCACCCTGGTCGACGCGAAGGGCTACGGGAGCCTGGCGGACGACGCGGCCCACGCGACCTCGGCGCGCGCGTTCGTCGGCGTGCTCGGAGGGCCGACCGATTTCGGTGTAGGCGACGTGCCCGTCGCGAGCGCGGGCGATGCTTTCGTCGCCCGGTACGACGTGCTCGGCGGCGTCGCGTGGGCGAAGGCGTTCGGCGGCGCGAAGGAGGAGCTCTTCACGGGCGTCGTCGAGGACGCGCAGGGCAACGAGATCCTCACCGGCGCCGCCGCCAGCGTCGTCGATTTCGGCGGAGGCGCGCTGCCGGCGCGGGGAGGCCTCGACGCCGTCGTCGTCGCGCTCGACGCCGCCGGCAGCCACATGTGGAGCCGGCGCTTCGGTGGTCCAGGCGCGGACTCGGCGATGACGGCGGCGGTGGCGCCCGACGGCAGCGTCGTCGTGGTCGGCGCCTTCGAGGACACGGCCGACTTCGGCGGCGGCATCGCGCTCACGAGCGCCGGGGATCGCGACGCGTTCGTGTTGCGGCTCGTCCCCTGAAGCTCCGCTGAGAAGAAGCTGAGGATCAGCTCAGGCACCGGGAGCCTGCGGGTCCTACGGTCTCCGAAGGTCGATGAGACCTCGAGCGGTGCCCGCGTTCGCACGGCGGAGCGGCACAAGGAGATCACCTGCGATGCAACGGAACGTCCTCGTGTCACTTGCTTTGGCAGCGCTGCCCGCGCTCGTCGGTTGCCAGCGCGAGGCGGCGACCGACCAGCCCGCCCCCGCCGCGGAGCTGATGGGGAGCAAAGGGCCTCCGGGCTTGCCCGGCAGCGAGCCGGTGATCCAGCTCGACGAGAACAAGAAGGGAACCAAACCCCCGCCCGGCGGTGCCGACGCGGTGGTCCAGCTCGACGAGAACAAGAAGGCGACCAAGTCGCCCGCCGGCGGCACCGAGCCGGTGATCCAGCTCGACGAGAACAAGAAGGGCACCGGCAGCGCGAAGGGCGCCTCGACCGCGCTCCCCGGGACCGACGGGATCAACAAGAAGGCTCCCGCCGCGACGGCGCCTCCGGCGCCCACCCTCCCGCCGCCGAAGGACATCAGCAAGTAGCCAAGACATCGGGCCGGTCCGATCGCGCCGGAGCGCTCCGCGATCGCACGCGTCGCTCGTCGCGCTGCGCGAGACCGTCGCCGCCGCCGATGCGATGTTGGGGCTCGAAGCTCGCGTCGATAGCTCCGGTAGACGGCAGCCACGAGCTCCGCCGGCACCTGCAAGCGACTCCCTCGTGTCCCGCCGCGCCCCAAACGTCAGCGCAGGAGCAGCGCGAAGCCGAGCGCGACCGAGACGCCCACGGCCAGCGTCAGCCCGATCGCCGCGGGCACGAACGTCCTCCAGCTCCCGCGCAGAAACGCGAACGCGGCGCAGGCGATGGTGATGGCCGTCAGCGCCACGGCCCCGATGCCGACCGGGAACAGCCACGCGACGCTGCGGTTCGTGTTGAGCGCGGCCGCGTAGAACGCGCTCGTCCAACAGCCCAGCGCGAAGGTGCCGATCCCGAGCGTGGCGTAGCCGAGCCGCGCGCGATCAGGGGGCGCTTCCACCGGTCGTCCCCCTCTGCGCCGCGAGATCGAATCCGGCCGCACAGCCGCCCACCGGGCTGGCGAAGGCGAGCAGCACGATGGCGATGCCGAGCACGCGCACACCGCGCCGACCGCGCACCGCGGCGTCGCCCCCGCAGGCGAGCGATCCGGCGAGCAAGCCGAGGATCAAGACGAGGCCGAGCGGCCCGAGGACGAAGACGCCGCCGTAGCCTCCCGCCCGTCCGAGGAGGAAGCCGTGCCCGAAGCAGAACGCCGCGCTCTGGATCACGAAGAGCAGCCCCCCGATGGCGGCGATGAGGGCGCGCCGATCATCCATCAGGGGAGCGTACGCCGTCGTGGGCCCCTCCGCCCCGGTCTTGGGCGCCGCGGCGCGACCGCGTATGCTCGCGGGCGGGAGAATGAGCAGCTCGGCCTGGTCCCCGGTGAAGCCCGGCGACGTGCTCGCGGGCAAGTACCGCGTCGAGCGCGTCCTCGGCGCCGGCGGCATGGGCGTGGTCGTCTGCGCAATGCACGTGGACCTGGGCGAGCTCCGCGCCGTCAAGTTCATGCTCCCGCACGCGGTCACGAGCGGCACCGCCGTCGAGCGCTTCTTCCGCGAGGCGCGGGCGGCGGCGCGGCTCCGCAGCGGCCACGTGGCGCAGGTGCACGACATGGGGCGGCTCGAGACGGGCGAGCCCTACATCGTGATGGAGTACCTCGAGGGCAGCGATCTCGCCGCGGTCCTGAAGAAGCAGGGTCCGCTGCCGATCGAGGTGGCGGTCCGCTACGTGATCCAGGCGTGCGAGGGCCTCGCCGAGGCGCACGCCGCGGGCGTCGTCCACCGCGACCTCAAGCCGGCGAACCTCTTCCTCGGCAAGGCGGCCGACGGCGCGCCCCAGATCAAGGTGCTCGACTTCGGCATCTCGAAGCTCACGCAGGAGGGGACCCCGAGCGAGCTCACCGACACCGAGGCGACGATCGGATCGCCCTACCACATGTCGCCGGAGCAGGTCCGCTCCTCGCGCGACGTCGATCACAGGACCGACATCTGGTCGCTCGGCGTCATCCTCTACCAGCTCGTGACGGGGACGTTGCCCTTCCAGGGGGACGGGCGCCTCGAGCTCTGCCTCGCCATCGTGCAGGACGACCCGCCCCGGCCTTCGTCGGTCCGCGAGGAGGTGCCGCCGGATCTCGAGGCCGCCATCCTCCGGTGCCTGGCGAAGAGCCCCGAGGCGCGGTTCCCGGACGTCGGCAAGCTCGCGGCTTCGCTCGCCGCGCTCCTGCCCGATGCCGAGACGACGCTGCGCGTGAAGCGGATCGCGCGCCTCGCGGCCGGCGGCAAGGACACGGCGGGCGAGCCGGCCGTCGCGCCGGAGCCGCCGCCGGTCGAGCCGG
Organism: uncultured Polyangiaceae bacterium; assembly: GCA_964372055.1. Lineage (GTDB taxonomy): Bacteria > Myxococcota_A > Polyangia > Polyangiales > Polyangiaceae > CAYJPW01. The sequence continues at coordinate 81,857 of CAYJPW010000027.1, forward strand.
TGCCGGCGAGCACGCAAGGGGGCGCGACCGACTCCTCGTGGGGCGGGCCGCGCGGCGCGGCGCCGCCGCCGCGCTCGTTCCGCCGCTGGGCGGTCGCGGGCGGCGTCGCGCTCGCCATCGCCGGCGCGCTCCTCGGTCGCCGTGCGCTCTACCCTGATCCGCCGCCCGACGCGCTCGCGCTCCCGGCGAGCGGGCCGGCCGCGCCCGCCGTCACCGCCGCCGCCGAAGCGTCGCCGGCTCCGTCGCCCTCGCCCAACGT
>CAYJPW010000028.1:0-82109 GCA_964372055.1 uncultured Polyangiaceae bacterium
CGCGGGGGCAGAGCCCCCGCTCGCGACGGAAGCGCGGCCGGACGGCGCCCGTTGCTCGACGGCCCGCCGCGCGCGCCGCCGCTCGGGCGCGCTGCGGTCGCTGCGCGCCTCAACCCGTGCCGTCGCCGCCCTCGCCGCGGCCGCCGGCCCCGCGGATCCGGCGCAGCCGCTCGGCGATGTTCTTCTCGTAGCCGCGATCGGTCGGCTCGTAGAACGTGGTGCCGACGAGCGCCTCGGGCAGGTACGTCTCGCCCTCGGCGACGCCTCCCTCCTCGTCGTGCGCGTAACGGTAGCTCTCGCCGTAGCCCTCGCGCTTCATCAGCGAGGTGACCGCGTTGCGCAGCTTCATCGGCACCTCGAGCGCGCCGTGATCGCGCACCGCGGCCTGCGCCGCGTGCCAGGCGGCGTTCACCGCGTTCGACTTGGGCGCGGTCGCCAGGTAGATGGCCGCGTGCGCGAGGGGGTACATCCCCTCCGGCATGCCCATGCGCCGGAAGGCCGCGTCGGCGGCGACGGCGACCTCGAGCGCGCGAGGGTCGGCGTTGCCGACGTCCTCGCTCGCGAAGATCATCATCCGGCGCAGGAGGAAGAGCGGGTCGTCCCCCGACTCGACCATGCGCATCAGCCAGTAGATCGCCGCGTCGGGATCGGACCCGCGCATCGACTTGATGAACGCGCTGATGACGTTGTAGTGCTCCTCGCCGGCCTTGTCGTAGAGCAGCGTCTTGGTCTCGCTCGTGGCGGCGACGGCGTCGCGCGTGATCCGCGTCGCGCCGGCGGCCTGCGCGTCCTCCGCCGCGATCTCGAGCGTGGTGAGCGCGCGCCGCGCGTCGCCCTGGGCGAGCGCGGCGATCGCCGCGAGCGCGTCGTCGTCGGCGTCGACGGCGCCGGCGAGCCCGTCGGGCGAGGCGAGCGCGCGGCGCATGAGCAGGGCGAGCTGCTCGGCGCCGAGCCCCCTGAGCCTGAAGACCTTGCAGCGCGAGAGGAGCGGCGCCACCACGGCGAACGACGGGTTCTCGGTGGTCGCGCCGATGAGCGTGACGGTGCCGTCCTCGACGTGGGGCAGGAACGCGTCCTGCTGCGCCTTGTTGAAGCGGTGGATCTCGTCGACGAAGAGGATCGTCCGCTCGCCCCGGTACGAGCGCGCCTCGCGGGCCTCGGCGAGGATCTGGCGGAGCTCGGGGACGCCGCCGAGCACGGCGCTGAACGGGACGTAGCGCGCGCGCGTGGTCTCGGCGATGACGCGGGCGAGCGTCGTCTTGCCGGCGCCTGGCGGGCCCCAGAGGATCATCGAGGGGATGCGGTCGGCCGCGATCGCGCGCGAAAGGATCTTGTCCGGCGCGAGGAGGTGCTCCTGCCCGATGACCTCGCCGAGCCGCCGCGGGCGCATGCGCTCGGCGAGCGGCGTGGCGGCGCGCAGCGAGGGGTCCCGCCGCGCGGCGGCGTCGAGCAGCGTGGGCGCGTCGCCGCCCCCTGCGCGCCGTCCGCTCTGACCGCGCCGCGCCACCGCTACTCCGCGAGCACGGCGCGGACCGCGTCCCGCGCCTGCCCGGGGTCGCGCCCCACCCAGCGGACCCTCCCGGCGCGATCGACGACGAAGGTCAGCGGCACCTTGGAGGCTCCGTAGCGCGAGGCCAGGCTCTGGCTCGAGTCCATCACCACCGGGAACGACAGGCCGAGATCGCGCGCGCCGGCGACGGCCGCGGTCTCGGTCTCGTCCTCGCTGACGCCGACGACCAGGACCCCGTCGCCCTTGGTGTCGTTGTAGAGATCCGCGAGACGCGGCATCGTCGCCTGGCAGGTCGGGCACCACGAGGCCCAGAAGCCGACGACGGTGACCTTCGTCAGCGAGCGCCCCGGGATGCGCACGTCGCGCCCGCTCGTCGAGACGGCCTCGAACTCCGGCGCGACGTCGCCCGACAGGGGGTGGTCCATCGACGGCGGCATCGTCGCCGAGCAGCCGAGCAGGCCGACGCCGGCGCAGCCGAGCGATCCGAGCACGAGACGTCGCAGAGCCTCGGTGGGCATCGCGCGCAGTCTACGCGACTCGCGGCGCGGGCGCCTGCGGCCGCGGCCCGAAGATCGCCGTGCCGACGCGGACGATCGTCGCGCCCTCGGCGATCGCGACCTCGAAGTCGTGCGACATGCCCATCGACAGCTCGGGCAGCACCGCCGCGCCGCCGTGCCGGTCGCGGAGCGCGCGCAGCTCGGCGAAGAAGCGTCGCGCGCCCTCGGGGTCCTCGGCCTCCGGCGGCACCGTCATCAGGCCGGCGACCCGGAGGCGAGCGCAGCGCGCGAGCTCGTCGAGGAGGGCGCCGAGCTCGCCCGGCGCGCAGCCGCCCTTCTGGGCCTCGCCGCCGACGTTGACCTCGACGAGCACCACGAGCGTCGTCTCCGGCGGAGCGCGGCGGTCGAGCTCGCGGGCGATCTCGGCGCGGTCGATCGTGTGGACCCACCGCGCCACCCGCGCGACGTCGCGCGCCTTGTTGCGCTGCAACCGCCCGATCGCGTGCCACACGACGCCGTCGAGGTCCGCGAGCTCGCCGGCCTTGCGGGTCAGCTCCTGGACGTAGTTCTCGCCGAACTCGCGCTGGCCGGCAGCGTGCGCCGCGCGGATCGCCTCGGAGGGCTGCCCCTTGCTGACGGCCAAGAGCCGCACCTCACCCGCGGCGCGGCCCGCTCGGCGCGCCGCCTCGCCGATGCGCGCCTGGACGTCTCCGAGCCTCGAAGCGACGTCGCTCACGCCGCTACCTTAGCCTTGCCGGCGCTGCGGCCGCGCCCGTTGATGACGTTCGTCACGCGACCCCGCCGTCAGCGTCCGTGCCAAGCTGTGCCGCCCGATCGCCCAGGCTCCGCCATTTGCCAAACGAAAACAAGCCCTTCATCCCGGCACGGAACGTGCGAGAAGGCCCGTCACCATGCGAGCCCTCTGCCTCGGCGCTTTGCTCCTCGCGGTGGGCTGCAGCTTCAATCCGCAGCCCGACCCGCCCGGCGAGGACACGACGACAGGCTCGACGACGGGATCGACGACCGGTGGCGGCGGCAACGGCACCACCTCCGGCACCTCGGGCTCGACCAGCACGAGCTCGAGCACCAGCGGCACGACGAGCAGCGGCACGACGAGCACGTCGTCGTCCGGCGCCGGCGGCGGCGGCCAGGGCGGGGCTGGTGGTCAAGGCGGGAACGGCGGAGCCGGCGGTGAGGGCGGGGTGGGCGGGCAAGGCGGAGCCGGCGGCGCTGGGCAAGGCGGTCAGGGCGGCGCCGGGGGCAACTGACGCGGCGCCAGGAGCGGAGAAGTCGGTGCTAGAGTCGCGGATCGGCTGATGGTCACGACGCGGACGAGAGCGGCGCTGTGTGCCTGCGGGCTGCTCCTCGCGGCCGCGTTCGCGCCCCCCGCGTGCATCTTCAACCCGCAGCCCGATCCTCCCGGCGCCGAGGACGCGGCGGGCAGTGGAGGCCAGTCCACCGGGACCGGCAGCACTTCGACCAGCGGCGCGACCGCAGGCGCAGGCGGCGCCGGTGGCGGCGCGGACGCCACCGGGGGCGGCGGCGCGACCGGAATCGGCGGCGCCGGCGGTCAAGGCGGGCAGGGCGGCAGCGGTCAAGGCGGCGAGGGCGGCAGCGGTCAAGGCGGTCAGGGCGGCAGCGGCCAGGGTGGGGAGGGTGGCGCCGGCGAGGGCGGTGCGGCGGGCGGTGGTTCCGCGAGTCAGGGCGCAGGGGGGCAGGGCGGCTGATGCGTGCGACGGTCCTTCTGGGCCCGGTCCTGATCGTCGCGGCTGCGGCGATCGCCTCGTGCGTCTTCAATCCTCAGCCCGATCCTCCGGGCGCCGCGCTCGGCTCGACGGGAGCGAACGGGGCCGGCGGCTCGTGCGATGATCCGTGCGACAGCGGGACGGGAACCGGCACGAGCACCGGCGCCGCCTCGGGCGGGGGCAGCAGCCCGGATGCAGGCAGCGGTCAGGGTGGAGCCGGCGGCTCGGGAGCGGGTGGCGGTGGCCCCGGGTCGGGTGGCGGCGCGGGCGCGGGCGGCTCCGGCGGGCAGGGTGGCACCGGCGGGCAGGGCGGCACCGGCGGGCAGGGCGGCACCGGCGGGCAGGGCGGCGCGATCGGCGCCGGCGGATCGTCCGGCGGGAACTGAGCGACGTCTTCGGGTGCGTCGCGGCGGCACCGGCAGGCGACGTCGATCGCGCGGTCAGCCGCGGCGGCGCGTGTACTCGTCCATGTTCACGACGAGCTCGGCGAGGATGCCGTCCGCGACGCGGAGCCGGCGCGACATCTCGCGCGCCACATTCAGGACCAGCAGCGAGTACGACTTGAGATCGCGGCGGTAGAGCGCGTCGAGGTGCCCCGCCGTGATCCGGAGCAGCCGCGTCGAGGCCACGGCGCGCACGCTGGCCGATCGCGGCATGATGTCGAGGATCGACATCTCGCCGAACCAGTCGCCGGGGCCGAGGACCGCCACGCGGGCGTCGTGCTGCCGCTTCGATCTCTTCAGGACTTCCATCTCGCCGTCGAGGAGCACGTACATCTCGCGGCCCCCGTCGCCCTCACGGAAGACCACGCCGCCCGGGTCGACCTCGACGACCTCGAGCGTGGCCGCGAGATCGAGCAGCGCCTGGTCGGCGATGCCGCCGAAGAGCCCGATCTCGCGGAGGCGCTCCAGCGGCGGCGGGTGGATGGGCCGGGTCGCCTCGGGAGGAGGCTCGGAGTTGTGAGGACGCTCGTGGCGTCGTGGCTCGTGGATGTCGTCGCGGCTCACAGGCAGGCTCCGTACTCGGTTCCCCCTAGCACCAACGGCGGGCTCAGGCTGTTGCAGAGCGTCGCCGCCGGGCAGCCGCCGAGCCCCACCTTGCACCAGTGCAGGCAGGCGTTGACGCCGCCGAAGCACCCGTAGGTGGCCGCGCACTCGGTGCTGTCGGCGCACGTCGTGTTCTGCGTGCCCGCGCCGGCGCCGGCGCAGAAGGTGACGGTCCGCATCAGCCCGCCGTTCTCGGTCCCGATCTGGCACGCCGTGCCGGCCGCGCAGCCCGCGTTCGTGGTCGGCTCGCAGTTGTCGGTGCAGAGCGTCACGTCGGGGATCGAACCGCCGTTGCCGTCGTTCAGCGTGATGATGCAGAGCCCGCCCGGCGCCTCGCAGTCGGCGTCGGAGGCGCAGAACTTCGAGCAGGTGCTGATCGTGGGCGGCGTGTCCTTGGTCAGCACGCAGATGTGACCCGGCGCGCACTGCGCTCCTGCGCCGCAAATCTCGCCCCAGCCGACGCTGCCCTCGGGGACGCAGCTCCGGCCGCTGGTGTCGACGCTGCACATCTCGCCGGGGGCGCAGCCGCACTGCGGCTCGACCAGCTTGCAGGGCATCTCGCTGCACGCCGGCCCCGTCGAGCTCGACGTCGTGGTGGAGCCGGTGGTGACGCCGGTGGTGGAGCCGGTGGTCGTGCTCGAGGCGCCGCCGCCCCCGCTCGTCGTGGTGTCGCCCGACGTCGTGTTCCCGACCCCGCTCGAGCCGCCGTCACCGCCGCCGGTGAAGGCGTCGCCCTTGGCGCACGAGGCCCCTTCCAGCGCGAACACGAGCGCGCCGAGGACAAGCAAGAGCGACGACTTCTTCATGGCGAGCTCCCGCGCAAAACAAGCCCCGCCAGCGTACGCGACGGGGGCCAAAGGTCAACGATCGCCGAGCCTCTTGGTGAAGACGATCCGCAATCGGCCCGGCCCGGCGTAGTCCTCGATCTCGCCCGTCGCCCAGCCCTGCGCCTGGTGAAAGCGGACCGACCCGACGTTCCCGAGGGTGGTGATCGCCTTGAGCTCCGCCATCCCTTCGCGCCGGCAATCCTCTTCGAAGGCGGCGTAGAGCAACCGCCCGACGCCGCGCCGGCGGTAGTCGGGGTGGATGCCGACGAGGTGCACGTAGCCCACCGACGCATCCGGGCAGACGAAGCCGAAGAGGAACCCGACGAGGACGCCGTCCGCCTCGACGACGCGGGCGAGGCGCCCGAGCTCGTAGAAGAAGATCGGGTGGGCCAGGGCGCTCGTGGGACCGCCCCACCAGCGATCGATCACGCGCACGATCTGGTCGTAGTCCGCCTTCGTGAGCGGCCGCGTGTCCATGCGCGGTCGAGCCTAGCCCGGCCGGCTCCGTCTGGGTAGGGACGGGTGCCGAGACGTGCTAGCCATCCGACGTGCCGAGCCACCCGCCCTCCGTTCGCGTCGCCCCGTCCATCCTCTCCGCCGATTTTGGCCGCCTCGCCGACGAGGTCGCCGCGGTCGACGCCGCCGGCGCCGACTGGATCCACGTCGACGTGATGGATGGCCGCTTCGTCCCGAACATCACCATCGGGCCCGTCGTGGTCCGCGCCGTGCGCGCCGCGACCAGCCTGCCGCTCGACGTGCACCTGATGATCATCGAGCCCGAGCGCTACCTCCGCGACTTCGCCGAGGCGGGCGCGACGGTGATCTCGGTGCACGTCGAGGCCTCGCCGCACCTCCACCGCACCCTGCAGCAGATCCGAGGGCTGGGCGTGAAGGCGGGCGTGGTGCTCAACCCCCACACGCCCGAGGAGGCGATCCGCTCGATCCTCCCCGACGTGGACCTCGTCCTGGTGATGAGCGTCAACCCCGGCTTCGGCGGGCAGTCGTTCATCCCCTCGGCGCTCGCGAAGCTCACCGCGATCCGCCGGATGATCGACGAGCGCGGGCTCGACGTCGCGCTCGAGGTCGACGGCGGCGTCGCGCCGGCCACCGCCGCGGAGGTCGTCCGCGCCGGCGCCAGCGTGCTCGTCGCCGGCTCGGCGGTGTTCGGCGCCGGCGGGAGCCAGCCGTGGACCCGCGAGGACCGCGTCCACCGCTACGGCCAGGCCATCCGCGCCATCCGCGGCCCGGTCGCGCCTTGACAAGCGCTCGCTCGTGGCGCCTGGCGACGGGGGCGATCGTCCTCGCGGCGGTCTCGGGCGTCGTGGCGTGCGGGCCCGCGGCGCCCTTGCCCGAGCCCGTGGCCCCGTCGGCCCAGCCGCCGCCGCGCCCGGCCGCGGCCCCGCCGCTGGTCGTGGCGCCGGCGGAGGAGCCGACCATCGGCGACGCCGAGGTCCAGGCGATGCTCCCCCGCGTCGCCGCGGCCCGCGGCCTGCCGATCCGCCGCAAGGTGATCACGCGCGTCCTCGACCGCGCCGCCGTGCTCGCGCGCATCCGCGCCAAGGTGGAGTCCGAAATCCCGGCCGACGTCCTCGAGCAGCAGGGCGAGATGTTGATCGCGTTCGGCCTCGTGCCCGCCGACTACGACTACGTCGCCGGCGCCTTCCGGCTCATCCAGGGGCGGATCGCCGGCTTCTACGATCCGGCCGACGGCAGCATGGTGCTCGTCGACGATCTCGACGAGGCCGAGGCGGAGCAGACGCTCGCGCACGAGCTGGTCCACGCGCTCCAGGACCAGAGCTTCTCGATCGAGCCGATGATCAAGTTCCGGCCCGGCGACAGCGATCGCATCGCCGCGGCGCACGCGGTGATCGAAGGCGACGCCACCAGCGGGATGCTCGACGTGACCGTGGGATCGGCGTTCAACATCACGGTCGGCGAGCTCCGCGCCCTGCTCATGGCCTCGAGCGCGCTCTCGTCCGTGGGCGCGACCCCGCGGGTCCTGCAGTCCTCGCTCAACGCGCCCTACGGCGACGGCTTCGCCTTCGTCCAGGAGCTCCGCCGCAAGGGCGGCTGGACGGCCGTCGACGGCGCGCTGCGCACGCCCCCGGCAACGACCGAGCAGCTGCTCCACGTCGACAAGTTCACCGCGCGCGAGCCCGCGGTCGAGGTCCCGCCGCCGTCGGTCGCCGCGCTCGGACCGGGCTTCGAGGCCGTCCTCGACGACGTCGTCGGGGAGCAGGGCCTGCGCATCGCCCTCGAGGACTGGACCCGCGACGCCGAGGCGGCGAGGGCCGCCGCGGGCTGGGGCGGCGATCGCTTCGTCGTGGCGCGGCGGCCCGGGCCGGAGGGCAACGCGTTCGCCGTGGGCTGGCGGCTGCGCATGGACACCACGGCGGACGCCGGCGAGGTCGCGCGCGTCCTCGAGCGCCGCCTCGGCAAGCGCTGCGTCGAGCGCCCGGATCTCGGGCCCATCGCCTGGAAGGCCTCGGGCAAGGACCTCGCCGTCGCGGGCGGGCCGTACACCCGGCGCGCGGCCGGCACGGCGCCGCGCTCCGCCGGCAACTGCGAGCTCGCCGCCAAGTGGATCGAGGCGATCCTGCGGGCCGATCCCCGGTAGTCGCGTCGGCCGACGCCGCGCCGATCGCGGAGAGGGGCGCGTCCGCCGGCGCTGCCCTACGGGTGCACGCCGGCCGCCGCGGGGCGACCGGGCGGCGCGCGGCGCGCCCGCAGCAGCGAGACCACGATGGTGCCGCCGAGCAGCGCCGCGATCACGGCGAGGGAGACGACGGCCGGCACCTTGACGAAGTCGACGAGCGCCATCTTGGCGCCGACGAAGACCAGGACCGCCGAGAGGCCCACCTTGAGCAGCGAGAACTTCGCGATCATGCCGGCGAGCAGGAAGAAGAGCGAGCGCAGCCCGAGGATCGCGAAGATGTTCGAAGTGAAGACGATGAACGGGTCCGACGTCACCGCGAAGATCGCCGGGATCGAGTCGAGGGCGAAGACCACGTCGGTCACCTCGACGAGGACGAGCGCCACGAACAGCGGCGTCGCGAGCCGGCGTCCGTTCTCGATCGTGAAGAACTTCCCGTCGTCGAGGCGCGTCGTCGAGGGGACGAGCCGGCGCAGGAGCTTCAGCGCGCGCCCCTCCTCGATCGCCGCCGAGTGGCCGCGCCGCCACTCGAAGAAGAGCTTGACGCCCGTGAGGATGAGGAACGCACCGAACACGTACACGAGCCAGTGGAAGCGCGCGAGCATCGCGGCCCCGGCGAAGATCATCGCCGCGCGCAGGAGGAGCGCGCTGAGGATGCCCCAGAAGAGCACGCGATGCTGGTGGACCGCGGGGATCGCGAGCGCCGAGAAGATCACGACGAACACGAAGATGTTGTCGATCGAGAGCGTCTTCTCGATGAGGTAGCCCGTCAGGAACTCGATGGCGGGGCGCGCGCCGAACACGCGCCAGACCACGACGTTGAACGCGAGCGAGATCGCGACCCAGACGGCGCTCCAGATCGCGGCCTCTTTGAAGCGGACGACGTGGGCCTTGCGGTGGAACACGCCGAGGTCGAGCGCCAGCATCGCGAGCACGAACCCGATGAATCCGGCCCACAGCGCCGGGCTGCCGATGCTCTCCATCTCGTCTCCCTGGCTGCGCGGCGTGCGCGCGTCACCCAAGCTTGGGCCCGGAGCCAATGGTACGCTAGGCAAGAACTTCAAACGGTCGACGTCGAAAAAATCTACGAATCGGCACGGACCCATGCAGTGGCTCAACTACCACCACCTCTTCTACTTCTGGGTCACGGCGCGCGAGGGCGGCGTCGCGCGCGCCGCGGCGAAGCTGCGCCTGGCGCACCCCACGGTGAGCGCCCAGATCCACGCGCTCGAGGGGGCGCTCGGCGAGAAGCTGTTCACGCGGGTGGGGCGGCGCCTCGCGCTCACCGAGATGGGCAAGGTGGTGCTGCGCTACGCCGACGAGATCTTCTCGCTCGGCACCGAGCTCGTCGAGACCGTCAAGGGACGCCCCACCGGGCGGCCCGCGAGGCTGTCGGTCGGCGTCGCCGACGTGCTGCCCAAGATCGTCGCGCGCCACCTGCTGGCGCCGGCGCTCGGCGGGGTCGAGCCGGTGCGCCTCGTCTGCCGCGAGGACACGCCGGAGCGGCTGCTCGCGCAGCTCGCGATCCACGAGCTCGATCTCATCCTCACCGACGCCCCGCTGCCCGCGGGCACCAGCGTGCGCGCGTACAGCCACCTCCTGGGCGAGTGCCCGGTCACCTTCTTCGGCACCAGGGCCCTGTGCGCGCGCTATCGCCGCGGCTTCCCGCGCTCGCTCGACGGCGCGCCGCTCGTCTTGCCGACGGAGGGGACGATGCTGCGCCGTTCGCTGGCGCACTGGTTCGACGCGCTCTCGATCCGGCCCCGCGTGGTCGCCGAGATCGAGGACAGCGCGCTGCTCAAGGTGTTCGGGCAGGAGGGGCTCGGCCTCTTCGCCGCCCCGTCGGTCGTGGAGCGCGAAGTGCGGAGGCAGTACGAGGTGGAGGCGCTCGGCCGGGCGGAGGACGTGCGCGAGCGCTTCTACGCCGTCTCGGTCGAGCGGCGCCTCAAGCACCCGGCGATCATCGCGATCACCGAGGGGGCGCGGCGGGGCATCTTCCGGGAGAGCGCGCCGGCGTCACCGAAGCCGGCGTCGAGGAAGCGGCGCTCGGCGCCGGTCTTGACGGAGCCGTGAGCCCGGCTAGCTTCCATCGGTCCCGGAGGGGTGGCCGAGCGGTCTAAGGCAGCGGTTTTGAAAACCGCCGTGGGGCAACCCACCGGGGGTTCGAATCCCTCCTCCTCCGCCACCTGCGCGACGCTCTGCCGGCCGTCACCGGGCCGGGAGCGCGCGCTCGCTCGGGGCTTCGCGCGACGCGGCCTGGGCCTGCTGCCGGCTGCGGCCGGTGATGAGCGCGCCGAGCGCGCCGTAGGCGAGCAGCTCGATCCCGAGCACCGGCAGCGGCGAGGTCGAGGCGGCTCGGCACGCGATCACCTGGAGCGCGACGACCGGCGCGAGGATCGCGAGCGAGCGGCGGAAGGGCAACCCCTCGAGGAGCGCGAGCAACAGCCCGACGATGCCGGCCGTGAGGCACCCGTCGAGGCCGGGGAGCATCTGCAGCGCGTGCGGATCGCGACGGACCGCGAGGGCGAGCATCACGGCACCCGCGGCGAGGAGCCCCACGACGATGAGCGAATCGACCCAGCCGGACGCCTTCCGAAGCATGCAGCCTCCCGACGCGGCCGGCTGCAGGGAACGTGCCCGTAGGGACCGCTGGAGAACGGCGCCGAAGATCCCCCACGGGCCGCAGGGGGACGACGAGACAACGACGTCCCCTCGGCGACGCACGCCGTGCGCGCCTTCCGCAATCGGTGCGCCTCGGCGGGGGGAACGCCTCGGCTGAGGGGCGGAGAAGCCGAGGCGCCTCGACCGCGCGGCTCCGCTCTTGCACGTTGCGTCCCAGCGGCCGGTCGTCCGCCGGCCGGACACCTCCCCATGGCGCCCCAACGTTGCGAATGCGGTGTGGCCGATCACGCGCCCCGCCTCGTCGTCGTCACCGGCGGGCCGGGGGCCGGCAAGACGGCGGTGCTCGAGATCGTGCGGCGCCACTTCTGCGAGCACGTCGCCGTCCTCCCGGAGTCGGCCGGCATCGTGTACGGCGGCGGCTTCCCGCGCCGCACCGGCGAGGTGGCGCGGCGGATGGGGCAGCGCGCCATCTTCCACGTGCAGTCGGCGCTCGAGGACATGGCCATCGAGGAGCGCAGGGCCGCGGTCGTCCTCTGCGATCGCGGCACGCTCGACGGGCTGGCCTACTGGCCTGGCGATCCGGTCACGTTTTGCCGGGCGATGCGGACCCAGATCGACGAGCAGCTGGGCCGCTACGCGGCGGTCATCCACCTGCGCGTGCCCGACGAGGATGGGGGCTACAACCGGCAGAACCACCTGCGCGTCGAGACCGCGGCCGAGGCACGCGCGATCGACGCGCGCATCCTCGAGGCGTGGGGCGCGCATCCTCGGCGCACGGTGATCGACAACGCCCAGAGCTTCCTCGACAAGGCCAGCCACGCGATCGAGGCGATCCGCCGCGAGGTGCCGGAGTGCTGCCGCGAGCACGCCGTCCCGATGCTGCGCGGCGGCTGACGGCGGCCCCCGAGCATCGTCGAGAGCATCTTCGACGCGGGCGCCGGCGGGTCTGCCGGAGCGCCGCGCGATCAGAACCAGATCTCGTCCGGCCGCCGAAGCAGGCGCGCGGCGAGCCCGTCGAGGCCCGCGAGCTGCTCCGCGACCAGGGCGCCGACGTCGGCGGCGACGGCGGCGGCCGGCCCTCCGCCCTGGCGCGCGAGCTGGACGTCGACGACCTCGGGATCGTCGACGGGGTGGCCGATGCGCCCGAGGATGCGGCAGTTGGCCTCGACGACGCCGGGGATGCGCTCGACCAGGGCTGCGGCGAGCTCGTGCGCCGCGATCGTGTAGAGCTTGCCGACGTGGGTGACCGGGTTCTTGCCCGCGACCGCCTCGAGCGTCATCGGACGGTACGGGGTGATCAGGCCGTTGACGCGGTTGCCCCGCCCGACCTGGCCGTCGTCGCCCGCCTCGGCCGAGGTGCCCGTGACCGTGAGGTAGACGCGGCCGGCCGCGTCGTCGTCCGCCGCGTTGACCGCGACGTCGACCGCCCTGCCGATGGCGCCGGCCGCGGCGGCGCCGACGCGATCGGCGACGCGCGCGCGTGCGTCGGCGTACTCGCGCAGCGACGCGAGGTGCCGCCCGACGAACGCGCACGCCACGGTGAGCCGGATCGCCTGGCCCCGGCGCACGCCCATGACCTTCGTGTCCTCGCCGACCTCGGGTGACGCCGGGTCGGCCGCCAACCGACGCAGCTCGGCGGCGCCGGCGAGGACGGCGCGCTCGAGATCCGAGAGCGGCGCGTAGCCGGCCCCGAACGAGGTGTCGTTGGCCGGCCTCGCCCCGGCGCGGCGCCCGCTCTCGAAGAGGCCGACCAGATCGGCCGAGCCCGGGCGGACGAGGCTGTGGATGCGGACGTGGCGGTCGACGTCGAGCGCGTGCAGCCGGCCCAGCCACTCGCGGGCGGTCTCGACGGCGAGGTCGTCGACGGGCACGCGCGCACCGTTCACCTCGGAGGTCGCGCGGCCCGCCAGGTAGATCTCGATCGGGCTCACGACCTCGCCGCCGCCGAAGGCCGGCCGCGACGCCCCGCCTCGCAGGAGCGCCTTGTCCACGTTGTGGTGGAGGATGGCGCCGCAGCGCGCCAGGTACTCGCGGCAGAGCCGCCGGCTGAGGCGTTCGGCGATGGCGTCGCAGAGCGTGTCCGGGTGGCCGCGGCCCTTGTGCTCCGCGATCTCCAGCTCGAGCTCCGAGATCGCGCGATCGAGCGTGCCGACGCCGAGCTCCATCCGTCCCATCCCTGACCCGAGGACGGTGGCGCCGTCAACCCGGACGCCACGCCCGACGGCCCGGCTCTTGCGAGCCGGGCTTCGCGGCCTTCTGTTGCAGGGGCGGGGTCGGCAATCGAGGACGGTGGCCCATGAAGCTCGACGGCTTCGATGCGCGCGAAGAGGAGGCGTTCGTCGGCTACTCCGCGGCCACGGCCGCCCGCTTCTATGCGTTCGCCGGCTGGCTCTCGGGCCTGCTCCACGTCGAGGTGGAGGGGATCGAGCGCCTGCCGGCCGGGCGCGCCGTCGTGGTGGCGAACCACGCGTTCGGCTTCGACGTCGCGCTCCCCATGGCCGCGGTGCACGCCGCGACCGGCAGGACCGTGTGGGCGCTCGGCGAGCACGCCTGGTGGCGCTTCCCCTTCCTGCGCCGGCTGGCGGCGCGGGTGGGGGTCGTCGACGGCACCCAGGACAACGCCGACCGCCTCCTCGCCGCGGACCAGCTCGTCCTCGTCCTCCCTGGAGGGCTCCGCGAGGCGATGAAGCCGCGCGAGCTCCGCTACCGGCTCCTCTGGGGCCGCCGCTTCGGGTTCGTGCGCGCCGCCATCCGCAACGGGGCGCCGCTCGTGCCGCTCGCCGCGATCGGCTCGGACGAGGTGTTCGAGCTCGTGGGAGACGCGTTCGCCCGCGGCCGCCGCTGGACGGGAATCCGAGGGTTGCCGATCCCCCGGCCGTCGCTCGCGCCGCTCCTCCACCCGGCCAGGCTCCGCTACGTCTTCGGCGAGCCGATCCCCGCGCGCGCGCGTCCCGAGGACGCCGCCGACGCTCAGGTCGTGCGGCGCGTGCGGCGCGAGGTCGAGGGCGAGCTCCAGGAGCTCATCGACGTCGAGCTGGCGCGGCGCGCCGGCATCCCGCTCGAGGACGCCTGAGCCCGCGCCCTGACGGGCTGGGCTCCCGAGCGTCGGGGTGGACCTCCTCGCACCGCCGTCGCGCCGATGACGCTCCGCCGAGAGGTCAGCGCGCGAGCGGGAGCGCGCTCCGCATCAGGGTCGCGCCGGCGCAGCACGAGAGCGAGAGCTCGCGCGACCCCTGGAGCGCTTCCGGAGCGGCGGCGCGGTCGATCACCGCGAAGCCCAGCCGTGCGAAGAGGTCGGCGGCGTCCAGCGTCAACAGATGCACCTCGCGCACGCCCGCGGCGGCGAGACGGGCGCAGGCGTCGCCGACCAGCGCTCGCGCGACGCCTCGGCGCCGATGCGACGGCGCTACCGCGAGCGATCGCAGGAGCGCAGCGCCGCCGTGGCGCTCGAAGCCGACGCAGCCCACGATCCGCCCGCCGTCGCGCGCGATCCGGACGTGCACGGGGGCGCCGTTCGGATCGGGCACCGGCAGACCGCAGCCGGCGAGCAGCTCCGCCACCGCGGCGTGGTCGTTGAAGGCGGCGTCGTCGATCCCGACCGCTGGCAGCGCCGGCGAGGCGCCGGTCGACGAGCGCGCCGGCGCGGGCACGGCTGCCGGCAAGAGCGGGCGCAGCCGCCGGACCTCGACGGGGCCGTCGAGGAGGGCGCGCCACCGGGCCAGGGCGGCGACCATCTCGGGGTCGCGCTCGACGCGCTCCTGATCGGCGGCGTACTCCGCTTCGCCGGCGTACGCGACCAGCTCGAGCCAGAGGTTGGGATCGTCGACGCCCTCGTAGACGCCCATCCGGATGCCACCCGGACGCTCGTAGAGCGGGAACGTGTCGCTCAGGAACGAGAGCACGTCGGCTCGGCGCGCGTCCGACACGCGGTAGACGAGGCTGACGATCGGTCCCGGCGGAATGGGCGGGCGAGTCACGCCGCCTGGCTACCTCGTCTGCCCGAACGACGCCAGGTCCGCGGCGGCACCCGGACCGCATCGTTTGCGCCGGTGCGCATCTGGTGCGGGCGATGATGAGGCGTACGCCAGCGTGGGCTCGTGGCATGTTCCTTGAAGTCGACATGACCGTGGACGAGCCTGCGGCAGCGCCGCCGCTGATCTTGCTGGTGGACGACGACGTGCGGACCGCGCGCGTGTTGCTCCGCATGCTCACGGACGACGGCTTCGAGGTCGACCTCGCCACCGACGGCGCGGCCGCGATCGGCCGGCTCGGTCGCGGGCCGATCCCGGACGTGCTCATCACCGATCTGCGGATGCCGCACGCCGACGGCGTCGCCGTGGCGCGCTACGCCCGGTCGCGCAGGCCCGGGATGCCCGTCGTGTTCCTCACGGTGTACCCGGAGCTGATGCACGGCGCCCACCAGGACTTCGTGCCCCCGGCCATCATCCACACCAAGCCCGTCGACTACACGGCGCTCCGGGCGGTCCTCGACGAGTGCACCCACCGCGCCGTCATCCGCTTCGGCCTCGACTGAAGAGGTGTCGGACCATCGTCCGACCGACGCCCTCCAAACCGGGAGGTCCGACGCCTCCTCCGTGCCTACTTCGCCACGAGGACCAAGGCGTCGTCGCTGTCGCGCGCGAACGTGGCCATGAGCCACTGCGCGATCGTGACCGCCGCCGCGACCTTGAGGTCCGGCCGATCGCCGAGCTGCAGGCGCCCGCTGAGCCCGTCGCTGAACATCACGATCGCGTCCTCCGGCTCCACGACGGCATGCTCGACAGGGGCTCTCCGCCGCGCCGCCGCGGGCGTGCCCAGCACCGAGGCCGACCCGGTGAAGGAGCGCGACCTGCCGTGACCCTCGACGCGCGTGACGACGTTGCCGATCGACGCGTGCTCGACCTCGCCCCGGACCTCGTCGATGCGCGCCACCGCCATCACGGCGCCGCGGGTGCCGCAGACCGCGTCGTGGGCGGTCGCCAGGACGGCGGCAGGGTCGACGCTGGCGCGCTCCGCCCGCAGCGCGACCACGGCGGCCTGGGCGGCCTCGCGCGCGAGCGGCCCGTGGCCGAGCCCGTCGGCGACGCCGAGGCAGAGCGCGTCCTGCGAGCGGAGGAACACCGCGTCGTCGCCGCTCACCCCCTCGCCCCGGCACGGCCTGCCGAGGATCGCGACCTCACGGCGCCGGACCTCGGGGCGGCTCGCGAACACGCGCGCCCAAAGGCAGCTCCCCTCGTGCGTCCGGACATCGACGTCGAGCTCGTGCGCCATGCTCCGCACCGCCGAGAGGCCGATCCCGAGCGATCCGCTCCGCGGGCCCGTCCCGGTCAGCGCGGCCGTCGGATCCGGGATCCCGGGGCCCTCGTCGGCGGCGATCACCTCGATCCCGCGAGAACCGCCGCCGCCTACCCGGCCGAGCGTCTCACGGACGGCGAGCCGCCCCCGCCGCGCGTGTGCGAGCTGGTTGTGGCCGAGCTCGCTCGCGACGAGCGCAGCGGCCTCGATCGCGTTGGGCTCGAGCCCGAGCGTGCGGCCGAGCGCCCGCACCGCCTCGCGCGCCACCGACACCGAGGCCTGATCGATGACCGGGATGGGCTCGGCGCCGTCGAGCCAGAACGCCGTCAGAACCTCGTCCACTTGACCATCCTCACGACCGTACCGCGTCCGGGGGTGGTCTCGATGCCGAAGTCGTCGACGAGGCGCTTGCTGCCGCTCACGCCGAGCCCGAGCGAGCGCGCGGTGCTGTGACCGCCGGCGAGGACCCGGTCGAGGTCGCGGATCCCCGGGCCGTCGTCGCGGAGCTCGAGCCGGAGCCCGAAGCGGCTGCCGTCGGTGATCTCCTCGACGACCGCGGCCCCGCCACCCGCGTGGACCCAGACGTTGCGCGAGATCTCCGACGTCGCGGTGGTGACCGCGGCCGCCGCGAAGGCGTCGAACCCGCGCGCCTGCGCGAGCGCTCGCACCTTGCGCCGGACGAGCACCACGTCGTCCTCGCACTGGATGGGGAGCTCCACCCGGCTCAGCACCTGAACCTCCGCCCGAGTCATCCGCGCCGCCGCTGCTCCTGCTTGCTCAGAAGCTCGAGGCCCTCCTCGGTGTTGAGCGCCGTGGCCACGCCGTCCATCGCGTAGCCCATGCGGACGAGCGTCGCCGCGACCTCGGGGCGCATGCCCACGAGGACGCTGGCGGTCCCCATCAGCTTGGCCATCCGGCCGGTGTCGGCGAGGACCCGCGCGACGTAGCTGTCGACCATGTCGAGGCCGCTGATGTCGATCACCAGACCGCTCGCGCCGGTGCGCTCGATCTCGGAGAGGACGTCCTCCTGGAACGCCTCGGCGACCGCGTCGCGCAGCTCGATGTGGACGGTCGCGAGCAGCGTCTTGCCGACGCGGAGGATGGGAATCGCCCCCCTCATTCGGCGACCTTCGGGCCGATCGCCTTGCCCACCATCGTGAGCGCGAGCTCGATCCCATCGGCGAGGCGGCTCCTGGTGTGCATGACCGAGATGTCGACGCCGAGCTGCACGATGGTGCGCGCGACCTGGGCGCTGATGCCGGTGAGGATCGTCTCGGCGCCGAGCAGCCTGACGGCGGCCGTGGTCTTGAGGAGGTGATCGGCGACCTTGGTGTCGACGACGGGAACGCCGGCGATGTCGAGGATGAGCGCCTTGGCCTGGTCGTCGCTCACCCGCACCAGCACCGTCTCCATGATCTGGTGCGCGCGCTGGCTGTCGATCGTCCCGACGAGCGGGAGCAGGAGCACGCGATCGTGGACCCGGATGACCGGCGTCGACAGCTCGCGGACCGCCGCCTGGTGGCGCCGCAGCGCGTCGAGGCTCGCCGCGAAGTACGTGTCGATGGCCAGCGACATGTCGAAGTACACGAGCTTCTGGACGCTCTGGAACGCGTCGTAGACCCTCCGCGGGTCCTCGTGATCCTTGATGAGCCGCTCGATGACGAGGTGCATGTAGCGGCGGTACGCCCCGAGGTACCACTTGGGCGACAGCCCGATGCGCTCGTGCGCGGAGCCCACCCGGAGACGATCCTGCACGTAGGCGAGATCGAGCCGGCCCGCGAAGAGGCCGAGGAAGTATTCGCGCTGCGAGCGCTTGACGCGGCGGATGGTGGCCTCGTCCTGGAGGAAGCGCCGCGTCTCGTGGTGCATGAGCAGGAGCTCGTAGAACGCCTCGACGATGTCGTCGGTGTGCTTCTCGGCCATCGGCCGGAGCGAGGCGAGGCGCTGCAGATCCTCGTCGCCGATCTCGAAGAACGCCCGCCGGTCGGCGAGCTCCCGTTCGTCGAGCTTCAGCCGTGTCATGTAGTCGCGATGGCTCATCGATGTGCTCCGTCCGCATGGTAGCGAAAAACCGCGGCCCGGAGCTTGACAGAACCCCGCCCCGCACGGAACTTTGCCGACGTGCTCAAGTCGCTCGGACGCCTGCTCGCCCGCGCCGACAGCCCGGCGGAGATCCTGCCGATGCTCGTCGATGCGGCGATCGAGCACGTCCCGGCGGACGGGGCGGCGATCGTGGAGCTCTTGCCCAGCGGCGACGGGCGGATCGTCGCGTCGCGCGGGCTGCCGGCCGAGCTCGACGGTTGGCGCGGCGACGTCGAGACCATCGACGCGGAGCTGGGCGAGCGGCTGCTCGCGGCGAACGGCGAGCGCTTCTCGTCGGCGCTCACGCTGCCGATCACCAGCGGGCGGGACATGTTCGGCGCGCTGGTGCTGTTCTTCGCCCAGCCGGCCAGCCTCCAGGGGCGGCGTCACGCCGTCGCCCACGAGCTCGTCGATCTCGCCGGCATCGCGCTGAGCCGCGCCTTCCAGACGGAAGAGCTCGGCCGCTCGTACGCCGAGCTCCGCGCCACGCGCGACACGCTCGAGCGGACGCAGAAGCTCCGCGCGCTCGGTGAGATGGCCGCCGGCGTCTCCCACGACCTGAAGAACATCCTGAACCCGCTGTCGCTCCACCTTCAGCTGCTCAAGCGCAGCCTCAAGCGCGGAGGCGAGGGCGCCGACGAGGCGATCGCCGAGATGGAGCTCATCGTTCGCCGCGGCGTGGAGACCCTGGACCGACTCCGGGCGTTCAGCCGCCAGTCGCCCGAGGCGCGCTTCGAGCTGACCGACATCAACGCGGTCGCGCGCGAGGCGATCGAGCTCAGCAAGCCTCGGCTCTCGTCGACCGCCCGCTCGCGCGGCATTCGGCTGAAGCTCGAGCCGGGCGCGCCGCCGGCGGTCATGGCGCGGACCGCCGACTTCGTCGCCGCCGTCGTGAACCTCGTCGCCAACGCCGTCGACGCGATGCCGGACGGCGGCGAGATCACGGTCACCACGGGGCCTCGCGACGCGGGCGGGTGGGTCCAGGTGACCGACGACGGCCCCGGCATCCCGGAGGAGCTCCAGCACCGCATCTTCGAGCCCTTCTTCACGACGAAGGGGCGCGAGGGCACCGGCCTCGGGCTCGCCATGGTGTACGCGTTCGTGCAGCGCCACGGCGGGAACCTCACGCTCGAGACCTGGCCGGGGAAGGGGACGACGTTCACCCTGTGGTTCCCTGCGGCCGCCGAGGGCGGCGCCCCCGGCTGAAGAGGTGCCCGGCCGGCGGGCGGCCGATGACGTGCCGAAGGTCAGCGCCGCCGGCGGCGACGGCGACGGGCCCACGCCGCCGCGGCCACCGCCACGCCGAAGGCCACGAGCCCAGGCGCGCGCATCGACCGGGCCGCGCTCGACGCCACGGTCGCGCACGGAAGGTTGAGCGTCTTGCTGGTCGCCATCCAGCTGTCGATTCCGCGCTGCTCGCCGGAGCGCCGCAGGACGGCGTCGCGATCGAGCGCCGGGCGCGCCAGGTCGGCCTCGAGCTTGGTGATCCACACCGCGTTCGGATGCATGCCGGTGAGCGCCACGGCCATGTCCGACAGCGCCCCGCAAGCGAGCTCTCGCGCGTCGATCTCACCGGCGCCGAGCGCACCGCACTCGCCGCCCGGCGCGCAGGGCTCGACGACGAGCCCGGCGCTCGCTGCGCTCCGCGTGAACGCGTCGAGGCAGCCGGCCGTCGTGGTGTCGCCGAGGAGCAGACCCTCGCGCACGTACGCCTCGCCCACGGTCCACGCGAGCGATCCGTCGCTGACGAAGTAGGCGCGGTCCTCGCCTCCGGTCGGGTCCGGCAGGCGCGACAGCAGCGCGCCGCGCTGCGCGTACGACGCGAGCCACCCGCGGCCGCCCTCGGCCCCGAGCGCGGCGGCGCGGAGCTCGGCGTAGTTCGAGCGATCGGTCGCGTAATCCCAGGTCAGCACGGCGGGATCGACGACGGCAGGCCTCGGCAGCACCGTCTCCCAGCGCGCCTCGGCCAGGATGTAGACCGTCAGCGCCGCCCGGTCGACGGCGCCCGCCCCGATCATGCGGAGCGGGAGCTTTGGCGCGCCGCCGGGGGAGATCACGCGGACCGGCCGCATCTGCTGCGTGTCGCGCCCGGGCCGGAGGCGGAGGGCGATGAAGTCCATTCCCTCGGCCGCATACGCGTCGAGGATCGCGGTCGCTTCGGGGGCGACGGCGTAGCCGTGATCGCGGAGCCAGCGGGCGAGGGCGCCGGGCGTCTCGCTCGCCCCGTGGATCGTCACCGTCTCGTAGGGACCGATCCAGCCGCGGTCGAGCACTTGCACCGGCGGCGTCATCGACTGCCCCGAGCCGCTCCACTCGTAGCCCTCCGTGCCCTGATCGGGCGCGCTCGACGGCCAGCAGGTGAGAGAGGGATCACAGCCGGGGCTGCTCTCCCCCGGCTCGGCCTCGCAAATCACGCGCGGGCGGGCCACGCGGACGGCGGTGCCGGCGTCGAGCGCGGTGAACCACGCATGGGAGGACAGCTCGAGCCGAGCGCCCGGATGGACCGGGAGCACCCACGCGAACTCGGAGGGCGCGCCCTCGAAGCGGAGCTCGTCCCAGAGCACGATGCGCGCTGCGGTCGTGGAGAGCACGACACGGTGCGAGCTGGCCGACGAGGGCGCGGCGTCGCCGTCCGGCGGAAAGTAGCCGCCCGACGCGAGCGCGCCGTTCGCCGACAGGGCGGCGGCGAGGGCGACGGTGAGCGCGAGCGCCAGGCGCGACATCACGCATCCTCGCAGCAACCGTCGTGCCGCGGCGGCTCGAGGCGACGGCCCCGAAATGGCGACGCGACGACGCAGCCAGTGCGCGCGCGACGCGGCCGTCGCGCTGCGCGGCTCGGGTCGATTCGGCGTGGTCCGGCGGCGGATCGGACGTTCGAGCGCGCGATCGCGCGAGGGCCCGACGCTCAATCCTCCCGGCGCGGCATGGGTACGGGCGGAAACAGCTCCTTCATCGCGGCGGGCAGGTGGCCGCGCACCGCCTCGATCTCGCCGGCCGATACGCCGTCGGCGATCGCGTCGCAGACGCCGTCGAGC
Source organism: uncultured Polyangiaceae bacterium (assembly GCA_964372055.1). Lineage (GTDB taxonomy): Bacteria > Myxococcota_A > Polyangia > Polyangiales > Polyangiaceae > CAYJPW01. The sequence goes on from CAYJPW010000028.1 coordinate 21,313, forward strand.
GCCTCCTCCGCCTCGCCCGCGCCGAGATCGAGCTCGCGGCGCAGCTCCGACGCCATCGTCTCCAGCGTGACGTCCTTGTCCGGTCCCACGAGACCTCCCTCGAGCTCGGCGCGCACCTGCGAGGGCAGCTGCGCCAGCAGACGTCGCGCGTCGTCCGGACGGAGCCGCCGGCAGAGGAGTCGAAGCACCAGCCCGAGCGCGCGCTCGGCTCGCGCCCGCCCGCCGAGGGAGGTGCGCCGCTCGACGTCCTCGACGAGGTGGTGGTAGCTCGCGGCCGCGCGCGCGGCCCTGCGCGCGGCGCGGGGTGAGGACGCCCCCGACTCGACGGCCGTCGCGGGGTGAAGCAATCCCTCCGGCTTGTGGCGCGCGGGCTGCCGGAGCTGCGCCTCGACGACCGACCGCACGTCCTCGATGGCGGCGGCCCCCTCGATCACGAGATCGTCGAGCGTCACGAGCCCGACGAGCTGTCCGTTCTCGACGAGCGGCACGCGGCGGCAGGCCCGCTGGCGCATGATGCAGAGGACGTCCTCGACGGTGCCGTCGACGGGGCAGGTCTCGAGGATCGGCGTCATCACGTCGGAGAGGCGCGCCTCGCGGGTGTCGAGATCGCGGCCGATCACCTCGACCGCGAGATCACGGTCGGTGACGATCCCCGCGAGCCGCCCGCGGTCACGGACGAAGACGGCGCCCACGTGGTTGTCGACCATGGCGCGCACCGCTTCGTACACGGTCGCGTCGTCCTCGAGGACGACCAGCCTGGCGCGGCGAAACGCTTGGAGCATCATCCGCGGCGTGAGAGCAACTGGCGCGCCACGGCACGGCCGCTGCACGAGCTCTTGCCATGATCCAGCTCACGCTCTCCACGGAGGAGGCCGCGTTCCTCGATGGACAGCTCGCTCGGCACGTCCAGGAGGTCGAAGATGAGCTCATCCACACGGACGAGCACGACCTGCGGCAGTCGCTCGCCGGGGATCTCCATCGGCTCCGCCGCATCCTCGGCAAGCTCGAGGCGCTGATCGACCGCCAGGACGCCATCGGCTGACGCGAGCCGGTGCGAACCCGTCGCCTTGCCACGCAGCGGTTGCGCCGCCGCGCGTGTCGAGCGGTGCCCAGCTCGCACGACCCGAACACGCCGAGCCCGCATGCTCGCTCGCGCGGCGCGCGAGGGCGCCGCGCAGCGGCGCTGGGATGTGGGGCGGAGCCCCACCGGAGCGATCGTGCCGCGCGCGGAGGGCGCCGCCGCGAACCGGCGCGAAGAGGCGCAGCACTCACGGCAAGCGCCGCTCACGACGCGGGGGATCGCACGCTCAGCACGGGCGTGGGGCTGCGACGGATCACCTTCTCGGCGACGCTGCCGAGCACGAGCCTGGCCAGGCCGCGGCGCCCATGGGTCCCCATCACCACCATGATCGGGGTCGTCTCGTCGATCACCTCGAGGATGCGCTCGGCGGGCTCGCCCTCGCGCAGGATCGCGCGGAGCCCGCCGTGCTTCGCCGCGAGATCGTCGAGGGCCTTGCGGGCCGCCGCGCGCACGTCCTCGTAGATCCGCCCGACGAGCTCGGCAGGCACGTCCGGGTAGCTGATGACCGGTGGGAAGTAGACGTGGACGAGCACCACCTCCGCGTCGAGCGGCGCGGCCAGGCGCTTCGCCGACTCGAGCGCGCGCGTCGACCCCTCCTCGAAGTCGACGGGGACGAGGATGCACTTCTTCTTTGTCGCCATGCGCAGGTTCCCTTCCTGTCACGCACCGTACCGACCCGAGATGCGAGTCCGGAGCCGGGGGAGAACAGCCTCGTCCTGCCGGTCCCGAGGCCGCCAGCGATGCAACGGCCCTGCCGCCGGGATCCGTGCGCGCCGCCGCGCTCCAGGCGCGCAACGACGCGCGCCCGACGCATGCGCTTCGCCCGCGTGCAACCGGTGCGAAACGGTCACTCGGAGTCGGCTGCGCGGAGGGGCGCGCCCGGTGGCGGAATCGGCGTCGACGGGCGGAGCGGGATCCCGTCGTTCAGGAGCGTCAGGCATTCCTTGTCGCACGTGGTCGAACCCTCGAGCGCCGAGCACCGATCCACGTCCGTCCAGTGCCCGGTGCGCGGGTCACGCTCGAGCAGGCAGACGACGTCGGTGCCTCGAACGGGGCAGCTCAGGCGCCCTCGCGCCTGGGTCGTGTGGAGGCGATTGCGTACGACGCGCAAGCCTCGCCAGATGCCGAGGCCCGTGAGCGCGGCAATGAGCGCCAGATAGGCCTCCGTCTCGGCCACGCCGACACCCGCAGCACACTTCGTGCCGCGCCCGTCGGAGGCGCTCAGATCGGGACCGGGCCCTCGCCACGAACCATGGGGACGAACTCGACACGCCCGAGCGACCGCAGGTGCACTTCCCCGTTCGTCTTGCGACCGGAGACGAGCGTCTGCCCGGGACCCCACACGTGCCCGACCGGCGCGACGATCACGCCGCCTTCGGCGAGCTGCTCGAGGAGGCCTCGCGGAATCTCGGGTGGCGCGGCGGTGAGGATGATCCCGTCGAAGGGCGCGTGCTCGGGCCACCCCTCGTAGCCGTCCCCGATCCGTAGGATCACGTTGTCACAACGGAGGCGCTCGAGCTGGATGCGCGCGCGCCGCCCGAGCACGGGCACGCGCTCGACGCTGTAGACCTGCTTCGCGAGCAGCGACAGCACCGCCGCCTGGTAGCCCGACCCCGTGCCAATCTCGAGCACCCGCTCTTTGCCCGACAGCTCCAGGGCCTCGGTCATCAACGCCACGACGGTCGGCTGCGAGATGGTCTGGCGCTCTCCGATGGACAGGGCGCGATTCGCATAGGCCTGGTCGCGGAGATCCTGCGGCACGAACACGTGGCGGGGCACGCGGCGCATCGCGTCGACGACGCGCGGGGAGCGCAGGTCCCCGAGCCGCACCAGGTCCTCGACCATCCGCGCACGCTCGGCGCGCATCGACGCCGGCTCGAGAGCCGCCAAATCGGGCCACGCAGGCGCGAGCTCGGAGTCCGGCAGCACGGGCAGCGGATCGACGTGGGCGCGGCTCACGCGGAGTCGACAAGCACGAATCGCGCCGGTTGGCGGTCGCCTCACTCCCGTTCGGCGGCGGGGCCGGGGCGGACGGTCATCACCGGCACCGGGCTCCTCCGCACCACGCGCTCGGCGACGCTGCCCATGAAGACGCGAGCGAGCCCGCGGCGCCCGTGCGTGCCCATCACCACCATCAGCGGCTTGAGCTCGTCGATCGCCGCGAGGATCTGCTCCGTCGGGTCGCCCTCGCGGAGGATGCGGCGCGGGGCGCCCGCCGAAGCGGCGAGCTGATCGAGCGACCGCTTCGCGGCGGCACCGATCTCGGCGCGGAGATCCTGCGCGAGCGTCGGGTCGAGATCGGGATACACGTAAAACGGAGCACGATAGACGTGCAGCAGGACGAGCTCGGCCGAGAGCTCGCGGCCGAGCTGCTTCGCGGTCTCGAGCGCGTCGAGCGATCCCTCGTCGAAATCGACCGCAACCAGGATCACGTTCGCCATCGTCGAAACCCCCTGTGCTGCGCCGAGCACCGGTCATGCCAGGGCGCGGCGCACGCGGCGCGAGCCACGACGCGGGGTGCCGGATGCCCGCCGCCCGGGCGCAAGCGCTGCGTCGCGTCGCAATCGACGCGCTCGCCAGGGCGAGCTCCCGGCTGCGGGGCGCACGTCACCGCCGCGACCGTCCACACGCGACCCTTGAGGCCGCGCTACCGCGACCGCACCCGCGTTGCGCCCAGCGATCGGACCGCCGGCGCTGCGGACCCTCACCGTCCGTTCAGCGCCTCGAGCGTGTCGCAGGCGGTGAGCACGAGCGCCCGTGCGACGCGGAAGCTCGAGGCTCGAGCGCCGAGATCGGCAGGCTCGACCGAGCTCAGGCGGCTCGCGAGCTCGCGCGCGATGGCGATCACACCGGACAGGGCGCTCGGCTCGTCGTCGCAGGTGACGAGACGGTCGGCGCGCTCTTCGGAGCAGGACGAGGACAACAGCAGCATCGCCTCGACGCCAGGCAACGCCCATACCGCCCGGCAGCGCGGCCTCGGCCGGGGGCGCGCTCGTTGCACCCGCCGGGCGCGGGGAGCCTTCGATGTCGACGAGCCTCGACCGACTCCGGCGCGAGCCGCCGGTCGCCTACTTCTCCATGGAGATCGCGTTGCGCGACGAGCTGCCCACCTACAGCGGTGGGCTCGGCGTGCTCGCGGGGGACGTCGTTCGAACCGCCGCCGATCTCGGCCTGCCATTTCTCGCGGTGACGCAGCTCAGCAGGAAGGGCTACTTCCGCCAGGTCCTCGACGCGGACGGCCGGCAGGTCGAACGACCGGCGACGTTCGCCCCCGAAGACCACCTCGAGCGGCTCGACGTGAAGGCGTCGCTGCGCCTCGAGGGCAGGGAGGTCGCCGTCGGAGCGTGGCTCTGCGATTGCGTCTCGCCGCTCGGCCGCGCGGTGCCCGTGCTGTTCCTCGACACCGACCTGCCCGAGAACGCGCCCGAGGACCGCGCCATCACCGACGCCCTCTACGGCGGCGACGCCCGGCACCGGCTCAAGCAGGAAGCCGTCCTGGGGATCGCGGGCGCCCGCATCCTCGCAGCGCTCGGCGTGTGGCCGCGCAAGTACCACGTCAACGAGGGCCACTCGGCGCTGCTCGTCGTCGAGCTCTTCCGCAACGCGACGGGCCTCTCGCACGAGGCCCGCCTCCGCGAGGTCCGCGAGCGCTGCGTGTTCACGACCCACACGCCGGTCGAGGCGGGTCACGACAAGTTCGACCACGCGCTCGTGGCCGACGTGCTGGGCGACCTGGCGCCGCTGCCTTTGATCGAGCGGCTCGCCGGCGCGGGCAAGCTGAACATGACGCTCCTCGCCCTGAGCGGCTCCGGGTACGTGAACGGCGTCGCCGAGCGTCACCGCGAGATCTCGACCGCGATGTTCCCCGGCCACCGCATCTCGGCGATCACCAACGGCGTGCACTCGTTCACCTGGACGGCACCCAGCATCCGCAGGGTGCTCGACGCACACCTCCCGGGCTGGGCGGCGGAGCCGCTGCTGCTCGCGCGCGTCGAGACCATCCCGGACGCCGCGATGTGGGCGGCGCACCTCGAAGCCAAGCGCGACCTCTGCGAGCTCGTGGCGCGCAAGACGGGCGTGCAGCTGTCGCCCGACGTCCTGACGGTCGGCTTCGCCCGGCGCTTCACACCGTACAAGCGGCCGCACCTGCTCTTCACCGATCTCGCTCGCCTCCGTCGGACGACGCGCCGCGGCCCGCTGCAGGTGGTCTTCGCCGGGAAGGCACACCCCGCCGACCTTGCCGGGAAGCAGCTCATCGCCGAGATCGTCCGGGCCGCGAGGGAGCTCGAGGGTGTCGTGCGCGTGGCCTTCATCCCCGACTACGACATGGCGATCGCACGGCGGCTCGTCGCCGGCGTGGACGTTTGGCTGAACACGCCCGAGCCCCCGATGGAGGCGTCCGGAACCAGCGGGATGAAGGCAGCCCACAACGGCGTGCTCAACTTCAGCGTCCTCGATGGGTGGTGGATCGAGGGCCACCACGAAGGGGTCACGGGCTGGTCCATCGGCCCCGCGCCCAAAGACGCGTTCGACGCGCGCACACGCGCCGAACTGGAGCTCGACGATCTCTACGGCAAGCTCGAGTACGTGATCCTGCCGACGTACTACCAGCGCCCCGAGGATTGGGTCCGCATGGTGAAAGCCTCCATCGACGACCTCGCCTCCTACTTCAACACGCACCGCATGCTCAGGCGCTACGTCACCGACGCGTACTTCCCGCGCGGCGAATGACGTCGGTTGTCGCTTTCTGCCACGGCCCCGGTCGGTCTCGGACAGATTTCACCGGGGAACGGGAAAACCCGATCGTGAATGCCCTGAGGATCGGACGGATCTGCGCTTTTTCGCGGCCTGGCGGGGCTCGTGGGACCGCAGCGCCGCGCGGGCAAATGGCGCGCGCCGTGCTAGCCCCTGATGCATGTCCCTCGACCGGTTCGAGCGCGGCGCCGTTGTGGCGGAGCTGACCGACACCGCGTTGGACGTGGCGCGCCGGATGCGCGACTCTCGCGTGGGTTGCGTCGTCGTGACCCGAGCCTCGCGGCCGATCGGCATCGTCACCGATCGCGATCTCGCGCTCCGGGTCGTGGCGGAGGGGCGGGACCCGGCGAGGACCACGGTGTCGGAGATCGTCACCTACGACGCGACCACGGTGCCGCGCACGGCCGGGATCGAGACGGCGGCGCGGATGATGCGCGACCGCGGCATCCGGCGTCTCCCGATCGTCACCGAGGACGGGCGCGTGACGGGCATCGTCACGGCCGACGACCTCATGATCCTCCTGGCGCAGGAGCTCTCCGACGTCGGCGCCGGGCTCAGCGACGCGGTCGACTCCCAGGAGAGCCGGTGACGTGATGCACGGCGCCCCGCCGAGCGCCGATTCACGATGGGGCCTCCGCCCTCAGGATTCGGTCGGAATCGCCCTCGCCGTGCGCGCCGCGTTGCATCGCGAGACCCGGGCTCTCGAGCGGCGCGCCGTGCGCTACCCGCTCGCAGGCGCGATGCTCGCGGCCGGCTCTCCGCTCGGGCACCTCGTCCTGCGCCTGCTCCTCGGCCACGTGGAGCCCACGCCGGCCGCGATCGTCGCCGAGCTCGAGGGCGAGGCGGCGACGTATCTCTACATGGCGCTCGCGACGCTCGCCGTGTTCCTCCTGCTCGGCCGGCTCCTCGGGCGTCGCGAGGACACCCTCGCCGAGCGATCCGCGACCGACGCGCTCACCGGCCTGTGGAACCGGCGTCACCTCGTGCTGCGGACGGACGAGGAGATCGCACGCGCCGCGCGGCACGACACGGCGCTGGCGCTGCTGATGATCGACGTGGACGGTCTCAAGCCGATCAACGACCGCTGGGGTCACGAGGCCGGCGACGCGGCGCTCGAGCTCGTCGCGGGAGCCCTCCGCGAAGCGACCCGCACCAGCGACGTGCCGGCGCGTGTCGGCGGCGACGAGTTCGCCGTGCTCGCCCCGGCGACGACGGCGCGCGAGGCGCTGGAGCTGGCAGAGCGGATCCGGTCGGTGCTGCGTGAGCGCACGCCGCGGACCTCTCGGCGGCCCCCGCTGAGCGTGTCGATCGGCGTCGCCGACCTCGGGGACGCCGATCCCCGCTCGACGGCGGGCCTCTACGAGGCGGCCGACGCGGCGCTCTATCGCGCCAAGGCGCTCGGCCGCGATCGCGCCGCGCTGGCCCCGCGCCACGCCGAACGGTCGCACTCTCAGCCGACGATTCCCCGCGACCTGCTGCACTGAGTTGGGAGCGGCGCCGGGCGGCACGCGGCGCCAAGCCCGCGCAAGCGCCGCGGTCGCGGCGCACGCGGCTCGCTCCGGGGCTCACGATCCGGCCCGGAAGCCGGGGCGATCGCGCCGGGTCGCGCTGGCACGGCGCCTGCTCGATGCGCGGGTGCTTCGCGCCCAACCCCCGCCCCGGAGACGGCGAGGCGCGCGCACGGAGAAGGAGGATCATCATGGGCAGCATCACGATCCAGAAGAACGGTGGGAACGAGGTCGTCCCGACCCCGACCCGCGAATGGGACCCGCTCCGCACCATGCGCGAAATGATGCGCTGGGATCCCTTCCGCGAGATCGCTCCGCTGTGGCCGGCCGAGGAGCGAATGGCGAGCTACATGCCCGCGTTCGAGATCAAGGAGACGAAAGGCGAGTACCTGTTCAAGGCCGACATGCCTGGTGTGAAGGAGAAGGACCTCGAGGTCACGCTCACCGGCAACCGCCTCACGGTGAGCGGCAAGCGCGAGGCCGAGCAGCAGGAGAAGGGCGACACGTACTTCGTGTACGAGCGCACCTACGGCAGCTTCAGCCGCTCGTTCACGCTCCCCGAGGGGGCCGAGGCAGCGAGCCTGCGCGCCGAGCTCAAGGACGGCGTGCTCGCGATCACGGTGCCGAAGAAGCCCGAGGTGCAGGCGAGGAAGGTCCCGGTCGCGAGCGGCGAAGCCAAGCCCAAGGGCTGAAAGGCCGGTCGGCGCGAGGCCGACGACCTTCCGCTCCCGCTCGCGTCGGAGCCCCGAAAAAGGCTACGCCGGCCCGGCGCCGTCGCGAGCGGGGGCTGTGCCCCGCGCCCCCCGGAGCTGAAGAGGCGTCGGACCTCGAGCCTCGAGGGTCGGACGAATGTCCGACACCTCTTCAGCCGGACCCGGCGCTGCCGGGGCCCTCGCGTGGACGTCAGCTCGCCGGCGCGCGGCGAGCCCTGGCGGCGGCGAGGCCGTACTCGTGGAGGCGGTACTGGATGGTCCGGACGCTGATCTCGAGCATCTCGGCCGCGCGGGTGGTCGAGCCGTTGGTCGCCTCGAGCGTCGCGAGGATGGCGAAGCGCTCGATCTCGGCCATCGTCGCGCCGGGGATCCGGACGGAGCCCTTGGCGACGGGCGCCACGTCGATGGGGAGGTGCTCCTCCTCGACGAGCGGTCCCTCGCAGAGGACGACCGCGCGCTCGATGGCGTTCTCGAGTTCGCGCACGTTGCCCGGCCAGCGGTGCGCGACGATCTTGGCCCGCGCCTGATCGCTGAAGCTGTCGACGCGCTTCTTGTTCTCCGAGGCGAACTTGCGGAGGAAGTGGTTGGCGAGCACGAGCACGTCGGTGTCGCGCACGCGGAGCGGCGGCATGTCGATGTGCACGACGTTGAGCCGATAGTAGAGGTCCTCGCGGAAGCGGCCCTCCTGGACGTCGGCGGCGAGATCGCGGTTGGTGGCGGCGAGGAGCCGGACGTCGACGTGGATCGGCTCGTTGCCGCCGACGCGCTCGAACGTCTTCTCCTGCAGGACGCGGAGCAGCTTGACCTGGGTCGATGCCGGGATCTCGCCGACCTCGTCGAGGAACAGCGTGCCGCTGTTGGCCTGCTCGAAGCGGCCGATGCGCCGCTTGTCGGCGCCGGTGAAGGCGCCCCGCTCGTGGCCGAAGAGCTCGCTCTCGAGCAGCGACTCGGCGAGCGCGGCGCAGTGCAGCGCCACGAACGGCTGGTCGGCGCGCGGGCCCTTCTGGTGGATGGCGCGGGCGAGCTCGCCCTTGCCGGTGCCGCTCTCGCCGGTGATGAGCACCGTGGCCTTGGCGCCGGCCACCTGCCGCGCCGTCCGGTAGACCTTCTGCATCGCCGAGCTCGTGCCGATCAGCCCCTCGAGGCCCTGGCCTTCGCGCTCGCGGAGCTGGCGGCGGAGGTTGTCGGCCTCGGCGCGGAGGTCGCGCCGCTCGAGCGCGCGCTCGAGGGCCAGCGTCAGCGCGTCGAAGTCCACGGGCTTGGTGAGGTAGTCCTCGGCGCCGGCGCGCATCGCGCTCACGGCCGACGCCACCTCGCCGAAGGCGGTGACGACGATGACCGGGATGTGCGGGTCCTGCTCGCGCAGCCGGGTCAGGAGCTCGACGCCGTCCATCTGCGGCATCTTCAGATCGGTGACGACGATGTCCGGCGGCCGCTCGGTGGCGAGCTCGAGCGCGCTCTTGCCGTCCTCGGCCGTTTCGACCGAGAAGCCCTCCTGCTTGAGGAGCTTCTCGAGCCCCGAACGCGCGCTCGGCTCGTCGTCCACGACGAGCACCCGACCTCTCGGCTTGTTGGTGGTTTCCATGGAGTTCCTTCGCTTCGCAGGCGTCAGCCGCCGATCTGGATCGGAAGAGCCACCCGGAAGACAGTCTTGCCGGGGCGGCTCTGGAAGTCGATGGTGCCGTCGTGATCGGTCACGATTCGGTGGACGATCGCGAGCCCGAGGCCCGTGCCCTGTGGTTTCGTGGAGAAGAAGGGATCGAAGATGGGCGCGTCGGGGCTGGAGAGACCGGGGCCGTCGTCCTCGACCTCGACGATCGCCTGGCGGGGCTGCCGGCGGGCCCGCACGATCACCGTGCCGCCGCCCGACGACGCCGATGCGTCGATCGCGTTCTGAAGGAGGTTGAGGAGCACCTGCTCGAGCTTCGCGGCGTCCGCCTCGACGATGAGCTCGCCCGCCGGCAGGTCGCTGCGCAGCTCCACCCGCCCCGCCTCGGCGTCGTGGGCCGCGAGGTGGGCGGTGTGCTCGCAGAGCGCGCGCAGGCTCACCGGCTTCTTCGAGAGCGGCTTGGGGCGGGCGAAATCCAGGAACTCGCTGACCAACGCCGAGAGCCGGCGGATCTCGTCGCCGACCACACGGATCGCCTCGATCGTCTCGCCGTCGGCGAGGCCGGCCCGCCGGAGCCCTCGCTCGAGGAAGGTGATGTGGAGCTGCGCGCCGTTGAGCGGGTTGCGGATCTCGTGGGCGAGCCCCGCGGCCAAGGTGCCCACGGCCGCCAGCTTCTCGCTCTGGCGCGCCCGGTGGGCGAGGGCGTTCTGGTCGGTGACGTCCTGCCCGATCGCAAAGAGGACGACCTCGTCGCCTGCCTGCGAGGGCGCGTAAGCGAGCTGCCAGCGCACCTCGCGCACCTTGCCGACGCGCGTCCTCACCGCGCTGTCGAGCACGCCGGGGCTCGGCCGCTGTCCGGCCGCGACCGCCTCGATGAGCGTGCCGTGATCCTCGCGCAGCGCCTCGGGCAGGGCGGCCTCGACGAAGCGGACGCCGAAGACCTCGTCGCGCATCAGACCGGTGACCCGCTCGGCCTCGCGGTTCCACATGCAGACGCGGGCCTGGGCGTCCAAGCCGACGACGAGGATGTGCGCGAGCTCGATGGCGCTCATGTACCGGTGCTCGGTGCGCGCCAGCGTCCGGTCGATCTCCTGGCGCTCCACGCGCTCGATCCGCTGCGCGCGGGCGAGGAAATCGTCGCGGTACGTCTCGAGCATGATGCCGAGCTCGATGTCGAGGATCTTGCCGATGGCGGCGCGCGTCCTGGGCGCGTCGGCGCCGAGCGACTCGTCGGCGATTCCCTCGAACGCGAGGCGGATGAGCGCCATGGCGGTGAACATGTAGCGCTGCGGGAGGCCGACCTTGACGTGCATCCGACCGATCTTCGCCGCCTCGTCGAAATAGGCCTCGTCGTAGGGCCCGGCGAGGACTCGCCCCATCCAGCGCACGAGCGAGCACTTCAGGCGCTCGACCTGCTCCTCCCCGCTGAAGATGTCGTGGGCGCCCTCGTGCTCGCGGATGCGGTCGTAGAACTGCTCGGCGATGCGCGCGAAGTGCGGCGAGGCGATCGCTTTGAAGTCGGCGAGGCGGGACGCATCGTCCCCGCCGAAGCGCACGTAGCGCTTCATCTCCTCGAGGAGCGTCTCGCGCGATCTCCCGACCAGCGCCGGCTCCGCCGACGACGCCGGCTCACCCGGCGACGATGCGGGCGCGATATCGGGAGCCGCAGGCATAGGCGTCGGCGCGCCTGGTGCACGGCGCGCGCCACAGCGCATCCTAAGGGAGAGCCCGCCCGTGTCGGCGCAGATTCTGCGCTCGCGCGCAATCGATGCAGGTCCGGAGGCTACCGCTGGTGAGGGTGGGGCGGCATAAGGTAGCCCGACTGCTGCGCGAGCCACCTCAGCACGTCGAGGGACGAGAGCAGGCCCACCACCTGGTGCCCGTCGGAGACCACCGGGACGCGGTGGATCCCCTCGAACGCCATCAACGCCGCCGCCTGCGCGATCGACGATCCCTCGGGGAGCGCGAGCACGAGCGGGGTCATGATCTCGCCGACGGTGGTCCGGGCCACGTCGCACGCGTGGAAGCCGCGCCCGAGCGCGCGCGTGGGGACGTCCTCGGTCCCTCCGCGATCGTGGTCGCTGCGGAGGATGTCGGTCTTGGAGACGACGCCGACCGGGGCGCCCGCGGCGTCGACCACGGGGGCGCCGCTCATCGAGCGATCGAGCAGGAGCGCCGTCAAGGCCTCGACGGCGAGGTCCGGCGCGACGCACACCACCTCGCGCTCCATGATCTCCGAGACCGGCGTCGTCAGCGCGGCTTGCCCGAGCGGATCGGCCGCGGCGGCCGCCCGCTTCGGCTCGTCGTCGCTGCTCCAGAAGTTGCAGTAGACCTGCGCGTGGCGCTCCGAGTCGAACCGCAAGCCGGAGCACCGCTCGCACGCGAGGCAATCGTCGACCGAGAGCGACTTTTCGCGGTTGGGGCAGTAGACCGTCGCGTGCCGGTCCTCGCCGCCGTCCCCGTGGAGCACCTGGATGGTGCGGACGTCGAGCGTGCGCTTGCTCACGTCGCCGCCCCCGCGTTCTCCGCCCCCTCGGGGACACGGATCGTCAGCACCGGACAGGGCGCGCCGCGTACGACCTTCTCCGCGACGCTGCCGGTGAAGAGGTGGGAGAGCCCGGTGCGCCCGTGCGTGCCCATGACGATGAGGTCGTGACCGCCCGAGGCGGCGACCTTGATGATGGCCTGCGCCGGATCGCCGGTCTCGAGGCGCCCGTGGTGCTCGATGGTCACGCGACGACCGAGATCGGCGAGCACGCGCTCGAGCTGCTTGCCCGCGCGCGTCCGGACGAGATCGGCGACGGTCATGCGCCCCTCGTCCGTGTGGATCACCGCCTCGGCCACGACCGGCCCGTACGCGCTCGGGTACTCCCAGACGTGCAGCACCTCCAGCGTCGCCTCGAACCGCTCGGCGAGCAGCGCCGCATACTCGAGCGCGGAGTGAGCACCTGCGGAGAAGTCGGTCGGGCCGAGGATGCGGCGGATGGTCAGCATCGGTCGATGGTCCTTGAGGGCTCGGGGCCGATCTCGGGCCGACTGCAAGGCTGCGGCCAGGCTCGGACGCCCACGCGGCGGCCGAGGAACGGCGGTGGAGTCCGCACCTCGTTCGTTCGAATGCAGCCGATGCGTCGAGCTCGCCGCGACCAAGCGCGAGAGGCGGCGCGATGCCCGCGCCTGGGACGGCGTCAGCCGGGGGAGCCGCGGAGCGCGCCGTAAAGGTAGAGAATTCCCATGCCGACGAGCAGCGCGCCGGCGAGCCCCTGGGTCCAGCGCACGCCGATGCGCTTCGCGATCTGATCGGCGATCAGGACGGCGACGACCGAGCTCAGCACCAGCGCCGCGCACGCGCCCACGAGGACCGAGAGCCTGCTCTTGGAGCCGGCCGCCAGGGTGAAGACGGTGATCTGGGTCTTGTCTCCGAGCTCGGCGAGGAAGACCAGCCAGAACGTGGAGAGCAGGAGCTTGTAGTCCATGGCGCGCCGAAGATGGTTCGTTCGTCCGCAGCGAACAAGCGCGATCTGGCGGCGCAGCAGGTGCGCGAGCACGCAGCGGGTTCACGCCCCCGGCGCGCGGCCGCGCGGCCTCCGCCGGCGCGCCCGTGGCCCTCGGCTTGCAGCGTGGATCGAGGGGCGACGTCCAGCGCCACGCCGGCGGGGCTCCTCTCGACCAGCGAGGGACGATGGAGCGACAGTCCGAGCCGAGCACGACCCGCGTCTTCGGCGCCGACCACGAGTGGCTGACGGGCCTCTTGGCGGCGACCCGGCGGGCGTGGGATCGCGGTGACGCGGCGCTCGCCGCGCACGTGTTCACCAAGCTCGATCACCGGCTCCGGCAGCACATGCGCGTCGAGGACGAGCTCCTCTTCCAAACGCTCGAGCAGCGGGTCGGGACGCCGGAGGCGGAGCTGGCGGCGGGGCTCCGCGCGGAGCACGATCAGCTGAACGTGCGCCTCGACCGCGTCTCCACCCTGCTCGCGTCGGCCGCGCCGGCCGCGGGCGAAGAGCTCGCCGAGCTCGAGCGGGTCCTCTGCGAGCACGAGCGCCGCGAGGAGCTCCTCGCCTTCCCCGCGTGCGACCGCGCCGTCGAGCCCGAGGTGCGCAGCCTCGCGGCCCGCGAGCTCGACCGCCGTCTCTGGGGCCCGTCGCGCGGGGGAGGCGACCGTTGAGCAGCGAGAGCGATCCGCCCGTGACCGGAGGCCGCGGCCCGAAGACCACGGGCCCGGCCGACGAGCCGCGCGCTCCCGCTTGGCGCTGGGCCGTCCCGCTCGCGCTCATCGCGACGCTCTGGGCTGCCCAGACGTACTACGGCCGCGCCACGCAGGCGCCCGAGATCACCTACACGAGGTTCTACGAGCTCGTTCACGAGGGCAAGGTCGAGCGCGTGGTCCTGACCGGCGACGAGGTGCAGGGCCGCTTCGCGGCCCCGGAGACGGTCGACGGCAAGCCCAGCACCGACTTCCAGACGCGCCTGCCGTCGCGCGAGGATCGCGACCTGCTCCCCCTGCTGCGCGAGCGCAAGGTCGAGATCGTCTCCAAGACCCAGGATCAACCGATCTTCGTCCGCATCCTCATCGAGCTGTTGCCGTGGGTGCTCATCGTCGGGGTGTGGATGTGGCTCTCGCGCCGCGCGCAGGGCGCGTTCGGCGCCGGATCCCTGATCGGCGGCATCACCAAGGGCCGGACCCGGCGGTTCTCGGAGGAGACGGACGTCAAGGTGCGCTTCGAGGACGTGGCCGGCATGGCGTCGGCGAAGCGCGATCTCGAGGAGGTCGTCGCCTTCCTGCGCGAGCCGAAGCGGTTCCAGCGGCTCGGAGCGCACGTGCCGCGCGGGGTGCTGCTCGTGGGCCCGCCGGGGACGGGCAAGACGCTGCTCGCGCGCGCGGTCGCCGGCGAGGCGGGCGTGCCGTTCTTCTCGATCAACGGCTCGGAGTTCATCGAGCTCTTCGTCGGCGTGGGCGCGGCGCGCGTCCGCGAGCTCTTCGAGACGGCGAAGAAGCTCGCCCCCGCGATCGTCTTCATCGACGAGATCGACGCGGTGGGGCGCGCGCGCGGCACGGGCCTCGGCGGCGGGCACGACGAGCGCGAGCAGACGCTGAACCAGCTGCTCTCCGAGATGGATGGCTTCAGCCGCAACGACCTCACCATCGTCCTCGCCGCGACGAACCGCCCCGACGTGCTCGACGGCGCGCTCCTGCGGCCGGGGCGCTTCGATCGCCGCGTGCTCATCGAGCGCCCCGAGCGCGCCGCGCGGCGCGCCATCCTCGAGGTGCACGCGAAGGGCAAGCCGCTCGGCCCGGACGTGAAGATCGACGAGATCGCCGCGGGCACGCCGGGCTTCTCGGGCGCGGACCTGGCGAACCTCGTCAACGAGGCGGCGCTCGCGGCCACCCGCCGCGGCGCCGACGCCGTCTCCGCCGCCGATTTCTCCGAGGCGCAGGAGAAGGTCCTGCTCGGCAACCGGCGCGAGGGGCCGCTCACGGCCTCGGAGAAGAAGCGCATCGCGGTGCACGAGGCGGGGCACGCGATCGTCGCCCAGGTGAGCCCGGGCGCGGATCCGGTCCGCCAAGTCTCGATCATCCCGCGCGGCCTCGCGCTGGGCGCCACCTCGCAGCTGCCCGGCGAGGACCGGCACCTCGCGACGCGCACCGAGCTCACCACCAAGCTCCGCGTGCTCCTCGGGGGGCTCGCCGCCGAGCAGCTCGTCTTCGGTGAGCCGTCGACCGGCGCGCAGAACGATCTCGAGCAGGCGACCGCGATCGCCTACGACCTCGTCTCGCACTACGGGATGAGCGAGGCGGTCGGGCCGGTCTATTACGAGCGCGGGACGACCGAGCACCCGTTCCTCGGGCACCGCCTCGCGGTCGACGGCGCCATGAGCGAGGCCACCGCGCACCAGCTCGACGTGGAGGTGCAGCGCCTGCTCGCGACCGCGCTCCGCGAGGCCAAGGCCGCCCTCGACGAGCAGCGGGCGGCCCTCGACCGCCTCGTGGCCGCGCTGCTCGACCGCGAGACCGTGGGGGCCGACGAGCTCGGCGCGCTCGTGAAGAGCGACGCGCCGCGCCCGCGCCCCTCGTCCGGGGTCGCCGTGGCCTGAGCCACGCGACCGCGCGCGACGGGTTGGACGGCGCGCCGGATCGACGCTACGGGAAGGCATGCGAGCGCTCTCGGCCGTCGCTCTTGGCTACATGACCTGCGTCGCCCTGGTCGCGTGGCCGACCGCGGTGCGCGCCGAAGCCTGAGCGGCTTGAACGAACCCCAACCTGCCGGTCGGCGGGTCGGAAGTCGAAGCGGTGCAGCCCGGGCGGCTCGACCTGCGCCTCGGGGCCTCGACGCTGTTTGCGACCACGAGCCACCTGGCCGAGTGCCCGGACCTCGGACCGGCCTGCCGGAGCGCGACGCCGCCGCAGCCGTACAACCACCACGTCGACCTCTTCATGACCGAGGCGAGCCTCGACGCCTCCTACGGGCTGACGCCGTGGCTCGCGGCCGAAGCGCGCTTCACGATGCGCCTCGTCGACGTGAGCCCGTCGTACACCGAGCGCGACGGCTCCCCGAAGACCGTGGTCGACGACATCCACCACCACGACGAGACCCTCGTCGGCCCCAGCGATCCTTGGCTGGTCCTCCGGGTCGGCGCGGCGCGCGGCAAGCTGGTGACGGCGGCGCGGCTCGGGCTCTCGCTCCCGCTCGGCCGGACCGAGCCGGATCCGTACGCGCTCGGCGAAGAGGGCAAGTGGCACGAGCACATCCAGTTCGGGAGCGGGACGTTCGTGCCGATCGTCGGCCTGGGCGCGTCGTACGCGGGCGATCCGGTCGAGGTCTCGCTCACGGCGCTCGCGCAGATGAGCCTGTACGACAACGCCGAGGGCTTCCGCGCGCCGAGCCGCATGGTGGCGAGCCTGCGCGCGACCGTCCCTGTCGCCGGCGGCGCGCTCCGGCCCTACCTGCAGCTCGACCTGCCGCACGAGACGGACGAGCGGTGGGGCGGGGCGCCGGGCCTGGAGGGGAGCAACGAGCGCACCGAGATCCTCGCCGGCGGTGGGGTCGGCTGGCGGTTCAGCGGCGAGTGGCAGGTCGACGTCGGCTTCAGGGCGCGCGTCGCCGAGCTGACGGACGCGGCGGCGTTCGACTACCCCGGGCTGCTGCAGCTGGGGCTCTCGACGGCGTTCGACGTGGGCGGCGGGCCCTGAAGGCTCGCGCTCGCGGTGGGCCCGAGCGCAGAATCCCTCGTGCTTCCGGGCGGGTTGCACGGGGGACGCGGGACCCCGGAGAGAGCCCGGGCGGCCGCTGTCGTCCGCCACGCGCGCCCTCGAAAGTTCGCGCTCGACCGGCAGGCGCCCTGGTGTATCTTCCCCGCCCCGCGCACGAGCGACGGGCTTGGGAGAGGTGGCCGAGTGGCTGAAGGCACACGCTTGCTAAGCGTGCGATCGGGAAACTGATCCGCGGGTTCGAATCCCGCCCTCTCCGCCAACGATCCGTCGGTGTCGCGCCGCTCGCGAGCGGTCGTCAGCGGCCGTGGGCGAGCGTGACGATCTCGGCCAGGGCGTGCGCGTCGAGGCAGAGCCGGAGCTCGTCGCCCCGGACGATCGCGCCGGCGTAGGGCCCCGCCGTGGCGACGAGCTGCGAGATCCCTCGCAGGGTCGCCTCCTCGACGGCGCCGACGCGGTCGACGCCGATGATCGGCGGCGGCTGCCCGCTGGCGATCGGATCGATCGCGACGGCGAGCGCGGGCGACGAGCGGCCCTCCGGCGCCGCGCGGGCCGAGGCCGGCTCCCGCTCCAGGCCCTCGATCGCGGCGCGCACGCCGGCGACGCACGACAGGAGCGGGATGGCACGGCGTGAGGGATCGTCACGCGCGAGCAGCACGCGGCGGACGTGCTGGACCGGGAGCGCGTAGCAGGCGCCGCCGGCCTCGAGCCAGACGACCCGGACCACGCCGCCCTCGAGCGGCAGGTCGAGCGTCGCCGTGAGGCCCACGCCTCGCTGGCTGGCGAGGCGGATCGTCCCACCGACGCGGCGCACGCCGGCGAGAGCGAGATCGAGCCCCACGCCGCGGCCGGCGAGCAGATCGGGGCTGTCGCGCGTGGTGAAGCCGGGCACGAAGAGCAGGCCGAGCAGCGTCATGTCGTCGGCGGCGCGCGCCATGTCGGTGGAGATCGTGCCGGTGGCGACGGCGCGCGCGCGCAGGTCGGGGATGTCCACGCCGGCGCCGTCGTCCTCGACGGTGATGCGCAGGCCGCCGCCGCGCGGCTCGGCGCCGAGCTGCACCGTGCCGACGCGTGGCTTGCCGCGGAGCGCGCGCTCGGTCGCGGGCTCGATGCCGTGGGCGACGGCGTTGCGCGCGAGCTGCAGGACCGGATCGACGAGCGCCTCGGCGAGTCGGCGGTCGATGGGCGTCTCGCCGCCGGTGACCGTGAGCCGCACCTCCCGGCCGTCGCGGCGCGCCTGGGCGCTCACCGCCGCGGCGACGCGCTCGAGCAGCCAGCCGGCGTTGGTGACGCGCATCGCGGCGAGATCGGCGCGCGCGGCCGCCGCGCCGCGCTTCACGTGGTCGGCGGTCTCCTTGAGGCCGCTCGCGCCGCGCTCGAGCCGCTCGGCGAGCGTGGCGACCTCGCGCGCCGCGTCCTCGATGCGCGCGATGGCCGCCGCCGGCGCGCCCCACGGTCGCGGCGGGCCGATGAGGCGCAGCGCCTCGGCGAGCCGCGCTCGGAGCTGGCGCGCCCGCGACGCCGCGCCGTTCGCCTCGGCCGCGCCCTCGGCGACGTGAGCCTGCGCGTCGCCGAGCGCGTGAACGCGCTCGAAGAGGCGATCGAGCGTCGCCGAGGGCACCCGCACCGTGCTCTCGGCGGCGCCCGGGCGGGCCTCCGCTTCGGTCGGGTCGGGTCGGGGGCGCACGGCGTCCATCTCGGACGAGCCTCGCGAGGGGGGCGCGCGTCGCGGCGGGAGCGGAAGCGCGGTCACGTCACCGGCGATCGCCTCGGTGGGCCGCGCGCCGTCGCGCCGCGCCGCCGCCATGACCCGGAGGGCCTCGAGCGCGTGCTCGGGCGCGGCGCAGAGCTCGCTGAGGAGGCCGCGCCAGCGCGCGAGCTCGTCGAGCGCGCGCGTGGCCTCGCCGGCCGAGCTCGACGCACCGCGCAGGCGCTCTTCGAGGCCGTGGCAGAACCAGGCCATCACGTCGTCGCCGACGCCGAGCGCCGCGCCCTTCATCGCGTGCACCTCGCGGTAAGCCGCGGCCGAGGCGTCGAGGTCCTCGCCGGCGGCGAGCGCCCCGTCGAGGCGCGCGAGCCGGTCGCGCATCTCGGCCTCGTAGCGGGCCGCGAGCGCCGGCGCGATCGGGCGCGCCACCAGATCGGCGGGCGGCTCCGGCCATCGCTCCTCCGGGAACGTCCCGCCGGCGCGCAGCGCCTCGAGCGCGGCGTCGACGGCGGCGCGCGCCGCGCCGAGGGCGGCCGGATCGCCCTCGTGCAGCCGCCGCTCGATGCGGACCAGCGCCTCGGCGAGACCGTGCGCGCCGGCGAGCCCGGCCGATCCCTTGAGGGTGTGCACCGCCTTGCGCTGCGCGGCGGCCGGGGCGTCGTCGTCGAGTCCGGGCCGATGACGCTCGAGCTCGGCCAGAAAGAGCCGCGCCAGGACCGGGTCGTTCACCCCTCGCCCTTGCCGGCGGCCCCGCCGCGCGCGTCGTCGCCGGGGAGCTCGGCCACCTCGGCCAGGAGGCGGGCGAGGGGCGCGAGCACGGGGGCGAGCGCGCCTTGGGCGAGCGTGCTCTGCGCGGCCGTCGACAGCGTCGAGAGCGCCGCCATGAGGCCGCGCGCGTGATCCGCGGCCGCCTCGATGGCGCGCGCGACCTCGGGATCGGTGCCGGTCGCCTTCTGGAGGCGGTCGCCGAGATCGGCGAGCGCGGTGGAGGCCTCGTGCGCGAGCGCTCGCAGGCGCGCAGCCTCCTGACCGACCTCACCCACCTCGCTGCGCGAGCGCTCGAGCTGGCGTCGGACCTCGCCCGTCTCGGTCGCGACCTCCTCGACCGCGCCGCCGAGCTCGCGGGCCGCATCCGCACCGCGCGTGACGTTGGCGCGGATCTCGTCCGAGATGAGCAGGAGCGCGCGCCCGTGGGGATCGGGCAGCCGCGCGCCCTCGAGCCCGGCGTTGAGCGCGACGACGCCGAGGCGCTCGAAGGCCTCGACCACGCGCGCCGCGCCGGCCCCGAGGCCCTCGGCGCGGGCGGACGCCATGCCGGCGCGCTCGGCGGCGCCGTCGATGACGCCGCGCTGCCGCGCCACCGACGCGGCGACCTTCTCGGCCAGGGCGCTCGATTCGTCGAGGGCGCGCGAGGCCTGGTCGTGCGCTCGCCAGAGGCCCGCGTCGTCGAGGGCGCGCCGCGGGACGGCCGCCTCGTCGGCCGCGCCGGGCCGCCGGAGCACGTCGATCCACCGCCGCCGTCGCGTCGCGCTCACGGTCCGGCTCCCGCGCTGCGGGCGTCCCAGATCGCCCGGCGGCAGCGCGCCACGAGCGCTTCGAGATCGAGCGGCGGCGCGACGGCGCCGCGCCAGACGACCCCGTCACCCTGCGGCGCCGCGTCGAAGAGGCCGGTCGCGATCACCTCGCCGCCGATGATCGCGATGGCGTCGCCGTCCACCCCGCAGACGACGGCGCGGCGCGCGCCGGGCGTGGGCCAGTCCTGCCCCGCGCGCCAGCTCCGGCGCTTCGGCGGGGGGCCCGCGGCATCGGGCGGGCGGCTCGCGACGGCGTCGGGCTCGTCGAGGCCGAGCTCCAGCACGGTGACCACCTCGCCGTGGGCGAGGGCGATGCCGACGACCGGCGGGGCGGCGCCCACGATCGGCGTCACCGCGGTGAGATCGGTGACCTCGCGCGCGACCGGCGAAGGAATGAACACCACCTCGCCGCCCTCGCTCGCTCGCGGGCGGGTGAGGTAGAGCAGCCCGCCCCGCGGCACGAGCGTCGGCGCGCCGGCCGGGGGCTCGAGCGCCCGCGGGCGCGGATCGAGCTTGCCCTCGAGATCCATCGGCCCCTCAGGCGCGCGTGCGCAGGACGCGCGATTGGAGGAACTGGTAGACGACCTTGATCGCGTCGAACGAGCCCGCCGACGAATCCTTGATGACCTCGTTCACGGTGCGCGAGCCGTTCACCGAGGCGAGCACCATCTTCTCGATCCGGGTGAGCTTCTCGGTGCCGACGGCGTCGAGCGCGACCTGGTCGACGACGACGACCTGATCGAAGTGGATGGTGCCCTCCATGAGGCGCCACTCGTCCACGCGCCGAAAGCCCTCGAGCACGAGCCCCGAGACGCCGAGCCCCAGCTTCGCCTGCTCGGCCTCGGAGCGGAACGGCTCCTTCGTGAAGGAGAACCGGCCGAAGGGCCAGCGGAGCACGTCGTAGATGAGCTCGCTCGACTGGCGGGTGAGGGCGTCGGTGAGGTCGTCCTTGGTCACCTTGCCCGAGTCGACGAGCAGGTCGCCGAGGAGCCGGCTGCCCGCGCCCTTCTCCTTGAGGAGGGCCTCGAGCTCGGGCTTGCCGAGCAGCCCCTTCTCGATGAAGTAGCGGCCCAGCCGGAACTCGTCCGAGGCGCCGCGCGACTGGACCAGATCGATGAGGCCCTGGCGGAGCGAGATCGTCATCGCCGCCTTGTTGCTCGTGATGCGGAGCACGCCCGTCTGGCGCTGCATCTGCAGGACCTGGAGCACCTCGGCCAACGGGATGGCGCTGATGTCGCCCGACATCACCTCCTTGGCGCCTTCGCCGTCGAGATCCTTCAGCGTCGCGGCGAGCGCGCTGACCACGTCGGGGGCCATCGACTTCGCCACCGCGGCCATGACCGCCGCCTCGCTCGACCGGTCCTCGACCGACAGGGTGAGGATCTGCGGCACGATGGCCGTCGAGAGCTGCTGGGCGAACTCGATGGCCGCGCGCGCCTTGAGCGCCTTGGGCGCGAGGCTGGGGCGCGGCAGGCTGTCGGCGATCGTGTCCTCGTCGGGCATCGTGTCGCCCTCGGGGACCGGCCGCGCGCGGCCCTCGGCCGTCTTGGCGAGCGCGCCCTCGATGACGGCGACCAGCGCGCGCGAGTCGAACGGCTTGGTGATGGCGTCGACGGCGCCCGTCTGCTGGACGAACTGGCCGCGGATCTTGTCGCCCTTGGCGCTCATCAGCACGACGGGCAGCGTCCGGTGCGCCGGGTTCGAGCGCAGCTCGCGGCAGAACTGGTAGCCGTTCATGCGCGGCATCACGAAGTCGAGCAGGACGAGGTCGTACTTCGGGCCCCGCTTGAGCATGTCGATGCCCGCGAGGCCGTCGCGCGCGATCACCGGCTCGTAGCCATGGCGCGCGAGGATGGCGCTGACCACCTTGAGGATGGTCGGGCTGTCGTCCACGACGAGGACTCGGGCGGGCGAGGCCATGGGCTGGGGTAGGGAAGCCTAACGCCGACGGGGCGTTTGCCGCCGCGAAAAAAGCGAGGCGCGGGCTCGGTTACGGGCTCGCCGGGCAGATCCCGTGGTCCGCGCCGGCGTAGGCGGCGAGCGCCAGGCCACAGGGGGAGTCGGCAGGATCGTGGGTCCCCTCGCGGTAGTCGGGCGGCGCGTCGCAGGCCGTGGTGGTGACGTAGGTCTCGGCCGCGGGCGACTGCCAGCAGCGGAGCTCGGCGCACTGGCCGGGATCGGCGCCGTCGATCACGTCGACCGCGGCGGCGCTCTCGAGGCAGCCGCGGTCGGGGTCCCAGCGGTGCGCGCCGAAGAGGTGCACGAGCCCGTCGTCGCACCCGGCCGCGCCGAGCCCCGCGAGGAGCGCGAGCGGCGCCAGGGCCGCGTCACGTCGCCGGCGGCTCATACGTCGAGCGGATTTGGACCTCGGTGAGCTGGGCCGGATCGACGCGGACCGGCGCCCCGGTCATCTGATCGGTGCCCTGGTTCGTCTTCGGGAAGGGGATGACGTCGCGCAGGGTGGGCGCGCCGCTGATCAGCATCGCGAGCCGGTCCATGCCGATGGCGATGCCGCCGTGCGGCGGCGCGCCGGAGCGGAGGGCGTCGAGCAGGAAGCCGAACTTCTCGCGCGCTTCCTCGGGACCGATCCCCAGCGTCTCGAAGACCTTGGCCTGGACGTCGGGATCGTGGAGGCGGATCGACCCGCCCCCGATCTCGAAGCCGTTGAGCACGAGGTCGTAGCGGTAGCAGTTGACCCGGGCCGGATCGCTGGTGAGCAGCGGCACGTGCTCGTCGACCGGGCGGGTGAAGGCGTGGTGCGCCGCGGCCCAGCGGCCGGTGTCCTCGTCCTGCTCGAAGAGGGGCGGGTTCACGACCCAGAGGAACTTCCACTGGTTACCGTGGCCGTACTCGGGGATGAGGCCGATCTTCTTGGCGACGTCGACGCGGAGCTTCGCCATGACGGTGTGCACGAGCGCCGCCTTGCCGAACTGGAAGCAGATCATGTCGCCCGGCTTGGCCCCGCAGGCCTGGTTGATCTTCTCGCGGAGCTCGGGCGTGATCGACTTGGAGAGGGGCGACTGCGTCCAGCTCCCGTCCTCGGCCACCTTGGCGCGGGCGAGCCCGCGGAAGCCCTTGACGTCCTTCAGGCCCTTCTCGAGCTCCTCGGCCTGCGGCCGCGACAGGTTGGCGGAGGCGGGGATGACGAGCGCCTTCACGATCTCGGGCCGGAGATCGGCGCGCGCCGGGTCGACGACGATCCCCTTGTTCTTCTGGGAGAACTCCTGCCAGAAGGGCACCCCGCCGCCGTCGTGCGACAGCACGAGATCGGTGAGGTCGATGTGCTCGAGGCCGAAGCGCAGGTCCGGCTTGTCGTTGCCGAAGCGGGCCATCGACTCGGCGAAGGGGAGCTGGGGGAACCGGCCGGTCGGGAAGAGCTCGCGCAGATCGAGGCCGAGCGCGCCCTTCCACACGGCGAAGACCAGGCCCTCGAGGAGGCGGAAGATGTCGTCCTGGTTCACGAACGACAGCTCGATGTCGATCTGGGTGAACTCGGGCTGGCGGTCGACGCGCAGGTCCTCGTCGCGGAAGCACTTCACGATCTGGAAGTAGCGGTCGAAGCCGCTCACCATGAAGAGCTGCTTGTAGAGCTGCGGGCTCTCGGCGAGCGCGTAGAACTTGCCGGGCGAGAGGCGCGAGGGGACGAGGAAGTTGCGCGCGCCCCCGGGCGTGTACTTCACCAGGAACGGCGTCTCGAGCTCGAGGCAGCCCTCCTCGGACAGGTAGTTGCGCGTGATCTGGTTGATCTGGTGGCGCATCCGAATGGCCCGCTGCAGCGGGGCCCGGCGCAGATCGAGGTACCGGTACTGGAGGCGGATCTCCTCGTCCGTCTTGATCTCGTCCTCGATCGAGAACGGGGGGTTGTCGGCGCGGTTGAAGACCACGGCCTCGGCGACGCGGATCTCGATCTCGCCCGTGGCGAGCTTGAGGTTGATGTTGTTCTCGCCGCGGTGCACGACGACGCCGCGCACCCCGATGACCCACTCGCGCCGCACCGTCTCGGCGAGCTTGTGCGCCTCGGCCGTGAGCTCGGGCGTGGCCTGGCCTTCCTTGAACTTGTAGCCCGCGTCGAAGACGACCTGGGTGATGCCCTCGCGGTCGCGCAGATCGATGAACACGCACCCGCCGAAATCGCGCCGGTGCGCGACCCAGCCGAAGAGCACGACCTCCTTGCCGATGTCGGTGGCGCGCAGGTCGCCGCAGCGATGGGTGCGCTTGAGCTCGTCGATGAAACGGGGCACGGAGAGACCTCCAGGTCGAAATCGAGGGGGGCGCACTCTAGCAGAGCGCAGGCGGGGGCGCGCCGCGGGGGCGGCGTGTCCGGGAGCGGCGACGCGGCCGCCCGAGCTCGGCTTCGGCTCTCCGAGGCGGCTTCGGACTCCAGGCGGACACGCTCGTGCTCGGGGCGCCCGCGAGGCGGTCGCCCCGGGGCCCGCGTGAGGAGAGAAGTTGTCCGCCGCCGCGCCGATCTGGCACCTCGGTGGGCGTGAGGTCCACCGGGTCCCCTCCGGCCGAGCGTGCGCCGGTGCTCGAGCCTTTCCTCGGGCTCTGCGCCACCCTGCTGCCGTTCGGGCTGGCGGTCGCCCGCGCCGCGTCGAGCGGGCAATGGCGCGACGACCTGCCGGCGGTCCGCGATCTCGGGCTCGTCGCCGTCGGGGTGGGCGGCGGGCTCTCGACGCTGGCCTCGCAGGTGCTCTCGCTGCTGCCGCTCGGGCCGCGGACGTTCCGCGCGGCGCTCGGCTCGGCCATCGGTCTCGCGATCGCCTCGCACCTGCTCTTCGGGATCGCCGCGAGCCTCATGCGCCGCGCGAAACCCTCCGCGCCGCGGCTCACCGCCGCCCTCGCGGCGATCGCCACGCTCACCGCCGCCCTCTCGCCCACGTGGCAGCGCGAGGCCACCGTGGGCGGCGGCGCGATGCTCGCGACGGCGGCGGCGCTCGCGGCGCTCGCGGTCGCCATCGACGCGACGGTCATGACGGGGGTGCCCTCGAGCTCGCGCGGTCTGGCTTCCCCGGCGCTGCCGGCGCGCCGCTGGCTCTTGATCGGCGGCCTCCTCGGCGCCGCGTTCGCCGAGGCGCCGCTGGCCGGGCTCGTCGCGGCCGTGGCGTGCGCGGTCGCGTTCGCGGCGCCGCACACCCTCGCCTGGCTCTCCCCGGCCGCCGCGGAGGCCGCGCGCGCCGCCCCCGGCGCGCCGCCCCGCCGCGTCGTCCACCTGAGCCTCGCCGCCTGCCTGGGCGTCGCCGCGCTCCTGCTCGCGCCGCTCGCGGTGCGCCCGCTCGCGCCGCACGCCTTCGCCGATCTGGGGCGCGCCGTCTCGGCCTCGAGCCTGGCGGCGCACGACGCGGCGACCTCGCACCCCACCGCGCTGGGCGCGTGGATCCGCGAGGTCGGCCTGGTCTCGCTGGCGATCGCCGCCGCCGGGGCCGTGGTCGCGCTGCTCCGGGGGAGCACGCGCCCGGCGGTGCTCGCGCTCCTCGCGTTCGTCGCCGCCGACACGCTGCTGCCCGCGTCCTCGACCGGCGTGCTCACCGCCGACCCGCTCACCTCGCTGCGCGCTCTCTCGGTCGCGGCGATCGCCGTCGCCTCGGCGCTCGGCGTCCGCGAGGCGACGCTCCGGCTGGTCCGCTCGGGGGTGCCGCTGGCCCGCGCCGCCGCGGTCCTGGTCGTCATCTTCCACCTCACGCTGGTGGCGCTCGCCTCGGAGGAGGCGGGCTTCGTCGCCGATCGGAGCGAGCAGCTCGCCGCCGAGGAGTGGACCGACGAGGCCATGGCCGAGCTCGAGCCCGATTCGGCGATCCTGGTGCGGTCGCCGGCGCTGGTGTGGCGGCTGGCGGCGGCGCGGATGCTGCGGGGGGAGCGGCCCGACGTGGTCGTGATCCCGGTGCCGCTCCTCGGGCGCGGCCGCGTCGCGGCCGACCTCTACGCGCGCGATCGTCGGCTCGAGCCGCTGCTCCGCGCCTACGCCCTCACCGGCGAGCCGAGCGAGTTCGCGCTCTCCAAGGTCGCCGACGTGCACCCGCTCCACGTCGAGCTCGATCCCGAGTGGACCAAGCGCCTCGTCAGCCACCTCGTCGTCGACGGGATGTGGCTCGAGTTCGCGCCCCAGCCGCTCGGCGCCTCCGACCGCAAGCAGGCCGCCGCCGCCACGCTCGCGCCGCTCAAGCGCGTCCTCACCGCCGTCGGCTCGGGCGCGGCGCTCGACGCGCCGACCGC
Organism: uncultured Polyangiaceae bacterium; assembly: GCA_964372055.1. Taxonomy (GTDB): domain Bacteria; phylum Myxococcota_A; class Polyangia; order Polyangiales; family Polyangiaceae; genus CAYJPW01. The sequence continues at coordinate 47,681 of CAYJPW010000028.1, forward strand.
GGTGGTGCTCGCCGGCACCCTGCGCGACCACGCCGCGGTGCTGGCCACGCTCGGCGAGCACGAGACCGCGAAGACCTTCCTCGCCCGCGTCGCGGAGCTCGTGCCCGAGGACCCCGCCGCGGCGACGGTGTTCCCGCTGGGGTTGGGCGCGCCCTCGGCACGCGCCAAGCAAAGCGCCCGCGCCTCGCGGCGGCGGTGAGCACGCCACGGCTTCGTGCCCGATCGCCCCGTCGTCGATTCAGGCTCCCAGGGTCCACCAGTCGGCGAGATCGAGCTCGACGAGGTCGAACGGCTCGATGCGAGCCTTCTGGTCGTCGCCCCAGACGCCGATCTCGACCCACAGCCCGCCCTCGAGGCGGCTCGCGACGAGGGTGTGCGCGTCGGGGTCGACATACCAGAGCCACGAGACGCCGTGGCGGGCGTAGAACGGTCGCTTCTTGAGCTGATCGTACCCGCGCGTCGTCGGCGAGAGGATCTCGCAGATCCAGTCGGGGACGATCTTGATCGACTCGTCGGCGGGTGGCGTCGGCATCCGCTCACGCCTCCAGCCCGCGAGATCCGGCGAAACCTCGGGGGAGCCGGGCAGCTCGACGCCAGGCTCGACGAGGATCCACCACCCGCCCGGCCCGTTCCGCCCACGATCGTAGGGGGCGCCGATGTCGCCCGCGATCAGCCCCTCGATGCGCGAGTGCTGGAAGCGAGGCCGCGGCATGACGTACAGCTCGCCGTCCAGGATTTCGCCCTTCACGTCGGGCGGCAGCGCCTCGAGATCGGCGTAGGTCGCCGGCCGGCCGAGCTTGCGCGCCAGGGTCACGGGAGAAGCCTACCACGTGGTCCCGTCGGCTCCGGGACGTGCGCATCGTGGCGCGACCACCGTCGAGGTCATGACTGGGTGACCGCGCGCCAGGCGCCCGGCTTGGGCGGCCTTGTCCTCGAGCAGGCAGACGCGGCAGCGGCTGGACCGCCCGAGGAGGACTTCCTCCTCACGTAGAAGCGCTCGGGAGGGAGCCACTTGCCGCGCCGCGCGCACCGCCACTTTCCCGTGGCTGCGGAGGAAGTCGAGCTCTCAGCTCAGCCTCGCGGCGGCACGCCAGGGGAACGCGAAGCCCACCGGCTATTGCGGGTAGCCGGCGAAGATCCAGTTCATCAGCTTCGCGCGCTCGAGATCCGAGGGCTGCTCGCAGGTGAGGTTGGGGTCCTGGACCCACCAGCAGTGGAGGTTGTTCACGCCGCCGCCGGCCGGCGGGAAGCGCTGGGCGTTGGGGAACTTGCCCGGGAACATCGTGGCGCACTCGGCGGGCAGGTCCTTCGAGACGCCGCACCAGATCATGTCGCCGTCGGTGGTGACCGCGTCGTAGTCGAGCCAGGCGAGCCAGTTGGGGTCGCCCTGGACGTCGAACCAGCTCGCGTCGGTGCTGTAGTTGGTGATGATCTGGTTGGGCGGGTTCGGGTTCTGGTAGTCCTTCGAGTGGCAGCCGGCGCAGTAGCGCTCGATGAACTCGCCCGCGTAGTTGTTCCAGGTCTCCTGCGGGTCCTCGGTGCCGCAGGCGCTGCCCGTGTAGCAGTTCTGCGAGGCGCAATCGATGACCGCCTTGGCCGCGGCCGAAGGTGCGTAGTTCACCTGGCAGTAGTTCGAGTTGTATCCGGAGGGGGAGCCGTTCGGCGCGAGGCAGTCGACGTACGCGCCGTACTCGGCCTGGCAGGCCGCGTCGCAGGCGTTGATCTGGTCGCAGCAGCTCGTCTTGAAGCAGGTGTCGCAGGCGTCGTTCTGATCGTAGTCGCAGGTGATCGGGTTGCCGGTGGACGACGTGCTGGTGTTGCTCGTCGTCGAGCCCCCGCCGCCGCCGTAGGAGCCCGTCGACGTCGTGGTGTCGCCGGTGGTCGAGGTGGTGTTGCCGCCGGTGGTGACGCCGTTGCCGTTGCCGTTGCCGCTGCCGCTGCCGCCCGAGCCGTCCCCATCACCGCTCTTGATGACGCAGCCGCTCCCCACCACGCCGACGAGGGCAACGAACCCACCCGCCATGCTCAGCCAACGCATCGTCTGATTCATCGAGGAAGCCCCTTCCGAGTAAAGCCGAGCGATCACCGTAACCGACGCTCTTGATTTCCCGCAACGGTCCTGGTGACACCTGATACGCGGCCCTCGCCCTGAAATGCCTTCGCGGGACGCAACGCCTGCACCGCGAAAAGACAGAGTGTCGCAGGCGCGGCGCCTGGCGACTACCTCGCCCCACCGTCGGGTCGGGGCTTGCCGATGTTGCTCGTCCCGCCGGCCGGAACGGCGAGCGTCATCGACGCCGGGACGCCGCGAATGACCAGCTGGTAGGTGTAGTCGGCCGGCACCGTCGAGGGCGGGCCGGTCGCGATCAGCGCGCCGGACGCGTCGGGCTCGACCGTGAGCGTCTTCTTGAGACCGGGGCGCTCGATGCGCACGGTGCCCTTCACCTCGCGCGCGGGAATGGGACGGCGGATCGCGTCGGTGGGGTAGAGCAGGATCGTCCCCTCGCGCCGGACCACGATCTCGACGTGGTGATCGCCGACCATCGTGACCACGCCGCCGTGACGCGGCTCGTGATCGCCGTGGGGCTGCGCGGAGGGCGAGGCGCTCGGCGCCGGGAGCCGGGCCCAGCTCGAGGCGGGCGGCGCAGGCGGCGGTGGCTTGTAGTCGGCCGGCACCGCGGTGCCCGCGAGGACGGGGACGACGTCGGTGATCAGGAGCAGCGGCACGAGCATGAGCACGGCGGCCGTGGTCGCGGCGATCGAGGCGACCGCCGACGAGTAGACGAACCGCGACGAGGCGTGGCGGAGCGAGTGCCAGATCCGCACGTTGGCGCGAAAGACGATTCCGTCGAGCGCCGTGCCCTGCGTGCCGCGGAAGAAGAGCAGGACGAAGCCGGCGATCGGGTAGACGTGGACGATCTCGGCCTCGCCGAAGACGACCATGAAGTTCGCGAACACGAACGAGAGCAGCGCGGTCGTGATGCGGTTGAAGACGCCGACCAAGAGCAGGAGGCCGAACACCATCTCGCCGATCGCCGTCGTGAAGCACCACGCCTCGCGCGTCAGGCCGGGGAACATCTCCTGCGGGCCGATCACGATCTCGGGGTGCTGATCGCCGACGCCGATGAAGATGTCGTGGAGGTAGATCTTGTTGATGAGGCCGAGGAGGAAGAAGCCGAGCCCGAGGCTGAGGCGGATGCCCATCAGCTGGCGTGAGCTCACGCCCATGCCGGCGGGGGCGCCCGCGCGCTTGCCCTCGTGGAACAGGTAGAAGAACGCGCTCGCGAGCACCGGGATGGCGTCGACCGCCGCGATGCCCCAGCCGAACCAGAGGAAGGCGTAGACGAGGAGGAAGACGCCGCCGAGGACGCGCCAGGCGAGCCCCGAGAGCACCCAGAGGGCGAGGATGGCGCTGGCGATCCGGAGGCCGTCGCCGACGTCGCCCTTCACCGGGAAGCTCGGCATCACCAGCCAGCCCTGGTAGGCGCCGAGCGCGAGGACGAACGCGGGGACGCGGCCGAAGACGAAGATCGCGGCCCGCCGCCCCGCGGTCATGAAGCGGCCCTCGAGCGGCCCGTCGAGCGCGAGCCGCGCGAAGAGGCGCGCGCTGCGCGAGAAGAAGCCGCGGCGCGCCTCGCGCGCCTGGGCGGAGGGCGTCACCGGCGTGAGCTTCTCGACGAGGTCGGGCGCGGCGAGGTACCAGAGCAGGATCACGCCGAAGAGGGCGATGGTCGCGCCGAGCGAGTAGAGGAGCACCTCGCCGCTCATCGACTGGAAGTAGGCGTGGTTCACCGGGAACCGCGGCTCGTGCGGGATCCAGCGCTCGTGGGCGAACGCGACCGCGGGCGCGAGGAGCGCCGCGGCGGCGAGCATCCAGGGCCGCGCCGCGTCGGGCGGCGGATCGCGACGGCGCCACGCGGGCATGGGCGGGAGCGCGCGCGCGAGGAGCCCCCGCCGCGAGCCGCCTGCGCCGCGCTCAGCGCAGGGCATGCTGCCCCATGCCCCGGAGGACCTCCCGCTCCACCTCCTTCACCGTGGAGGCGTCGAGGCCGAACTTCTCGAGCACGTCGACGAGGAAGCCGTGCTCCCGCCCGTCGAGCTGCCCGTCGCGCCACGCCATCGCGTAGAGGAATCGGTAGAACGCGAGGAGCGTTTCGGGGGGGAGGTGCTTTCGCAGCACGATCGGATCGAGCTGCAGATCGCGCTGCCCCTCGACGGCGATGCGCGCGTCGGCGGTGGCGCGATCCGCGACGCCGTGCGCCGCGCGGAGGACGTCGTGGAGCAGCTCGCGCTCGCGCGGGTCGACCGAGCCGTCGCTCATCGCCAGCTGTACCAGCCAGTTGAAGATGAGGTCGCTGTGCATGGCGCCGCACGTCTCGACGATGAGCCGCTCCATGTAGCTACGGTCGGCCTGGAGCGGGCGCCCCTCGGGCACCTCGACCGGGATCGACTCGCGGAGCAGCACCGTGCCGTCGGAGACGAGGCAGACCTCGAGATCCATCGACCAGAAGATGAGCAGGCGGTGCGCGTCCTCCGAGAACAACGTCGAGAGCTCGGCGCCGACGACGCCCGTCCGCAGCGCATACGCCGGCATCTGCACGAAGCAGGCGAACTCGTTGGGACGGCCGTACACCGAGGTCAGGTTGTGTGTGTTGGAGTACAGGTGGCGCGCGCGGTGATCGAACATCGTGCACGTCAGCGAGGCGCGGGCGTAGAGGCCCGTCGTCCCGCGCGGGACGACGTTGGCCCACACGCGGATCCCCTCGCCCGGCTTCACCACGTCGGGCGTGACCTGGAAGTCGGCGCTCTTGATGAGGAGCGCGGCGCGCAAGCTCCGGTACACCGCCCCCGCCAGGGCGACGAGCAGCGCGACGAGCACGACGATCAGCGCGAGCGGGAGGAAAAACAGCGACACGCGAGCGCCTTGTCCATCGCAGAGGGGGGAGCCGGTCCGCAAGCCCGTAAGAAGGTCGACGTAGGTCTGGAACCGGGGCGAGCCACTCGGTAGCTTAGCCGTGGCTCGGCCACCGCGCCGCGCGACGGCGACTCACACGGGCTCTGCCCCGATCGGGTACGGTACGCACGATGGCACACCTGGGAGTGACGAAGCGAAGCGTGGGGCTCTGGCTGCAGGCCGGGCTCTTGGGGGTAACGAGCCTCGTCGCGTGCGACAAGCTCAAGGGCGCCGCCGGCAGCACCGACCCGACCGCGACCGCCGCGCCGCCCGCGCCGGAGCAGCCCGCGGCGCCGCAGGCCAACGAGGTGATCCGGTACTCGACCATGGAGGTCGCCGAGAGCGGCAACGTCACGATCCGGCAGCCCGTCCGCGCCCGAAAGGCCGCGGATCGCAGCTCGGACGTCGTCGACACGCTCCAGGCGGGCGCGTCGGTCAGCCGCGTGGCGCGGTACGGCGGCTTCAACCTGGTGACCTGGAACAACGGAGCGAACCAGGGTTGGGTCGAGACGCAGGTCGCGTTCGCCTTCAACAGCATCCCCTTCGACGCCGGCGTGTTCGACGCCGGGTTCAAGGGCCTAGGCGGCCTCGACAGCGGGACGACGCCGACGAGCACCGCCCCGCCGCCGCCTCCTCCGCCGCCGCCTGCGACGACGACCACGCCGCCGCCTCCTCCGCCGCCGCCCCCGGCCCGCGACGGCGGCGTGAAGCCTCCGCCTCCGCCGACGAAGGACGGCGGGCTCAAGCCGCCCAAGCTGGGCAATTGACGGAGAATTTCACAGGGAGCCGGGGAGACAGGGAGGATTCCCTGCGGTCGATTCAGGCCCACGCTTCGCTCGGCGTGAACCGGATCGACCGAAGAAAATCCTCCCCGACTCCCCGTCTCCCTGTGAAAATTGTCCCGCCTCCCGAGCAATAACCCCATCAACCGCTGATCGGCGCGCCCTCGGAGCGCGGCCCCGAAGCGCTGCGCAGCGCGCGCGGTACGTCGGTGGTGCGCACCGCGCGGACGCGGCGTTCGAAGTCCTTGCGGACGTCGTCGGTGATGGGCTCGCCGCCGAACCGCGCGCCGAGGTAGATGTGCGTCAGCTCGAGGATCTCCTCGCCGAGCGGGTGCGACTGCGACACCAGCGCCTCGGCGTGCCGGAGCGGCGGCGTCCCGGGCGCGCGGCTCACGCCCTGCGAGCCCATCGCGGCCTCGAGCAGCTCGTAGAGCGCCGTCGCGGCGACCGCGCTCCGCGAGCGCTCGTTCGCGGCGCGCGGGCCCTCGACGCGGCGCCGCCGGCGGGTGCGCACGTAGAGGATCGCGACGCCGACGCCGACGAGCGCCACCCCGAAGAAGAGCAGGGCGCGTCCCTTGGAGCCGGTGGCGGGGAGGATGGAGCCGGTGTGGCGGTAGCGTGAGGTGAGGAGCTGGAAGAGGCCGACCTGCTGCTGGAAGTCGTAGTTGACGACGTGGTGGTCCCAGCGCTGGCTCGTCGCCTCGATGAAGTCGCGCAGGTAGGCCCACGCGCCGCCGAGATCGCTCTTGGGCGCGGCGTCGGCGGGCGGCGTCGGGTCGAAGGTGGTCCAGCCCTGATCGTCGAGGTAGACCTCGACCCACGAGTGCGCGTCGCCCTGGCGCACGGCGTAGAAGCGGCCGAAGCGGTTGTAGGTGCCGCCGACGAAGCCGGTGACGTTGCGCGTGGGCACGCCCAGCTCGCGCAGCATGATGGCCATCGCCGTCGAGTAGAACTCGCAGTGGCCGCGGTGCGACTCGAAGAGGAAGTGGTCCAGCGGCTGGCGATCGCGGCCCGAGGGCGAGGCGAGATCGTACTTGTATTCGGTGCGGAGGTGCTGCTCGACCGCCTTGGCCTTTTCGTACGGGGTGGGCGCCTCGCGCGTCCATTCCTCGGCGAGGTCCTTGATGCGCGAGGGCAGGTCGGCCGGCAGCGCGAGGTAACGCGGCCGCTCGGCGGGCGCGAGGCGGCGGAACGTCTGGGCGCGCTTGCGCGAGAGGAAGACGTCGTACTTAAGCCCGCGGTCGTCGACCGGCTGGTACCGGAACTCGCCCTCGGGGCCGCGCATCGCGGCGGGGCCGGCGTCGCCGGCGAGCGGGCTGCGCGTCCGGAAGCGCATGCCCGTCGCGTAGGGCGGCAGGAAGAGCACGGGCGGATCGATCGGCTCGAGATCGATGCGCATCACCGCGTCCACCGCCACGTCGGGGTAGTGCTCGATCGGGAAGAGCCCGGCGTCGTTCTCGGCGACGCGCTTGACGGGCTCGCTCTGCGACCAGGCGCGGCCGTCGTAGGCGTCGAGCGCCGTGCCGCGCAGGTGGAGGCTGAGCCGCGGCGGCGGCGGCTCGGGCAGGTTCGGGACCTCGACGCGCATGGCGATCGTCGGATCGCTGCGGAGGACGCCGACCTCGCCGAGGTCGACGCGCCCCGAGAACCCGATCATCCGGCCGGCGTGGCCGCGGTTGAGGAGGAGGAGCGAGAGGCCGACCCGCGGGAAGACGACGAACAGGACCGCGGTGAAGAGGAAGATCGGGATCGAGAGGAGGCAGGTGACCGCGAGGAACGAGCGGCCGACGACGCGCCGCGATCGCAGGATCCGTGGCACGTCCACGGGCAGGCCGGTGCGGTCGCGCGCGCCCTGGCGGTAGTTGCCCTCGACCTCGCGGCGCAGGTGCGAGAGCACGAGCGCGCCCGGGGCGACGACCAGCACGCCGACGAAGCAGAGGCCGTAGCCGAGGCCCCCGCCGAGCACGGTGCCGGCGATGAGGTGGAGCAGCGCGAGGACGATGACCTGCTGGTCGTGCGCCGCGCCCTTGCGCGTCGCCAATCGGATGATCTGGAGCGCGGCGGCGAACTCGACGAGCACGTCGAGCACGTTGGCGTCGAAGGCGATGCGGCCGACCTGGACCCCGAGCACGAGGAGCAGGGCGCCGGTGTCGAGGTGGCGGAGCGCCGGGTGGCGCTGCCAGCTCTCCTTCATCAGCAGCGCCAAGACGAGGCCGACGAGGATGGCGCCGCTCACCCAGCGGCTGAACTGGCCGCTGGCCACGAGCGCGATGACGCCGAGCGCCGCGAGGGCGGCGGTCATCACGCGGTGGACCATCCCGAACCTCACGACGGCTCTCCTTTGCGCGGCTTGTCGCCGGAGGGCACCGCCGCGACGCGCTTCGAGGCGCCGTTCAGGCGCGGGCGCGCGGCGCCGTTCGCGTTCGCCGGCGCCGCGGCCCCGATCGGATCGGCGGGACGAGGCGCGCCGGCTTCGTCGGCCCGGGCGCCGTGGATCGCCGGCGCGGCGCGCGTCGCCGCCGCGGGCGCCCGAACCCCGCGCGCCTCCTTGATCTCGGCCGCCTCGGCCTCGTCGACGGGATCGAGGAGCGCCAGGAAGCGCAGGATCGGATCCGAGCCGAGGCTCTTGTCGGCGCGCACCCGCTCGCCGAGGTTCGAGGCCACGATCACGCCGTCGCCGCGCTTCACGTGCGCCACGGCCCGCGATGCCACCTCGCGGATGCGTTTTTCGAACGCTGCGGCGAAGCCTTCCGCCTCGGAGGCGGGCCGGATCACGTCGACGACGAGCTCGACGTCGGGGCGGGTCTCGCGGGCGCGCTCCCGGAGCACGAGCTGGTCGCGCATCGTGCTCTTGCGCCAGTAGATGTCGCGCGGATCGTCGCCCTCGCGCATCACGCGCAGGCCGAACGTCTCGTCGCCGCTGCCGCGGCCGCTCGCGCCCACGCCGCCGGTGCGCCGGCCCGGATCCTCGGGCGGCAGGCGGATCGGATCGACGGCGGGGTAGATGATGAGATCGCCCTCGGCCTCGACCTCGCGCGACTTCTCGAAGAGGCCGAACGGGAAGCGGGTGGCGATGCGGAAGCCGGTGTGGCGGTCGCGCCCGCGCTTGGCCGGCGTGCGCCGGTAGGCGGCGACCTGCGCCGAGGAGGGGCTGATCTTCAGGAAGAAGCAGCGCTTGTCGGCGGGCTGGCCGGCGCGCAGGTCCTCGACCTCGATCGCGTACGAGGGCACCCGACGCTTGTGGTTGTAGACCTCGATCTCGACGAGGTGCGCTCGCCCCACCTGCGCGCGCGCCGGCAGCCGCCGCGTCACCGTGAGCTGGCGGAGCGAGAGGTCGCTCATCACGCCCGAGACCACGATGAGCGACAGGAGCATCCCGAGGAGCATGTAGAGCAGGTTGTTGCCGGTGTTGATCGCGGCGAACCCCACGCCCAGCGTGATGCCGAGGTAGTACTTGCCCTCGCGGGTGAACTTCAGCTTCCGCGGCGGCCGGAGGACGCGGAGCAGGAACGCGAGCAGACGCCGGCCACGCCCCGGCGGCGCCTCGACGGGCGCCGCTCTGCGGGCGTGGGCCGGCGCCGCCCGGCCGCCGCCGGGGCCGCCGGCGCCAGGGTCCGACCGGAGCGGCTCGCCCATGGTCGCGCCCTCAGAGAGGCACGGGCACGCGGGCGACGATGTCGCGGACGGCGGCCTCGGCCTCGTCGCGGCTCGGCATGTAGCCCTCGGCGTGGGCCGAGAGCCGGACGCGGTGCGCCAGGACCGCGACCGCGAGATCGTGCACGTCGTCGGCGATGCAGTAGTTGCGGCCGTGGATGGCGGCGCGCGCCCGCGCCGCCTGGGCGAGGTTCATCCCTGCGCGGGGCGAGGCGCCGAGCGAGAGGGTGGGGGTGGCGCGCGTCGCCGCGAGCACCGCCTGGCAGTAGGTCGCCAGCGAGGGATCGAGCTCGACGCGATCCACCTCGCGCTGGAGCGCGACGAGCTGCGCCGGATCGATGACCTGCGGTACGTTGCGGACCCGGTCGCCGCCGCTCCCGAGGAGCAGGCGCATCTCGACCTGCGGCGGCGGGTAGCCGATGCGGATGCGGACCATGAAGCGGTCGAGCTGCGACTCCGGGAGCGGGAAGGTCCCCGCGAAATCCTGCGGGTTCTGGGTGGCGATCACGAAGAAGGGCTCGGGCAGGGGCGTGGTCGTCCCGTCGGCCGAGACCTGGCCCTCGTTCATCGCCTCGAGCAGCGCCGACTGGGTGCGCGGGCTGGCGCGGTTGATCTCGTCGGCGAGGAGGACGTTGGCGAAGACCGGGCCCTGCCGGAAGACGAACTCGCCGAGGCGCTGGTCGTACACGCTCACGCCGAGCACGTCGCTCGGGAGCAGGTCGCTCGTGAACTGGACGCGCCGCATCTCGCCGCCGACGGCGGTGGCGAGCGCTCGGGCGAGGGTCGTCTTGCCGACGCCGGGCACGTCCTCGATGAGCACATGCCCGCGCGCGAGGAGCGCCACGAGCGCGAGCTCGACCGCGTCCGGCTTGCCCTCGAGCGCGTGCTCTACCGCCGAGCGGAGCTTCTGGAGCAGCGGCGAGGGCTCACGCGCCAACGGGAGCGCCGACGTCATCACGACGATGCTAGCATGAGCTGTCGCCCCCGCTCGCCATCGTTCGAAGTTCCCGCGGTGGACCCTCTGGTGCGCCGCCCGACCACCAGCGCCGCGGGGGTTTGGGGGCGGAGCCCCCAAGTTGGAAGGCAATTGACCCGACCGAAGCGAAGCGGAGGGCGGGTGTCCGGGCGGCGAAGCCGACCGGCAATTGCCGCGGGGGTTTGGGGGCGGAGCCCCCAAGTTGGAAAAGCAGGGTCGTGAATTTCTCGCCGCGAGCCCCGCCTCGGGGTAGAGCCGGAGCCGGCCCGTGAGCGCCCGTCCCATGGATCAGGCACCCATCTCCGAGCCGAGCGGGATCCACTCCGTCCCCTCGGCGGAAGGCGTCCTGCACCCTGCGGACGACGGAGGCCAGATCGCCGACCCGCCCATCCTGCCGGATTCGCCCCAGGGCAGCGCGCTCTGGCGCCTGCGCGGGATGGTCCGCACCGTCCGGCCCCACCAGTGGGTGAAGAACCTGTTCGTGCTCGCGCCGGTCGTCTTCGCGAAGCACCTCACCCACCCGTCGATCATCAAGTCGGCGCTCGGCGCCTTCGCGGTGTTCTGCCTGCTCGCGGGGGCGGTCTACACGCTCAACGACATCGTCGACGCCAAGGCGGACCGGCTCCACCCGGTCAAGCGCCACCGCCCCATCGCCTCGGGCCGAGTCCCGCTCCCGGTCGCCAAGCTCCTGGCGGTGGGCCTGGTGGTCGTCGCGCTCGGCGGCGCCGCGCTCGGGCCGTGGTCGTTCTTCGCCGTCGCGCTCGCCTACTTCGCGCTCAACCTCGCCTACTCGTTCGGCCTCAAGAAGGTCGCGTACCTCGACGTCGGCTGCATCGCCGCCGGGTTCGTGCTCCGGGTCCTCGCCGGCGGGTTCGCGACGGGCACGCCCATCTCGCTCTTCATGGTGGCGTGCACCGCGCTGCTGGCGCTCTTCCTCGGGTTCGGCAAGCGGCGCCACGAGCTCGCCGGCGCGAACGCGTCCAAGCAGCGCGCGGCCCTCGAGGCCTACTCGCCGCGCGCGCTCACCATCGCGTTGACGCTCACCGGGATCGCCAGCGTCGGCACCTACCTCGCCTACACGCTCGACCACGCGACCCAGCTCTTCTTCGGCTCGAGCTGGCTCTGGGCCACCGCCATCCACCCGCTCTTCGGCGTGGTGCGCTTCCTCCAGCTCGTCGCCGGCCGGCCCAAGGCCGAGTCGCCGACGCAGGAGATGCTGCGCGACACGCCCTTCGTGATGAACCTCGTCCTCTGGGTGATCGAGGTGATCGCGATCCTCTACCGCGTCAAGCTCTCGTGATGGCAAAGCCGGCGGAGCCCCAGGCCGAGATCGCGAAGAAGAGCGATGCCTGGACCGATCTGGCGCTCACCCTGCCCATCTTCGTCGCCTACCACCTCGGCGTCGCGTTCCTGCCCGTGCGCAACGCCGCCGATCCGGTGACGCAGGAGCTGCGGGCGCTCGCCAACCAGAGCCTCGCCCTCTACGCCGGGCTCACCGTCGCGATCGGCGCCGCGCTCGTCGTCGTGCTCGCGGTGCTCGGCCGCGGCAAGGCGTTCCAGAAGCGCCGCTTCGCCTTCATGGCGCTCGAAGGGGCGCTCTACGCCGCGCTGATGCGGGCGGCGGGCGCCTACGTCGTCGGCTCGCTGCGGCTCCAGCCCGGCGGCAGCTCCGGCGGCGTCTTCTCGGGCGTGGTGATGTCGCTGGGCGCCGGCTTCTACGAGGAGATCGCGTTCCGCGTCGGCCTCTTCGGGCTGGGCGCGTGGGCGATCAAGATGTTCCTGGGGACGGGGCCGCGCCTCATCGCGACGGTCGTCTGGGCGCTCGTCGCCGCGATGGTCTTCTCGGGCTGGCATTACGTCGGCGCGCTCGGCGACGGCTTCAACCTGCAGTCGTTCGTCTTCCGCGCGGTCTGCGGCCTGGTGCTGACGGCGATCTACGCGTTCCGCGGGTTCGCGCCCGCCGTGTGGACGCACGCGCTCTACGACGTCTGGGTGCTGGTGCTGTCGTAGCCGAGGCCGCGATGCGACGCCGCGCCGCCCTGTTGCTCGCTTTGGGCGCGTTCGCCGCGTGCAGCGACTCGGCCGTCCCGCCGCCCCAGGGGGATCCGCCCTACGTGCCGCCGCCCGAGTCGTGCGAGCCCTCGAACCTCGACGATCCCGGCGCCTTCCGGCACTGCTCGCTCGGGAGCGGCGTCTTCGGCACGTGGGTCGTCGACGATCTCGGCCTGCCCGCGTACGAGTACGGCCTCGACCAGCACGCCGATCCGCGCGCCGCCTGGCTCAACACCGAGGGGCTCGATCGGCGCGACCACTGGGGCGCGTTCGGGAACGGCCGCGTCAACGGCTTCGCCTCCAACGAGGGCTGGGTGGAGGTCGTGACGCAGGACCGCGGCCCGACGTACCTGAACAAGATGGACGAGGCGAGCGGGGCGTTCGCCGGCGGCTTCAGCTACGTCGACGACGGCGAGGTCTCGTTCTGCAGCGCTTACCGCTGGCGCCCCGAGGGGACGCGCACCCGCCGCCGCTTCGGCGCGAGCTACGCCGAGGCGATGACCGAGTACGCCGGGATTGCCGTCGAGCGTCGCACCTTCGCGCCGGCGGGCGACGCGCCCGCGGTGATCGCCGAGGTCACGATCACGAACCGCGCGGCCACGCCGCGGACGCTGCGTCACTACGAGGTCTGGGACGTGGCGCGCCGCCACGTCGAGATCAACTGGGCGGTCTCGGGCATGCCGTTCACCCTGGCGCCGCGCGCCGCGGCCGACGCCCGCGACGCGCGCAACGCCCTCTTCGACGAGGAGGTCGCGTACGATCCCGCGGCGCGCCTGCTCGGCCTGCGGCGCACCCACGCGGCCGACGCGAGCCCGCCGCCGCCGGGCGAGCCGAACGACGTCGACTACTACCCGGGCGATCCCTACCTCGCGGCGCTGATCGGCGAGGTGTCGGACGTCTTCACCGACCAGGCCGCCTTCTTCGGCGGGGGCGGCCTCGCCGCGCCGAGCGCGGTCGCGTCGCGCGCCTCGGGCGAGGGGATCGCGGCGGGCACGAAGGGCGCGCGCCGGAGCGGCCTCGGGCAGCCGCGCATGCTCGCGCTCCGGAGCGATCTCGCCCTCGGGCCGGGCGAGCGCCGGACGCTGCGCTTCGCCTACGGCTACTCGCCGATGGGCGAGCCCTGGGCCGTCGATCCCGCCTGGCGCGATCCCGCGCGCGATCTCCGCGCCGAGCAGGCCGCGGCGCTCCGGCCGCATCTCGTCGAGATCGCGGCCGATCGCGATCCGGTGCTGACCCGCGAGATGGCCTGGCACGCCGCGCAGATCGAGGCGTCCGTGGGCCGGCGCGACTACTGGCAGGGTCACGTCGTCCCGCAGGGCTCGGCCTACCTCTACCTGCACGGCGCCGACGGCGCGGCGCGCGACCTCGGGCTCTTCGCGCTGCCGCTCGTCTACACGCACCCGGTGCTCGCGAAGGAGGAGCTCCTCCTCCACATGGGGCTGCAGCACGCCGACGATCACCGGTTCGCCTACGCGTTCCAGGGGCACGGCCGCCTCGACGACGCGCTCGGGCTGCACGAGGAGCCGAGCGATCTCGACCTCTTCTTCGTCTGGGCGCTCGCCGAGTACCTGGGCGCCACCGGCGACCTCGCCTTCCTCGACGAGCCGGCGCCCTACTGGCCGCGCGAGGCCCTGCCGGCGGCGACGGGCTGGGACCACCTGCGCGACTCGCTCCGCCACCTCTTCGACGTCATCGGCACCGGCGAGCACGGGCTCATCCGGATCACGACCGGCGACTGGAGCGACGGCATCGTCTTCGAGGCGCCGGATCGCGATCTCGCCATCGTCGCCGGCGAGAGCGTGCCCAACACCCAGATGGCCGTCGCCGTCCTGCCACGCGTCGCCGATCTCGTCGAGGCGCGCGACGCCGCGCTCGCCGCCGAGATCCGCGCCCGCGTGGCGGCGATGCGCGAGGCGCTCGCGCCGACCTGGACCGGGAGCTTCTTCGGGCGCGCCTACTTCGGCGACGGCAACCTCGCCTACGCCGACCGGATCAACCTCGAGTCGCAGGTCTGGGCGCTCGTCGGCGACACCTTCGCGGCGCCCGGCGATCGCGAGCGTCTCGTGGCCGCGATCCGGGCCGAGCTCGACGATCCCTCGCCCGCCGGCGCCACGCTCGTCCCCGGCGGCCAGGTCTGGCCGGCGATCAGCGGGCTGCTCACCTGGGGCTACGCCCAGTCGGACCCCGAGCTCGCCTGGCGCCACCTCGTGCGAAACACGATGGCCGCGCACGCCGTCGCGTACCCCGAGGTCTGGTACGGCATCTGGACCGGCCCCGACGGGCTCAACGGCCCCGGCGACCGCCCGGGCGAGACGTGGTTCAGCCCGGTGACGCCGATGACCGACTTTCCGGCGATGAACAACAACCAGCACGCGATGCCGCTCTTCGCCATGCTCCGAGTCGCCGGCCTCGAGGCGACGGCGCGCGGCCTGCGGGTGGCGCCGCGCGTGCCGGGCCGGTCGTTCACCCTGCGCACCGCGCTCTGCGACGTCGCGCAGCGCGGCGCCACGATCCGCGGGACCTACCGCCCCACCGGCGCGAGCGCGCGCGTGCTCTCCGTCGCCGCGCCGCCGGGCGAGATCGTCGTCTCGGCGTCGCTCGACGGTGTGCCCGTCACGGTCGGTCCGGGCGCGACGTCGATCGATCTCGACCTGGCGGCGGCACCCGGCTCGGCCGCGTTCGAGGTGGTCACCGCCCCGAGCGATTAGCCGGGCGGACTTCGGCACGGGCCGCGAGCGCCGGGCGCGCGACGAGCGCTCGCTGAGTCGCGAGCGGGGGCTCTGCCCCCGCACCCCGGGCTGAAGCGGCGTCGGACCTCGAGCGTCGAGAAGCGACGATCGGACGAATGTCCGACACCTCTTCAGCGCGCGACGAGCGGCTCGAGCCCGGCGGCGCGCTGCACGAGGAAGCGCTCCGCGGGGCCGAAGCGAGCCGAGACCGAGCGCAGCGCAACGAGGTATTCGCGGAGGAGGCGCAGGTCGAGCGGCACCTTGCGGACGAGCACGTAGAGCCCGTCGACGATCGGCGCGGGCAGGGGCTGGACGCTGGCGGCGTAGACGCGGATCACGTAGTCCGCCCATGCGCCCTTGCCCGTGGCCGAGGCGAGCTTGAGCGCGTAACGAGCGGCCGTCTCGACGCGCTCCGCGGGCACGCTCTGCCCGGCTTCGAGCACCTTGAGCGTGTTGCCGAGGTGGGTCGCGAGGAGCCGCTCCGCCTCGTCCGGCCTACGGAGCGCCAGTGCCTTGTCCGCCATGCTGCCGATGAGGTCGAGCATGTCGCATTTGGCCGTGGGCGCGGAGTCGGCGTCCTCGTCGTCGTCGTCGAGCGACGCGGCGGGCTGGTTCGGGAGCGTCGGCGCCTGCCGCTGCACCTGGCCGGAGGCGAGCGTGGTCACCAGCACGAGCTCCTGCTGGCCGATGACGATCGAATCGCCGGCGCCGAGCCGCCGAGCACCCTGGAGGCGCTCGCCGTTCACGGCCACGCCGTTCGAGCTGCCGGCGTCTTCGATCGTCACGGAGTCCACGCCGACGATGAGGCGCGCATGCACCCGCGACACCAGCGGATCGCCGAGCATCAACGCGCAGTCGGGGCCGCGCCCGATGAGCATCTGGCCTCGGCTCAGCCAGACATCTTGGCCGCGGTAGCGCAGCCGGAACACGAGAGGCGTGCCCGCGCCGCCACCGGGCGCCTGCTTGCGGCTGGTCGCTCCGGGTCCGCCCCCCATAGGGCGCCCACGGTACTCGCCGGCCGGTGCCGAGGGGAGCGAAAAGTGAACCGCCCCGCGAGCGATCCGGCGTCCGGGCCGGCGCGCGCGTCTACCGGTTCAGCACGATCGCGGCGATCGTGAGGAGCACGAACGCGAGCACGCCCACGCCGATCCCGACGGCGATCGCGACGGCGGGGCGAATGCCTTTGCTCTCGTCCGGTGCGGCCGCCTCGCCTGGGCGGCGGAAGACGAGCGTCGCCTTCGCGGGCGGCGCGCCGGGCGGTGCGACGGCCAGCGGCGCCGCCACGGGCGCGTGCAAGCCGGCGGGTGCGGGATCGGGGCGGGCCGCCGGGGTCTCGCGCAGCGCCTCGGGCGCGAGCCCCATCCCGGGCGGAGCCGGCGGGCCGGCGGGCGGCGGGTCCGGCGGCTGCGAGGAGACGAAGAGCGGCCGCGGGGCCGTCTCGCTCGGAGCCTGGGCGATGAGCGTCCGCGTGCTGTCCACGGGCAACGAGTCCGGCCCCTCGTCGTCGTGGCTCGAGATCATCGGGGCGCGGTTCCACGAGAGCCCGGCCTCCGCCTTCACCAGCGTCCGCGAACGATCCGAGTCGGCCTCGGACCTCACCCGCGTGCGCGCGTCGTCCGAGTCCGGCGTGCGAATCGCCGTGTGCGCGTCGCCCGAGTCCGGGGCGCCGCCCGGCATCGAGAGCGGCCGCGCTCCGGAGAGCTCGGGGGCGAGGGCGGCGAGCTCGGCCCGGAGCTCGCGCGCGCTCTGCTGCCGGTCCGCCGCCTGCTTCGAGAGCGCGCGCAGGATCGTCGCCTCGAGGCGCGGATGGATCGACGCGACCAGCGAGCTCGGCCTGCGGGGCACGTCCATGATGTGCCGCCGCACGACCTCGAACGGCACCTCGCCCACGAACGGGACGAGGCCCGTGACGAGCTGATAGAGCAGCACGCCGCACGAGTAGATGTCGCTCCGGGGATCGATCGGCTCGGCGCGGCACTGCTCGGGCGACATGTACTCCGGCGTGCCGATCAGCGTCCCGGCCCGGGTGAGGACGGAGCGCGTGCTGCTCGGCGGCCCGTCGCTCTCACCCTGCTGCGGCGCGCCGTCGAGCAGCTTGGCGATCCCGAAGTCGAGCACCTTGACCCGGTCCTCGCGGGGATCGCCGACGAGCATCACGTTCTCGGGCTTGAGGTCGCGGTGGACGATGCCGTGCTGGTGCGCCGCCGAGAGCGCGTCGCACACCTGCATGATGATGCGCGCCGCGCGCGCCTCGGAGAGCCGGCGCTCGCGCGTGAGCACCGCGCCGAGATCGGAGCCGGTGAGCAGCTCCATGACCATGTACACGTCGGCGCCTTCCGCGCCGTACTCGAGGATCTGCACCGAGTGCGGGTTCTGGAGGCGCGCGGCCGCGGTGGCCTCGCGCCGGAAGCGCTTGGCGAACGTCGGGTCCGCCGCGAGCTCGCGGTTCATGATCTTGACCGCGACGTGGCGTGGCTCGCCGCCGCCGGCCACGCTCGCCCGGAACACCGAGGCCATCCCACCCTCGCCGAGGAACGACTCGATCACGTACTTGCCGGCGAGCGTCTGGCCCACGCGAGCGTGGCCGGGCTTGGGGGCTGCGTCGGAGGGCACCGCCCGTGATACTACGACGACTCCGTGAGAACCGGCGTCAAGGTCGATCGAACGCACCGTGCTCCGTCGAAGGCGCACCCCTGGCTGGTCGCGGCGCTGGTCCTCGCCGGCTGCGTCGCCACCGCGCCGGCGCGGCCGCCGCGCGGCGCCGAGGTGCCCGCACCGCTGCCCGAGATCCGCTCGGCGCCGCCCGCGCCCGGGATGGTCTGGGTCCCGGGGGCGTGGCATTTCGACGGCGTGGACTACGTGTGGGTGCCGGGCCGCTGGGAATCGCCCCCGCCGCTTCCCCGCTGACGGGCGCTCGCCTCCGGCCAGGGCGGCGCGCGCGACGCCGCGGGTTGCGGCGGCGCACGAGTCGTGCTGTTCCGACGGCGTGTCCCTCCAAGACCAGCTCGCCGCGCTGTCTCCCGAGCTCGTGACCTCCCTGCGGGGCTTCGACCCCGCGCGCCTCCAGCAGTGGGCGAGGAGCATCGGCCAGGACCGTGACGCGCGAAACCGGCTCTCGGGAACCGTCGTGCCGCCGCGTCCAGGCGACGTCGTCGACGCGGCCGCCCCGGGCAGCGCCGAGCACGAGCGCTTCTCCCGCGCCGGCCTCGAGGCGCTCGCGCGCGGCGAGGTGGCGCTCTGTGTCCTCGCCGGGGGCATGGCGACGCGGATGGGCGGCGTGGTGAAGTCGCTGGTCGAGGTCCTCCCGGGCAAGAGCTTCCTCGATCTGCGCCTCGGTGAGATCGACCACCTCGCCCGCGTCGCCGGCCGCCCCGTCCCCTTCTGGCTCATGACCAGCGACGCGACCGACGAGAAGATCCGCGAGGCGCTCGGCGCTCGCCTCGACGGCGCGACCGTCGCCACGTTCCAGCAGTTCGTCTCGCTGCGCCTCGCCGCCGGCGGCGAGCTCTTCCTGGACGAGCATGGCGAGCCCAGCGCCTACGCGACCGGCCACGGCGATCTGCCCGACGCGCTCCGCGAGAGCGGGCTCCTCGCGGGCTTCCGCGCGCGCGGCGGGCGCTGGGTCACCATCGCCAACATCGACAACCTCGGTGCGACGGTCGACCCGGCGATCCTCGGCTTCCACATCGCCCACCGCAAGCCGGTCACGGTGGAGCTGGTCGACAAAGTCGGCAGCGATCGCGGGGGCGGCCCGGTGATCTGGAACGGGCGCCCCATCATCACCGAGGAGTTCCGGCTCCCGAAGGACTTCGACCCGGCGACCGTCCCGGTGTTCAACACCAACACCTTCGTGGTGAGCGCCGACGCGCTCGCCGACCTCGCGATGGACTGGACGTACGTCGAGGTGGAAAAGACCATCGGTGGCAGGAAGGCGATCCAGTTCGAGCGCCTCATCGGCGAGATGACCGTCGCCCTCGAGCCGCGCTTCCTCCGCGTCCCCCGGAGCGGGGTCGCCTCGCGGTTCCTGCCCGTGAAGGACGTCCCCGAGCTCGAGCGCCGCCGGCCCGAGATCCAGGCGATCGCCGCCGCCCGCGGGATGAGCTAAGACACGCCGGTGCGTTTCGAGATCTGCCACGAGTTCGACGCGCCCCTCGACGCCGTGGAGCTCGCCGTGCTGTCGCCGAGCCTCGGCGACTACCTCGCGCGATCCCTCAGCGCCACCAAGGGCGGGCCGTCGATCGAGTCCGTCGAGACGATGGAGCACGTCATCGCCAACGGCCAGCTCCGGCGGGTGCTGCGCTTCCAGGCGAGCGCGCCGCTCTCGATCTTCAAGGGCCACGCCGTCACGCGCGACGCGATGCAGTGGAGCGAGACCTGGACGTACCGCCTCGCCGACCACTCGTCGACGTGGTCGGTCTCGCCCAAGGAGCAGTGGAGCCGCTACTTCCGCTCCGCGGGGACCTACCGCCTCGAGCCCGTGGCCGACGGCCGCACCCGCCGCACCGTCGTGGGCGAGATCGAGATCAAGGTCGCGCTGCTCGGATCGCTCGCCGAGCGCATGGCCCTCGCCGAGGTGAAGAAGACGTACGACGCCGAGGCGGACACGCTCCGCGAGCTCGCCACCCTATGAGGCGGCTCCTCGCGGCCGCCGCCGCGCTCGCGGTCGCGGCGCTCGCGCCCGCCGCGCTCGCCGACCCGCCGCCGCCGCGCGCCTCGCAGCCGCTCCCCTCGCCGGGCAAGGCGGTCGCATCGGACGACGACGCCTCGGCCATCGCCGTCAACCCCGGCAACATCGCCTTCCTCCCCGAGCCCGAGCTGCGCTGGACGTGGGTGTGGACGGACTCGCGCTCGCCCCTGCCCAACCGGGGCCACTCGGTCGAGCTCGGGCTTCCGCTCTGGATCCTCGGGACGGGGCTGCGCGTCGATTTCCTCCAGCCCGAGCGGGCTGCGCCGGCGCCGTTCGACGAATCGTACCAGTGGGTGCGCTGGGCGTTCGGCGCCCGCGCCGGCGAGGTGGCGTCGATCGGCACCTCGCTCGGCTGGTCGCTCTCGAGCGAGCGCGCGCTCGACGGCTACTTCGGGATCACCAGCGGCCTCACCCTTCGCCCCTTCACTTTCCTGTCGCTCTCCGCGGTCGCGCGCGACTGGAACGGTCCGCGCAGCAAGAGCGGCGCCCGCATCGAGCGCGCCTTCGACTTCGGGATGGCGTTCCGCCCGACGGGGCGGCGCGGCTTCGAGCTCGGCGCCGAGGGCTCGTACTACGCGAGCTCGGACGCCTGGGTCCCGCGGGCGACGCTCGGCGTCGACATCCCCTACGTCGGCCGCCTCCGCGGCGACGTCTCGGTCCTCGATCCGGAGGGCGATCCGAAATTCGTCGGCACCGCCGGCCTCGACGTGAACGCCGGCTTCACCCAGCTCTCGGGCGGCGCCGTCGTCGGCGACGGTCTCACCGCCGACGGGCGTGTGGGCAGCGGCTTCTATGCCGGCATCGCGGTGCGCGGCTTCCGCGAGCCCGGGCTCCCGCTCCCGTCGCGCGTCGCGAAGGTCAAGATCGAGTCCACGCCCGGCGTCCGCGGGCACACGCGCCTGCTCAAGCGGCTCTGGCGGCTCGCCGACGATCCCGAGGTCGACGGCGTCGTGCTCGTGATGCGCGACGAGCCGGCCTCGAGCCTGGCGCACGCCGAGGAGCTCGGCGACGCCATCCGCGGCCTCCGCGCCCGGGGCAAGAAGGTGCTCTGCCACCTCGAGGACGCGGGCGGCCGCGCCCTCTTCGTCTGCTCCCAGGCCGACCGGATCGCCATGAACCCCGCCGGCGGGCTCCGCTTCGCCGGGCTCTCCTCGCGCTACTTCTACTTCCAGGGCCTCCTCAAGAAGCTCGGCGTCCGCTCGGACTTCGTCCGCATCGGCGCCCACAAGGGCGCCGCCGAGCAGTTCACCCGCGAGGGCGGCACCGAGGTCGCGCGCGCCGATCACCAGTCGCTCCTCGCCGAGTACGAGAAGGTCTACCTCCACGACGTCGGCGGCGGCCGCCGCATCCCGGAGGCCGAGCTGCGCCGCCGCCTGGCGCGCGGCCCGTTCATCGCCTCCGAGGCGCGCGACGCCGGGCTCGTCGACGTCCTCGCCTTCGACGACGAGATCGACCGCGTCGTCGAGGAGCTCATGGGGCGTCGCGTCACCATCGCCGACGACCAGGGCGCCGACGGCGCGCCGGTTCGCTGGGGCGACTTGCCCAAGGTCGCCGTCGTCTACCTCTCCGGCGACATGGTCGACGGCGAGAGCCAGAACATCCCCTTCGTCGGGATCAAGCTCGCCGGCTCCTACACCATCGCCCGCGCGCTCAAGCGCGCCCGCGAGGACGCGAGCGTCAAGGCGGTCGTCTTCCGCATCGAGACGGGCGGCGGCTCCTCGCTCGCGGCCGACGTCATCCTCCGCGAGGCGCTGCTCACCGCCAAGGCCAAGCCGATGATCGTCTCGATGGGATCGGCGGCGGCGAGCGGCGGCTACTACGCCTCGTCGATCGGCGTGCCCATCTACGCCAGCCGCGGCACCGTCACCGGATCGATCGGCATCTTCTACGGCAAGGTCGACGTCGTCGGCCTGCTCGAGAAGCTCGGCGTCAAGACCGAGCTCTTCCGCACCGCCCCCCGCGCCGACGCCGAGTCGTTCTTCCGGCCGTTCACCGACGACGAGCGGCGCGAGCTCGGGGTGAAGGTGAAGCAGTTCTACGATCTCTTCGTCGGCCGCGTGGCCGAGAGCCGCCACATGACCCCGGCCGAGGTCGACGCCGTCGCCCGCGGGCAGGTGTGGTCCGGCGCGCAGGCGCTCGATCGCCGTCTCGTCGACCGGATCGGCGGGCTCCGCGACGCCCTCCGCGAGGCCCGCGCCGCCGGTCACCTCGCCGCCGACGCGCCGATGGTCGAGCTCCCCGACGACGACGAGTCGCTCCTCGGGATGATCCTGAACCTGGCGGGCGCCTCGGCGGCTGGCACCCAGGCCGCGCTCGCCGGCGTCGTGATCCCGCCGGTGTTCCTCGACGCGGCCCGCGCGCTGGCGCCGTTCATGGTCTTCGACTCCAACAAGCCGCTCGCTCGGATCGAGCTCACCGAAGAGGTGAGCTTCGGCAAGCCGAGCTCCACGACCGGTGACTGAGGGCTCGCACGGAGAGCGCGCCGACGGCGCGTCGCCCGGGGCCCGCGGCGCCAGGCTCGATCCGCCGGTGATCGCGGCCACGGAGGCCCGGGTCGCGGTCGACGACGTGGTCTCGATCCAGCGCCTCACCTTCACCTCGCGCGGCGCCCGCGTCCTCTTCGTGGGTGACGTCACCGCCCTCTTCGCCGCGCTCGGCGGCGTGCCCTTGTCGGCCCGGACCGGGCTCGGCGAGCGCGACGGCCCGCCCGGCGACGCCCGGATCGTCTCGGGACGTGTGCGGATCGCGGGTCGCGACGTGGCGACCGGGGCGCACGTCGAGCTCACCGGCGTGGCGCCGCTCGATCCGCCGCTGCCTCCGGGGTGGACGTTCGAGGAGTACCTCGCCTGGAGCGCGCGGCTCTCGGGCGCGCGCCCGCGCCTCGCGCTCGAGCTCGCCCGGGCCACCTCGGACCGGCTCGGCGTCGGCCCGCTCCGGAGCCGTCACCTGGCCGGCCTCGGTTTGGCCGAGCGACGCTCGCTGGTGATCTGCGCGGCGGTGCTCTCCTCGCCGCGCGTGCTCGTGGCCGAGGCGCCGCTCGCCGGCCTCGATGGGGCCGGCGCCGCGCTGGTCATGTCCACGCTGTCGCGCGCGACCGAGGGCCGCGGCGCCATCCTCTCGGTGCGCCGCCTCGATCCCGGCGCACCCGAGGGCGTGCTCGCGCGCGGCGCGACCGATCTCGCCGTGGTCGCGGGGGGCGAGCTTGCGCTCGACGGCGATCCGGCCGAGGTGCTCTCGGGCGCACGCGTGTACGGGCTCACCGTGCGCACCAACACCGAGCCGCTCCGCGCCGAGCTCGCCGCGCGCGGCGTCGAGCTCCGCGGCGGCCCCCTTCGCTTCTCCGCCGCGCTCGCGCCCGGCCAGAGCACGCGCGACCTCCTCGCCGCGGCCGCCGCGGCTCGCGCCGCCGTCGTCGAGCTCGTCCCCCTGCTGTAGCCGCCTCAGGAGCGCCTCGCCGCGAGGCCCTTGACCCGCGCCCCCGTCGGCCCTTTTGCTTGGGACCCATGCCGCCGCCCGACACCACCCCGCCTCCGAGCGCGCCGGCGCCCGTACGGGAGGTCGCGCCCGCGCCCGGCCCCGCGCCCGTGGCCGCGCGAGCGCCCGTCCGTCGCGCCAGCGGGCGCCTCGCGGTGCTCGGTGCGTACGCCGCGGCGGCGGCCGCGGTGCCCGTCCCCTTCGTGCCCGATCGGCTCATCGGTCGCGTCCGCGGCGCCATCGCCCACGACGTCGCCTCGCGCCACGGCCTCAGCCTCACCTCCGAGGCGCGCGAGGCGCTCGCGGCCCCGACGACGGACCACGGCGCGCGCGCGTTCGCCCGCGAGGCGACGCAGCTGCTCGCCCGCCGGCTGCTCTCGCGGCTCGGCCCGGCGCGAGCCCTCGGCTTCGCGGTGCGCGGCCTCGAGGTCTTCGCGCTCGGCCACCTCTTCGACCGCTACCTCGTCGAGGTGCGCCGGACGGCCGCCGTCCGCATCCACGGCGGCGAGGCGCGCCGCCTCCGCGCCGCCATCGATCGCGCCGTCGCGCGCGCCGTCTCGCCCGCGCTCCAGCCCGCGGCGGCCACCCTCGGCACCGGCGTCGAGGACCTGCGCGACGAGCTCACCCGCTGGATCGACTCGCTCCTGCTCACCGGCGCCGCGCTGCCCGAGTACCTCGTGCGCCGCCTCGACGCCGCGTTCGACGAGATCGTCGAGGCCTCCCCCGAGCTCCACGATGAGTGACGCCCCCGCCTCGAGCCGCGCCTCGGAGGCGCCGAGCGTCCGCGCCGATCTCTGCCGCGCGCGGAAGATCGTGATCAAGATCGGCTCGAAGAGCCTCACCGGCGACGCCTGGGATCGGCTCGCCGCCGAGGTCGCCGCGCTCGTGCAGGGCGAGGCGCCGGCGCTCGGCCCGCGCAGCGCCGTCATCGTCTCGAGCGGCGCCATCGCGCTCGGCGTCGCCAAGCTCGGCCTGCGCACCCGCCCCAAGGACATGGCCTGGCTGCAGGCCGCCGCGGCGGCGGGGCAGAGCGTCCTCATGCAGCGCTACGAGGACGCCTTCGGCAAGCTCGGGATGAAGGTCGCCCAGGTGCTCCTCACGCACGCCGATCTCGCCGACCGCACCCGCACCAACAACGCCCGCAGCGCCCTGGCCGCGCTCCTCGAGGCCGGCGCGATCCCGATCATCAACGAGAACGACGCCGTCGCCGTCGACGAGATCAAGTTCGGCGACAACGACCAGCTCGCCGCCATGGTCACGCCGCTCTGCGAGGCCGACTGCCTCCTCCTCCTCTCCGATGTCGAGGGCCTGCTCGACGCCGAGGGCCGGCGCGTCCCCTACGTGCGCAGCGTCGCTCGCGAGGCGCGGCACCTCGCCGGCGCCTCGACGTCGGGCGTGGGCAGCGGCGGGATGGCGAGCAAGGTCGAGGCGGCCCGCCGCGCCACGCTCGCCGGCGCTCACGTGGTGATCGCCTCCGCCCGCGAGCCCGGCGTCATCGGGAAGGTCCTCGCGGGCGAGGACGTGGGCACGTTCTTCCCTGCGGTGTCGCAGCGCCTCAGCGCCCGCAAGCACTGGATCGCCTACACGCTGCGCCCGCGCGGCGCGGTGCTCCTCGACCGCGGCGCCGCCGAGGCGGTGTGCACGAAGAACCGCAGCATCCTCGCCGTCGGCGTGCTCGGCGTGCGAGGCACGTTCCTTCCGGGCGACGCCGTCGCCATCGTCGATCCCGAGGGCAACGAGATCGCGCGCGGTCTCTCGCGGATGTCGGCGAGCGACGCGGCCCGCCTCGCCCGCAAGAAGCGCGACGACTCCGGCGAGGACGTGGTTGTCCACCGCGACGACCTGGTCGTCCTGCCGACCGACGTGTGACCAGCCCAGCCAAGCGGCGGGCGCCCAGCACGGCGCGCGGCACCCGCGAGGTCGCCGCGCGTACAAGCTCCCACCTATTTCGAGCGGTCGTCCACGCTCCGGGAACCAGCGTCGTCCATCGGCTGTCGGGTAGGTCTCGTCGACTCGACAGGAGGCATATGGGCTGGCGCATCCTCATCTGCAACGGTCTCGTCCTCGGCGGCATTGGTGGGCTGGTCGCCCTCGGCGGCGAGATCCAGGCGCAGACGCTCCTCCCGCGCGCGCCCGAGGCGGTGAAGGAGCTGGAGGCCACCGCCGCCATCTCCCCGACCGCCCCGGCCGTCGCCCGTCTTGCCAGCGCCTACCTCGAGCGCGACCAACCCGGGCTCGCGACCGCGGTCATCGAGAAGGCCCCGCAAGAGGTCCAGCGCCAGCCCGAGGTCGGCCAGCTCCACGCGCGCGCCCTCTATGGCCGCGGCAAGGCTCGCGAGGCGCTCGCCGTCGCCCGCGACGCGTACGACCGCTGCGACGGAGAGCGCCCCTGCGCCCCCTGGCTCGTGGCCAAGACCAGCCAGCAGGTCGCGTTCCTCGAGCAGGTCGTCGCGGCCGGCATCGAAGATCCCCAGGCGAACCCCGAGGCCACCCTCGCCGCCTACGAGCGCAGCACCCGCGAGGTCCACCTCGTCGCGATGAGGTAGCCGTCCTTTTTCGTGAGAAGAAAAAGCGCGACCGCCCACCCAAAGGAGTGATGGCTCGCGTGTCGAAGCCCCTTATGCCGCCCGAGATGGGGGCCTCGCCGCCGAGCCCCCCGGCCCATCGCGCTCGCGCTCGGGTCGAATTGTCGGGCGGTCGCTTCCCGACTTGAGCTAGCGTTTTCATCGACGGCCCGCCCGCCGGAGCCGCCCTCGCGTCGTCCGTTCCGCTGCCCAGAAAGGGCACGAAACGCGTGCACCAGCCCGCCGCTCTCTCCATTTCGAAGGGCTCGACGATCCGACGAGCAGTCCGCGGTGCGCTGGGTGTGATGATGGCGGTCGCCATCGTACCTCTGGCGACGGCTGGCTGTGCCGCACCGACCCAGCGCTCGGTCATCGCGGTGCCCGCCGCGCGCGGTCAGGGCGACGGGCGCCCGCTCCATCTGTTGCCCCCGATGCAGCTCGCGACCGACGAGGACGCGATCGTCCGCATCGTGGGCGACGTCACCTGCACCGGCACGCTCATCGCCGAGGACCTCGTCCTCACCGCGCATCACTGCGTGGCGGCGCGCGACGACGACGGCCGCGTCCAGTCGTTCGATCGCAAGCCGGAGCAGATCTCGATCGAGCTCGGCGGCGACTACCTCCCGTGGGGCGAGGTCGGCGTCCGTGCCGTCGTCTCGCCCAACTGCGGCTACGCCTCGGGCGAGGGCGACATCGCCGTTCTCGTGCTCACCCGCAAGCTCATCGGCATCTCGACCATGTCGCTTCGGCTCGACAAGGGCCCCGCCGGTCCGCTCCCCGATCGCGACGACACCGGCGAGGAGATCACGCCCATCGGGTTCGGTCGCTGCGCGGCCTCGCGCGACGCCGTCCACCGCGTGGTGCGCCCCGGCGGCCGGGTGCGTTCGGTGATGCCCAGCCAGTTCGTCGCTCCCGCCTCGATCTGCCCCGGCGACTCCGGCGGGCCCGCCTACAGCATGGGCCGCCAGGAGGTGGTCGGCGTCGTCTCGGCCAGCGTGATGGACGCCGACGAGCGCACCAGCGCCCCGTCCATCTTCGTCCGCGTCGACGCCTGGAAGCCGCTCTTCAGCGCCGCGCGCGCGATCGCCGACGGCGCGAGCCCCGCCGAGATCCCCGGGGACTACCGGAGCTGCTGGTAGCCGCCCTGACGCCGCCCCGGCCGTGCGCTTGCGCTAAGCTCCGGGATCGATGGGTCGGTTCCTCCGTGGGCTCCTCTGGATCGCCGGCGTCCTCGCCGTGATCGGCGTGATCCTGCGCCTGTTGATCCTCGATGCCTGGACGGTCCCCGACGATCCCGTCCTCGCGGCGTCGGTCGCCCCCACGCTCGCGGAAGGCGACTTCGTCCTCGTCCTCACCCGGGGCACGCCCGGCTTCGGCGATCTGGTGCGCTGCAAGGATCCCGAAGAGCCGCAGCGCTTCGTGGTCGGCAGGATCCTCGGCCTCGAAGGCGACGTGGTCGAGCTCGAGGGGAACCAGGTCGCCGTCAACGGCAAGCGCTACGGCGCCCAGAGCGCTTGCACGCAAGATACCTTCACGGTCCTCCACCCCAACAACGGCTCGGAGATCGAGCTGCACTGCGACGTGGTCGAGATCGGCGGCGGTTGGCACTACCGCGGCACCCTCCCAGGATCGGTCCAGAACCGCCGCGATCGGATCGAGGTCGGCACCGGCCGTCTTTTCTTGATGAGCGACGACCGCGAGTACCACGACGACTCGCGCGACTTCGGGACGATCCCGCGGACCTCCTGCACCGAGCGCATCTTCTTCCGCGTGGTCGGCAAAGCCGGCTGGAGCGACGACGAGTCCCGCCTCACCTACCTCCACTGACCCCGCGTCGAGACGCCCCCCACTCGAGGACGGTCGTGGACGTGGAAGCGAGCGAGCCCCTACCGCGCGACGAGCCCGATCCGCACGACCTTCCACATCCCCTGGATCTGCGCGAGCTCGATGTCGGCGTCCTTCACCGCCTCGCCTCCCTGGCTCTTGATCCGGATCTCGTAGGGAATGCGGATCCGCTGTTCGCGATTCGTCGGCTCGCCCCGCCGGATGGTCACGTCGAACGGCGTGTCGTCCGCCGTGTACCCATCCTTACGGATCTGGGCCACGTCGCGGAGCTCGGCGTCCAGCATCGCCGACGCTCCGAGGGCCGTGAACTCCTTGGCCTTCTCCTGGTCCATGCGCCGGAAGTACGCCTCGGCGAACGCGTCCGCGACCTCCGCCGGGCCCGTCTCGCGATGGCAGGCAGGGCCCGCGAGCGACCAGGCGAGGGTGGCGGCGAACAGAGCGCGGAGGGAGCGCGCCATGGAGGCAGCTTGACCGGTCTATTGTCTGACGTCTAGAACCCTACGAGCCGATCCCTCCGCCCGAGGCGACGGCCGGCGAGCCGAGCGTCCAACGCGCGAGGCGCCATGCGAACCTGAGCGGACCAACGACGTATCTGAAGGACGAAGCTTGGGACCCGAGCAGCTCGAGATCGGCATCGTCTGCGGCCAGTGCGACGTGTGGAGCCCCATGGGCACCTCGCGCTGTCCGGCTTGCTCGAACGATCTCGCGTTGGTGTCGGGCCGAGGCCCGAGCGGGCCGCATGCCCCCGTCGCATCAGCCCCGCCCGCGGGCGCACCGAAGAGCTCGGGCCAGCGGCCCTCCGCCCTCGCGATGATGGCGATGAGGGGCGCGCCCGCCCCGACGAAGCCGGCCCCGCCCGCGTCGGCCGTCAAGGCGCCGCAGAAGCAGCAAGACCCCGGCAAGAGCCCGAAGAACGAGTTTGCCGATCTGTCGCAGGAGGAGCTCATGGAGCAAGCCCGTAATTACGTCTGCCGTTCCTGCTCGAGCGGCGTGCCGTCAGGACACAAGTTCTGCGGCCGCTGCGGCACGGGCGTGCCCCCCGAGATCCTGAACGCGCAGACGCTGTTCTTCGGCGACATGCAGAACCCGGCGAAGGCCAAGCTCATCCTCATCCGGGGCGAGGGGATGGACGGTCTTTCGTTCCACCTCAAGGCCGAGCAGCACATCGTCGGGCGCAACGGCCAGCTCGTCTTCCCGGACGATCCCTTCGTCTCGCCGAAGCACGCGAACTTCTTCTATCGCGACGGTCGCCTCGTGGTCCGCGACGAGGGCTCGCTCAACGGCGTCTACATCCGCGTGCGCGGCACGGTCGACATCTCCGCGGGCGACACGTTCCTCGCGGGCGAGCAGCTCTTCCGCCTCGACCCCACGCCCAAGGCGTCCGACGGCCAGGACACCGACGGCACCTACTTCTACTCGTCCCCCAAGCACCCGAGCCCCTTCCGCCTCACCCAGGTCCTGCAAGGCGGCGCGATGGGGATGACGGTGTGCGCGCGCGGCACCTCGCTCCAGATCGGCCGCGAAGGCGGCGACCTCAACTTCCCCGTCGACCTCTACATGTCGGGCTCGCATTGCCGGCTCGAGGAGCACGGCGGAAAGTTCACCCTCACCGATCTCAACAGCCGCAACGGCACGTACGTGCGCGTGAAGGCCGAGCGCGAGCTGTCGCACGGCGACTATCTCTTCATCGGGCGCAAGCTGCTGCGCGTCGAGCTGAACACCAACTGATGGCGGAGCGCCGGCTCCTCCTCGTCGACGGCGTCGGCGGCGCGCTGGCGGCGATCGGCGCCGGTGTCGCGCGGTCGCTCGGTCACGTCGACGCGGTCGCCGCGACCACGACCGCGCCCGCCGCGCTCCCGGACGAGGTCGCCGCCGCGTTGAGCGAGATCGGGATCGCGGTCCCCGAGGTCGTCGCGTTCTCGGGCGCCTCCGGCGACGCGAGCGTGATCACGCTGGGCAGGACCGCGCCTCGCATCGAGGGCGCGACCGCGTGGGCCGAGCTCTCGCTCTACGTGCCGCCGGCGGTCGCGCACGCCGGCATCGTGCCGGGCGACGACTCGGTCGAGCGGATGTCGGCGGCCCGAATCGTCCGCGATCGCCTCGAGCGGCTCCTCGAGGCCGAGCGCGCTCCGTCTTCGCGGCCGGCCGAGCAGCGCGCGCGGCGGATGCCCTGACGTCGGGACTAGAGCACCGATCATGTTGAATTCCCGGCATATGCGCGCGATTTCGGCACGATCCACGCGGCCTCGTCGCTGCGCTCCTCAGATTACCGGGAGTAGTCTTGCGGTGCTCGCTCCTCGGGCCCGCGCCTCGCGCTCGAACTCCCGCGAATCTGCTCGGCTTCCAACCTGTTCGGTGCTCTAGGCGTCAGGCGCGCCGCAGCGCCGTAGAAGTCAGCCCTTCTTCTTGCCGCGCGGCGCGAGGCGCTCGAGCTGGCCGCCGACGGCCCAGGCTGCGCGGGCCGCGAGGTTGAGCGCGCGCAGGACCGACTCGGGGATGCGCGCGATCATCTGCTCCAGATCGACGGGGCCCTCGATCGCCGGGATGTACCGCTCCATCAGGTCCGCGAAGACGTCGTACTTCCGAGAGAGATCGGCGAGGCGGCCGCGCAGGCTGTCGGCCTCGTCGCCGTCGGCGTCGCCGAGCAGGTCGAGCGCGCGGCGCGAGAGGGCGCGCTTGTCGTGCACCACGCGGCGGAGGCGCGCGATGTACGCGCCGATGATCACGTCGGGGTACTTGCCGCGGAGCGAGTACGAGTCGTGGCGCGCGCCCGACTCGCGCCGGCGCTCGATGATGCCGGCGGCCTCGAGCCCGCGGAGGTTCGCGAAGATGTTGCTCTTGGACCGGCCGAGCTCCAGGCTCAGCTCGTCCATCGAGAGCGGGCCGTCCGCCAGGTACAGCGACGCGACGACCTGGCCGCCGAGCCGGGTGATGCCCGGGAACGACGCGGCGATCTCGGCGCCGACGCCCTCGAGCAGCTCCTTGCGGGCGGCGACGACGCGGGGATCGCGCGACCGCTGCGCGAGCGCAGCCGAGGATTTCATCGCCGCGCCTCCAGGCGCTCGCGCCTCGAGGGCGCGCGCCGCGCCGCCATCGCTCGTCCGTACGCCCGCACGTCGTTTGAATCTCCTTCGGCCCCGCCGAGCTTCTCGGCCGTTCTGAACGAGCAGAATAATCAAGGATGCACGCCGGGGCCAGGGGCTGATCCGCCCCGAGCATCGGCGCGCCCGGCCGCTCGCCCCTCGCGGCGGGCCGCCCCGAGCGCCCGTCAGGACTCGTCGCCGCAGATCGAGGCGAATTTCCCCTTGGGGAGCCCCTTGGCGAACTCGACGGGGCAGCCGCCGGGGCGCGCGACCATGTCGGCCACGTCGATCGCCAGCGCGTCGGTCCAGTCGCGGGCGCCGTCGAAGCGGGCGCGGATCACGCCCTTCGGATCGATGATCCACGTCTCGGGGAAGAGCCGCGTGCCGTACTTGCCGTTGACCACGTCCGACTCGGGATCGAAGAGGACGATGAAGGGCGGTTCGCCGGCGAGGGCGACCTGGAGCGTGTCGCGCACGTCGTCCGGTCCGGCGTCCGTCGAGACGGTGACCACCACCACGTCGCCTCGGCCGGCGGCGACCTTGGCGAGGTCGGCGATCGCCGGCATCTCGTCGAGGCAGGGGCGGCAGGTCTTGGTCCAGAAGTTCAGGACCACCGTCTTGCCGCGGAACGACGAGAGCCGGACCTTGTTGCCGTTCATGTCCGGCAGCTCGAAGTCGGGCGCGAGGCGGTCGCGGCCGGCGTACGCGGGGCCGAGGGCGCACAGCGCCGTGCACGCGGTGCGGCGCTGATCGTTCTGCGCGGCCTGCACGAAGCCGTACACCGCGGCGGCCGCGACGACGATGAAGGCGATCTGCGAGACGAACCCGACTTTCACGTGACCTCTATAGCGCAAGGAGTCGCACGAGCCGAGCCTCCTCCACGTGGTATTTCATGATCTTGCGCCCGTCGAGCTCGAGGACCGGCACCTCCCAGTCGTAGGCCCGGCGTTTCTCGGGCGAAGCGTCGCGGTCGAGGTCGACCACCTCGAGCTCGAACGGATGCGCGGCGCGGATGCGGTCGAGCTCGGCCTTGGCGACGTCGCAGAGGTGGCACGCCTGGCGCGTGTACAAGGTGAGGCGGGGCAGGGTGGGGGCCATCGTCAGAGCGGGGCGATCGCGAGGCTGCGCCGGGCGCGCTTCGGCTCGAGCGCGGCGAAGGCCTTCTGGTACGCGGCGAAGCTGCCGCCGGCGCGCACGGCCTCGCGCACGGCGCGCCCCTCGGCCTCGCCGCCCTGGGCCAGCACGTACTCGACCCACGTCCAGCGGGCGCTCACGGCGCGGACGTCGGCGCGCCCCTTGAGGCCGCGGCGCAGGCGGTCGAGCCGATCGTTCACCACCTCGATGCCGGCGAACGGCATGCCGTCGAGCGGCGTGTTGCGCTTGGCGCAGAAGGGCGCGATCCCGAGCGCGACCGGGACGATCTTGGACAGCTCGGTGACGAACGCCGCGCACTCGTCGATGTCGGCGTCGGTCTCCTCGGGGAGGCCGATCATCAGGTAGAGCTTGAGCCGCTGCATGCCGTGCTTCTTCGCGAGCTCGGCCGCCTTGACGAGGTGGCGGATGCGGGCGCGGCGCTCGAGCGCCTCGCGCATGCGCTCGCTCGGCCCGTCCATCGCGGTCGTCAGGGTGCGGTAGCCGGCGAGCTTGAGCGCGCCCACGAGATCGTCGCTGAGGCGATCGGGGCGCAGGCTCGACAGCCCCACCTCGGCGCCGCGCCCGGCGAGGGTCCGCACGATGTCGGCGATCTTGGGGTGGTCGCTCACGGCGGCGCCGACGAGCCCCACGCGGCGCGCGTCGGCGGGCACGAGCTCGAGGATGCGGTCGCGCGCGACCACGCGCATGCCGCCGTTGGTGGACCGGCGCATCACGCAGTAGGTGCAGGCGCGCGAGCAGCCCCGCTCCGTCTCGATGAGGAACATGTTCGAGAGCTCGGTGTCGGGCGTCCGGATGGGCGACCACGCCGGGAGGAGCGCGTCGTCGCACTGCGCGACCTGCGGCAGCCGCGCGTCGTGGCGCGACGGGACGAAGACGTGCGGCATCGCCGCCAGCGCGTCGAGCGCCGCCTCGCGCTGCGGCGCCTCTCTGACGGCGCGCAGGACGTCGAGCGCCAGCGTGTCCGCCTCGCCCATCACGATGGCGTCGGCGTAGGCCGCGAGCGGCAGCGGATTCGAGAACGTCAGCGGTCCGCCGGCGACGACGAGCGGATGGCGATCGTCGCGCTCCTCGCGCAGGGCCGGCATGCCCGCGCCCTCGAGCAGCTCGACCACGCCGGCGATCTCGAGCTCGTAGGCCACCGAGAGGGCGATGACCGGGAAATCGCCGAGCGGCCGCAGCCCCTCGTAGGTGAGCGGCTCCTCGGGCGCGCGTCTCGAGGCGCGGCCCGCCGGCGGATCCGGGAGGAACGCGCGCTCGCACGCCATCCCCGGCTCGTCCTGGATGGCGCGGTAAATCTGGAGGAACCCGAGCGAGCTCATCGCCGTGTGGTACGGCGACGGGTAGGCCAGCGCGACGCGGAAGGGCGCGTGCTTGTCGATCCGCCCCGTCTCGCGCGCGAGCCGCTCGCGGATCGTGCCGAGATAGCCCTCGCGCGACATCCGGCAGAGCCTCCCAGAGCGGGGCCTGGCCCGCAACCCGCTGCAGCAGACAGGCGTCGACTCACCTCTCCGCGGGCCGCGTCACCCGGACCGACTCGCCGTCCGTCTCCCAGACGAGCTCCCCGCCGCGATCGGTGCGCGCCACCTCGATCCCGAGCCCCGCGAGCGTCGCCAGCGTCGTCGGGTGAGGGTGGCCGAAGCGGTTGCGCACACCGGAGGAGATCGCGGCCAGCGACGGCGACACCGCGCGCAGGAACCCCGGCGTCGACGAGGTGCGGCTGCCGTGGTGGCCGACCTTGAGCAGATCGGCCGCGAGCGAGCCGGGGCGCTCGCGGAGCAGCGCCGCCTCGGCCTCGGCCTCGGCGTCGCCGACCAGGAGAGCGTGGCGGCGGCCGAGGCCGATCCGCATCACCAGCGAGTTGTCGTTGGCGCCTGCGTCGGGGGCGTAGCGCGGGCACGGCGCGAGCACCTCGACGGTGGCGCCGCCGAAGTCGCGCGTCCCGCCGCAGAGCTCCCCGGGGCGTCGCACCGTGACGCCGCGGCTCCGCGCCCCGGCGAGGAGGCCGGCGTACACCGGCCCGGCACCCTGGTCCTCGCCCTGGCCGGTGTCCCAGAGCTCGCCGACCTCGAGCGCGGGCAGCGCCGAGGCGAGCCCGCCGAAATGGTCGGGGTGAGGGTGGCTCAGGACGGCCACGTCGACGCGCCCGCGCCGCCGCGCGCGAAGGAGGGGAAGGAGCACGCGCTTGCCGGTGTCGACCGGGCTGCCCACGAAGCCGCCGCCGTCGACGAGCATCGCGGTGCCGTCGGGGAAGTCGACGACCGCGGCGTCGCCCTGGGCGACGTCGAGGACGCTGACGCGGAGCACGCCCCGCGGCGCGCCCGCGCGGTGGGCGAGCCCCTCGAGCAGCAGCACCACCGCCGCGCCGCTCGCCAGCACGCCCAGCCGCGCGCGGCCCGCGGCGACCCACGCCGCGGCCGCGGTCACCGCGATCGCGGCGATCTGCGCCGGCGTCGGCGGCGGCACCGCGATGGCCC
>CAYJPW010000029.1:0-38086 GCA_964372055.1 uncultured Polyangiaceae bacterium
GCTTGGTCCCGGCGCCGTCGAGCTCGGCGCGCGCGCGGACGAGCTCGCGCAGCACCTCGTCGGCCGAAGCAGGCCGGTCGGCGCGGGCGGGCTGGAGGAGCCGGTCGACGACGCGCGCCAGCGACGGCGGCACCGTCGCGTCGAGGCTCGCGAGCGGCGGCGCGGAGGCGCGCCCGTCGAGCACCTCGCCCTTCATCCCCCCGCCCTCGGCCATCGCCGCGACCGCCGGCAGCTTCCCGGTCACGCACTCGAAGAGGAGCGCGCCGAGCGAGTAGAGATCGCTCGCGGTGGTCGCGGGCGCGCCGGTGGCGACGCTCACCGGGTCCATGTAGCCGACCGTCCCGCTCGAGAGCATCGAGACGCCGCTGCTCCCGGACGCGCCCGACCCGGACGCGCCGCCCTCGGAGGCGCCGGTCTCGTCGATGAGCATCGACATGTTGGTGCCGACCACCTCGAGCGGCAGATCGTCGAGCACCACGCGCTTCACCTCGGCTTCGCGCGCCGGCTTCCGGTGCCCGGCCGCGGCGATGCCGAAGTCGATGAGCTTGTAGACGCCGCCGGCCTCGATCACGTTGGCCGGCTTCACGTCGCGGTGCACGAGCCCGGCGCCGTGCACCGCGGCGAGCGCCGAGGCGACGGCGACGCCGACGTCGAGCGCCGCGCGCACGTCGAGCTTGGCGTCCTCGAGCCGGCGATCGAGCGCCGAGCCGGACACGTACTCCATCACCAGGCCGATGACCCCGCGATCGTCGTCGATGACGAGCTGGTAGAAGCGCACCACGTTGGGGTGCTCGACCTGGCAGAGCGCGCGCGCCTCCTCGACGATCGGATCGCTGGAGAGCGCGAGCTTGGTCGGCGCCGCGGCGCTGCGGGTGAAGAGCTTGATCGCGACCTTGCGCAGCTCGGTGCCGCCGTAGACCTCGCGGGCGAGCCACACCGGGGCGAAGCCGCCGCGCCCGAGCTGGTGATCGAGCTCGAACGCCCCGAGGCGACGCTGGCCGTCGGGCAGCTCGAGCAGCGCCAGGAGCTCGTTCGGCAGGCGGGTGCTCATCGCGAGCGCCCATCGAAACGCGTCGGGCGCCCTCCGTCAAACGCCAGCCGCTCCGGGCTCCCCGCCGAGAGCGCCGCTCGGCCGACGAGAGGCTCAGAACGACGCGGGTGCCAGCTCAGGCGCCGGCCTGCCGAACAAGAAGCCTTGCTGGAGGTCGCAGCCGAGCTCGCGGACGTGGTCGCGCTCGGCGGCGACCTCGACGCCCTCGGCGATCACGGTCATCCCCATATCGTCGCAGAGCGAGGTCACCGCCGCGACGACGCGCTGGCGCACCGCCGAGACGTGCACGTCGCGCACGAGGGTCATGTCGAGCTTGACGAACTCGGGCTCGAGCCGGGCGAAGCTCGAGAGCCCCGAGTACCCGGCGCCGAGATCGTCGATGGCGAGCCGATAGCCCATGTAGCGGAGGATGCTGACCCGCGCCTCGATCTCGGGCACCGCGTCGATGGAGCAGCGCTCGGTGAGCTCGAGGACGACGCGCCCCGCGATCTCGGAGAGCGGCGCCGTGTCGGAGGCGAGCGCCGGATCGAGGAGGTCGTGCGGATGCAGGTTGAGGAAGAGGAGCGCGTCGTCGGGCACGCCGGTGAACGTGGCGGCCGCCAGCGTCCGGATCCGGCGGCCGAGGTCGGAGAGCCGGCCGAGCCTCTCCGCCGCTCCCAGCACCGCGTGCGGATCGGGCAGCGCGGTCTCTCGGCTGCGCAGGAGCGCCTCGTAGCCGACGACCCGCCGGCCGCCGACGCTGACGATCGGCTGGTACGCGATCCAGAGGCTCTCGAGGGCGCTGTCGAGGGTCTGGTGCAGCTGCGCCCGGTCCGCCTCGGAGGGCGGAGCGCTGCGTGAACGCGTGAGGGCCTCGCGGCGCTCGCGGGCGGCGCGGTGCGAGTTGGAGGCGCGCTCGACCGCCCCGACGAGCACCTCGGCGGTGAAGGGCTTGCGGAGGTAGGCATGGGCGCCGAGATCGACCGCCTCGATCGCGCTCTCGAGGTCCGGCATTCCGGTCATGAGGATCACCGGCACGTCGGCGTCGTAGGCGCGGACGGTGCGGAGGAGATCGATGCCCGAGGTGCCCGGCATCCGGATGTCGGTCACGATCACGTCGAAGCGCTCGGCGATCACCGCCTCGACCGCGGTCGTCCCGTCGGGCAACGCGGTCACGTCGAAGCCGGCGGCCGTGAGGACGCGGCGAGCGCTCTCGATGACGAGATTGTCATCATCGGCGAGGAGGACACGCCTTCCGTGCTCCACCGCCGGCGGCTCGGGGCTGCGGAGCGTCTCCTTGCGCATGGGTCCTCGGCCCGTACGCAAGCGACGTACCGGGCGCGCCGGGCCGGTTTCACGAGAGAAACCGCACCGAGCCCGCGGTCGGGTGCCCGGATCCGACCGGCGTGTGCCCGGATCCGACCACCTCGCGTGCCGGCGCTCGATCAAGAGCGCCTCCCGGCGAGCGCACGCCGGAGCCCCGCCCCGCGGCGGGACGTGTACAATCGGGGCACGATGGTCCTCCTCGAGCAAACACGCGCGCCCGAGCGGCAGCGCACCCTGGGTGGTCGAACGGCGTCGCCTCGCCGTGCCGGCCGATCGCGCCGATCCAACGCCTGCCTGCGGGGTCGGATCCGCGGCGCGCACGAGGGCCGATGAAGGACCTCGTGCGCCGAAAGACGCCGGACCGGCGCACCGGCGGCGGCGAGGACGCGCGCCGCGCCTCGCGCTACGAGGTGCGCATCGCCGTCTCGTTCACGGTGGCCGGCGGCGCGACCGTCGACGCCACCTGCCGCAACGTCGGCCTGGGCGGCATGTTCGTGGAGACGACCACGGTCGTGCCCTTCGAGGCCGTCGTCGTGATCGCGATGCCCCTGCCCGGGATCGCCGGACCGGTGACGATCAAGTCGATCGTGCGCTGGGTCGCGCCGGACGGCTTCGGCGTCCAGTTCGAGT
Source organism: uncultured Polyangiaceae bacterium (assembly GCA_964372055.1). Lineage (GTDB taxonomy): Bacteria > Myxococcota_A > Polyangia > Polyangiales > Polyangiaceae > CAYJPW01. The sequence continues at coordinate 2,987 of CAYJPW010000029.1, forward strand.
CGATGGGAGCCCGCGAGACGCACGCGCTGACCGAGCTGATCTACGGCGGGTGAGCTTCGAGCGGTCGCGCCGTTCGATCGCGCCCGAGCACCGATCGCCGCCCCACCGGCAGAGGGCGGGGCGCGCGCGTCACTCCCATTCGAGCGGCAGGTCGAGAAATCGCTCGGGCACCGGGCGGACGCGGAGCAGCGGATCGCCGGCACGGAGCGACACGCGTTCGCGTTGCAGCTCGACGACGGCCGGTAGCGCGTGGAACCAGCTCGCGGCGGTGACGCCGCGCAGGATCTCGAAGCCGTCCCCGGCGGGGCCGTCGAGCACGGCGCACCAGCCCGCGGGGACGCGCAGCAGGGTCGCAGGCTTGAAGAACAGGTGCGGATCGCCCGGCGCGTGCGGCGTCGCGTACCCGGTGAAGTAGCGGATCGCTCCCGTATCGGGCCCCGCCAGCTCGCCGAGCGCTTCGTTCCAGGTCCGCTCGATCCCGGCCGCACGCCGCGCGAGGGCACGCTCGTCCAGCGCCGCTTCGACGCGGAGCCCGTGGTAGCAGAGCCGCGCGTCGATCTCGCACGGCACCGTGACGCTCACGAGCCCCGTGGCCGAGCGCGCGAGCGTCGGCGCGGCGCCGCCCGCGTGGACGAGCGTCGCCGCCGCGGCAGAGGCGCGGGCCGGCCTGCCCGCGGCGAGCGCGCGCTTCTTGTAGCGCTCGGTGGGCGCCCTGCGCTTCGCCTCGAAGTATGCGCGATCGAAGAACTCGAGGTGCGCGCGCCCGATCTCGGGCGCACCCGCCAGCGTGACGACGCGCGGGAGCGGCGCCGGCGCGAACGCCGCGAGGCCGGCGAGCTCGCCCTCGAGCACCGCCTCGCCGTCGCCGCGTCGCAGGCGCAGGCGCAGGGTCACGTGGAGATCGGAGGGCCCGGCGAGCTCGGCCTCGACGACGTCGACGCGGCGGTCGCGGCGGTTGTGGGCGCGCTCGAGGACGAGGACGACCCCGCGCGCCGGGCGGACGCGGAGACCGGTGTCGAAGGTGATCTCGATCCGGTCGGGGCCGAGCCATGCGGCGCGGAGCGGCGTCGGGTCGACGGACAGCTTGCGCCAGCCGCGCGCGACGGTGATGGGCCCCGGCGGCGCGAGCTGCCAGCCGAGCCCGTTGCCGAGCAGGAAGGGTGGACACGCGCGCGCGGCGCGCACCGGGACGTTGCCTCCCAGCCGGGGATCGCGCCGCGCGAGCCGCCAGGGCGCGGGGCCGCGCGCCTGCACGAAACCCGCGGCTTCGGTCGCGCCGCCGTCAGCCGCCGCAGCCACCGCCGCCGCCGCCGCCCCCGCAGCCGCCGCCTCCTCCTCCGCCGCCGCACGACGAGCCGGAGCTGCACGACGAGCCCGAGCTCCAGCTGCCGCTGTTCTTCCAGTCGAGCTGCGACAAGAGCCCCACGAGCAGCAGCGGCGCGCCGAGCGCGAGGCCGACCACGCTCCCCGCGGCGGCGAGGCCGGCGAACGACGCCACCGGAACGAACGGGAGCCAGTGCTTGCCGTCCTCGAAGGAGAGGTAGATCCACGCGGCCGCGGCGGCGAGCATCACGGCGCCGAGCACGCTCCACGGCATCGGCAGCGCCGCCGCGCCGCTCCCCATCGCAGCGACGACCGCCCCGGAGCCGACGACGACGCCGAGCGCGAGACCGCTGCGCCCGACGAACGCGCTGCGGTCGGCCTGCGGCAACACCGGCGTCACCTCTTGCTGCACGGGCAACGGCGCCGGCGCGCGGTAGCCCGTCGCGACGGCGGGGTAAGCCTCGGTCGTCGTCGCCGGCACCACACCCTTCGCGAGGAGCAGCTTGCGGTGGCGCTCGTGCACCACCGCCGCGAACGCGGCCAGGATGCCGGCGAGGCACACGGTCATCGCGAGGATCTCGATCCACTCGTTCGGTCGCGCCCGCGGGATCGCCACCGGGCGCGCCCGCGACGTCGATCGGAAGCAGGAGGTCCCCTGCCCTTCGCGGCTGCAGACGAACCCCTCCGCCTCGGTCCCGCGAGGGAGAAAGAGGGTCGCGTGCATCTCGTCCACCGGCACCTTGAACTCGTGCGCCCAGGGGATCGGCGCCAGGGCCTCGCCCCAGCCGTACTCGGAGGCGTCGGGCGCCTCTTGATCGAACTCGAGATCGACCACCTGGTGACCGCGACGGTCGGGAGGCGGCACGGCGAAGGTGAGCTTCGTCTCGCCGCTCGACGCCTCGACGGCGGCGCCGACGGGGAGCGGTCCGCCCTCGGGCCCGCGCGCCTTGACGTTGCGTACCGGCCGGCGTCCGACGAACTTGAACCCCTCGGTCTTGTTCTCGAACCTCACCACGTAGTCGAAGGTGAGGTGGTAGTGGACCGTCGCTCCGTCGGGCGACGGCCTCGCCTCGAGGTCGTACTCGGCGAGGCGCGTGTCGGCGCGCGCCCCGAACGCGAAGAGGAGCGCGGCCGCGAGCAGGCCGGCGGCGAGCGCGCCCTTCACGGCTCCACCGCGAGACCATCGACGAGCTCGATCGCGGGCTCGACGAGCGCGAGCAGGGCGACGAGGACCTCGAGCGCGTCGAAGCGCGTCTCGCCGCCGCGCAGGCGCGCGAGGTGCCCGAGGAGAGGCTCGGCGTCCGCTCCGGCCTTGGCGGCGAGCGCGCGCAGCGTGGCGGGCTCCTCGGGCGGCGGCGATTCGCCCAGGAGCACGAGCGCGTGGTGGGCCGCGACCACGAGGCGATCGATCCCATCGACGATCGCCTGGTGGGGATCGTCTCGCTTGCCGTCCGTCGCGAGCCCGGTGAGCACGCGGTTCTTGATCCGCCGGCCGAGGCCGCGCAGCTCGGTCTCGAGGCCCCGGCGGAGATCGGCGCGATGCACCGTGAGCCCGGCGAGCACGTCCTCGCCGTGGAGCAGGTGGTGGCGCGCCTTCCATTCGGCGATCTCGAGGGCGAAGACGTCGCACGAGCGCTCGAGCTCGCGCCGCGTCAGGAGGCGCAGCCGCGCCCCCTCCGACATCGGCCCGTGGAGGCCGCGCGCCACCGCGCCGAGGTCCTGGCCTCCATCGGTGACGACGGCGACGATCTCGGGCGCCCGGCCGCGGTGCTGGTGCGCCGGGCTCATCGCCGCGCCGACGAGCAGCGCGCCCTCGAGCTTCGCGCCGAACACGGATTGCAGCGACGCGACGGTGCGCTCCACGAGCTTCGCCGTGCGCGGCGGCAACCAGCCGGGTTCCCCCATGTCCGGCAAGCTACCGCGCTACTCTCACGACGTGCAACCGGTCGCCGTCGGCCTCGGGCTGCGTGACGCGTACGTCGACGAGCTCGCTGCGCTCGGCGATCGGCGCGCGCTCGACGTCCTCGAGGTGATGATCGACGATGCGCTGGGCGACGCCGGGAGGCGGGCGGCGTGGCGACGGCTCGGGGCGAAGTGGCCCCTCGTCGCCCACGGCACCGATCTCGGCATCGCCGACGCCGCCGGACCGGACCGGGCCTACGTGCGCGCCGTCGCCGGCGCGCTCGGCGAGCTGCACGCGCGCTGGTACTCCGAGCACCTCTGCTTCCTCCGCGGCGCCGGGATCGACCTCGGCCATTTCGGACCCGTCGGCGACGACGACGAGACGCTCGCCGCCGTCCGCCGCGCGGCGGCCGAGGTGCGCGCGGCGAGCCCGTGCCCGCTGCTGCTCGAGAATCCGGCCGACGTGCTCGGCGTCGGCGCGGAGGGCCCGAGGGCAGGACGCGCGCTCGGGCGCGGGTACGCCGCCGCGCTCGAGGCGGCCGACGCGGGCGCGCTGCTCGATCTCACCAACCTCGTGCTCAACGCGCGCAACGACGGTTACCCGCCCGGCGATTTCCTCGACGCGCTGCCGTGGGAGCGGGTCGTCGAGGTCCACCTCGCCGGAGGGCACCAGCACGACGGGCTCTGGATCGACTCTCACGCGCACGACGTCGACGCGGAGGCGCTCGAGCTGCTCCCGGACGTCGCCCGTCGCGCGCCGCAGCTGCGAGCGGTCGTGATCGAGCGCGACGAGCGCCTCCCCGAGCTTGAGGCGCTGTTGGATGCGATTGAGGGCGTGCGCGCCGTCCTCGGGAAGGCAGGTCGAGCGTGAGCTCCGGGCGCGACCAGGGGCTGGCGGCGCGGCAGGCGCTCGTCGCGCGCTTCCTCACGGATCCCGAAGCCGAGCTCCGCGTGCGCCGCGACCCCGTCGCCGCCGCGCAGGCCAAGGGTGTGCCGCTCGAGCTCGCGCGCTGGCTGGCCGGTCTCGATCCGCGTCGCGTGGAGGCGTTCCGAAGCAGCCGCGTGCACAAGAGCGCACGACGCCGCGGCGCCTGACGCACCCGCCGGGGCTCGATGCAGGATGGGCGCGGCCGCCAGGCGTCGCTAGGCAGCCGGCGCGCGGCGCGCCATCATGGATGCATGGTCGAGGGGGCGCCCCGCGCGTCGACAGCCGCGGCGAAGGAGCGCCACGACCTCCACAGCCCGGCGCGCCTCGGCGCGCGCGACGTGGTCCCGCCGGGACCTCACCCGGCCTCGTGGCTCTTCACCGCGATCGCGGCGCTCGGCGTCGTCCTCGTCGCCACCAACACGTCGATCGTCCTCGGCGCGGTGATGGCGTTGCTCGGCGTCTACATGCGGCACGTCGCCGCCTCGGCCCAGCTCGCCAACGCGGCGTACAACCAGATCGGTCTGGGCCGCCTCGCCGCCGCGGACCACCTCCTCGATCTCGCCGAGCGCGCGAGCGGGGCGCCTCACGTCCGCCTCGCGATCGCCGGCCGTCGCGCCGCGGTGGCGCTGCGGCGCGGGGACCTGCGCTCGGCGATGGAACACGCCGACCGGGCCATCGAAGGGCGGCGTGGCCTCATCGCGCGGTCCCACGCGGCGCTCCACCAGCACATGGCGCAGGCGATCCGCGCGCTCGTCCGCGCCTCGGCGGGGGACGAGGCCGGCGCGCGCGCCGACATCGCGGCCGTGCGCGCCGGAGCCGACTCTCCCCCAGAAACGCTCGCGCGCTGCGCCGTGGCCGAGGCGATCCTGATCGAGCGCTCGGCCGATCGCGCCGCCCTGCGCGCGCACCTCCAGCGCCACCGCGCGCTCCTCTTCGAGGCGAGCGACCGCCGCGACCGCGCCATCGTCCGCGCTTACCAGCGGCTCCTCGAGGCCGCGCCCGCGAGCGCCTACCGCAAGCCTGCGGAGGAGGCGCCCGCCGGCGGCGACGCGCCGCCCGTCGCCGAGTGGGTCGCCCGGATCGCGCCCGGCGCCGCGCCGTTCGCGACGCCGCGCCGCGGCGAGGCGCGCGACCGCGAGCTCGCCACCGTGCCGCCGCCACCGGACCTCGAGAGCGCCGAGCTCGGACGTGACCCGGGCCGATCGGGGCGCGGTGGCAGGGCGCGACCGGAGCAGGGTCGCTCCGGTCGAACGGGACGCAGGATCGCGCGGACAGCGAAGCTCGTTGCCGGCGTGGTCACGCTGTTCGCCCTGCCGACGATCCTCCCCGTCGGCGCCCGCATGGGCGGCATGGGCTCCGAGGCCTCGGACGCCCTCGCGGTGGCGCTGACGCTGGTCGTGCCCCTCGCGCTCGTCGCCTGGACGCTGCGGCGCGTGCTCGCGGTCGCTGCCGACACGCGACGCGTCGCGTCCGCCGCCGCCGCGGCGTTCACCAGCGCCGGAGGCGATCCCGGACCGGTCGCGGATCTCGAGAGGCTCGCCCAACGCGCGTACGCGCCCGTGGCGGCGCAAGCGCGGCTCCACCTCGCGGCTCGCGCCGCCCGCACGGGCGACTGGTCCACGGCGCTCGCACACGCCGACGCCGGGCTCGCCGAGATCGGCGGCGTGCTCGGACGCATGGGGACCGCCGAGCTCGCCGCGCCCGCCCTGATGGGCGAGCGGGCCCTCGCGCTCGCGGCGCTCGATCGCCATGTCGAGGCCGAGAGCCAGCTCGCGTCGCTTGCCTCGAGCCACCCGGCGCACGTCTTCCTCGCGCGCGACCAGCTCCGCGCGCGGTTGATGAGCGCCGTCCGCAGCGGCGATCTCGCCGCCGCCGCGGCGCTCGCCGAGCGCGCCTCGCCCGACCTGCCGCTCGGCGCGCGCGAGGAGCTGCTCGCCGATCTGGTCTGCGCGGCGCACCGGCCCGAGGCGGCCGGCGCGGGCGAGATCGAACGAATCAAGCGCGAGCTCCGCGACGAGCCCGCGCTCCGCGCTTGGCTCGAGCGCACCGCGCCCGCCGCGCTCGACGCGTTCTGGCGCGCGGTCGAGGCCGAGGCGCCGGCCGAGAGCGCCGCGCTCGACGCCGAGGCCGAGGCGATCGCGGAGGCGGAGGATGACGCCGGGTCCGAGGAGACGAGGCCGCGCCGGGAGAGGTGCGCCGTCTGATGGCGCTCTTCGTCGCGCTCGCAGCGGTGTCCCTCCTCGCGACCGCCGCCGCCGTCGTTGCGTGGATGCTGCGAGCGCCGTGGCGTGCGCGCGCCGCCCGAGCCTCGCGGGGCCTCGGCCTGCTCTTCCTCGCGTTCGGCCTCGTCGGCGCGGTCGCGGGGGCCGTCCACACCTTCGGCGCGCTCCAGGCATTGGGCCTCTCCCAGGCCGACCGGCAGCGAGTCCTCTCCAACGGGATCGCCGAAGGCATGTACAACCTCGCCTTCGCGCTCGTGCTCGGCCTCCCTCCGCTGGTCGCGGGGCGGCTGGGCAGGCGCGCCACGCCCCCTTGACGCGCGTCAAAGCCTCACGCCGGCCTGCGGCGCGATCCTTCGAGGTCAGGAAACGAGGTGCGCATGGACGAGCTCGTCGTGTGCCAGGTCTGTCACCGCCACGTGAAGCAGAAGGACGCGGCCTGCCCGTTCTGCCGCAGCGCCATGCCGCCCTTGCGCGCGGTCGCGCTCGCGGGCGCGCTGGTCGTCGGCGTGGCGGCCGGCATGTCGCTCGCCGGCTGCGGCGAGAGCGTCGCCCTCTATGGCGGCCCTCCTTATGAGCAGGACGGCGGCCTCGGCGGCGGGGGCGGCGAAGGCGGCGGCGGCGGGAGCACCACGAGCACCGGCAGCGGCGGCGACACCAACACGGGCGGCTCGGGTCAGGGCGGCGCCGTCGCCGCGTACGGTCCGCCTCCGTTCGACGCCGGCCCTTGAGCCGACCGCCGTCTCACGACGGCGCGTGCGCGGCGGCCCACTCGGGCGGCGCCGCCTCGACCTCGAGCGCGAACCGCGCCGTGTCGCGCACGCGGCCCTCGGCCGCGCGGACCAGCACCAGCCGCTCGCGCCGGCCGCGCGCCAGCATCTCGAGCGCGCGGTGGTGGCAGTAGGGGTTGTTGCCGGGCCGGCCGAGCAGCGTCGCCGCCGTCCAGATGCAGCCGCCCTTGCAGTGCTCGCCGTAGTAGCACTCGCGGCAGTAGCCCCAGAGATCGTCGATCACGAACCCGCGCGAGAACTGGAGCTCCGGGGATCGCTCCCAGATGTCGCGCAGCGAACGGGTCCGCACGTTGCCGCCGACGAAGCCCTCCGAGCCGAGCGCCGAGCAGGCCTTCACGTCGCCGTTCGCCTCGAGGCCCATGGTGCGGATGCCGCCGCCGCAGCCGCTCGAGTAGCCGCTGCGCGTCCGGCCTTCGCGGAGCAGGTGCTCGTGCGGGCCGAAGTAGCCCACGTTGTTTCCCGGCCAGAGCTTGATCCCTCGCTCGTCGCAGCGCCGGCGCGCGTCGGCGATGCGCGGCATGATCGCGAGCAGATCGTAGGGCTGCAGCCAGAGGTCCTCGGCGTCGGCGGCGCGTCCCATCGGGACCATGAGCTGCACCTGCCAACCGTAGGCGCCGTGCGCCGTGACGAGGTCGAGGATCTCGCCGAGCTCGCCGAAGTTCTTCCGGTTGAGCTGGGTGTTGCACCCGATGGGCACGCCGGCGGCGCGCAGGTGCCGCAGCGCGGCGAGCGCACCGGCGTGGCTGCCCTTGAGCCCGCGCAGCGCGTCGTGCGTCGCCTCGGTCCCGTCGACCGAGACGCTCACGGCCGTGATGCCGGCCTGCTTCGCCGCGTCGGCGAGCGCGGGCGTGAAGCCGCGACCGCCCGTCACCATGGTGGCGTCCATGCCGTGCGCGCGCACCGCCCGCACGATCTCGAGCCAGTCCTCGCGGAGGTAGGCCTCGCCGCCGTGGATCGCGACCTCCGCCGTCCCCATCGCGGCGAGCTGGTCGACGACGTCGAGCGCCTCCGCCGTCGTGAGCTCGCTCGGGTGCGGCCGGCCCGCGCGCGTGCCGCAGAACCGGCAGTGCTGATCGCAGCGGAGCGTGATCTCCCAGACGACGAGCAGCGGCCGGGGACCGCCCGTGAGGAGCGGGAGCCGCTTGTTCTGCAGGAGCGCCATGGGTCCTCCGGGCGGGGCGGGGCGCCGTCCACCGGCCGACGTCCCGAGAAAGACGCGGAGGAAATCCTATCGCCCTCTGCCCCCGGCCGCGAGCGCCGCGGACAACCGAGCCCCCAGCGCGGCGAGCGCCTCGAAGCGCGCGTCGGCGGCGAGCCCGGAGGCGGCGCCGATCACCACCACCGGGGCGATCTCCCCGACCGCTTCGATGGTGCGCGCCTGCATCGCCGCGTTGGCGCGCGCGTAGCGGCACACCGCGCGCGCGTCGGGCGACAGCGTCGTCTCGTCCATGGCCAGGAGCTCCTCCCCGAGCTCGACCGGGAGCGCGCGGTTGACCACCGCCGCCCGGGGCGACATCCCGAGCTCGGCGAGCGCCGCGGCGATGGCGCGCGCGGTCGCGGCGGCGTCGTCGCGCACCGCCGTGACGAGGACGAGGTCCGCGGCGCGGAGGAGCTCCCGGGCGCGGGCGAGGCGCTCCCCCATGCGCACGAAGGGCGCTTCGATCAGCGAGAGGAGCTCGCCGAGCGCGGTGATCGTCTCGGCGCCCCCGATGCGCGCCAGCCCGCCGAGCGCGCGCTGCGCGCGTCCCCGGAGCTCGCCGATGCGCCCGCTCTGGTTCGTCCGCGAGAGCCACCGGAGCCAGCGGACCAGCCGGCCGCGCAGGAAGGCCTGGAGCCGCTCGGGCCGGCGCAGGAACTCGATCGCGTTGAGGCCGGGCGCGGTGTCGACCACGAGGTCCTCGAGGTTCGGATCGCGCTCGAGCCACTCGGCGATGCGCACGCCGGCGAGCAGGTCGGTCGCGCTGGCCAGCCGGTCGGCGAGCGCCACGAAGAACGGGTTCGCGAGGAGGCGCGCGCGCGCGCCCGGATCGGCGGTGGCCTCGATCGCCCAGCGGCGGAGGCTCTCGTCCGGCCGCAGGAGCGCCGCCGAGAGGTCGCCCGCGCTCGGCACCGGGACCTCGAGATCGGTGAGCTCGAGGCCGAGCGCGCCCTGGAGGCGCCGCGCCGGATCGATCCCGAGCAGGCCGACGCGGCGTCCCGAGCGCGCGAGCGCGATCGCGTACGCCGCGGCGAGCGTGGTCTTGCCGACCCCGCCCGCGCCCAGCAAGACGTGGAGGCGGGCCGTCACGCGCCTCCTCCGAAGAGCGCCCCCAGCGAGGGCGAGAGCGCGCGAACCACCTCGAGGGCGCTCGAGGCGAGCTGCTCGTCGAGCGCGAAGGTCCCGCGCTCCGTCTTGCCGTCGAGCGCGCGGCGCAGCGCGATCTCGCAGCGCGTGCGGCCGGCGAGATCGGCGGCGAGGGCGGCGAGCCCCTCGCGCGCCGGCGGCGAGAGACGCGCCGAGAGCTCGGGTATCCATCCATCGCTTCGAACGAGCCCGCCGACGCTGCGGTTCACGAGCGCGGCGAGCGGAGGCCGGCCGAGAGCGCGGGCGACGCGGGGCACGAGCTCGAGCGTCTCCTCGATCACGAGCTCCTCGGGCGCGGCGACGATCAGCGCGCCGGTCCACGAGGGCGTCTTCATCATGGCGGTGACGCGCTCGAGCTCGAGGCCGAGGAGGCCCGAGGCATGCATTCGGGACAAAGTCTCGGGCAGCTCGAGGAGCGACGCGGCGTGACCGGTCGCCGGCGAGTCGACGACGATGGTGTCGAAGCTCAGGTGCGCCTCCTTCTCGGCCAGCGTCGTGAGCCACCAGAGCTGCCCGAGGAAGAGGAGCTCCTCGATCCCGGGGGCCGCCTGGATCAAGCGCCGGACCTGCGCGCCGTCGACCACGCGGCGATAGAAGAGGCCGAGGTGCAGATGGTCGACGAAGTAGGCGCGGAGCGCCGCGTCGAGCCGGTAGTTGGCGACCGAGAGCCCCGGCGCGATCTCGACCGGATCGACCCCGGCGCCCGGCGCGCCGAACCAGGGCGCGATCGCCTCGGCCACGGTCCACTCGAGGACGAGCACGCGCTTGCCCCGCGCCGCCAGCGCGCTCCCGAGCGCGGCGGCGACGGTGCTCCTCCCCACGCCCCCCTTGCCGAGCACGAAGACGATGCGCGGCAGCCCGATCACGAGCGCAGCGTACCTCGACTGCGTTAGCATGCGCGCGCCATGGACGTTCACCCGCTGATCACGGCGGTCGAAGTCGGGCCGCTCCACCTCCCCAACCGCGTCGTGATGGCGCCGATGACGCGCCGCCGCAGCGACGCGAGCAACGTGCCTTCGCCGCTCGCGGCCGAGTACTACGCGCAGCGCGCGAGCGCCGGGCTCATCGTCTCCGAGGCGTCGCTCGTCCTGCCGAGCGGCGCGAGCTTCCCGGGCTCGCCCGGCATCTACGACGACGCGCAGGCGCGCGCCTGGGAGGCCATCGTCCGCGAGGTCCACGCCCGCGGCGGGCGCATGTTCCTGCAGCTCTGGCACGCCGGCCGCTGCTCGGATCCCGCGTTCCTCGGAGGAGCGCTCCCCGTCGCCCCGTCGGCGATCGGGATCGCCGGCGAGCTCGAGACCCCTCGAGGCAAGCACCCCTTCGTGACGCCGCGCGCGCTCGACGCCGGCGAGATCCCCGCCATCGTGCGCGCGTTCGCCGACGGGGCGAGGCGGGCGCGCGCGGCCGGCTTCGACGGCGTCGAGGTGCACGCGGCGCAGGGCTACCTGCTCGATCAGTTCCTCCGCGACGGCGCCAACCGGCGGACCGACGCGTACGGCGGCGACATCCAGCGGCGTGCGCGACTCGTCCTCGAGGTCGTGGGCGCGGTGAGCGAGGCGATCGGCGCCGATCGCACCGGCGTCCAGCTCTCGCCCACGAGCACGCTCGGCGGGATGAGCGACTCGAGCCCGCTCGAGACCTTCAGCCACGTGGTCGAACGATTGAGCGCGCTCGGCGTCGCCTACCTGCACGTGTTCGACCCGATCGGGCAGCCGACGCGGCTCTCGCCCCTGCTCCGTCCGAAGTTCCGCGGCGCGTTCATCGCGAACGGCAACTTCGATCGCGACACGGCCGGTGCGGCGATCGAGCGCGGCGAGGCCGACCTCGTCTCGTTCGGCCGGCCTTTCATCGCCAACCCCGATCTCGTCGAGCGCATCGCCGAGGGCGCCGCGTTCGCCCTGCCCGACCCGAAGACCTTCTACGGCGGCGGCGCGCCGGGCTACACCGACTACCCGAGGCGCGGCGCATGACGGCGGTCACCCGGCGCGACGTCTGGGTGCACATGCTCCTCTACCCGAGGCACACGCTGCCGACGGCGATCGCCCCGGTGCTCGTGGCCTCCGCGCTCGCGCGCCACGACGGGCGCTTCGCCTGGGGCCCGGCCGCGGGCGCGGTGCTCGCCGGCTGGCTGGTGCAGCTCGGCGGCGTCATCACCGACAACTACAACAACCTCCGCCGCCACGGCGACGATCGCGAGCACCCGCGCTTCGTCGAGGCGCTGCGCGCCGGCGTCGTCACCTTCGGTCAGCTCCGGCTCGCGATCGCGGGCTGTTTCGTGATCGCCATGCTCGTCGGGGCGTGGCTGGTCGCGATCGGCGGGCTCCCGGTGCTCGCGATCGGGCTCGCGAGCATCGCGGCGGCCCTCGTCTACTCGAGCGGTCCCTTCCCGCTCGGCGACAAGGCGGGGCTCGGCGATCCGCTCTTCTTCGTGTTCTTCGGGCTGGTCTCGGTGATGGCGACCTACTTCGTCGAGGCGGCGTCGGTGCTCGGGCGGCCGAGCGGGCTCTCGTTCCCGGAGGGGACGGTGACGTGGAACGGCTTGCTCGTGAGCCTGCCGATCGCGGCGCTGTGCACGAACATCCTCGTCATCGACAACATCCGCGATCGCGAGTTCGACGCCGCGAAGAACGAGCGCACCCTCGCCGTGATCATCGGCCCCGCCTGGAGCCGCGTCGAGTACGTCGCCCTGCTGGTGCTCGCCTACGCCGTGCCGGTCGCCATGTGGCTCCGCGGGTTCGGGCCGATCGTGCTCCTGCCGCTCCTCTCGATCCCGTACGCCGTCGTCGTCGCGCGGCAGGTGATGCGCTCGACCACCCACGAGGAGCTCATCCCGATGACGCCGCGGGCGGGGCAGGTGCTGATGGCGCACGCCGTGCTGTTCGCCATCGGCCTCGCGAACGGCTGACCGTCGGAGCTCGGCGCTCCGGCGCGAGGGCGATTCGAGGCCGGGCCGACCGGCGCAGAGGTCGAGCCGACCTCGTGTATCGTAGGACCATGCGCCTCGAGCTTCCGCACGTCTTCCTCGTCGCCGTGACCCTGTCGATGGCAGGGATCGCCTGCGGTGACAGCGCCGACACCACCCAGGGAAGCGGCGCCACCACGAGCGGCAGCGGCGGCGCGACGAGCAGCACGGGCGGCACCGGCGGCGGCGCGAGCACCGGCACGGGCGGCGCGGGCGGGAGCGGCGGCGCAGCAGGGCCGACCAGCCCGGACCCGATGTTCTTGCCGGCGCCTTCGGGCACCTGCCCCGATCTCGTGGCGGGCACCGTCACCGTGACCCCGGACGGCAACGCGCGCGACGTGCGCATCTGGATCGGCGACGAAGCGAGCACGCTCGACGGTCCGATCGTCTTCTTCTGGCACGGCGCAGGAGGATCGCCGGACGAGGCCGCCTACGCGCTCAGCGCTGCCGTCATCGACGAGATCGTCGCCCAGGGCGGCATCGTGGCGGCTCCGGTCCACGATCCTGCCGCGGGCCAGCTGCCCTGGTACCTCTCCCTCGGCGGCACCAACGAAGCCGACCTGCGCGTCATGGACGAGGTCCTCGCGTGCGCCATCGCCAGCGTCGGGGTCGACCTACGGCGCATCCACAGCGTCGGCTTCAGCGCCGGCGCGATGAACACGATGCAGCTCGGCTGGCGCCGCTCCGGGTACCTCGCGAGCCTCGTCACCTACTCGGGCTCCCAGCTCGGCACGCCGCCGGATCAAGACCCGACGAACCTCTTCCCGGCGATGGTGTTCCACGGCGGGCCCAGCGACGTCGTGGTGATCAACTTCCAGCAGGGCAGCGAGGCGTACGCCCAGACGATGAAGGACGCCGGCCACTTCGCGTTCCTCTGCAACCACGGCCAAGGCCACACCGTACCGAGCGACGGCCGCGCCTCGGCGTGGCAGTTCTTGAAGGACCACCCCTTCGGCGCGCAGCCCGAGCCCTACGCGGGCGGCCTGCCGTCGGGGTTCCCCGCGTACTGCTCGCTCTGATCTCAGGCCGGGGGGTGGGCCTGCGGGTGCGCGAGCTGATCCGACAGGTCTGCGAGGCCGAGGAGGTGAGGACCTCGAAGAGGCACGTGTCGCGAGACCACGTGCACCTATTGGTGTCGATCCCGCCGCAGGTGACGATCAGCCGGCTCGTGCAGCGTCTCGAGGGAAGGTCGTCGCACAACCTGATGATGGAGCTCGCGCGCGTGCGCGAGCCGTTCTGGGGGCGCCACATCTGGGCGCGCGGGTACTTCTCTAGCAGCGGCTGGGTTACGGACGAAGTTATCAAGGCTCACATCGAGCACCAGGATCAGGAGCAGGAAGGCGGCGACTCTCGTGTGGAGGGCGAGCCCGCCGCGGAAAGGCGGGCGACGCCCTCGACTTCAGCGCTTCAGCCGGGCACCTCCGCCGGCTTCAGCCGGAATCGCGACTTCCAGTCGCAACCGAAGCCACCGCGTCAAGGCGGTGGTCCGAGCGCGGTCTCACGCGGGAGGGGGCTTCCCGGCCTCGTCGATCAGCGCGCGCAGCAGCGCGGCGGCGTCCATTTCGAGCGCGGGGCCGCGAGGGATCGGCTCGCCGCCGACGATCCTCGCGCTCACGGCGCCCAAGGTGTCACGCAGCGCCGCGAGGCCGCGCCGCCCGCGCTCCGGCCCAGGTACGGCCGCGGTGATCGCGACCACCTTGCGCTCGAGCTCGCCCGAGCCGATCACCCAGTCGATCGCGTTCTTGAGCGCGCCGGGCAAGCTGTGGCCGTACTCCGGTGACGCGATGAGAACGGCGTCGCTCCCCGCGAGCGCGCGCCGCCACGCCTCGACTGTGGGCGGCGCGCCGCTCGCCTCGAGGTCGGGATCGAAGTGGGGCAGGTCGCGCAGCCCGTCGAAGAGGACGACCTCGACGCCCTCCGGGGCCGAAGCAGCCGCCGCGCGGAGGAGCATCAGGTTGGCGGACTTCGCTTGCAGGCTTCCGCAGACCGCGAGGACGCGCACCGGCGAAGGATAGGTCATCCGGGCGGCTCGCGCCGGCCGCCGCTCGCGTCAGAAGAGCGGCAGCTGGGCGCCGGCGACGCGTGAGAACGAGGTCCCGAGCAGCGGCAGGATCGAGTCGACGGCCGCCGCGAGCTGCTTCTCGACGTAGTGCTCGTAGTCGATCGGCGCGGTGCGCTTCCCGAGCGGCTCGGGCCCACGGAGCGTCACCACGTAGGCGACCTCGCGCCCCGCCGCCTCGAGCTGCCGCGCCGCCTGCACGTGCGCCGGCGCGCCCGAGCCGGTCGCCGCGTAGTCGCCGAGCTCGCGGCGGAGGCGCTTCCTGTAGACGAGCTTCTCGTCGAGCTTGCCGGCGAGGACGTCGCCGCGCAGCTCGCGCAGCCACTCCTGCCACGGCTCGTCGGCGAACACGCGTCGCAGGAGCTCTCGCTGGGCCTCGCGAGCGAGCGCCGTCCAGTCGGTCCGGACCGCCTCGAGCCCCTTGATCACGATCTCGAACCCGCCGTCCGCCCGCCGGACGCTGCCCGCGTAACGCTTCTTCGTCCCGCGCTCGCTGTGGCGCAAGGTCGGCATCAAGAACTGCGAGAAGAGCAAATCGAAGCGCAGCTCGAGGTGGCTCTGGAGCCGATGCTCGCGGAGGACGACGTCGCGCCACCAGGCGTTGAGCTCGTCGGCCATGCCGCGTCCGATGGCGCGCGCCGCGTCCTCGCCCACGCCGTCCCCGACGAGGACGAAGAGCGAGTCGGTGTCGCCGTAGATCACCCTCCGCCCGCGCTCCTCGATCCACCGGCGGGTGCGCTCGATCACCTCGTGCCCGCGCCGCGTGATCGAGGCGGCGAGGCGCGGGTCGTAGAAGCGGCAGCCCGGGGTGCCGAGGACGCCGTAGAACGAGTTCATCAGGATCTTGATCGCCGTGGCGAGCGCGGCCCGCCCTCCGGCGCGCGCCTCGGCCCGCGCCTCCCACAGCTTCGCGAGCAGGTCCGGCAGGATGGCGCCCTCGCGCGCGAACGTGGCGCCGTCGAAGCCGTCGATCGGGTCGTCGCCGGGGAGCGCCAGGCCGAGCGGATCGATCTTCCAGGTGCGGATGATGCTGGGGTAGAGCGAGCGGTAATCGAGGACGAGGACGTTGCGGTAGAGCCCCGGCGCGCTCTCGAGCACCGTCCCGCCGGGCGACATCTCCGGCTCGGGCCCGTCGCCGACGTCGGGCGCGACGAGGCCCGCGCGGTGCAGCCGCGGCAGGTAGAGGTGATCGAACGCGGCGACCGATCCGCCCGCCTTGTCCATCGGCAGGCCGGTGAGGCGCTGGCGCTCGATGGCGAAGCCGAGCAGATCCGCCGCGTCGATGACGTCGAGCACGAGGCGACAGTCCTCGAGGTTGTACTCCGCGAGGGCGGCAGGGTCCTCGCGGTGCATGCGGCGGATCTCCTCCACCGGATCGACGCCCTCCGCGATCTTCTTGCCGCGCCCGAGGAGCTGCCGGGCCACGTCGTCGAGGCGGTAGCTCTCGAAGGAGTAGGTCGCGGCGCGCAGCGTCTGGGGGCCATCGAGGACGACGCGCCCCGCCACGCGCGCGACGGGCGGGCTCCCGTCGAGCACGCGCGCGCGCTCGCCGCCGCGGCCGAGCGAGAACGGCACGCCGTGCAGGTGGCAGCGCCGCTCCAGCACCGCGAGGTCGAACTCGACGACGCTCCACCCCACGAGGAGATCCGGATCGAAGCGGGCGATCCACCCGAGGAGCTCGCGGAGCAGCGCCGGCTCGTCGAGATCGGGGCCGACGATCCAGACGCGCTCGACGCCGCGCGCCGCGACCGCGACCGACAGGAGCGGCCCGTCGAGGTCGTCGGTCTCGATGTCGAGCGAGAGCACCCGCAGCGGGCGCGGGGGCGGCGCGTCGATCGCTCGGACGCGCACCGGATCGACGATCTCGGTCCAGCCGTCGCGCCGCTGCGCCCGGCCGCGCACGCGCATCGCGCCGGTGACGAAGCGCTCCATCAGCCAGCGATCGCTCGGCTTGACGTCGGACTCGTAGGGCGGGGTCCCGACCGCGCGGAGCCGATCGCGCTCGTCGAGCGCTGCGCGCCGCGACCGGAACTTCACCGCGTCCACCGGGCGCCCGTGCATCCCCGAGAGCTCGACGCGCTGCCGGCGCCCCGCCGCGATCGGCACGTCGCGGTCGACGAAGAACACCGGCTCGTCGCGGCTCACCACGACGCGCCCCACGCCCTCCGCGGTCACGCCCCAGAAGACGAGACGCGTCCCGTCATCGAGGTCGCGCCACTCGCGCGCGAGCAGGAACATCTCGATCTCGTCCAGGGGCGGCCTCCGAGCGGAAGGCTGGAACGTACTCGGAGCCGGCGCCAAGGAGGAGCGCATCGACGCCGGCGCGTCGCGCGCCAGCGCTCGCCCGCGGGCTGGCGCGTTACTCCACGGTGACGGTCTTCGCCAGGTTCCTCGGCTGGTCCACGTCGTTCCCCTTCAGGTTCGCGACGTAGTAGGCGATGAGCTGGAGCGGCAGCACGGTGAGGAGCGGGAGCACCTCGTCGCGCACCTTGGGCAGGAACACCATGTGCTGGGCGATCTCGAGGATCGCCTCGTCGCCCTTGGTGGCGATGGCGATCACCTGGCCCTCCCTGGCGCGGACCTCCTGCACGTTCGAGAGCGTCTTCTCGTAGTGCGCGTCGCGCGGGCAGATCGCGACGACCGGGAACGTCTCGTCGATGAGCGCGATGGGGCCGTGCTTCATCTCGCCGGCGGCGTAGCCCTCGGCGTGGGCGTACGAGATCTCCTTGAGCTTGAGCGCGCCCTCGAGCGCGATGGGGAAGCCGAGCCCGCGGCCGAGGAAGAGCACGTCCTTCGCGTGGGTGAGGCGCTTGGCGATGGCGTGCACGTAGTCGGCGTCGCCGAGGACCTCGCGCATGTGGCTCGGGATCTCCCAGAGCGCCTGGAGGATCTCCTGCGCCTTCTCCTTGGGGAGCGAGTCGCGGCGGCGGCCCAGGTAGACCGAGAGCATGAGGAGCGCGGCGAGCTGCGTGGTGAACGCCTTGGTCGAGGCGACGCCGATCTCCGGGCCGGCGTGGGTGTAGAGCGCCCCGTCCGACTGCCGGGCGATGGCGCTGTCGACCACGTTGGTCAGCGCGAGGATCTTGGCTCCCGCAGCGCGCGCCGGCTTCATCGCCGCGAGCGTGTCGGCCGTCTCGCCCGACTGGCTGATCGCGATCACCAGATCGTCGGGGTAGAAGATCGGGTCGCGGTAGCGCACCTCGCTCGCGAGCTCGACGAAGCAGGGCACGCGCGCGATCTGCTCCATCCAGTAGCGCCCGGCGATGCCGGCGTAGTGGCTCGTGCCGCAGGCGACGATGTAGACGCGCTTGATCGAGCGCGCGACGTCGGGCGAGACGCCGATCTCGGCGGCGTGGATGTCGCCCGCCTGGAGATCGATGCGGCCGCGCAGCGTCGCCTCGACGACGTCGGGCTGCTCGTGGATCTCCTTGAGCATGAAGTGCTTGTAGCCGCCGCGCTCGGCCTGGACCGCGCTCCAGTCGATGTGGCGCGATTTGCGCTCGGCCTTCTCGCCCGCGACCGTCTCGATCTTCACGCCGCTCGGGCGGAGCTCGACGACGTCGCCGTCCTCGAGGAAGACCATCTCGCGGGTGTGGGCGAGCAGGGCGGTGATGTCGCTGCCGCAGAGCATCTCGTCCTTGCCGAGGCCGATGACGAGCGGCGAGCCGTAGCGGGCCGCGACCACGACGTCGGGCTCGAGGCGCGAGACGACGGCGATGGCGTAGGCGCCGACGACGTGGCGGAGCGCCGCCTGGACGGCGGTGAAGAGCGAGGTCGTCCCGCGCTGGATCTCGCGGTGGATGAGGTGGGCGACGATCTCGGTGTCGGTGTCCGAGAGGAACTTCACGCCCTGCGCCTCGAGCTCCTGCCGGACGGCGACGTGGTTCTCGATGATCCCGTTGTGGACGACGGCGACCGGGCCGGCGGAGTGCGGGTGGGCGTTCACCTCGCTGGGGCGGCCGTGCGTCGCCCAGCGCGTGTGGCCGATGCCCGTGGTCCCCTGGAGCGGCTTCTTCTCGAGCGCTTCGCCGAGGCGCGCCAGCTTGCCGAGGGTGCGTACGATCTCGATGCCTTTTCCGTCGTGGATCGCGATGCCGGCCGAGTCGTACCCGCGGTACTCCAGCTTACGGAGGCCATCGACGATGATCGGCGCCGCGCTCTTCGATCCGACGTATCCGACGATCCCGCACATCTGGACTTCTCCTGTGTGGCGAGCCGGCCAGGGGCGCGGCTTGAACGAGCAATACCCCTTCGATGCGCGTGCCCCGAAATAGTCTACAAACAATTTGGCACGGACGCTCCGGGCGACCTCGCAACGCCCGGAAAGCGGGTCGCGTTCCCGAGCACGGCCGGGACGTCCTCCTCTTCGTTGCACCGACCCCCACGGCAGCGGGCGGGAAGCGCCGCCTCCTCCGCAACGCGGAGGGCCCCTTGCGACCCGCCGGCGGCGCGGCGATACGGCGGCGATGACCGACGCGTGGACCGGACGCACCGTGTTCGTGACCGGAGCCTCGGGCCTCCTCGGGTTCGCCATCGCACGCGGGCTGCTCGAGCGCGGCGCCAACGTGCGCGCGCTCTGCCGCGGCCGTGGCCTGCCCGGCGATCTCGAGGCGAGGGGCATCACGCTCGTCAAGGGCGATCTCGACGACGCCGCGGCGCTCCGCCGCGGGATGGACGGCGCCGAGCACGTCTTCCACGTCGCCGCCGACGTGCGCATGTGGCGCGGCGTCTGGGCCGACGTGCTCCGCACCAACGTCGCCGGCACGCGCAACCTCGTCGAGGCGGCGCTGGCGACGCGGCCGGCGCGGCTGGTCTTCACCTCGTCCGCCGCCACGCTGGGGCGCCCGCTCGACGCGACGAGCGGCGCTCCGGTGACGATCGACGAGTCGAACGCCTACGACATGGCGCCGCTCGGCCTCGTCTACCCACACACCAAGTGGCTCGCCGAGCAGGAGGTGCTGCGCGGCGCCGCGCTCGGGCTCTCGGTCGCGATCACCCACCCTGCGGCCATCTTCGGGCCCTGGGACTGGAAGCTGCACGCGCTGCCGCTCTTCCAGGCGCCGCGCCGCCTCCTCGGCGTGGCGATGCCGGACGGCTACCGGACGGTGTGCGACGTGCGCGACGTGGCGGACGGCCACCTCGCCGCCGCCGAGCGCGGACGCCGCGGGGAGCGTTACGCGCTCGGCGGTCACCCCATGCCGCTGCGCGAGCTGCTGGCGCGCATCGCCCGCGAGGTCGGAGGGCGGCCGCCGCGGATCGCGCTCCCGGCGTCGGCGACGCGCCTCGTCGGCCGCTTCTCGGACGCGCTCGCGGCGCTGCGCGGCAAGACGCCGCTCGTCAGCGAGGAGATGGCGCTGCAGTCGACGCTGCGCGTCGCCGTCTCGAGCGCGAAGGCGGAGCGAGAGCTGGGTTATCGAAGCCGGCCCGTCGAGGAGACGCTGCGCGACGCGGTCGCGTGGTACCGAGAGCAGGGCGCGCTCTGAGGTCGGATCAGCGGGCGCGCACGGCCGCGCCGGCAGCGTAGTGACGGCAGGCGCCCGCGAGCGGGCAGGCTTCGCAGCGCGGCCGCGTGCGCTTGCAGATCTCCTGGCCGTGGCGGCGCAAGAGGAGGTGCGCGGCGAGGCAGCGGTCGATGTCGGGATCGAGCTCGGGCTCGATCGCCTCGGTGGCGAGGCGGTACGTCTTGCCGTAGTCGGAGAGCTCCTCGCCGAACCCGAGGCGCACGAGCACACGGAGCGCGTTCGAGTCGGGCGCGAGCGAGCGCCGCGCCCGCGCGAAGAGGAGGATCTTGTCGGCGCCGGGATCGCCGATGCCGGGGAAGCGCTTGAGGAGCTTCTTCGCCTCGGCGGGGGACTCGGTCGCGGCGCGGACGGCCTGCTTCAGTCGCTTGGCGCCGATCTCGAGCAGGATCGCCGCCGCGTCGTGGAGCTTGTCGGCGCGCCCGCGCGGGTGGATCCCGCCGTCGCGGATCACCTCGGCGATCACCTCGATCGGCGCGGCGAGGATGGCCTCGGCGCGGAGGCCGACCCTCTTCTTCAGCGCGGCGACCACGGCGGCGCGGCGATCGTCGTCGACGAGGTAGCCCGCGTTCTCCCAGACGACGAGCTCGAAGGGATCGGTCGAGGGCGGCGGGCCCGGGTCGCCGTAGGCGGCTTCGAGCCGGGCGATGACGTCGGCGAGGACCGGGCGCTTGGCGCGCATCGGGGGCATGGTACCGAAGCGGCGAAGGCGAGGCGACGTGCGGGATCGGCGAGGCGGCCGGCGGCGTGGGCTCGCGCCGCCATCGCGGCTCACGACGAGTCGCTCCCGCCCCCGCGGTCCGCGGCACACGCGAGCCAGACGAGCGCCTCTCCTTCCTCCCCCAACGCGACGCTCTGCTCGACGAGCTCCACGGCTCGCCGCTTCGGCGCGTGCCGCGTCCACGCCACCGCGGGCACGATCTCCGACTTCCCCTCCGACGCGTGCAACCGCCCCGCTCGCGCGGACGACGCTCCCGCCTCGGGGCCGAGGCTACGCGGCCATGGTCGAAGACTTCGACTGGTCTGCGAGCGACCAGTGGAGCGGGTCGAGCGGCTGGAGCTACTTGCCGTAGCCAGCGCGCCACGCAGAACTCGAACCCGGCGCGCGCGGAGCGAAGGGGAGCGTCACGCAGCGTCACCGACAGGGGTGGAAGTCGTCTGCTGCCCTCCGCGCCGACGAACCTGGACTTCACCGAGATCTGCGAGGCGATCTCCTCGTGCACTGCGCCGGGGATGTGCCGAAGACGGGCGCGCCGGGCGTCGCCCACCAGCTGGCGCGCCGTCCTGAACTTTGCCGACCGACCGCACACGCCGCCGTGCGATAACAGCGCTCGATCGAGCGCGTCACCAGGAGGTAGGCCACATGGAAGACATTTCGAAGGTGGGTTTGATCCTCTGCGCCGGGCTGGCATTCGCGGCCGGCTGCAGCAAGGAGGGAGGCGCCGGCGGCGGAGCGAAGACGTGCCCCGACGGAGCGCCGCTCTGCGTGAACCTCCCGAGCGGGTACACGACGGCTGATCCGCGCAGCGGCGCCTGGGGCGGGAACGTCTCGGTGGTCGCCGCCGACAAGAGTCAGGTCGCGATGCTGTACTGGGTGAAGCCCGAGGAGTTCGAGACCCGCACCGCGATGAGCGCGACCAAGGTCAAGGCGACGAAGGGGAAGGACGAGCAGACGCTCGCGGGCAAGGGCCGCTACCTGGAGTGGGACGCCTCCGATCCGAAGGAGGACCACCACTTCGTCGAGACCTACATCAAGACCGACGCGAACACGCTCCAGTGCACCGGATCGACGCCGAAGGGCGACGCCGCGAAGATCGCGACGTTGCAGGGCATCTGCAAGAGCATGGCGCCGAAGTAGACGCGCGACTGGACCCGCGCCGGGCATCCTCGTCGCCTCCAGGCACGCCGCTCGCCCACGCGTTGATCATCGTGCGCGGTCCTCCGCATCGTAGAAGATCTCGTGGACTGGACGGAACACGTCGACATTGCCTCGCCCACGCGACCACTGCTCTGCGAGGTCTGAAAACACGCCCACATGATGGTTCGTGAGGTCGCGGAGCTCGGGGCAGCACCTTCGAGCTCGAGCGCCGTGCGCGCCTACGTGCGTCCGCCGTCGGGGAAGTCCGACCCCGACGCCGGCCCGGCGACTCGGCGACGCCAACGATCGGTCGCGTGCCGCCGCCCTCACCGGCCTACCGCTCGACCGCGGACGCCGGCCCCGGCTGGACTGAGCGGCCTTCTTTCACTTACGCTCGGTGCTGGCCGCCGTCGCTGGTGCTTCTTCTTCATGACGCCTCCTCGCGCGGCGCACTCGGGCGCGCGCGCGCCACGCGCCGCAACTTGCCTCCCATGCGTGCGCTCCGCGAATTGGCGCGTGTCGTGGAGGAGCTGCGTCAGGTTGTGCCGCGCAAAGCCGTAAACCTTCCCCGCGCGCGCCCGCGACGCTCCCCTCAGTGAGGGGGGCTTGATCGTGATCGTCGTGGTCTCAGTATGCCATCCTCACCAGGAAGGACGAGGGCGGGGTCGCCTCGGGGGCGCCATCGAGATCGAGCTGGTCGGACGCGCCGATGGTCGTGTAGAGCAATCCTCCGGCTCGCCCGGCGATCCGCGCGAACGTGGTGATCCCGCCGGGCGCCCTGGCCCAGCGCATCGCGCCGGGCTCGCGCAGGGTGAAGAAGATACCGCTCATCCCGTTGTACGGAGGCTGCTGGCCGAAGCCGAAGTCGGTGGCCGGGGTATTGAGGAAGACCACATAGGCCGCCGAGGCGCCGACCGTCGCCGTCCGCATGGGCGTGTAGGTCAGACCGCTCGGAGCCGCGTCGCTGCTGAGGATGGTCCCGTCGACGAGCGAGACGCGAAGAAAGGCGAGATCGGTGGTGATGCCAGCGACCGCTCCATCGACCGAAGCGGAGACGACCCCAAACGCCGCCTGGGGGCGCACCGCCCAGAGGACGTTGCCTGCGGCGTCGAAGCGACCCATCAGGAGGTCGCGCGATTGGGGCGCGGTCGCCGGCAGGGGGCCGAGACCCATGTCGGAGACCGCGGCCGCATCGGCCGACGCGAAGAGCACGCCGCCGTCGGGCAACGCCACCACGCGCGGGCCGATCGGGTTGCCGGTGAAAGCGTGGTCCCAGGCGACTGCCCCCGAGGGGCCGTACTTGATGACGTGGGGGTTCGAGTACTCTCCGTTCGCGTAGAACACGCTGCCATCGGTGCCGCAGGCAACGCCGTGATGCGTGTTGGCGTTCTCGAACTGGAACAGCTTCGGCGGGTCGACCGTGTAGAGGAGAGTGCCATCCGGCGCGACCGAGTAGATCACGTGCGACGCCTGGTTGTTGGCGGTGTGGATCGGGCTTCCGCCCCACGCCGTCCAGTCGCCTCCGTTGACCGGCACGCTCAGGGCGACATGACCGTTGTCGCCTGCGTCGAGCTGATACGCCTCGCCGGACGCGGTGGGGACCTGGCTCGCGAAGGCCTCGCGGCCCCAGACGAAGGCGCCGCTCGCGTCATACCGCGCGACCAGGATCTCCGGGAAGGAGATGGGGTTCACCGGCTCGTAGCCGGCCACGGCCGAGAGACGCCGCATCAGGAGCACGGCGCCGCCCGTCCCGTCGACGGCGAGCTTGGTGCCGATGTTGGGGACGGCCACCTTCCACGCCGTCTCGCCGTAGTCGTTCGCGCAGTTCTCGTTGACGAGCGAGGTGGGGTCCTCCGCGGGACATGCGCAGCCCTGATTCACCGCGCCGTCACAGTCCTCGTCAGCCAGGGTCGCGCAGTCCTCGACGACCGGGGTCACCTCGCCGATGCACGGACCGAACCCATCCCCGGACGGCAGGCACGTCGCCGAGCCGCCCATGCATGCGCCGACCCCCTCGGTGCCCGGCGGTCCGCCGTAGCACGCCTCCATCGTCCCCGGCGCGCAGACGCACCCGGATCCTGCCTCGTTGATCGCGCCGTCGCAGTTCTCGTCCTCGGGCGTAGCGCAGTCGTCGAGCGGAGCCGGGAGCGTCTCTCCCGCGCATGGTTCGAAGCCGAGTCCTGACGGCAGGCACGTGCGCGTACCGGCGGCACAGATCCCGGTGCCCTCAGTGCCAGGTGGCCCACCGTAGCAGGGCTCCACCGCGCCCGGCGTGCACACGCACCCCGATCCCAGCTCATTGATGACCCCGTCGCAGTTCTCGTCGACCGGGGTCGCACAGTCGTCGAGCGCGGCAGGCAGCACCTCGCCTGCGCAACTCCCGAATGCATCGCCAGACGCGAGGCACGTGGCGGTGCCCCCCTTGCAGCTCCCCACGCCCGCCGTCCCCGCGGGGCCGCTGTAGCAAGGTGACTCGGCGCCGGGCTCGCACGCGCAGCCCTCGTTCGCGGCACCGCTGCAGTCGTCGTCGATCTGCGTGGCGCAGCTCTCCGCCTCCGGGAGCGTCTCCCCCTCGCATGGCCCGAAGCCGAGACCTTCGTCGTTACAGACGGCGGTGCCAGCAACGCAGGCCCCGACATCGAGTGTGTCCGCCGGCCCGGTGTAGCAAGCACGGGTCTCGCCAGGCGCGCAGGCGCAATCCTCACCGCCTTCGTTCACGGCGCCGTCGCAGTCGTCGTCCATAGCGGTCGCGCAGAGCTCCGCCGCCGGCGTCACCTCGCCGTCACAGAACGCGCCGAACCCGGTACGGTCGGGCAAGCACGCGCGCGCGCCGGCGTGGCAGATCCCGATCCCTGCGGTGCCCGCAGGTCCCGAGTAGCAAGGCTGGGTCTCGCCCTCGGCGCAGGCCGGCGCAGTGTGAGGCCCGGGCTCCGAGTCGCACCCGGAGGGCACGGCCGCCGCCACGAGGAGGGACGCAATCGAGGTGCGCAGGCGCATCCATGCGAGCCTAGCAGGGCGCGGGAGAGCGCGCCTCCGAGGGATCGACGCCGTGCAGATGGAGCTCAAGCTGTGGCCAGCATGCGCGCAGAGAACACCAAACGGGCCCGAGCTTCGCCAGCCGCCGCCGCATGATCTGCAGGGCGATCGTGCCGGTGGCGAATCACGCGGGCCAACTTGAGCCCCGCCACGTGGCCGTGGTGCGGCGTCGACGCGCCGGCTGGCGCGTCAGCGCGGAGGGTGCCGCGGCGCTTCTGCCCCACGACGCGCGGCCGTGTAGCGCTCGACGGCGCGCGGCAGGTCGCCGAGCGCGGCGGCGTCGACGAACCCATCGAGCTCCTTCGGCCCCATCGGCTGGATCGCGTACTCCGGGAGCAAGTCCGTGAACGCCACAACGCACACCCGGTCGACGAGCCGCTCCTTCTCCTCGTGGGTAAGCCCGTAGCGCGCGATGATCGGCCGCTCGATGCCGAGGTGGACCATCTCGTGAACGACGCTCTCGAACGGCTTCGCGTGTTATCTTTCTAACCATCGTTCTGGCTGCTATGCCGATCTGGACACTGCACGTTGGGCCGACCGAGACGCCGTGACTCAAGGCGACGCGAAACTCCTCAGGGTACTCGGCGGGCGTTGCTACTTCGCCGAAGTCTCGCTCGATGTCGAGGTGGTCGGTCCAAGCATGATCGTCCTTACTGACTGCACCGGCGCGGGATTCGAACGGCAGGGCGCGGTCGAGTACGCGTCCGCATCTGGCTACGACGACTGGAAGCAAGGGGCGATCGTAGGCTCGCACTTTGGTCTCCGCGTTGCCGGAGTGTCTCGCGCACGCATTGCCGTGCGTCGCATCGGCGGCACAACCGCAGACACGAACCCTACCGTCGTCGCCGCTTGCGCCGCACGCGCCGTCTGGAACGCGCTGGGAATAGCCCACCCCTCCGACGCAGTGTCCCGTCTGGATGCCCTCATGGCGCAGAGCCACGCGCGCTCTCCGACGGACGTCCCCGATCTCGCATGAGGACTCCTCCGAGCGCGCAACACCCACCCGGTCCCGTCGACTGCTCGCCCTCTCGCGTCCGGAGCAACAAGCGCTGACCGTTGCCGTCGAGACGGGACCAACTCGCATCGTCTGCGGGCTTCCGCACACGCGAGACGTGCGGCCTCTCGAATGAGGCCGTCGCGGCCACCGATCCGGGCCTGCTGCCGCCCAACAAAGCGCTGCAGCGGGCGCTGACCGCTGATACGTTGCGCGGACGGGTCATGACCCACTCTCGTGACGAACTCATGGAATTGGTGCGTGTTGGTTCGTTACAGGCTATCTCTGCTCTATCGGCGAACCACGGGGACCCCATCCTAGGCTTCGCGCTCTGCACCGACGATGATGTTTCGAGCTTCTTCCACGTTGGATGTACCGCGAGTTTTGCACGTATCAGCGTGGTGCCCGAGGTCCGCTTCTTGCCCAACGAGTGGTTGCAGAACGGCGACCGCGAGGCCGTCGCGCTTCAGATCGCTAGCCGCGAGTTTCAGCAGACTTCGCGTCGTCCAGAAGGCGACGGCTGGGGGGCCGCTCGCGACGACGACTTCAAGATGCTGGTAGCCGGGCTGGCTGCCGCTCGCGCGACCGGCGCAATCGACGCCGCGGTGTTTCTCACCGTCATGAGCACCGACCCATGCGACTACATGTTGAACCTAGAGGAGGCCCTGCTCCCTCTCCTCAACCCGCCGCACATCATGCGAGAGTGGCGGCAGTGGCGCCTCGACGACGCACAAGACGCCCTGAAGCGGCTCCACGCGAAACCCAGACCACGTTCCTACGCAGAGCAGGACCGTATTGAGCGACTTCGGGCCGACGTGCGAAGATTCCGGGCCCTCCTCGAGACCTGACGCGTCGGCCGCCCAACTGCGTGGTGAAGCCAACGATCGCCGCCGGTGCCCGCTGCGCAGGCTCCCTCTGGCGCCGACGGCTTGGCGCGGGTACCTTGGACGGGCACACTCGGGGACCGATGTGATCGAGCAAAAACCATGCGCAAATGGTGACGGGCCTGCATCGACGCGCTGTACTCGCTGCCGAATCGCGCTCTGCATCCGGTGCGCTGCATTCCTGGTGAATGGCGCGCCTTGGTGTGAACCGTGTGGGAACGACCTCGCGGAGCAAATCGCGCGACCCTGGGGGCGCGGCGCCGCGACTCTCGTTGTGGGGTTCGCCGCGGTGGGTCTCCTAGCTTGGCTCGAGCTCACGTATGCATGGCGGCTCCACCATGGGTTCTTCGGCCTGCTCGTGTTTGGGGTCCTGCTGGCGGCCGCGAAGGTTGTCTTTCCGGTCACGGGCGCCGAACGGCCACGAATCGAGCGGAACTCCGCTTCGCGGTAGCTGGTGGCGAGGAGGCGCGGCGTGCATGGGTCAGCTGACCGACGGCAGAGCGCTGCAGCGGACGTCGCAGTCGCTCACCCTTACGGGCTCGCCCTTGCGCCCGCCGCTTGACGCCGATACGTTGGGCCAACAGTGAACTCAGGAAAGCCGGCCACCGATTTCATCGCGATACCCGACCAGCTGATACGAGCAGCCCAATACGCGCGTCTTCTTCGCAACGCGCACGATCCGCAAAGCTCTCTCACCGAGT
This sequence comes from uncultured Polyangiaceae bacterium, assembly GCA_964372055.1. Lineage (GTDB taxonomy): Bacteria > Myxococcota_A > Polyangia > Polyangiales > Polyangiaceae > CAYJPW01. Next base: position 30,507 of record CAYJPW010000029.1, read on the forward strand.
TGCAGCGACGCTTCGGCCTTCCGCAGAATGAATCAGCCGCGATCGCACTCGCACGCGTCGCCGCAGGGCCGGCCGGCCAACAAAAGGAGGTACTCGCGCTCCTGAAAGGTCTGGCGCGCACACAGATAGTCAACCGCTCGCCAGAAGCCGCGCCGTCCAGCGAGCGCGAGGTCATTGACCCCGAAGCACTCCGGCTCAGCCAGGTGGTGAACGACGAGGATCAGGCGGTTCGGATCTTTGGCGATACTCCGGGCTTCAGCCTGCTGCAGCGCGCCATCACGATCTACGCCGATGAGATCGACGAGTTTCCCGGGGGAACGCGGCTTCTAATTGACTATCCGCTTGATAGCCCGCGTCTGTTCCATGTGGCCTGCGACTGCGACTACGCCAGCGTGTGCGACGCGATCGCGGATGCCTACGATCGGATCTACTCAGACGCCCGAGCGAACGGCGTGATCCTCCACGATCTGTCCGATCTTGTCATCGAGGACGTCCTCTTCTTTCCGAAGGAACGACTCCTGTACCCGCACATCGGATCCTGAGCCCAAAGGCCGAAGCCGCCCAACAGTGACGGTTTCGCCGCTGCGCAGAACCGCGGACGGGGCGGCAGTCGGCCTCGACGGCCCGTGAGGAAGAGCGCCGCTGGCGAAACAGGTGTTGAACGAGCCCGAGCAACGCTCGGGGGCGGTATGCGCATTTCCTGGTCGTGGCGCCGCCATCCCGCCGCGCGGGCGCCCAGCCGATGATCGCGATCAACTGCGCTGCCTTCCGGCGCGACCAGGGCGCCAGGCGATGGCACAGATCGCCCGACGCGCGCCCTGAATTCGCGGCCCCGCGGCGGCATCGCGTTCCGTTCTCGTGGTACGCCGCCTGCATGGGTCGATGCATGCGAACGACCACCTCCGGAGTGCAGCGCGGGGCGCCTTCCATTGGGCCGAGCCTGTTGCCGGCATGCCGCATTCTCGGCGCGCTGCTGTCGATGGGCATCGCGTGCAGCAGCCCCGACGAGACCGGCTCGGGCACGACGACCTCGTCGGCCGCGACGACGTCGTCCACCACCACGTTCGACGACTCGTGCCCCGTCGAGATGCCCACCTCGAGCACGGCGTGCGCGGAGGGGCTCGAGTGCGGGTACGGCTCGGAGTCGTGCTGCGGCGAGACCTTCCCGAGCTGGATCTGCACGTGCAGCTTCGAGGGCTGGGGATGTCATTACACCGACGCGTGCCTCTACCCGCAGTGCGGCGGGGGCGGCGGGAGCGGGGGCCACGGCGGAGCGGGCGGGAGCGGAGGGACCGGCGGCAGCGGCGGCTGATCGCGCTCGCGTCCCCGCGGCCGCGGGCGCGGACGGAGCGGCCTTCAGGCGCCTCGGCGTCGCCGACGCGCCGAACCACGGCCCGGGCTTGCGGATGCTCTCCCACTCTGGTGGGATGCCCGATGGAGGTGTGTAGCCCATGAAATATCCCAGCGCCCGACCGTCCGCGGGCATTGCATGGTCCAAGCCGATGCTCGTGCTCGCGATGGTGGTGGGGCCGATCCCGATCGCCCTGCTGACGGAAGGGTGCAAGAAGGGCGAGGAGACGGGGGACCCTTCCACCAGCACGACGACGACCACCACCACGACCACCACCGTCACCACCTCGACCACGACGACCACGGGGACCGGCGGCGCTCCCCCGGGCGACTGCGAGGTGATCGATCAGGGCGACCCGATCCTCGACGGGTTCGGCGACTTCGTCGACAGCGTGGAGTCGAATACGCCCACGTACACCTGCGACTGCATCGACATTGCCGAGTCCTCCGCGACCCGGACCTCCTGCTCGGCGACCGCAGTCGACACCGCGTACAACGCGTCCGGCGCCGCGTACGGGTGTACGGGCAGCCCCGACGTCGTGTGCCCCAACGATTCGCTGCCGATGCCCGCAGGCGAGGTGCTCGAGTTCCGGACCATGTACGTGACCCCGGTGCCGCTCGCGGACGCGGGCCACTCCTTCATCTACTCGCTCGTGATGGACTCGGACGGCGTCGCGGCGAACGACTGGGTGTTCGTCCCCCCGTACAACTGGGACCTCTTCCAGGGTGCCGACCGCTGGTACGAGCTCGTCTGGAGCCACACCAGCCAGACCTGGACCGCCCGCGTGACCCAGGTCGACGATCAGCAGCAGACGAGCAACGTTCCCTCGGCGGCGCGCGCGGTGATCGCGGGCAACCAGATCACCTGGCACATCCCGGCCTCGGAGATCCCCGCCACGAACGCCACCTACCGGGCGACCGCCTTCGGTCACGACGGCAGCTTCAGCCCCACGGATCGCGGCGCGGACGTCGACGGGGCCAATCCGACGGTCCCGCTCACCCCCGTCCCGTAGCGACTGCGCGCGGCAAGCGCTCGGGTGCCTCGAGGAGCGCCGCTGGAACATCTGGCGGCGCCCCAGCGCCTCTGCGATGCTCACGGCCGTGGTGGTTGCGCCGTCTCGCGCACTGTCCCGTTCGGACGACGCGCTGCTCGCGGGGATGGGCGAGCTGGCCCCGGGCCGCCGCCTGGGTCGCTACGAGCTCGTCGCGCCCGTCGGCCGCGGCGGCATGGGCGTCGTCTGGGTCGCGCGCCTCGAGGGGGCGCGCGGCTTCTCGAAGCTCTTCGCCGTCAAGACCATGTTCCCGGCGCTGTCGGCCGATCCCCGGTTCGAGCAGATGTTCCTCACCGAGGCGAGCCTCGCCTCGGCCGTGCGGCACCCCAACGTCTGCGAGGTGATCGAGCTCGGCGAGTCCGACGGGCTGCTCTACCTCGTCATGGAGTGGGTGGACGGCGAGACGCTCGCCGCGCTCGCCGCCGGCGCCGACGCCCCCGCGCCGCCGGGCGTCGTCGCGCGGATCGGCGTCGACGTCGCGCGCGGGCTGCACGCGGCGCACGAGGCGCTCGGGCCCGACGGCGCGCGGCTCGGCATCGTCCACCGCGACGTCTCGCCGCAGAACGTCCTCGTGGGCCTCGACGGCATCGCGCGCATCGCCGACTTCGGCATCGCCAAGCGCGACGGCGGCGGCACGACCGACGCCGGGTTCACCAAGGGCAAGGTCCGGTACATGGCGCCCGAGCAGGTCTACTGCGAGAGCGTCGACCCGAGGACCGACGTCTTCGCGCTCGGCGTGGTGCTCTACGAGGCGTCCACCGGCAGGCACCCGTTCGCCGGTCCGACCGACATGGCCACGCTCGCGCGCATCGCCGATCCGGTCGAGGCGACGCCCCCGAGCGGGATCGTGCCGGGCTATCCGGGCGAGCTCGAGGCCGTCGTGATGCGCGCGGTCTCCAAGGAGCCCTCGGCCCGGTTCGCCACGATGGCGGAGCTCGGCGAGGCGCTCGAAGAGGCGGTGAAGCTCGCCACCGCCGAGGAGGTGCGTCGGTTGCTCGAGGAGCGGTGCGGAGAGCGCATCGCCGCGCGCCGGGCGTTGACGCAGCCGAACGCCTCGGCCGCGGGCTTGGCCTCGCCCGAGGCGCCGGACCCGGGTGACCGCGTTCGCGGCGGCCGCGAGGTCGAGGGCGTGGCCGCCGCTCCCCAGGCGCGACGTCCTCGCGCGCTCGCCGTCGCCGCTCTCGCGACGGCGGTGATCGCGATCGGGGCGGCGGTCACGAGCGCGCTCACACCGCCGACCGCCGCGGCGCCGCAGCCGCCGGTCTCTGCAGACACGCCGGCGCCGCAGGCGGTCATCCCCGCTCGCATCGCCGAGCCGCCGGCGGCCAGCGCGGCCGAGCGCGCCGCCGAGGCCACGGCGCAAGCCGCGAGCGCGCCGCCTCGCCACACGGGCGCGGCGCCGCCCGCGCACGCCGCGCCCCCGCGAGCGCCGTCGGCGTCTCCCGCGGTCGAGACGCACCCGCCTCCGACCGCGCCGAAGAAGTCGGGCGTCCTCGAGACGAGGGAGTGATGACGCGACCGGGCCTCGCGACGATCGTCCTCTGCTTGGCCGCGGCGACGTCCGCCACCGCGCGGGCGCAGACCACGGGCAAGCCCATCGCCGAAGCGCTCTTCCAGGACGGCCGCGCGCTGATGGACGAGGGCAAGACGCACGAGGCGTGCGAAAAGTTCGCCATGAGCCAGCGCATCGAGCCCAAGCTCGGGACGCTCCTCAACCTCGCTTCGTGCCACGAGGCCGAGGGCAAGACGGCGAGCGCTTGGGCCGAGTTCACCGAGGCCCGCACGCAGGCCGAGCGCGCCGACCAACCGGAGCGCGAGGCGTTCGCGCGCGAGCACGCCGATGCGCTGGCGCCGCGCCTCGCGCGGGTGTCGCTGTCGGCCGCGCGCCCGCAAGGCATGACCGTGCGCATCGACGGCGTCGCGGTCGACGACGCGGTGCTGGGGACGGCCTTCCCCATCGATCCGGGCGACCACGAGCTCGTCGCCTCGGCGAAGGGCAAGCGGGACTGGTCCTATCGCTTCTCGGTCGCCGGCAGCCCCGGCGCGCTGACGATCGACGTGCCGGAGCTCGGCGACGAGGCTCCCGAGCCTGCGGTCGTGACCGCCGTCGCCCCGCCGCCACCCGCCCGCGAGGCACCGGCGGCGCCGCGACCGCCGCCGCCGGTCGTGGCGCCCTCTCGCGCGCCGGGCTGGATCGCCCTCGGCGCGGGGGCGCTGGCCGTCGGCATGGGCACTTACTTCGGACTGCGCGCGTTCTCGCTCAAGGCCGACGGCGAGGGCGAGTGCACGGGCGCGGAGTGCTCGCAGACCGGCCTCGACGCCTTCGACGACGCCGAAGCGTCGGCCACGGCGTCGACCGTCGCGTTCGGCACCGGCCTCCTCGCCGCGGGCCTCGGGGTCTGGCTGCTGGCGCGCCCCGCGCCGGCGTCGAAGAAGCCGACGCGATCGTCGTGGGTCCAGCTCGGTCCGCGGGGCGCCCAGCTCGGAGGGACCTGGTGAGGCTCGCGCTCGCCGTCGCCGTCGGCCTCACCGCGCCGCTCGGCTGCAACCTCCTGCTCGACATCGGTGACCACCACCTGGGCACCGATTCGGGAGCGGGCGCGGGAGCGAGCGGAGGTGGAACGAGCGCGACGGGTGGAGCCGGAGGCGGCGGCGCTGGCCCCGGCGGCGCGGGCGGCGCGGGCGGCGCCGGCGGATGCTGGCGCGCCATCCCGGTGGTGATCGCGTCGGGCCAGGTCCATCCCACCGTGATCCGCGTCGCCGACATGAATGTGTTCTGGATCAACGAGGCGACCGCCGGCTCGCCCGGCGCGATCATGAAAGCGCCCAAGGAGGCCGATGCGGGCGCTCCGACGCCGCTCGTGCCCAGCATCTCCAACCCGAGGGGACTCTGGCTGGGCACGCAGATCCTGTTCTTCAGCAACGACATCGGACCGCTGCCCGGCCAGCCCGGTCTCTTCAAACGCGCGAAGGCGGACACGGGCTCGGTGATTGCCGTCGACATCGGCGACGGCTTCGGCGCGGGCGCGCTCCAAGCGAGCGGCACCTACGCGTACACCGCCGCGTCCGCGCCGGACCAGACCCTGATCCGAAGGTCATCGCTCGGGGGACCGACGGGCGGCTGCTATCCGTACCACGGCGGGCCTGGAACGATCGACGCGCTCGCGGTGGACGTGGCGCGGGTCTACTTCTCCGATCCCGCTGGCCCGAACGTCCTGCGGACGCTGTCGCTCGCGTGCGACGCAGGCGCGCAGCTCTTCGCCGCGAACCCGGACGGGACCGCCGCGCGAGCGATCAAGACCGTCAACGACGACGTCTTCTGGGTCACCGCCACGCAGGTGCTCAAGGGGAACAAGCTGGCCGTGGGCGCCGAGCCGACGATCCTGGCGACGGACCAGAAGGGCCCCCGCGACCTGACGCTCCTCCGCAAGAAGATCGTCTTCACGAACGAGGAGGACGGCACGGTGCGGAGCGTGGACCCGGACACCAAAGAGGTCTGCGTGCTCGCCTCGGGGCAGGGCGGACCGCACGGCCTGGCGGACGACAACCAGTCGCTCTTCTGGACGAACTACGACAGCGGCGAGATCGTCCGCTACGATCCCCCCTGAGCGCCGAGGCGCTCGCCTCGAGATGCGCTACGCCTTCAACGGCATCGAGCTCGACGACGAGATCTTCGCGCTGCGGCGCGGAGACGCCGACGTGCCCATCCGCCCCCAGGCGCTCGACGTCCTCCTCTACCTCATCCGGCACCGCGAGCGCGTCGTCACCAAGCGCGAGCTCTACGAAGCGATCTGGGGCGGCGCCGCCGTCACCGACAACACGCTCCCCCAGGCGATCACCGCCGTGCGCCGCGCCGTGGGCGACGACGGCGACGAGCCGAGCGTCGTCCAGACGATCCGCGGCCGCGGCTACCGCTTCATCGCCGAGCTCTCCGCTTCCCCCGAGGCCCGCGCGGGCGCGCCGGTCGAGAGCTTCGCGTTCGTCGGCCGCGAGGACGTGATCGAGCTCTTCGACGAGCTCCGAAGGCGCGCGCAGGTGGGCCGAGCGACGCTGCTCGTGTGCGGCGGCGCCGGCGTCGGCAAGAGCCGGCTGCTCGGCGAGCTCGCGGCCCGGGCGCGCGCGGCGGGCGCACGGACGCTCGAGGCTCGCTGCCACGGCGGGACCGGCGTCCCCCCGCTCTGGCCCTGGACGCAGGCGCTGCGGAGCTACGCCGAAGGCCCCAAGGCGCCGCTCGCGGACGAGGCGCGGGCGCTGGCCGATCAGCTCGCCGCGTGCGGCGGAGGGAGCGAGCCGGCGGGCGCGCTCGCGTTCGATCGCGTGGCGCAGTGGCTGCGCCGCGCCGCGCAGCAGGAGCTCGCCGTCGTGCTGCTCGACGACGTGCACCACGCCGACGCGGGCTCGGTGATCCTCCTCAAGCTGCTGACCGCGGCCCTCGCCGGCGCCAAGGCGCTCTTCGTGCTGGCGTACCGGGACGCGCCGGTCTCCAAAGACCCGGTGCTCGGGCGGACGCTCGGTGCGCTGGCGCGCGACGACCGCGCCCGCCGCGTCGCGCTCGAGGCGCTCTCGCGGGACGAGGCGCGCCGCCTCGCCGAGTCGGCGCTCGGCCGCCCGCCCGAAGACGCGCTCGTCGACCGGCTCGTCGAGAAGACCGACAACAACCCGCTGCTCTTGTGCCAGACGCTCCGCGCGATGCGCGCGACGCAGGCGCTCGACGGCTCGCGCGACGGCTCGACCTCGGCGCTCCTGGCGACGAGCGATCTGCGCGAGGCCGTCGAGCTGCACCTCGAGGACCTCTCCGAGCCGGCGCAGCGGATGCTCGCCGCCGCGTCGGTGCTCGGCGCCGAGCTGACGCTGGCGCTCCTCGCGGCGACGGTGGGCGTGGACCCCGCGCGCCTGCTCGAGCCGCTCGAAGAGGCGCTGCGGTGGCGCGTCCTGGTCAAGACGCCGGCCGGCGCGTACCGCTTCGCCCACGTGCTCGTGCGCGATGCCCTCTACCGAAAGCTTCCCGCGGCGCGACGCGTCGCCCTGCACGAGGCGGCCGGCGCCGCGGCGCGCGCCCAGGGCGGCGCGGAGGAGGCCGTCTGCCACTACGAGAGGGCGCTCCAGGGCCTCGATCTGCTGGCCAGCGCGTCGGCGCGCCGCCCCCGAGCACCCCCCCCCCCCGCCCCCCCCCCCCCC
>CAYJPW010000029.1:38096-74297 GCA_964372055.1 uncultured Polyangiaceae bacterium
CGTCGACGACGCGGCCGCGCGCGCCGACGCGCTCGCGGCGGCGCTCGCCGCGCGCTCGCCGGCTCGATGAGATCGATCCCGACGACCTCGCGACGCAGGGCAACGCGCCCGCCGTGCGGCATGGCTCCCGGAGCGCGGTCGGCCGCGCGCCCGAAGCCCGTCCCGCCCGAGGCGCTCGAACGTCTCAGCGGAAGACGTAGCCGTGCCGCTCGACCGTGCTCTTCACGTACTCGTAGAGGACCCAGCCGAGGAGCACCATCGGCAGATAGAACGCCAGCCGCCCGCTCCGCGAATCCCGCGCGCTCGCGTTGACCCGCGTCATCCACGCCGGCGCGAGGAGGTACGCGAGAGCGGACGACACGAGCGTGGGCACGAGGAACGCGGCGTTCATCGAGATGGACACCGACGGCGCCTTCGAGGCCGCATCCTCGATGGGCATGATCACGCCGAGGTAGGTCATCACCACGGAAACGCCCAACAGGAGGAGTCCTCGCAGGCGCGGCGTCAGCTCGCGGCTTCCAGGCCCTTTCTCCTCTTCGGCCGGCGAGCGCGGCGGCGGAGGCGGCGACGGCGCGGCCGGTTCGCGGGGCTTCCGCCGGAGCTCGAAGGCGAGCTTGGCCGCTCCGGCCGCCAGCATCGCGGCTCCGACCGCGGCGATGCCGAGGTTGGCGTTGCCGATGGCGACGACGATGGCCAGGGCGCCGACCGCGAGGCCGGCGACGCCGACGGCCGACCCCCGGAGCTTGTTGGCGGCGGCGGTCGCCGAGTCCTCGGCGAGGACGGCGCGCTCGAGGCATGCCTTGCACCGCACGCGGTCGACGCTCGTGCAGCCGCGGCAGATGGCGTCGCGGCAGACTGGGCAGACGAGCCTCGCCGGCGCGACGGGCTTCGCCGACGCGCGGTACGAGGTGCGCTCTTCGCCGTGCCGCGAGCAAGACGAGCCCGGCGGCGCCTTCCTTTGCTCGAGCGAGTCGGGCGAACGCGGGATCCGCTGCGTCCCGACCCACAGCTCCAGATGCGAGGCGTCGTTCACCTGAACGCGGCAGACGCGCACCTTGGTCTTGCCGATCTCGAGCGATTCCTCGTGCTCGACGGGAAACCGCTCGTTGGCGACGAGGACGCAGAGCTGGCCGTGCTCGAGCGCCTCCTCGATGCGGTAGCTCCCGATGGTCCAGCCCACCGAGGCGGACTAACATCGGGTACCCGAGGCGCCAAGACGCGCGGGTTGCCGCGGACGCGGACGAGTCGGTCGACGTACGATAGCGCGACGCTCAGAACGTGAACAGCGTCTGCGGCGCCTGCCCGCTCCCGTCCACCCGCGCGCGCACGGCCCCGGTGCCGAGGTCCAGCGCGACGAGCCACGCGTGGTCGGCGTGGAGCAGCAGCAACAGGTCCCCGCCCCGGCGCCTGGTCTCGAGGCTGCCGGCGAGCACGGCCGTCGTCGGTCCGCTCGGCGACGCGATGTCGCGTTGCCAGAGCACGCGGCCCGTCGCGAGATCGAGCGCCCAGATCCGGACATCGATGTCCGATGCCGCCGGCTGCGCCTGGGTGTGCAACACCACGCCGCGCGCGCGGATCACGATCAGCTTGCCGTCGTGGACCTCGGCGAGGGTGTCGGTGCGACCGGGCGTGTCGGTGATCGTCGCCAGCGGCTTGGCGGCGGCATCGAGGATCGCGACGCGGTCCGTCGAGCGTGAGGTGACCATGGCGACGATGCGCCCGCTCTCGTCCTCGACCGGCCTCACGTGACCGGGCAGATCGGCGAGGGTGCGACCGTCCGCGAGCGAGAGGATCGTGCTCCGCGGGGCGGGCTCCGCGAGGTTGGGCGAGCACATCCTCCAGTACGAGCGGCCGAGCTCGCAGGGCACACGATCCTGCGACGCCTGGTGCTGGTCGATCATCGAGCGCGAGGGCGCGTCCCACACACGGCGCGTCCGGTGCGTGAAGATCGGCACGAAGCGTCGGCTGAAGGCCGCGCGACCGGCGGCGTCGAGGCAGCGCAGGCCGTACTCGACCTCGGGCTGCGGAGGGACGCCGCGCTCTTCCTCGTAGGTGCAGAGCAGACGCGCGTCGGCGCTCTCGACCACCGTGATCGGAGCGGAGCCGGCGAGCATGGCCGGCGTGCGCGCGCGCACGGTCGCGGTGCGAGGGTCGAAGAGGTAGGTCTCGCGCCGGTCGCTCACCACAAACAGCCCGTCGCCGAAGCGCCTCACGGCCTGGAAGCCGGTCGGGAGGCGGCTCGACGCCGTGACAGTGAGGGTGTCGGGAGCCACACGCTCGACCGCGCCGTCCGCACGCACGGCGAGCAGCTCCTTCCCGTCCCACCCGACCAGCGATCCCGCACGGCCCGGCGGCTTCGCCTCCGTGCTCAGCGCTCCATCGCGCTTGGCGATGCGGACGACGCCCGCATCGGTCTGCACGAAGAGGGCGTCGCGATCCTGGAGCGCGGTCGAGAACGGACGCGACGGATGAGAGACCGTCCAGCGGGCGGCGCCGGTGCGCGCGTCGTACGCCGTCCAGTAGGTCTCGGGCGAGAACCGCCGCTGCATGCACAGGCTGATGCCCATCGCGGGCTCGTGGCAGCCGGTGGTGCGCGCGCGGTAGACGCTCTCGGCGTCCCGCAGCACCTGGGTGTCGGTCGCGTAGAGGACGGTCTCCAACCCGGTGGGGATCGCCAGCAGCGACGCCCGCGCGAGCGACGAGACGCCGGGGATGGCGGGCGGCGCCGCGAGCTCGGCGCGGACGCGGTCATCCGAGAGACCCATCACGCGACCGTCGACTATCACCCAGTCATCGGGGGCGGACGCCGCGCCGCGCCCCGACCCGGAGGGCGGCGCCGGCGTCGGCAAGGCAGAGCCCAGGGCGGCCGGTCCGGGCGCGACCGAGCCGGCGGCTCCAGCCGGCGCCCCGGCCCCCGCAGGCGGCGCGGTCGACTGCACCGGCGCGGCCTGTCGACCACCGCCGGAGCAGCCCGCGACCAGGGCCACCAGGATCGAGCCGATCGCGAGGCGCCCTCCATCGCGACGAACGCGAGCGCCGGCGCGAACGAGCGCGTGTCGACGGGGATCATCGCTCGTCACAGCCGCATGAGACGGGCGAGGGCGCCCGGGGATCTGCGTTCCGGAACACCCCTTTCCGGGTGGCCGGGCAGCGGCACCCGAGGATCCGCCGCGAAGATCGCCCTGGCATCGTTTCGCGGTACGCTCTCGGCCTCCCTGACGAGGCCATGGCCGATCCGAACCTCGAGAAGCTCGTCGGTGTCCTGCAGGACAGCCTGGTCCTCAACTCGAGGGACGTGTGGCGGCGCGTCCAGCTGGGCGAGACCTACCAGAAGCTCGGCAAGCTCGACCTGGCGACGACCGAGCTCCGGCGCGCGATCAAGGACGACCCGAGCTACGCCCCCGCCCACGCGGCGTTCGGGAACCTCCTCGCCGAGCAGGGGAAGTGGCCCGAGGCCGAGGCCAGCCTGCTCGAGGCGATCAAGCTCAAGCCCGATCTCGTCAAGGCGTACGTCACGCTGGCGGAGGGGTACGCGAAGCGCCAGGAGTACGCGAGCTCGTCCGAGGCCTACGCCAAGGCGCTCGCCCTGAAGCCCGACATGGTGGCGCTGCTCCGCGGGGCGGCGGACGTCGCGGTGAAGTCGAAGCGGTTCGACGAGGCGGCGCGCTTCTTCACGATGGCGCGAGAGCAAACGCCCGAAGAGCCGGAGGTGCTCCTCGGGCTCGGGCTCGCGCTGAGCGAGATCCGCGACTTCGAGCGAGCGCACGAGGCGCTGCGCGCGTACGTCGCGAAGCGCGACAAGCCGGCCGAGGCGTGGCTCGCGCTCGGGCGCGCCTCGGAGGCGGTCAAGGACACGAGCGGGGCGGCCACGGCGTTCGCGCGCGCGCTGGCGCTCCTGCCCGACGACATCGAGCTGCACGTCACCGCGGGCCGGGCGCTCGGCGCGGCGGGCGAGCACGAGAGAGCGGTGCCGCCGCTCGAGCGCGCCGCCGCGCAGCTGGCCGATCGCGCCGACGTGCACGCGGCGCTCGGCGCCAGCCTCGTGGCGCTCGAGCGCTTCGAGCCCGCGGCGCGCTCCCTCTCCCAGGCAACGAAGCTCGCGCCCAAGGAGGCGTCCCACTACGTCGGGCTCGCGCGCGCCGAGCTCGGGCTCGGCAAGGCGCAGAGCGCGGCCGAGGCGCTCGAGCAGGCGCTCCGGCTCGACGGCTCGAACACCTCGGCGCTCCTGCTCCTCGCCACCGTCTACAAGAAGCTCGAGCGCGCTCCCGACGCGACCAGCGCGCTCCGGCGCGCGATCGCGGTTCGGCCCGAGGACGCGTCGCTGCACTTCGAGCTCGCCACCCACCTGCGCTCGCTCGGGCAGCTCCCCCAGGCGCTCGCCGCCTACCGCGAGGCGGCGGCGAAGCGGCCAGGCTTCGTGGACGCGCACCTCGGCGCGGCGGCGTGCGCCGGCGAGCTCGAGCAGCTCAAGGAGGCGGTCCGCGAGTACGAGGCCGCGATCGCCGCCGACACCAACCGGGCCGACGCCCACCGCGGCCTCGGCGTCATGCAGCGGCGCCTCGGCGATCACGCGGCCGCGGTGACGGCGCTGGTCGCCACGACGCAGCTCGACGGCGCCGACGGCGAGGCGTTCCTCTGGCTCGCCGACAGCCGGCTGCAGCTCGGGCAGCGCGAGGACGCGCTCTCCGACGTGCGCCAGGCGATCCGCCGCCGGCCGGAGGACGCCGCGGCCCGGGCGCTCCACGGCGTGCTCCTCGCCAAGGAGAACCGCCACGCCGACGCGATCGAGGAGCTCGAGGCCGCCATCCAGCTCGCGCCCGTGTCGCCGGCGACCGCCGAGGTCCTGCTCGAGCTCGGCGCCTGCCGGCAGACGCTCGGCAAGCTCGAGCTCGCCGAGCAGGCGCTCTCGCGCGCGGCGCAGCTCATGCCGAAGGAGGCGCGCTTCCGCACCGCGCTCGGCCAGCTCTATTTGCAGATGGGCCGCCACGAAGAGGCCGTCGAGACGCTGGAGCGCGCCGATCACCTGCGCGGCGGCCACGTCGAGACGCTGCGCGCGCTCGGCGTCGCCTACCTCGCGTTCGACTCGCCGCGCGAGGCGCAGCGCACGCTGGAGAAGGCGCTGGCCATCGGCCCGCCGCTCGCCGAGACGCACCTCCACCACGCCCGGGCGCTGCTGGCGCTGCAGAGGCCGACCGATGCGCGGCGCGAGCTCGAGGCGGCGCTGAAGCTCGCGCCGGGCCTCGCCGAGGCGCACTTCGATCTAGGCGTCCTCCTGGCGAAGGGCGGCGAGCTCGAGCCGGCGGCCAAACACCTCGAGGAGGCGACGCGCACGGCGTCGGATCCCGCCGACGCGTACGGCGAGCTCGCGCGGGTGCGGCGCGCGCGGGGCGAGACCGACGACGCCATCCTCGCCTTCAAGCAGCGCCTGCGCGCGCGGCCCGACGACGCCGAGGCGCACTACGGGCTCGCCGAGACGCTCGTCCACGCCGGGCGCGACGCGGACGCGGTCCACGCGCAGCACGCCGGGCTCGCCCTCGATCCGAAGCGCGCCGGCGCAGAGCGGCGCCTCGGGGAGATGCTCGTCCGGCTTCATCGCCACGACGAGGCCGTCGCGCCGCTCGAGGCCGCGACGGCCGGCGAGCCCGACGACCCCACGCTCTGGGCGATGATCGCCTCCTGCCACGAGCGCGCCGAGAGCTCGGCGAAGGAGGCGGAAGCGCTGCTCCGGGCCGTGGAGGCGAAGGAGGACCCCGACGCGGGGCTCTTGCGCAGGCTGGGGCTCGCGCAGCGCAAGATCGGCCAGGATGCCGCGGCGATCGCGTCGCTCACGCGCGCGCTCGGGCGGGATGCGTCGATGGTCGACCTCGAGGTCCCGCTCGGCGAGCTGCACCGCGCCGCGGGCCGGCGCGCCGCGGCCGCCGGCGATCACGCCGAGGCCGCGGCCGAGCTCGAGAAGGCGCGCAAGTACCAGAAGGCCGACGCCGAGCTCTGCGTCGAGCACGCGACGGCGCTCCGCAAGCTCGGTCGCAGCGCCGACGCCGCCGCCGCCGCCCGCCGCGCGACCGAGCTCGCCCCGGATCGCCCCGACTTCTTCCACCTCCTCGGCGAGCTCTGCGAGACGACGGGGGACCACGAGGCGGCGCGCGCCGCCTTCGAGCGCGTCGCCCGGATGCAGCCGGAGCGGCTCTCGGCGCAGCTCGGGCTCGGCCTCGCGTGGATGCGGCTCGGGCGCACCTCGGAGGCGATCGAGCCGCTCGCGCGCGTCGTCGCGCTGGATCCCGAGCACGCGCAGGCGCTCGCCGAGCTGGGGCGCGCGCAGCACACGGAGAAGCGGCTGGCCGACGCGCAGGCCACGTTCGCGCGCCTCACGCGCCTGCGCCCGCTCGACGCCGATCCGCTGCGCCGCCTGGCGGAGTGCCGCATCGCGCTCGGCGAGGACGAGGGCGCGTTCATCACCCTGACCACGCTGGCGCGGCTCGTGCCCGACGATCTCGACGTCGTCGAGGCGATCGCCCAGTGCCAGGAGCGGCTCGGGCGCTTCGAGGACAGCGCCGAGTCGTACGAGCGCCTCCTCGGCGCCGAGCCGGAGCGCACCGCGGCGCGCCGCGCGCTCGCGCTCACCTACGCGCGGCTCGGCCGCCACGACGACGTGGTGCGGAACAGCAAGCCCGTGCTGCGCGCGCGCCCCGACGACCAGGATCTGCTCCTCGCCGTCGCGCGCGCCCACGGCAAGAAGGGGCGCTTCGCGGAGGCGGCCGAGTCCGCCGGGGAGCTCGTGCGCCTCGCGCCCCAGAGCGTCGAGGCGCTCTGGGAGCTCGCCACCGCCGAGATCGGGGCGCAGCGCGACGACGACGCCATCGCGACGCTCGAGCGCGCGGTCCTGGTCGCGACGGCCGGAACGAGCCCTCCTCTGGAGACCGCGAAGGAGAAGCTCGACGAGCTCGTCCGCGCGCGCGCCGAGCGGCTCGAGGCCAAGGGCGACCACGCCGGCGCCCTCGCGTCGTTCCGGCGCGCGCAGGAGCTCGTGCCGGGCGATCCCGCGCGGCCCGTCGCCGTCGCGCGCGCCCTCCATGCGCTCGGGCGATCCCCGGAGGCGCTCGAGGTGCTCCGCCAGAACCTCAAGGCGCACGCCTCGCACGGCGCCTCGTGGCTCTGGCTCGGGAAGCTCTACGCCGAGGCCGGCTACGGGCGCGAGTCGGTCGACGCCTACCGCAAGGCTGCCGCCGCCGAGGTCACCCCGGCCGAGCGCTTCGAGGCGCTGTCGGGTCTCGGGTTCGCCTGCGCCGAGCTCGGGCTCGCCGACGAGGCGATCGACGCGCTCGGTCGCGCCGCCGCCGAGCGGCCCGACGACGCGCGGGTGAAGGCGAAGCTCGGGAGCCTCTACGACGCGGCCGGCCGCGGCGGCGACGCCATCCGCGCCCTCGTCGAGCTCCGCGGGATGCGCGGGCTCTCGCCGGAGGAGCAGCGCCGTCTCGGCCTGCTCTGCGCCGCGGCCGGACGCCACGAGGACGCGGTCGAGCCGCTCACGCAGGCGCTGGCGAAGGCGCCGGGCGACGCGGAGCTCCTCGAGCCGCTCGCCGCCGCGCTCGAGGCGCTCGGACGCGACGCCGACGCGACGCGGATCCTCATGCGCCTCCGCGACGCCGCGCCGGGTCACGCGACGGTGTCGTCGCGGCTCGGGTTCGCGCACGCGCGGCTCGGCCAGCACCCCGAGGCGGCGGCGGCGTTCGAGGTCGCGCGCGCGAAGGAGACGCCGCGCGCCGAGGTCCTCTCCGCCCTCGCGGCCGCGTACGCGGCGACCGGCGACGAGCCGGCGCGGCGGACGGCGCTCGAGGCGCTCGTGAAGCTCACGCCCGGCGATCTCGCGGCGCACCTGGCGCTCGGTCGCTCGTACGACGCCGCCGGCCGGAGGGACGACGCCATCGGCGCGCTCGGTCGCGCCGACGAGCTCGCGAAGGGCGGCGATCTCGAGCTGCGCCGCCGGCTCGCCGAGCTCCACCTCGGCCGCGCCGCCGATGCCGCAGGGTCGGGCGGGCGCGAGGGCGGCGTCGAGGATCTCGCGCGCGCCCGCAGGTTCGCCGCGCGCGAGGCCGATCTCCTCCTCGACGTCGCGCGCGCGTACGCCGACCGGAAGCTCCTCCACGAGGCGGCGGCGACGGCCCGGGAGCTGCTCGCCCTCACGCCGCCGAACGCGCTCGAGGCGGCGTTGCTGCTCGGGAAGGTGCTCGCGGCGGACGGCGACGCGCGCGGCGCGGTCGACGCGTACGAGCTCGCCCTCAAGAACCGGGTCGATCACGCCGACGCGCTCGTCGGCGCGGGCCAGGCGTACCTCTCGCTCGGCAAACCCGACGAGGGCATCTCGATGCTGCGCCGCGCGATCACCGTCGACGCCGACCGGCTCGACGCGCACCGGGCGCTCGCCGAGACCCTGCGCTCGCGGGGGCGCGACGCCGACGCGGCCCAGAGCTTCCGCGAGATCGTGCGGCTCTCGCCCGACGAGGCCGCCGCGTGGCGCACGCTCGGCGATCTGCTCCTCGGGCTCTCAGAGCCGCGCGAGGCGGCGCTCGCGCTCGAGCGCGCCATCGCCCTCGATCCCGCCGACGGGAGCGCGCTCCTCGCCCTCGCCACCGCGAACGAGCGGCTCGGAAAATCGAACGAGCACCTGACGACGCTCGAGCGCGCCCACAAGGCGCGACCCCAGGACGCGGAGGCCGCGGCCCGCTACGGGCTGGCGCTGGCGCAGGCCGGCGACGCCGACGCCGCGATCGCGATGCTCGAGCGCGCCAAGGGCCTCGACGCCGCGCGCGCGGACGTGGTGCGGCGCCTCGTCGAGCTGCTCGGCGAGCGCGCGGGGCGGCGCGAGGCCGAGGGCAACGCCAAGGGCGCCGAGGTCGACTTCGCCGCGGCGATCCAGCACGCCGGGAGCGGCCCGGCCGCGGCGGGATCGTCCGAGGCGATCCCGCTCCGGCTCGGGCTCGCGCGCGCCTTCCGCGCGCAGGGCAAGCTGCACGAGGCGCTCGCGGCGGCCGAGGAGGCGACCACGCGCGCGCCCGAGGACGCGGCGGCCTGGCTCCTGCTCGGCGAGCTCCGGGCGAAGCTCGCGCACGACGCGAAGGCGGCCGAGGCCTTCGTGCGCGCGGTGCGGTACGACGCGCGTTCGTTCGACGCGCGGGTCGGGCTCGCCGCCGCGCGCGTCCGCCTCGGCGAGCCCGAGATCGCGGTGGCGGAGCTCACCCGCGCCGCCGAGCTCCGGCCGGACGCCGCCGAGGTGCACGCCGAGCTCGCGCGCCTCCACGAGGCGGCGACGCGCGACGCCGAGGCGGCGGCCGCGTTCGGGCGCGTCGCCGCGCTCCGGGCGCTCTCGAAGGACGAGTCGCGCCGGCTCGGGATGCTCGCTGCCCGTCTCGGCGACGACGCGAGGTGCGCCGCGGAGCTCGCGGCGGCGCGGCCCTCGTTCCCCGATGACGGGGAGCTCCTGCTCGCCCTCGCCTCCGCCGAGATCCGGCTGGGTCGCTTCGAAGCGGCGATCGATCCGCTCGAGCAGCTCGTGAAGCAGAGCCCCGGCCACCCGAAGGCGAGCGCGCTCCTCGGTCTCGCCTGCTCGCGCACCGAGCGCTGGGCCCAGGCCGCCGAGACGCTCGGACGCGCCGTCGCGATCGATCCCAAGAACCTGGAGGCACACGACGGTCGCATCGTCGCGCTGGAGAAGCTCGGACGCGCGCCGGAGCGGATCGGCGCGCTCGAGCTCGCCGCGCGCACGTTCCCCGAGAGGGCGCCGACCGCGCGCCTGCTCGGCCTGGCGCTCGCGGAGGCCGGGCGGGACGACGACGCCATCGCCGCGCTCGAGCGCGCGCGGGCCCTCGATGCGAGCAGCGACGTCGGGCCGCGCCTCGCCGCGCTCTACCTCGACCGCGCCAGGCGCGAGGTCGCCGCCAACCGAACGGAGCGCGCCATCGAGAGCGGACGCGCCTCGCTGGCGCTCGCCCCGGATCCGACGGAGTCGGCGATCTTCGTGGCCCGGCTCCTCGCGGCGCGCGGTGCCCACGCCGAGGCGGCCTCGCTCTACGAGCGCGCCCTCGACGCGCGCCTCGACGCGGTGGACGCCATCTACGGCGCCGCGTCGGCGTACGTGGCCCTCGGCCGCGCCGCCGACGCCGTCGCCCCGCTGCGCCGCGCGGCCCGCGTCGATCCGTCGCGCGTCGACGTGCACCGGCTGCTCGCCACCACGCTCGCGGCCCTCGGCGAGACGCAGGACGCGCTCTCGGCGTTCGCCGAGCTCTTGCGCCTCGCCCCCGACGACGCCGACGCGCTCCTCGCGAGCGGCCGCCTCGCCGCCTCGCTGGGCCGGCACGAGGACGCGCGCACCGCGCTCGAGCGCGCGCTCGCGCTCCGCCCCGCGGACGCCGAGGTCCTGCTCGAGCTCGCGAGCGTCCGCCAGAAGCTCGGCCTCGGCGCCGCGAGCCTCGAGGCCGCGGTAGAGCTCGCCCGCGCCGCGCCCGGCGACGCACGCGCGCAGCGCCAGCTCGGCGAGGCGTACGCCGCCGTCGGCAACGACGAGAGCGCGATCGCCGCCCTCGAGCGCGCGCACGGGCTCGACGCCTCGCTCGGCGGCGTCTCCGAGCGCCTCGGCCAGCTCCGCTTCACGCGCGGACGGCGCACCATCGAGGCGGGCGACCTCGCGCAGGCGCTTCCCGATCTCGAGCGCGCCACGGCGCTCCTCGCGACGGACCCGGAGCCGAGCTTGGCGCTCGGGCGCGCGCTCGCGAAGATCGGACGGCCCAAGGACGCGATCGACTCGGCCAAGCGCGCGCTGGCGCGGCGCGAGGATCACGTCGGCGCCTGGGTGTTCCTCGGCGAGGTCCAGGCGGAGCTCGGGATGACCGAGCCCGCCGCCGCGGCGTTCGCGTCGGCGCTGCGGTTCGATCGCGACGCGTTCGCCGCGCAGCTCGGGTTCGCGCTCGCCAGCTTGAAGCTCGGTCGCGCGCGCGAGGCCGAGGAGGCGCTGCAGCGCGCGTCGGCCCTGCGGCCCGACGATCCGCGGGACGTGAGCCGCGTGCACGCCGCGCGCGCGGAGCTCTACGCGAAGCTCGGGCGCACCGCGGAGGCGATCGGCGCCTGGCAGCTCGTGGCCGGAGCGCGCCCGCTCACGGCGAGCGAGCAGCGTACGCTGGGCCAGCTCCACGCCGCCGCGGGCGACGCGGGGAGCGCGGCGTCCGCGCTGGAGCAGGCGGTCTCCGGCGGAGCGGCGGACCTCGACGCGCTCCTCGGCCTCGCCGGCGCCTACGAGGCACAGGGACGCACGGCGGACGCGGTCTCGGCGCTCGAGAAGGTCGTCGCCGTCGAGCCGGCGCACCTCGCCGCCAACGCGCGCCTCGGCGCCTGCCTGGCCGCGCTCGGGCGGCACGAGGAGGCCGTGCGCCCGCTCGCCACCGCGCGGCGCGCGCAGCCGCAGAACGCGGCGGTGCTCGAGCAGCTCGCGAGCAGCCTGACGAAGCTCGGGCGAAAGCTCGACGCGGTGGAGGCGCTCTCGGCGCGCTCGGCGCTGTCGCCCACGGATCCCGTGTGGCTCACGCGGCTCGCCGCGGCGCTCGCCGACGTCGAGCGCGACGACGAGGCCGCCGCCGCCTACGAGCGCGCGCGTACGCTGCCGAACGCGCCTGCCGACACGGCCACGCGCCTCGCCGAGCTCTACCTCTCGGCCGGACGGCGCAAGGCCGCCGAGGGCGCTCACGCGGCGGCGATCGATCGCTTCCAGCGCGCCGTCGCCGTCGACCCGCGGGACGAGAAGCCGCGCCTGGCGGCGGCGCGTTGCTTCGTGGAGCTCAATCGCGCGGAGGAGGCCATGGCGGCGGCCCACGGGGCGCTCGTCGCCGCGCCGACCTCGCTCGAGGCGGCCGTCTTCCTCGGCGAGCTCTACGCCAAGCACGGCAAGAACGCCGAGGCCGCGCAGGTCTTCGAGTACTCCATGGCCGCGCACCCGCGCGCGTTCGATCTCGCGTTCGGGCTCGGCAAGAGCCGCGCGAAGCAGGGCAGGCCCGCGGACGCGGCCGCCGCGCTGCGCCGCGCGATCGAGATCGATCCGGCGCACCTCCTCGCCAAGCGCATGCTCGCGCGCGCGCTGGAGTCGGCCAACAAGATCGAGGGGGCGATCGAGGCCTGGGAGGCCGTGACCGCGGCGGAGCCGGACGACGCCGTCGCGAACCATCGCCTCGGGCTGCTCCTCGCCGGCCAGGGGAGGCACGACGAGGCGGCGGCGGCGCTCGAGCGCGCGCGCCGCACGACGCCCGAGGACCAGGAGCTCACGCTCGCGCTCGTCGCGTCGTACGAGGCGCTCGAGCGCTTCGGCGACGCGGCGACCCTGCTCGCCGCCGCCGTGCGCGCGCGCCCCGACGACGTGGCGCTCCACGAGCGGCTCTCGTCGGCGCATGGAGGCGCCGGGCGTTACGACGCCGCCGCGGCGGCGTACCAGCGCGTCGTCGATCTCGGGCGCCGCGACGCGAACGCCTACGTGCACCTCGGCAAGCTGTTCGAGCTCGGGGGCCAGCACGAGTCGGCCCTGCGCGCCTTCCAGGAGGCATACCGGTTCGACTCGAAGAACGTGCGCACCATCCGCCGGATCGCCGGCACGATGCACACGCTCGGCCGCACGGCGGAGGCGATCCAGTGGCTCCAGGGCGCGTGCGGCATCAATCCGCGCGACGCCGCCGTCCGCTGCGCGCTCGGCATCTGCTACCTGGCGCAGGGCCGCCGCGCCGAGGCGACGGCCGAGTACGAGCTCCTGCGCCATCTCGACGCCACGCTGGCGACGAAGCTCTACAACATGCTCGTGGGCCGCTGAGGGCCTCGGTCAGAGCACGTTCATCCCGCGCGGCGGTGAGGCGTTGACGAGCAGCCCGGCGCGGCACTTGAGCTTCACGTCCCCGAGCGTCGCCCCCGCCTTGTGACCGCTCCACACGTACTCGCCCGGCTCCACGTTGGTGAAGAGCACGCCGCCGTCGTCGCTCGACTCGGTGAGCGTCCTGTCGGGGATGACGGCGGAGTTGAAGTAGATGGGGCCGCTCTCGGCGGGGATCGCGGGCTCGCTGGTGACCGTGACGCCCGCCTCACCGTGCGCGCCGGGCGCGAGGATGGTGCCGCCCTTGCGCGTGATCGTGGTGACGAGCTGGCACTTGGTGTCCTCGGGCGTGATCATCACCACGCTGGCCAGGAGATCGTAGGTCGGCTTCGTCGGCACCTGGAAGGTGAGATCGTCGATGCCCTCGGCGGGCACGAGGTGCGTGCCGGTCTGGATGAGCGGGTAGTCGGGGTGCTCCAGCACGAGCGTCACCTCCTCGCCCGCCGTCATGCCCTCGAACGCGAAGCGTCCGTCGGCGCCGGTGACCATCGAGCGCTCGGGGTGCTCGAGGATCGAGATCGTCGCCCCCTCGATGCGCCCCTCGACGGCGTCGTTGAAGGGGGCCGCGATCCCGGAGACCGTGGCCGAGCCGCCCGGCGCCGAGCAATCGGCGGCGCACTTGCCGGGGGAACCGTTCTGGGCGCCGTCGTCGCAGGCCTCGCCGGAGTCGACCTGCCCGTCGCCGCAACTCGGGCTGGTGTCGGCGTCTCCGCCGGAGCACGCAGCGACCGACAGCGAGAGCCCGAGCGTCATCGTGATTCGAAGGTTCACGTCCCGACCGTATGGCCATCCGCGGCAGCTCGTCCAGCGTCCCTTGAAGCGGTCGCGAGCTCTCGTATCCTCTCGGCATGCTCGGCGGTCGATCCCCCTCCGCACCGCCACCAGCGGGCTCGGCCCGCTCGCGTCGGGGGCTCGCCCTCCACACGAAGTCACCGTACTGCTGCTCATGGTCCTGGTGCTCGATGTTAGCCTTGATAACTTCGTCGTTCACATTGCCGCTGCTACGGCAGGAGTACCCTCGCGCCCAGATGTGGCGCCCCCCGGGCTAGCTTGCGCAGCTGCGCGAGCTCCATCGTCAGCTTGTGCGACGACTTCCCTCCGGGCGCTGCACGAGCCGGCTGATCGTCATTTGCGGCGGGATGGACACGAACATGAGCTACCGCGAGTACCTCCCCGCGCCGGCGCTGCGGCCCTTCGTCGACCGCCTCTGGACGCGCGACGGCGGGCTCTCTCCGAGCGAGCAGCGCGTCCTGCCTGACGGCTGCATCGACTGGCTGCTCCACCTCGGGGCCGCGCCGCGCGCCGTCGTCGTGGGGACGATGACGCGGCCCCACGTCGTGCCGGCCGGGCTCGCTCCGCCGATCGTCGCGGTGCGCTTCCGTCCCGGAGGAGCTGCGGCCTTCCTGCGCGAGCGCGCCGATCGCTTCACCGACGGCCACGTGCCCCTCGACGACGCCGGCGTTCGGAGCGCGGCCATCCTCGATCGCGTCCTCGACGCAGATCTCCCGCACCATCGCGCGCGAGCGCTCGAGCGGCACCTCCTGGCGGCGCTCCCTCGCGCCGGCACCCCGCTCAGAATCCTCGATCGCGCCGTCGCGGCCCTCTGGGGCGACGAGCCCCCGAGCATCGACGCGCTCGCGCGCGAGCTCGGCGTGACGCGCCAGCACCTCCGCCGCCTCTTCCGCGACCACGTCGGCGTCGGCCCGAAGGAGCTCGCCCGGATCGCGCGCGTGCAGCGCGGGATCGCGCGGCTCGGCCGCGCCCGCCGCGGCGACCTGGCCGGCGTGGCGGCGGAGCTCGGCTTCTTCGACCAGGCGCACATGAACCGCGAGTTCCGCGAGATCGTCGGCGCGACGCCCGGCGAGATCGCCAAGGAACGTTCCATTTTTCCAATCCGCCCGGCGTTCGACGAGGCACCGTCACACCCATGAAATCCCTCACGCCCAACCTCATCGTCGACAGCATCGAAGCGTGCCTGCCGTTCTGGGAGCGGCTCGGCTTCCAGCGAGGCGCCACGGTCCCCGACGGCGACCGCCTCGGCTTCGTCATCCTCCAGCACGGCACCATCGAGCTCATGCTCCAGTCGCGCGCCTCGATGCGCGCCGACGTGCCCGAGGCCGCCGAGGGCCCCTACCGCACGGCGCTCTACATCGGCGTCGACGACCTCGGCCCCATCCGCGAGGCGCTGGGCGACACCGAGCGCGTCGTCCCGGAGAGGACGACGTTCTACGGCGCCCGCGAGATCATCGTCCGCGATCCGGCGGGCAACCTGGTCGCGTTCGCGGCGCACGTGGGGTGAAGGGCACGCTCCTCGACGGCGTGGATCGGGAACGACCGAAGCTCAAAACTGCCCTGCGATCCCGATCGCGCCCGGCGCGACGGTGAGTCGCGCGGCGGGCGCATCCGGCACGCTGCGCCCGCCGACGATCACCAGCGGCAGGCCCACCGCGAGGGCGGCGGCTCCCGTGGTGAGCAGGACGGCCCCTGCGGGGACGCCCGCTCCATGCTGACAGCTCGGCGGGTTCGAGGCGGAGCACGCCGTGAAGGCCGACATGACGAAGCCGGCGGTCCCGGCCGCGGCTCCGACCAGAGAGACCGTGAGCCCGATCGCCCACATCGCGCGATCGGCCCGGTGCGTGGGCGCGTCTTCCGGCGGCGCCCCGCCGAGGGCCCCACGCCGCAGCCGCGCGCCGATGGCGAAGCCGATGCCGCCGCCGAGGGCGGCGAACCCGACCCCGCCGAAAAGCAGCCCGTAGTGCATCCGCGAGCACGACGCATGCTCGGGCCCGCCGCACCTGTCGACCGTCGTCCCCGCCACGGCCGTCGCGCCGCCCGCCACGAGCGAGGCGACCCCGATGCCGAGGGCGACGTCGCCCGAGGTCGTCGAAGACGCGTCCGCCGCGCGGCTCACCGCGGCGGGCGCCTGGGCGCTGGCGTCGGCAGACGCGGCCAGCGCAAGCAGCGCCGCGGAGAGACCGGCGAGCAGGCGCGGCGCCGTGGAGAATGCGACCGGCACGGACGGCGTCACGCGCGTGGGCGCAGCGCTGACCGTCATGTCCTCGCGCGCCGCACCTTGTCGGCGTTACGCCGTCCGCGCCCGCTCCTCGCCGCGATCCGCTCGGCGAGGCGCTCGAGCTCGGCGCGCTCGGTCTCCAGGTCGTGGATCGTCGCGCCGAGGCGCGCGGCCCGGGCGAGGGCGAACGTCGCGGCCGCGGCGAGCGGGCCCCACACCAGCGCGGGCGAGAGCCCCGCAGGCGCGACGGACGTCGGCGCGGCGAAGCAGCTCGCGGCGAGGTAAGCGAAGGCGGCCACGGCCACGAGCCCGCGGTGGCGCCGCCGGCCGCGGCGCAGCTCGGAGCGCACGTCGGCGAGCGATCCCTCGACGCGAGCGCCGTGCTCGTGCGTGGGATCGTGCGCCGCGCGGTAGGGGCCGGCGACCGGAGGTGCTTGGCTCATCGACTCATGCTCGTTCGGCACTCCGCCTCCTTCAGAGATCGATCTGCATGCCCAGCTCGACGACCCGGTTCGGGGGCAGCCCGAAGTACGCGGTCGCCGGGCGCGCGTTGCGCGACACGAAGGCGAAGAGCCCCTTGCGCCAGCGCCACATCTTCGACTTGCCCGTCGACAGGAGCGTCTCGCGCCCGAGGTAGTAGCTCGTGTCGCGCAGGTCGATCATGAGGCCGTGCTCGCTGCACGCCTGGAGGACGCGCGGCACGTTCGGCTGCTGCATGAACCCGTACGCCGCGGTGACGCGGTAGAAGCCGTGCTCGAGCTCCTCGACCTGGAGGCGGCGCTCGGGCGGCACCTCGGGGACCGGCGCGGAAACGACCGAGAGGAGGATCACCTGCCGGTGCAGCACCTTGTTGTGCTTGAAGTGGTGCAAGAGGACGGTCGGCGTCCCCTTCGGGTTCGCCGCCATGAACACCGCCGCTCCCGCGACGCGCGGCGGCTGGACGCGGGCGACGTCCTCGAGGAAGAGATCGAGCGGGAGCATCTGCGCCTGGAACGAGGCGGCGAGCTCCTGCCGGCCCCGCCGCCAGGTGGTCATCACCGCGAAGAGCCCGAGCCCGAGCGCGACGGGGAACCAGCCGCCGTCGAAGAACTTGGCGGCGTTCGCGGCGAAGAACGCCAGATCGAGCACCAGGAACAGCAGCACCAGCGGGCCGGCCTTCCACAGCGGCCAGCCCCACGCGCGCGTGACCACCACGAAGTACACGATGGAGGTGATCGTCATCGTCCCGGTGACGGCGATGCCGTACGCCGCGGCGAGCGCCGTCGAGCTTCGGAACGAGAGCACGAGCACCATGCAGGCGACGAGCAGCCCCGAGTTCACCTCGGGGACGTAGATCTGTCCCTCGGCGTGCTTCGAGGTGTGGACGATGGTGACGCGCGGGAAATAGCCGAGCTGCACCGCCTGCTGCGTGAGCGAGAAGACCCCCGAGATCAATGCCTGGGAGGCGACCACGGTCGCCGCCGTCGCGATCGCGACGACGGGGTAAAGGCCCCACGAGGGCACGAGCGCGTAGAACGGCCGCTCGGCGGCGGCGGGGTTGGCGATGAGCAGCGCGCCCTGCCCGAAGTAGTTGAGGAGCAGCGCGGGCCAGACGATCGCCATCCAGGTCACGCGGATCGGCCCGCGCCCGAAGTGGCCCATGTCGGCGTAGAGCGCCTCGACGCCGGTGATCGCGAGCACCACGCCGCCGAGCATCAGGAACCCGTGCCCGGTGTTCGCGGCGAAGAAGCGATAGGCGTAGCGCGGATCGATCGCGGCGAGGACCCCCGGGCTCTGGACGACCTGCACCGCCCCGAGGACGGCGATCGTCGAGAACCAGATCAAGGTGATGGGCCCGAAGAGGACGCCGATCCGCCCGGTGCCGTGCTTCTGGATCGCGAAGAGGCCGACGAGGATGGCGCAGGTGATCGGCAGCACCGCGGGCTTGAGCGTCGAGGTCGCGACCTCGAGCCCCTCGACCGCCGAGAGCACCGAGATCGCCGGCGTGATGACGCCCTCGCCGCTGAGGAGCGCGGCGCCGAAGAGCACGAGCATGACGAGCGCCCCGCCCGCCGCCGCCGACTTCTGCGGCAGGAGCGCGAGGAGGGCGAGGATCCCGCCCTTGCCCTCGTTGTCGGCGCGGAGGATGAAAGTGAGGTACTTGACCGCGACCACGAGCGCGAGCGCCCAGAATACGAGCGACAGGATCCCGAGGACGTTGTCGCGCAGCGGCGCGACGTGGTGCGGGCTCTGGAGGCTGAAGCACTCCTTCATCGCGTAGAGCGGGCTCGTGCCGATGTCGCCGTAGACGACCCCGAGCGCGGCGAGCATGACGCGGTAGCCTCCGGTCGCGTGCGGGCTCGCCGAGGGCGGCGGCGGCGCGATCGGAGGTTCGGGCGGGGCTTCCGCCGCCGGGATCGGCGCCCTCGCGGCCTGCGAAGGTGGCGTCGGCGTGGTGCGTTCGGGTGCAGTGTCGGTCACGTGCTCTCCACGAGCGAGCCCAATGGAACGGCGGCGCCGCGCGCGGGCGCGACGATCTCGAGTCTCCGTCACGAGGGCGCCGCCTCCTTCGGACCGCTTCGATCCGCGACGGCGCCGGCTCTCGGACGTGCGCTAGACGAACGGACCGCCGCGCGGCGGTCCGCGGGGCTCGTGCACCGCCGCGAACGCGACCGCGGAGGGCGCGACCGCAGCGAGAGCTCCACGCCGGACCGCGCCTGTGCCTTCCGCCACCCGAGCCGGCCCACGCCCGGGCACGCGTGCGGTGGCGGCCGCGGCGAGGCTCGGCGACCCCGGCGCGCGCCGCGAAGGTCCCGCGCGCCGCGTGCGGCGTGCGGCGTCGAGCTCGGTGCGGTCCTCGGTCGGGCGCGTCGCGTCCTCGCCGCGGCGCGGCCTACCCGCGGACGCTGCGCCGCCCGGCGCCTCGCGGCCCGGCTCGCGCTTTCCTTGGACGAGCGCGTGCTCTCCGAGCGCTCCGGCGGGGAGCGCGGCCGGCTCGAGCGCCGGCGCGAGCGCGGCAGCTTGCAGCACCCAGCCCAGGAGGAGGGCGAGGACGGCCACCACCGCGGCCATCGGGCGAGCCATCTTTCTGCTTGTATCACGCACGCGCCCGCCGCCGATAGGCGCTGGCGCCGGAGATCCGGGAGAGAGGAGCCCTTCGATCCGGTCGGATGACCACCTCGCGCCGCATCGCGGTCGCGGTCGCGGCTCGCACGCCGGGTGGGGGCGCGGATGCGTGACCTCGTCGGCGATCTGGCGGTGCTCTGCGCCGAGCTCGCCAAGAGCCCTCGGCCCGAGCACTCCGTCAGCGCGACGACGCGCTTCGTTCGCTGCTACCGGTTCGGTGAGCGCCTCTTTCACCTCGCCATCGACGCCGGCATCGCCCGCGAGCGCGCCGGGGGCGTTCCTGCCGAGGTGATCGCTCCGCTCGTCGGCGCGCTCGAGGTGGTTCGCGGCCCAACCGGCGTGAGCGGGCGCGGGGACGGCAGGCTCCGTGCCAGCGTGGCCTGTCCAAACTCGGGCACGATCGCGCTGAAATCGGCACGACGCGACGCAGAATCGGTCGGATTGCCCCTTTGCGGGGTTCGCGGAATCGTTACCTTGCCGCTCCAAGGGGCCCGCGATGAGCATCATCCATTTCCTGGTCGCCTGGGCGAACGCGCCCTTCACGATCGTGGGAGGCGTCGCGGTGCTCTTCGCGGTCCTCTCGATGACCGGGGTCATGGGGCTGCTCGCGGGCGGCAGCGATCACGACGGCCACGAGGCCGGCGCGGGCGGCCACGCCGATGGCGACACCGACGTCGACGCGGACGGGGACGTCGACGCGGATGTCGACGCCGACCACGGCGCGGATGTCGATGGGGACGGCGACGGCGACACCGACGACGTCGACCACGCGGGCGGCGACGGCAAGGGCATCTCGGCGCTCCTCCTCGGCGGCCTCGGCGTGGGCAAGCTCCCCCTCTCGCTGGTCTGGCAGGTGTTCGCCGTCGTCTTCGCGGTGACCGGGATCGGCCTCAACGCCCGCTATTTCGGCGCGGAGGTCCCGCTCGTCTCGCTGGGCTGGACGCTGCCGATCGCGGGGATCGTGGCGTACGGCGCGGTCGGCGCGCTCGCGAAGGCGCTCGGGCCGGTGTTCGCCTCGAAAGAGTCGGAGGCCACGCGCCGCGCCGAGCTCGTCGGGCACGTCGGCGTCGTCATCTCGTCGCGCGTGTCGCCCGATTTCGGCGAGGTCCGCATCAAGGACAAGACCGGCCACGAGCTCCGGGTGATCGTGAAGCTCGCGCCCGGATCGCGATCGCCCGTCGAGAAGGAGAGCGTCGTGATCGTCGAGCACGACGACGCCACCGGCGCGCTCCACGTGGCGCCGCTCGACGACGCTCCGCAGCGCTCGACGCGCCTGGCGAGCCTCGAGCCCAAGCGCGGCTCGCTCCCGCGCTCGCTCGAGGACGAGCCGCCGGCGGACGACGCGGAGGAGGCATCGGCGGAGCCCGCCGGCGATCCGGATTCGCGGTCGCTCGAGCCGCGACCGAAGGTCCGCTGACCGCGGGCGGCGCGGGCCGCAAACCGACGGAGGGGCCGGCATTCCGCCGGCCTCCCCACGTGCATTGGGTCGGATGCAGTTGCCGAGGAGGGAACGCCGTCATGAAGTCGATCGAACCGAACGTCATCCTGGTGGGTGCGATCATCCTCGCGGGGGTCTTCGTCCTCGCGCTGGTGTTCACCATGTTCTCGCGGTTCTACCGGCGGTGCGGCGCCGACGAGGCGCTCGTCCGGACCGGCGCCGGCGGCAACAAGGTGGTGATCGGGGGCGGCATCCTCGTCTACCCGATCCTCCACCAGCTCCTGCGCGTCTCGCTGCGATCGGTGAAGCTCTCGGTGGAGCGCAGCGCGCGCAACGCGCTGGTCACGGCCGACAAGATCAAGGCGAACGTCACGACCGAGCTCTACATCAAGGTCGAGCCCATCGCCGAGGACGTGCTCTCCGCGGCGCGCTCGTTCGGGGAGCGCAACCTGGACGAGCACGCGATCGCGGACCTCATCGAGGGCAAGCTCACCGACGCGCTCCGGAGCGTCGCCGCGAACCAGACGTTCATGGCGCTGCACGCGAACCGCAAGCAGTTCGCCGAGCGGATCCAGGAGGTCCTCTCCGAGGAGCTCAAGAAGAACGGCCTCACGCTCGAGAACGTCTCGATCACGGGCTTCGCGATGGTGCCGGTGAAGGAGCTCGACCCGCAGGACGTGTTCGACGCCGAGGGCCTGAAGGCGATCACCGAGAGCGTCCAGACGAACCGCGAGCTGACCAACCGGGTGCAGCGCGAGAAGGACAACCTCGTCATCGAGCAGAACGTCGTCGCCCGCAAGCGCCAGCTCGAGCTCGAGCAGACGCAGAAGCAGGCCGAGGCCGATCAGGCGCGCCGCGTCCAGGAGTACGGCGCCAAGCAGTCGGCCGAGACGGCCAAGGCCGTCTACGAGCAGGAGCGCGAGCGCGAGACGGCGAGCTACGAGAAGCAGCGCGCGGTCGAGACGGCGCGCATCGAGCAGGAGAAGGCGATCGCCGTGGCGCTCGCGTCCAAGCAGCGCACCGAGCGCGAGGCCCAGATCGAGGCCGAGAAGGGGCAGCAGGCGGCGGAGATCGCCAAGCAGCGCGTCATCGAGGCGGCCGAGATCGAGAAGCAGAAGACGGTGCAGGCGGCCGAGATCGAGCGCCAGAAGGTGATCGAGGCGTCGATGATCGACAAGGAGAAGGTGGTCGAGGTGGCGCGGATCGGCAAGCAGATCGCCGTCAAGCAGAGCGAGGAGGCCGAGGCGCGCGCCGCGGCCGCGAAGGCGCTCGCGCTCGCCGAGGAGGAGAAGGCGAAGCAGAGCATCGTCACCGTGGAGACGACGGCGCGCGCCGAGCGCGAGAAGGCCCAGCAGGTGATCCAGGCCGAGGCCGAGGCCGAGGTGACGCGCGCGCTCGCCCGTGGCGAGGCGGCCAAGGCCACCGCGCTCGCCGAGGCGGCGGCCGCCAAGGCGCGCGGCGAGGCCGAGGTGCTCCGCCAGCAGGCCGAGGCCGACGCGCTGCGCCGCAAGATCGACGCCGACGCGAGGGCCCTCGCCGCCCAGAAGGACGCCGAGGCCGCGGTCCTGATCGCGAGCGCGATCTCGGCCCGGGGCGACGCCGAGGCGCAGGCACGGCGCAAGATGGTCGAGGCCGAGAACGCGATCTCGGCGCGCCACCTGATGCGCGACCTGCTCCTCAAGGCGCTCGAGGTGGCGCCCGAGGTCACGCGGGAGCTGATGAGCCCGGCGAAGGCGATCCGCGAGATCCGCGTCCTGCAGACGAGCGGGATCGGCGCGAGCGGAGGCGGCGGCTCCGGCGCTGCGGGCCCCGCGCTGGGCACGATGTCGCCGATCATGAAGACGCTCCTCGAGGCGGGCGCCGCGTACCCGATGATGCGCGAGATGATGAAGTTCGCCCAAGTCGACGCCGAGGTCGGCGAGAAGGCGAAGGCCCTCGTCGGTGAGGTCGGGAGCGAGCTCGGCAGGGCGCTCCAGGATCTCGGCGGCGGGCTCCAGCCCGACGCGATGCCCAGCGGCGAGGACGAGCCGCACATCGACGTGCGGGAGGCCGGCACGGCCCCCGCCCACGCGGAGGTCCCCGTCCATGCGGAGTAATGCGGCTGCGCGTCCTCCGACGCGCCCGCTCCACCCGCTCGCGACGATGGCCGGGCTGGCCCTCGCCGCCGGCGGCGAGGGCGCGTCGCTCTCGCACCTCGGCAAGGGGCTGCGCGAGGCGGTCGCGCGCGATCCCATGGAGGCGGCGGTGGTGACGGTCCTGGGCGGCGCCTACCTCTTCTGGATCGCCGAGCGTGACGTGAACCCTCGTTGCAGGACGTACGAGGACGCGCTGGTGTTCGTGTCCACCTGCCTCAACGTCGGCTACGCGCAGGTGTTCGCGACCACGCCCGCGGGGAAGGCGATCGCGACGGCGATCATGACCGTCGGGCCCGGCCTCGTGACCTCCTTCTTCGACACGCCGCGCGCCGAGCGGGAGCCCGACGTCTCGCCCCAGCTCCTCGCCGTTCAGGAGAAGATCGCCGAGAAGCTCGACGCCATCCTGACCGAGCTCCGCGCGCGCGAGCCGCGCTGACATCCTCGGGGCTCACCCCCGGGTAACGCCTGATCGGGTCGTCTGGTACGGTCGCGGTGCATGGCACGGAGGCGGTCCTGAAGCTCGAGACCGTCTCCTGCCTGCTCGCCGCGGCCGCGATCACCTCGTCCGCGGCGTGCGCCCGTACGGGTCTGCGCGGGTACCGCGAAGAGCTCGGGGCCGGCGGCGCCCCCGCGACCACGCAGGGCGCCGGAGGCACGGGGAGCAGCGGCTCGTCGGGTGCGGGTGGAGCGGGCGGCGCGGCATGCCCTCCACCGATCGAGCCGATCGTCCTGGCGAGCGGGCACGTCGCGTACGCCCTCGCGATCGACGCCACGCACGTGTACTGGACCGCCGGCACGGAGGGCGAGGTGTGGCGCGCGCCCAAGTGCGGCGGCGACGCCGAGCTCCTCGCGCAGGACGAGATCAACCCGGACGAGATCGCGGTCGACGACGCGCACGTCTACTGGGTCGAGAAGCACACCGAGGGGACGATCCGGCGCGCGCCCAAGGGAGGTGGACCGGCGACCACGTTCGTCGACCTCGGAGAGCAGGCCGAAGGGCTGGCGCTCGACGCCACCCACGTCTACTGGGTCCTGACGACGGGCGGGATCGGCCGGGCCCTCAAGAGCAACGGCGCGCCCGAGCTCGTCGCGGGCACGCCCATGGGGAACGCGGTCGCGCTCGACGACGCCTACGTGTACGTGAGCCAGTACCTCGAGATCGCGCGGGCGCCGAAGCAGGGCGGCGCGCTCGCCACCGTCACGACGGGCACGAACGGGTCTGCCACGCTCGCGGTCGACGCGACCTCGGTGTTCTGGTCGTCGTGGCTCTCGGGCAGCGACGGTCGCGTCTCGCGCGCCCCGAAGGACGGCGGCGCCGCGACGACCCTCGCCGAAGGCCAGAGCGTGCCGGCGAACCTCGCCATCGACGACGCGAACGTCTACTGGACCAACCTCGAGGGCGGCAGCGTGATGAAGGCGCCGAAGGCAGGAGGTCCGGCGACCACGGTCGCCGACGGGTGGTCGCTGCCCGAGGGGGTCGCCGTCGACGCCGACTCCGTCTACTGGGTGGCGCTGGGCGACGGCGCCATCGTGCGCGCGCCGAAGTAGATCGTGGTAGCTTCGCCCGCCGGGCCGCGTAAGCGAGACCCGATCGCCGCGCCGCCTCCTCCCCGGCGGGGTGGAGGAACCTCCGGGGGGGCGCGGGAGAGACGAATGAGCAAGCTCTGGATGGTCCTGGCGGTGGCGGTGCTGGGCGGCGCGGTGGCATGCGGCGGCGATGACGACGAGAGCAAGGGCGGGACGACGACGGGCGGCAACAGCGAGTGCCAGCAGAGCAGCGATTGCCAGCAGATCGTCTGCGACTGCCCCAACGGTCCGGTGAACTTCACGGGCTGCAACGTGAACAACGGCGTCGGCAAGTGCGCGACGGCGGCGAACTGCAAGACCGAGTTCACGGCCTGCAACTGAGCGACCGCGCTCCGCGGGCGCTGCACGGTGCGCGACGGGCTCCGTGGCCGCGCGACCAACTGGCAGTGCGAGATCGCGGGCGAGCACGAGAGCGCGACGATCCACGGCGTAGAGCTCGCGGTCGACGCGATCGACGACGAGTGACGACGAGTGAGGCCGTGCGGACCACCGCCTTCAAGGCGGTGGCTTCGGGTTCCGACTGGAAGTCGGATTTCGTCGGCGCAAGGCCGACTTGGTGACAGGGAGAGCGCGATGACAAGAACCCGCAGGAACCTGGCCTCTCCGCACCGAGCCGGCCTGGATCGCACCGCGCCCCTGGCCCTCGGCCGCATGGCACTCGGGGTCATGCTGGCCGATCGGGCAACGCCTCCGGTCCGTCATGCGAGCGCACCGCAGGCGCGCGCTCGATCGGCGTGGCTGCCCTCGATCCTGAAGGCGTCGCCTAAAGGCGAGGGCTTCAACCCTCCCAGCGTGGGACAGTGACGCACGGAGCTCCGGCTCCCTCGTCGTAGACCCGAGCCGCGCCGGACGGAGCCCTCGCGAGCACGACGAACGGCGCGCGCGCGAATCTAGTTCGCGTGATAGACGCGCCGCTCCCAGGTGGCGTCGAACAGGTTGTTGTCGCCGCAGCGGTACCCGCCGTTCATGCTCCCTTCGCCCGTGTGCCAGCAGAGGCGGAGGTTGGGCAGCGTCTGGCTGCCGGCGTTGTAGTCGCACGAATCGCGGTTCACCGGCTGACCCCCGGGCGCGAAGCCCCACGACCAGCTGTCGCTGTAGTACCACCCGACGCCGTTCGACTGCTTCGTGCAGTCGGCCTGCTGGCCGCAGTCGAAGAGCACGTCGAGGCGTGGGGCCATGGCGACGAGGCTGAACGTGGGCTGGCCGGCGGGCCGACACGCCATGAGGAGCTTCGCCTTGTTGCAGCTCGCGAGGACGGTCGCGAGCGCGGGCTGGTTCTCGCCGTAGTTGCCGCTGTAACAGAGGGTCCAGCCGGCGAGCGCGGCCTCGGGGACGTTCTGCTGCACGCCGGACTGCCAGTAGAGGCAGTCGCTGTCCTGGTTGAGGGCGCAGCCCGCCGGGCAGCACGCGTCGCCGTCGAGGCACTGGTTGATCACGGACTGGGCCGTGCAGGTCCCGCCCTGGCACGAGCTGCCCAGCGTGCAGCTGTCCCCGTCGTCGCAGGCCATGCCGTCGGGGATGCTCGTCGTGGTGCACGCCTGGGTGGCCTCGTCGCAGCCGGCGGTGACGCACGCGTTGTCCGAGGTGCACGTGGGCTGACCCACGCACTGCGCGGCGTTGTTGCACGTCTCGCCCGTCGTGCAGTAGAGGCCGTCGTCGCACGGCTGTCCGACGTTGATGGGCGTGACGACGCACTGGCCCATGTTGTTGCACTGGCCGGTCGAGCAAGGCCCCACGCCGCAGACCGTGCCCTGCGCCTTCGGCACCTCCATGCAGCCGCCCGGCGTGCACGTGCCGATCGTGCACTGGGTGTCGGTGCAGCTCGGCCCGGAGACGCACTGGCCCCCCGCGCACTCGCTGGTCGCCGTGCAGGGGTCGGCGTCGTCGCAGAACGTCCCGTCGGCCGAGTCGCTCTCCACGCACTGGCCGCCCGAAGTTTCGTCGCAGGTGGCGACCTTGCAGATCCCCGAGGGTGGGCACGCCTTCGTGGGGCCCGCGACGCAGACGCCCGCCGCGCAGACGTCGTTCTCGGTGCAGGCGGCGCCGTCGTCGCACGGCGTGTCGTTCGGCACCGCGTCGACCTTGCACGAGCCCGCCTCGCAGGTGGCGACGTGGCAGCTCTCGACGGGGCAGTCGGCCGCGGTCGAGCACGCAGACCCGCCGCTGCTCGATGACCCGCCGCCGCCGCTCCCGCCCGTGCCGAGCTTCACGTCGTCCGGCGCGTTGACGAGCGAGCACGCTCCGAGCACGGAGAGCGCCGAAGAGAGGGCGATCCAAGAATGGCGACGCATGGAGGCAGCATCTCCCGGGGAGCCGCCCACGGCAACTCCTGCGTCGCTCGGGGGGCTGCGACGGACCGAGCGTCCCTCGTCACGAGCGCATCGCCGCTCGTCGGGGGCCCGCCGCGGCGTGGCCGACTCGCGTTCGTTCACTGGCCGCGCGAGGGTGCGCGGACGACGCCCGCATGGGCGCGGGCGAAGCGGAGCGCGACGAGCCCTCCCGCCGCCGACAGCGCCGAAGCGAGCGCGAACGTCGTCGCGCCCCCGCGCGCGCCGTAGACCGCGCCCCAGGCGATCATCCCCCCGACGGAGCCGAGCGCGAGCGTGGCGCTGTAGACACCCTGGGCCGTGGCGAGGATGCGCGCCGGCGCCCGCTCCTTGACGTAATGGAGCGCCGACAGCCAGGTGAGCCCGAACGAGACCGAGTGGAGCGGCTGCAGCGCGAGGAGCAGCGAGGGCGAGCGCACCGTGGCGACGAGCGCCCAGCGCGCCGCGCCCCCGAGCAGCGCGAGCGGGAGCAAGCGCCCGCCGTGGCGCGCGAGGAGCGGGCCGGCGAGCGCCATGAGCACGACCTCGGCGACGACGCCGAGCGCCCACGCGACGCCGACCGTCGCCTCCGACACGCCGAGATCGCGCAGGTGGAGCGAGAACGTCAGGTCGTAGGCCGAGTGGGCCGCCTGGCCGAAGAGCGAGGCGACGAGGAAGAGGCGGAAGTCGGCGCTCGCGAGGAGCTCGCCGACGTGCGCGCGGAGCGGCGTCAACGTCGCGCCGAGACGCTCGGTGCCCGTGGGAAGGCCCATGGACGCGACGACCGAGGCCGCGAGCGCGGCGGCGATGGCGAGCGGGAGCGCCGCCGGCGTGCGCGAATCGAGCCAGCGCCCCGCCGCGATCACCGCGAGCAGGAACCCGACCGAGCCCCAGAGGCGCAGCCGCCCGTACGTGGTGCCGGCGTCCTTGGCGCGCTCCATCGCGAACACGTCCGCGAGCAGGACCATGGGCTGCCGGAAGAAGGCGAACGTGGCGACCGCGAAGAGGAGCACGCCCAGCGTCGACGAGGCGCCGCCGAGCGACGCGACCCCGAGGACGGCGAAGCCGGTGAAGGCGCCGGCCGACGCGACGCGGAGCAGCCAGCCGCGCAGGTGGAGCGCGTCGGCGGCGTAGCCGAAGCAGGGCGGCGCGACGAGGCCGATGGCGGGGACCATCGCCGCGACCGCGCCCATGGCGACGCCGCCGATGCCACGCGCCTCGAGCCAGCGCGGGAAGAACGGGAGATACACGCCGAGCGCCGCGAAGCTCGCGACGTAGTAGGCGCGGAGAACCAGGAGGCGCAAGGCGGCGGGAGTCTAGCGCGCCCCGCCCGCGCGCAGCGCGCAGCCGATGGCCGGAGCTACTTCACGTCGACGTCGAACGAGAGCTTCTCGACGCGCGGATCGCAGGTGGTCTCGGTGCAGACGGCGAACTTCAGCTCGCCGGTGAACGTCTTCTTGCCCTTCGCGGCGGCGGTGAAGCCGACGTCGAACTCGGCCGTGGTCTCGTCGAACTTCACGGCGTCCTTGGCCGTCTGCTTCGTCTTCTCGAGCGTGACCCCCTCCGGCGCGGTGAGGGTGACCTTCGTCGGGTAGGAGACGTTCATGTGGAAGCCGCCCGCGGGCTGCACCTTGATCTTGGCGACGCCGCGGGTGCTCGCCTTCGCGGGCGGTGCGTTGACGCTCAGCGTGTAGTTCGAGGCGGCGAAGGCGCTGCCGGCGAACGCGGTCACGAGGAGGATGGCGGTGGCGAGAGTCTTCTTCATGGCGTCCCTTCCTGGTGGCTCCCTCGGCGAAGAGCACGCGGTGTGCCTGGCGGCCGAGCGGGCGCGCCCGCGGCCAAGTGACGAAAATCATGGACGCTCGCAGTCTGCGCCCCACACGGCGAGCCTGGGGCACGACCGGTCCATGTGGATCTCCGATTCGCGATGGGGCTCTGCCCCCAAGCCCCGGAGAAATCGACCCTCCGACCGATTCGCGGCGCGAGGGTGCGGCGATGTGGGACTCCGGCCCGCGGCGGTGCGTCCGCGGCGGAGAGAATCCGTTACTGTCGCTGGGGACGATGGCGAGGCGACCGGGTTGGCGGCAGCTCACGAGATGGGCGAAGAGCAGCGCGCAGAACGCGCTGGAGGTGGCGCGCCTCGGGCGCCTCGGGCCGGCGTACGGCGCGCCCTTCGAGGTCGTCGATCGAGACGCGGTCATGCGCCTGCGGCGCTACGGCGACGGCGCCGGTGGTGGAGCCGACTCGAACGGCTCGGCCGCGTCCAGGATCGAGGCGCCGCTCGTGCTCGTTCCGCCGCTCATGCTCACCGCCGAGATCTACGACGTCTCCCCGGACCTCTCGGCCGTGACGGCGCTCGCGCGCTGGGGCGCCGACGTCTGGGTCGTCGATTTCGGCGCGCCGGAGGTCGAGGAGGGCGGGATGAGCCGCACGCTCGACGACCACGTGAAGGCGGTCTCGCGCGCCGTCGACCGGGTGCGCGCCGTCGCCGGCCGCGACGTGCACCTCGCCGGATACTCGCAGGGCGGCATGTTCGCCTACCAGGCGGCCGCGTACCGCCGCTCCGACGGCATCGCGTCGGTGATCACCTTCGGCAGCCCGGTCGACATCCACCGCAACGTGCCCTCGATGCGCCGCGAGGCGACCGCGCTGCTCATCCGCGCGCTGCAGCCGCTCGTCGCGGTTCCGCTCGATCGGATCGAGGGCCTGCCCGGCATCCTCACGAGCACCGGGTTCAAGCTGCTCACCCCGCGCAAGGAGATCGAGCAGCTCGTCGACTTCGTCAAGAAGCTCCACGATCGCCAGGCGCTCGAGAAGCGCGAGCGGCGCCGGCGGTTCCTCGGCGGTGAGGGCTTCGTCGCGTGGCCGGGCCCGGCGCTTCGCACCTTCGTCGACGAGTTCATCGTCCACAACCGCATGCTCTCGGGCGGCTTCGTCATCGACGGCCGCACCGTGACCTTGGCCGACATCACCTGCCCCGTCCTCTCGTTCGTGGGCGGCCGCGACGACGTGGCGCGCCCCGCCGCCGTCCGCGCCATCCGCAAGGCGGCGCCGTCCGCCGACGTCCACGAGGCGGTGATCGAGGCGGGGCACTTCGGCCTGGTCGTGGGCTCGCGCGCGCTCGGCGAGAGCTGGCCGACGGTCATCGACTGGATGCGCTGGCGCGAGGGCAAGGGCGAGCGCCCGCTGCGCCTCGTCGCGCACGAGGCGCCTCACGCGCCCGGGCGCTCGATCCCGCCGACCGACGAGCCCGCCGAGGCCGCCTTCGAGGTCGACGTGGATTTCGACCTCGCCTGGGACGTCGTGGCCGGGGCGATCGGCAATGCGTGGACGCGCCTCGGCGAGAAGGTCAAGGACGCCTCCGACGCGCTCGACGGCCTGCGCTGGCAGCTCCCCCGCCTCACCGAG
Organism: uncultured Polyangiaceae bacterium; assembly: GCA_964372055.1. Classification (GTDB taxonomy): domain Bacteria; phylum Myxococcota_A; class Polyangia; order Polyangiales; family Polyangiaceae; genus CAYJPW01. The sequence continues at coordinate 67,984 of CAYJPW010000029.1, forward strand.
CTCGAGCGCATCGAGCCCGACACGCTGGTGAGCGCGGGGCGCTCGCTCGCGAAGCAGGCCGCGGCCATGCCCGACGCCACCTTCTTCCTCTGGAAGGGCCGGGCGTTTTCGTACCGCGACGCCGACACCCGCGTGAACAACGTCGTCCGCGGGCTCCTCGCCTGCGGCGTGACGCCGGGGGACCGCGTGGCGGTCCTGATGGAAGGGCGGCCGAGCTTCCTCTCCATGGTGACCGCGCTGAACCGGCTCGGCGCGATCGCCGTGCTGGTGCCGCCGGCGACCGCGGGCGCGGCGCTGGAGCGCGCCCTCGCGGCCTCGACGGCGCGGTTCGTGGCCACCGATCCCGAGAACGCCGCGCGCGCCCGCGCCGCGTTCGCGAATGCGCGAGGCGAGGGCGACGGCAAGCTGCTGGTCCTCGGCGGCGGGGGCGAGGCGCGCGATCTCGGCGCCGGCGTCGTCGACATGGAGGCGATCGATCCCGACGAGGTGAAGCTGCCCGCCTCTTACGCGCCGGACCCCGGCCGCGCGCGCGATCTCGCGCTCGTGCTGCTCACTTCCGGACCCGGCGACGAGCCGCGGCTCGCCCCGATCACCAACCACCGCTGGGCGTTCTCGGCCCTCGGCGCGGCGGCGGCGTGCACGCTCACGCCCAACGACACGGTCTACTGCTGCCTGCCGCTGCACCACCCCGCCGGCATCCTGGTGAGCGTCGGCGGCGCGCTCGTCGGCGGCGCTCGCCTCGCCCTGGCGTCGCGTTTCGCGCCGGATCTCTTCTGGAGCGAGGTGCGGCGCTACGGCGCGACCGTCGCCTTCTATGCCGGCGAGATGGCGCGCGCCCTGGTCGCGGCCCCGCCCGCGCCCCACGAGCGCGATCACCCGCTGCGGCTCTTCGCCGGCAGCGGGATGCGACCGATCCTGTGGCGCGAGCTGAGCCTCCGCTTCGGCGTGGGCGTGCTCGAGTTCTACGCCTCGACGACGCAGAACCTGGTCCTCGCCAACGCCTCCGGCCAGAAGGTGGGCGCGCTCGGCAGGCCGCTGCCGGGGAGCGCCGAGCTCGCGCTCGCGCGCTACGACCTCGACGCCGGCGCGCTGGCCCGCGACGCCGCCGGGCGCCTGGTGCGGTGCGGCGTCGACGAGCCGGGCCTCGTGCTGGGGCGGCTCGACGCGGGCGCGGACTCCGGCGCAGACGACGAGCGCGTGATGCAGGGCGCCTTCGCGGAGGGCGATCGCTGGTACGCGTCGGGCGACGTGCTGCGCCGGGACGTCGACGGCGACTACTGGTTCGTCGACCGCGTCGGGAGCCTCGTCCGAACGGCGTCCGGCGTCGTCTCCCCCCGCCGCGTCGAGGACGCGCTCCACCGCCTCCCCGAGATCGCGCTCGCCGCCGTCTACGGGCTGCCGGCCGCGGACGGCGTCGCGGTGGTCGCCACGGTGACCACCCGCGGTCCGCTCGAGCCGGGGCGCCTCGCCGAGGCGGTCGCCGAGCTCGCGCCGCACGAGCGGCCGGCGGCGGTCCGGATCGTCCCCGAAATCCCGATGACCGACGGGCACCGACCCGTCCTCGGCGCCCTGCGGAGAGACGGGCTCGCGCCGACGCCGGGGGTCGTGGTCCTGCGCTACCAGCCGGAGCGCGCCGCTTACCACGTCTGAGCGCGACCGCCGCAAGCACGATCATGTCGTGCGCGCGCCGTTGGCGTAAGATGCCGCGCATGGATGCTTCTCGTATCGCCGTCGCGCTCGTTGGCTGCTCTCTCGCCGCGCTCACCGCGTGCTCTTCCGACGACACCGCGTCGTCGACGGGCACCACGTCCTCGACCACGGGAGCCGGGGGCGGGGGCACGGGCGGCGGCGGGGGCGCGGGCGGCGGCGCCGCTCCGGCCTGCACCGATCCGACGGCCGTCCCCTGCTCGGATGAGGTGCTGCTCGACATGAACCTGCAATCCGTCCCGGCGCCGGGCCTCGTCTCGAGCACGGCCGACGGCGCCGGCTGGACGTCGATGATCGACGCGACCGCCGGCGGCGCGTTCGCGACCACGCCCGACTCGTACGTGTACGCGAAGTTCACCGCGACGGGCCTCGAGAAGGTGGCGATCTCGGACGAAGAGTCGCTCGACTCGATGGACTGGGACATCGCCTTCCGCCGCTACGTGGTCCGGATCAACAGCGGCCACTCCGGCCCGTCCTGCGTCACGGCGGCGCGCGTGCCGCCCGGCCCCACGTACGAGTCGGTGACCAGCGTCCCCGACGGGCTCACCTTCCACAAGGACGAGTACTTCACCGACAGCTGCGAGCTCATCGCCGACGGCACCGGCCTGCCCGGCTCGCCGGCGACGGCGCTCTCCAGCTACTGGACGTACCCGGGCTGCGTGCAGATGACCTACAACGTCTACGTCGTCGAGCTCGCCAGCGGCGAGCACCTGAAGCTCACCGTCGATCGCTACTACGACGAGACGAACCAGGCCGAGTGCCAGGCGACCGGCGCGGTCCCGATGGGCAACACCGGCGCCGCGAACTTCGTCGTCCGCTGGGCGATGCTGCCGTGAGGCGCGCCCAGGGTCTCCTGGCGCCGGGGCTCGCCCTCGCGCTCGCGGGGTGCGGCGCCGGCGACGACGTCGCGATCGGCAAGGGGCCCGGCGTGGCGGCCGAGGTCCGGCCCGACACGCCGGGCAACAACCTCCAGTTCAACTTCGATTCGGGTGACGTCGTCGAGTCGTTCGGGTCGAGCGACGGGCGCTTCCTCGTCCACTTCACGCGGAACGGGCCCAACGCGGTGCCCGCGGCCGACACCGACAGCTCGGGGGTGCCCGACTTCGTCGAGCAGGTGGCGAGCGTCTACGTCGAGGTGCTCGCCCACTACGAGACCACCCTCGGCTTCCGCGCGCCGCTCGACGACGGGGCCATCGCCGACAACGGCGGCGACGACCGCTTCGACGTCTACCTGGTCGACTTCGCCGGCGTCGGCGACGGCAACTACCGCGACGACGCCTGCGGTCCCGGCAACCAGGACCAGTGCGCGGGCTACATGGTCGAGGAGAACGACTTCGCCGGCTACGGCTACCCGTCCACGCTCGTCGCCAACCGCATCCTCGGGAGCCACGAGTTCTTCCACGCCGTGCAGTCGGCCTACGACAACGGGCAAGGGAGCATCATGGCCGAGGGCTCCGCGGTGTGGGCCACCGAGTCGTTCGACCCGTCGCTCAACGACTTCGAGTACTTCCTCGACGGCTACCTCGACAACCCGGACCGGCCGCTCGACAAGCCCCTGCCCGGCCCCGTCGATCCCTTCAGCTACGGCAGCGCGATCTTCTTCCAGTTCCTCGAGGAGCACTACGGCCCCGGGACGGTGCGGTCGCTCTGGGAGCGGTGCGAGGACGGAGCCAACGGCGTCGCCGATCCGGTGTGGCTCACCGAGATCGATCCCCTGCTCGCCGCGCAGGACGGCGCGTCGTTCGCCGAGGCGATGGACGACTTCGCGACCTGGAACCTCTTCACCTCGAGCTTCTCGGACCCCGCGCGCTCGTACGCGAAGGGGAACCAGTACCTGCGGGTGCGCATCGATCCGGTGACGGCGCCGTACAGTGAGGACGCGCTCCGCGTGTACTACGCGTCGTCGCAGTACTTCGGCGCGGATCCGGGGACGCGCGCGGCGATGACCGCGGCGCTGGTGCCGCCGGCGTCCGATCCCGGCGCCGCCGACGGGCTCATGTTGCACCTGGCGGTCGAGCGCGGCTCGGATCTCGATCCCGTGGTCGACGTCGTCGATCCGACGGCCGGCACCGAGACGATCGACACGAACGGCGCCGACCGGCTCGTGGTCCTCGTCGTCAACGGCGCGGTCTCGGGCGACTCGAAGAAGCCGGGGCTCTGCATCGGCACCGTCGACGAGGTCGCGGCCTGCAAGGCGGCGCTCGGCCAAAGCGGCGCCGGCGGCGCGGGTGGCGGAGGCGGCGCCGGAGGCGCGGGCGGCTCGGGTACGGGCGAGGGTGGCCAGACCCCCGCGTCGCAGCCCCCGGCCGAGGAGGAGTCGGGCTGCGGCTGCCGTGTCCCGGCGGCTCCGGCCTCCGAGCGAGCGGGCGTGGTCGCGCTCGCCCTGGCCGCGCTCCTGGCGCGGCGCCGACGTCGCTCTCCGACGTGATCGGAACACCGGCCGTCGGGCCGATGACCGGAGCCGCGCCCGTCAGGGCGCGGAGCTCGCGGCGCGCCACCCCCAAGCGCTCGATCCTGCGGGTCGATCCTCGGCCGAGCCCGCCCCGCCGCTCGTCGCTCGGCGGCGGCTGCGCTCCTGCATACGTGAGACCTTCGAGTAGACTCGCGCGATGCCCGCCGCGCCCGAGTTCACGATGCCGGTGATGAAGGAGCTCTTCACCAACCACGAGCTCCTCCTGCGCGAAGCGTCTCGCCCCCGGACCGACGCCGAAGGCGTGCGCTCGGTGGGCATCCTCGGAGGCGGGACCGCCGGCTGGTTCACGGCGCTCGCGCTGCGCGCGCAGCTGCCATGGCTCGACGTGACCGTCATCGAGTCGCCGTCGATCCCGATCATCGGCGTCGGCGAGGCGAGCGTCCCCAGCCTCGTCGCGTTCTTGCACCACTACCTCAAGCTCGACGTGCACGAGTTCATGCGCGAGGTGGAGCCCACCTGGAAGCAGGGGATCCGCTTCGAGTGGGGGCTGCCGGGGAGCTACGTCTTCCAGGCGCCCTTCGACTGGGAGGTGAACGGCATCGGGATGCTCGGCTCGATGGCCGAGACCGGCGACATCAACTCGTTCACGCTCCAGGCCATCCTGATGGCGCGCGACGTGACGCCGGTGGTCCGCAGCGGCGGGCGGCTGCAGACGTTCCTCCCGGCGTTCTCGTTCGCGTACCACCTCGACAACCAGCGCCTCGTCGCCTACCTGACGCGGCAGGCGATCGCCCGCGGCGTGCGCCACCTCGACGGCAAGGTCGTCGATGCGCCCCTCGCCTCGAGCGCCTCCGGGCCGCTCGGGGGCGACGGCGATCCCCAGATCGCCCACCTCGTCACCGACGACGGCCGGAAGCTCGAGTTCGATCTGTACGTCGACTGCTCCGGCTTCCGCTCGCTCCTCCTCGGCGACAAGCTGGGGACGAAGCACCAAAGCTACGCGCCGAGCCTGTTCACCGACCGGGCGATCGCCTTCAACGCGCCCCACGGCGGCAAGCTCAAGCCTTACACCACCGCGCGCACGATGGAGCACGGCTGGTGCTGGTGCATCCCCATCATGGAGAGCGATCACCTGGGGTACGTCTTCTCGTCGTCGTACTGCTCCGAGGACGAGGCGCTCGCCGAGGCCCGCGGCCTCTGGCCCGACCTCACCAACGAGCGCGTGGTTCGCTTCCGGTCCGGGCGCCACGATCGGCTGTGGGTGGGCAACGTGTTCGCCGTCGGGAACGCGTACGCGTTCGTCGAGCCCCTCGAGTCGACCGGGCTCTTGATGATCACCCGGGCGATCACCTCGCTCGTGCGCGCGTTCCCCCTCGGGCGCGATCATGCGGTGATGAAGCGGTTCGTCAACACCACCGTCGGGCGCGACTGGGACCGGCTGCGGTGGTTCCTCGCCGCCCACTACAAATTCAACCGGCGCAAAGACTCGCGCTTCTGGCAGGACGTCCGGGCCGACGCCGACCTCTCGGGGCTCGAGAACGCGCTCGAGATCTACCGGACCATGGGGCCGCTCTCGATCCTCCCCCGCGCCATTCGCACGAGCCTGCTCGAGGAGACGGGGATCTTCTTCTACGGCCTCGCCGGGCTCGACTGCATCTTGCTCGGGCAGAAGGTGCCGCACGCGAAGATCGAGCGGGAGCCGACGAAGGTCTGGAGCGAGCGGCGCCAGACCGCGCTCGCGTTCGCGCGGCGCGCCCTGCCGCAAGCCGAGGCGCTCCGCGCCGTGCGCGAGCACCCCAACTGGCTCCGCGAGCTCATCGAGCACCCGTCGAGCTGGGTGGCGAAATCCGCGATCTACCTCTGAAGCCAACACGGTGACGTTCCGCGCATGAACGTGGATGCCGATTTCAGAAGATTCACAGGGAGTCGGGGAGACAGGGAGTCTTTCATTCGGTCGATCCGCGTTCACGCCGCATGGCGTGGGCGCGGATCGACGGAATGAAATTCTCCCCGACTCCCCGCCTCCCTGTGAATTCTGGGAAGCCTCGACCGTGAAGCTCAGCGCCGGCGGCGGCTCCGCGCGACCGCGGCGACGATCCCGACGACGCACATCCCGAACGGCGTGGGCGGGGATCGACCGAATGAAATTCTCCCCGACTCCCCGCCTCCCTGTGAATTCTGGGAAGCCTCGACC
>CAYJPW010000029.1:74397-79805 GCA_964372055.1 uncultured Polyangiaceae bacterium
GTGAAGCTCAACGCCGCCGCCGGCGGCGCGCGACCGCGGCGACGATCCCGGCGAGGCACATCGCGACGGAGCCCGCGCTGCCGGTCGTCCCGGGCGTCGAGCACGAGCAGCCGCTCTCGTCGGCCGCCGCGTCGGAGGCCGGCGTGGACAGGCCGCCCCCGCCGCCACCGCCGGCGCCGCCGATCCCGCCGTCGGGGAGGTCCTCCGGGGGCAGGCCCATCGCGGCGCGCAGCGCCTGCTCGGGCTGGATGATGCCGTAGCCGTAGACCGGATCGTGGCCGTTCGCGTCGGGCTGGGCGAAGGGCGCCGGGCGCGCGGTCTCGATGAGGATGTCGTAGAGCTCGGCCGAGGTCTTGTCGGGGGCGGCGCTCGCCAGCAGCCCGGCGATGCCGGCGGCGACTGGGCACGCCGACGAGGTCCCGCCGAAGAGGCTCGTATAGTCGCCGGGATCCTCTCCCTCGGCGCCGCTGATGTCGGTGGTGAGGGTGCCGGTGGGCGCGACGAGATCGAGCGCGTTGCCCGAGTTGGTGAACGGCGTGGACTCGTCGAAGTTGTTGATGGCGCCGATGCAGAGCACGCCGCGCACCGCCTCGAGCTCGTCGTCGCCAATGACGCGGTCGTCGTTGCCGGCGGCGAAGAGCACGAGCGCACCCTTCCCGCCGCGTCCGGTGTCGGCCACGTTGTTGATGGCGTCGGCGAGCGCGGCGGGCACCGGCATCGGATCGACGAAGCCCCAGCTGTTCGAGACGACGGACGCGTCGACGTCGAGCGCGAACTGGAACGCCTCGACGTTGGCCGAGATGGGGATGGCGACGTCCGAGAGCATGCGCACGCAGCGGAGGCGGCACTCGGGGCAGCCTCCGGCGATGCCCTCGCCGTTGTCGGTCGCCGCGGCGATGATGCCGGCGCACGCGGTCCCGTGCGCGGCGCCCGGGTAGCCCGGCTGGTAGCTCGGGTCATCGTCGCCGTCGACGACGTCGAGCCCCGGATCCATCTTGGCGGCGAGATCGGGGTGCGCGAGGTCGCAGCCGGTGTCGACGACGACGATCGACGTCCCCGCGTCGCCGCGCGTCAGGCCCCACGCGTTGGGCATCCCCAGGTTCTCGAAGTACCACTGCCCGGGGTAGCGCGGATCGGTCGGGGTGTACGGCTCGGCCCGCGCCTCGACGCGGAGATAGAGGTTCGGGATGGCGTGGCGCACGCCGCGCCCCGCGGCGCCGGCGAGCCGCGACGCCAGGTCGACGCCGTCGCCGCCGGTCGTGTCCTCGGCGAGCCAGAGCCCGATCGAGGGCATGAGCGGCTTCACCAGGCGCGCGCCCTCGCGATCGATCTCGGCCTCGGCGCCGGGATCGAGGCGCACGATCGCGGTGCGGTCCACGCCAGCCTCGACGGCGCGCCCGCCCGGGTAGACGAGGCGCACCCGCGCGAGCGCGCGGCCGTTCGCGCCGATCGTGGCCGGCCCGAGCCGCTCGACCTTCACGAGGCGCGCGCCGTCGCGGAAGCTCGGCTCGCTCGCGTCGCTCGCCGCCGCGGTGACCGCCGCGGCGTGATCGTCCTCGCCGCCCCAGCCGGCGGCGGCGACGGCGCAGAGGGCGAGCGCGGCGGCGCGGCAGGCATGGCGGAAGCTCTTCGAAGGGGATGTGAATCTCACGATCGCGGATGCTACCAGGGGATCCGGAGCAGCGTCCCAGCGAGCGGAGGCGCGCTGCGCCGACGCGCGGCGATGTCGGGCTCGGTAGGACGGGATTTGTCCCACCGCGCGCGCAGGGCGGATCGGCGGCGGGCGGGTCGTGATAGACGAGGACGGTGCGATCTCGAGAAGCGCCGGGGTGCTGGCTGGTCCACGACGACGCGGTCGCGTGGCTCCGCCGCCTGCCCGACGGCTGCGCGAGCACCGTGGTGACCGATCCGCCGTACGAGTCGCTCGAGAAGCACCGCGCCGTCGGGACGACGACGCGCCTCAAGCACAGCAAGGCTTCGAGCAACGACTGGTTCGCCATCTTCCCGAACACGCGCTTCGAGGAGCTCTTCGTCGAGGTCCACCGCGTGCTCGCGAAGAACGCGCACTTCTACCTCTTCACCGATCCCGAGACGGCGTTCGTCGCCAAGCCGATCGCCGAGGAGGCAGGCTTCAAGTTCTGGAAGCCGCTCGTGTGGGACAAGCTCCGGATCGGCATGGGGTACCATTACCGGTCACGCTACGAGCTCATCCTCTTCTTCGAGAAGGGCAAGCGCCGCCTCGCCGATCTGGGCACGCCCGACGTGCTCGAGGCCCCGCGCATCGTCGGCGGCTACCCGACCGAGAAGCCCTCCGAGCTCGCCGAGGTGCTCATCCGGCAGAGCACGAGCCCGGGCGAGGTGGTCGTCGATCCCTTCATGGGCACCGCGTCCACCGGCGTCGCCGCGGCGCGGCTCGGCCGGTCGTTCTGGGGCTGCGACATCAGCGAGCGGGCGCTCGCGATCGCGAGCGAGCGCCTCGCGGCCACGGGTGTGCCCGGCTTCGAGGCGTCGCAGGCTCCGGACCTGACGCTCCGCCCCGGCGGGGGCGATGCGCAGATCGAGCTCGCCCTCGCGCTCGGCGGGCGCCGCTAGGATGGCCGCGATGACCGGCAACCAGTACGCGAACCTGATCGCCGCCTACATCGTCCAGAACTTCGGCTCCCGCGGCGTCGAGGTCTACCGCGAGCTCTTCCTCGGCAAGACCATCATCGGGAAGAACCGGCGCATCGACATCCTCGTCCTCGAGAAGGCGACGGGCGTGGCCCTCGCGGTCGAGTGCAAGTACCAGGACTCCTCCGGCACCGTCGACGAGAAGATCCCCTACACGCTGCAGGACATGGCGGCGATCGGGATGCCGGTGTGCGTCGTCTACGCGGGGACCGGCTTCTCCGAGGGGATCCTCCACATGCTCGCGGCCGCGCCCAGCGCCGCCTACTGCCAGCCCGACCCGTCCACGCTCGCCTCGTCGGACGCGACGCGCGAGCTCGACGTGGCCCTGGCGATGACGTTCAAGTGGTGGGACCTGATCGTCCGCGGCAAGACGCCCTGCTCGGTCGAGCCTCGCTGACGCGGTGCGCGTGGCGCGCGCCTCGAATGGCCGCGCCCCGTCGCCTCGTCGTGCCGTACCATCGGACCATGACGAGAGGCCTACGCCTTGGCTCCGCGCTCGTGGCCGCGATGGCGGTCGGGTGCGCCGTGAACGACGACGGAGCGCCGGCGGGAGACGGCGGAGGGAGCTCGACCGGCTCGTCGAGCACCGGCGGCGGGGGCGCGGGCGGCGCGGCCGGGTGCGCGGCCGTCGTCTGCGACGGCCCGGGCGAGGTCTGCGACGGCGGCGCTTGCGTCGTCGACTGCCGCAGGCCCGGCGCGACGCCGTGCGCGGCGCCGGCGGTGTGCGATGTCTCCGACGCGAGCCCGGGCGAGTGCGTCGCGCCGGACGCGCCCTGCGCGACGACGTCGGTGCCGGAGCCGTGCGGCGGCGCCAAGGTGTGCGGGCCGGGATCGTTCTGCGACGGCGCCGGCCAGTGCTGGCCGCGCGTGCCCTGCGCCACCGTCGCCTGCGAGGGCGACGCCTGCTGGGGCACCTCGTGCGCGTGCACGCGCGTCATCGGATGCAGCCCGGCGCCGGTCGGCGCACCCGGCGAGGTCGGTACGCTCAACGATCCCGCCTTCGCCGGCGGCCTCGTCGATCTCGACTTCGATCCGGCCTGCGGCGCCTGGGGCGCCACGCTGATCTCGGGCCCCGACTACCTTCGCTCGATGTCGCCCGCCGGCGTCGCCGCGTCGATCGCCGGCATCACCAACCTCAACATGGGCGAGGTGGCGGTCCTGCAGCAGATCGCCGTGCCGCGCTCCCACGAGGGCGTGTGGCCGCTCGACGCGCCCGCCCTCGACGTCTCGCTCGCGTACATCTGCTGCGCGGCCTGCGGCTGCCAGCTCGACTCCACGCCGCAGGGCGTGGCGCGCCTCGATCCGGTGACCCAGGCGCTGCCGCTGGTGATCCCGTCGCAGACCTTCACCTCGGGCGCCGGGCCGTTCGGGGCCGGGGTCATCGACACCGGCCCGGCGGGGCTCGCCTACGGCCTCGACCGCGTGCTCTACGTCGGCAACGTGGACGCGAACGGCGACTACTACCGCCTCGACCTCGCCACGCAGGCGGAGACGCTGGTCACGACCTTCGGCGCGCGCGTCCACGCGTCGACGGCGTTCGACGCGCTCACGATGCTCGTCGCGCTCGAGGGCGGCGAGATCCGGCTGCTCCGCATGCCGCCCGGGCAGCCGGCGACGTCCTCGCCGTTCTTCACCTCGGACCAGCCGGTCACCGGGATGGTGCGCGACTTCTTCGACGGCTCGATCTACGTCGCGCGACGCGACGGCTCGGTGCTCATGATCGACGACGGCGGCGCGGCCACCGCGTTCCAGACGACGACCGATCCGGCGCGACTGGCCATCGCGCCGGACGGTTGGCTGTACGCGCTCGAGATCCCGCCGCCGTTCGCCGATCAGACGCCGCGCGTCTCGCGCTGGCAGCTCCCCCAGACGCGCTGAACGAGACGGACGCCTCGCTGCACGCAGCGCGGCCGTTCCCCCCGACAGGTGGCCGCCGTCAGTGCGTGGTCCGGCGCGTCTCGCCGAGGACCTCGCGCTCGACCTTCACCAGCTTGTTGTAGAGGCCGATGATGAGGAATGTCGGCGCCCACTGGCCGACGAAGTTCGCGACCGCCTTGCGGCCGGACAGCATCAGGCCGAGCGACACCGCGATGGAGCCGATGGCCAGGCCCAGATAGCCGATGGAGGGGACCATGCTCGTCCGCTGCTCGATCGCGCGCGTCGCCCGGTCCTCTTCCCGCGAAGTCATCTGATCCATCATCGACATGGCAGCCTCCTGCGCTCGCTGCGGCGAGAGCGCACTCGGGACGTGCGACGTTCAGGCCAGAACCGCGTGCGCTCGCGTGCTCTCTGGGCGCGCACCCCGGTGCGGCCGCGCCGGCACGACGCGTCGCCCCCGCGTACGCCCCGCCGGTTCCGCGGCGCGCCGCGCCCGACGCGGGCGTCCGGCCCGCGCGGCACGTCGGTCGCATCGCGGACGGCGGAGGTGTTCTGGATGAAGACGCTGACGCTGACGCTGCTCTTGGCCGGGGTGCTCGCCGCGGGTTGCCGATCCGAGGAACGGGATCGCGCCCTCGGAACGGAGCGGCCGAGCCAGGGTGCGCCAGGCGCGACCGAGCGTGGGCAGCCGGGTGCGCCGGGCCGGGGCGTGCAGCCCGGGCAGCCGCGCGGCCCCGAGCAACCGGGGCAGCCGCAGGGGCCGGAGCAGCCGACGGTTCCCGATCAGCCGCGCGGCATGCAGCAGCCCGCGCCGGGAGGACCGCCCGGCGGCACGCAGCCGGGTCGGCCCGAGGGTGCGC
>CAYJPW010000030.1:0-638 GCA_964372055.1 uncultured Polyangiaceae bacterium
CCTCCCGAATTCGCTCGCGCGGCGCGCGGCTTTGCCGCGCGACGCGAGCTCAGACTCGGGCCCCTCCCCCGGCGCGCGGGCCTTCGGCGAGGGCACCTCCACCCGGGCTTGCGTTGGGCGTCGTTGGCGCGGGGTCGCGTGGGAGGGTGGGGGCGCGGCGGTCCCTCCTCGCGATGGGGGACGAGACGACACGGCCAGGCCGGCGCTCGTGTCGGTCAAGCACGCGCTCGTGTCGGCGGGGTGCGCGATGGTGTCGGCGGGGCACTCGCGAGTGTCGGTGTGGCGCCCGCTTTCTTCGGCTGTTCATTTCGTCGGTGGCTAGCCGCTCGTGTCGCCGGGGTGGGCCCCCTGGACATGCCCGGACACGCGACGCCCTTCCCGCTCGCAGGCACGCGGCGCAGCGCGCGCGCTCCCATGGCCGTCCGCCAGCCCGCCCACCGACGCGCCCAGCTTCCTCGACGCCCTTCCCGCTCGCAGGCGCGACGCACCCTACCCCAGCGCCGGCGCACGCAAGGCCTCGAGGATTCGCCCCGCAAAGCGCGTCGCCCCCGGCGACGCGCGTAGGGCCGACAGCCTACGCGGCGCGCCGCCCGGGCGCCCCGGGGGTGGGGGCGGGGTTAGAAACCCCGGATTAACGT
>CAYJPW010000030.1:648-8331 GCA_964372055.1 uncultured Polyangiaceae bacterium
CCCCCCCCCCGGGCGCCCCCCCCCCCCCGCCGGGCGGCCCCCCCCCCCCCCGCGGCCCCCCCCCCCCCCCCCGCGGAGGTGAGGACGGGATTCGAACCCGCGTATGACGGTTTTGCAAACCGTTGCCTAACCACTTGGCTACCTCACCGACTGCGGGCTTCTAGTCCTCCAACCGGACGTCCTTGTCAACGGCTTCTGACAAGCCCGGTGCCCACGGCAGCGTTCCGCTCGGCTGCGGGGGACCCGTGGTAAGCTCGGGACGGTCGCCTTCCCTCGCCCGCTTGGAGACAATGATGCGTAGCTTGTCGCTCGCCACGGTGCTCGTCACCGGCGCCCTGGTCTTCGGTTGCACCCAGGACTTCGACCAGTTCGAGTCCGGGCTCTTCGGGACGGGGGGCGCGACGAGCACGTCGACCACCTCGACCACGTCGACGACCGGAAACGGCGGCGGAGGCGGTAGCACCACGAGCTCGACCAGCACGAGCACGTCGACCACCAGCACCTCCACCAGCACGAGCACCACGAGCGGCGGCGGGTGCATGACGGCCGCCGACTGCGACGACCAGAACGCGTGCACCGACGACACCTGCGACGCGGGCACGTGCAACCACGCCGACGTGCCCAACGGGCCGGCCCCGGGCGCGAACGACGCGCCGGACGACTGCGTCGACCCGGTGTGCGTGAACGGCTCCGAGATGACCTCGCCCGACAACGGCGAGACCCCGGCCGACGACGGCAACGAGTGCACGATCGAGGTCTGCCAGGGCGGCAACGCGAGCCACCCGCCGGCCCCGCAGGGCACCGCGTGCGCCGCCGGCACCTGCGACGGCCAGGGCGCCTGCGTCGGGTGCGTGACCGCGAACGACTGCCCCGGCGTCGACGACTTCTGCAAGCAGAAGACGTGCACCGCGGGCGTCTGCGGCTTCGACTTCACCGCCGACAACACCATCCTCCCCGCGCCGCCCAACGTGCAGGGCAACTGCCACACGCTCCGGTGCGACGGCGCCGGCAACATCAAGGACACGATCAACAACAGCGACACGCCGCCGAACGACAACAACTCCTGCACCCAGAACACTTGCCAGAACGGCGTGCCCTACCCGCCGACCGCGGCCGGGACCAACTGCTTCGGCGGCGTCTGCGACGGGATGGGCAACTGCGTCGACTGCCTGGACAACGGCGACTGCACGCCGCCCGAGACCTGCGGCGGCGGCGGCACGGCGAACCAGTGCGGCTGCACGCCCGTCGACATGGCCATCACCTGCGCCGGCAAGTGCGGCTCGGTCATCAACAACTGCGGAACCGCCGTCAACTGCCCCGGCTGCATGGCGCCGCTCACCTGCGTGGCGAACGTCTGCCAGTGACGCGGGTCCAATAGCGAGCTGCGAAGCCGGGCCCCGCGAATCAATCCTCGAACAGCTCCTGGCTGAAGCGGTCGGCGAGCTCGTCCGGCAGCGGCATCGGCTCGAGGATCGGCGTGGTCCGGCCCATGAGCCGGCCGGGCAGCACCTCGACCGGCACCGGCGGGGTGAGCTCGAAGCGGAAGCCGCGCGACTCGAAGTGGAGGCGCATCGACTTGCCCTCCCAGGGGAAGGTGCGGCCGTAGTCGAGCGGCATCGCCCCGTGGCGCACGTGGGCGCGGTGGCGGAGCAGGAAGTCCGCCAGGCGCAGCGCCATGTGGTTGTGCAGGCGGTGGCAGCCGTGGCTCGTGCCGGTATGGATCGAGTCGTAGCTGACCGAGCCGTGCGTCCGGATCCCCTGGTCGCGGAGCGGATCGGCGACGTTCTTGATCTGGGCGACGCGGTGGTGGACGAGCATCGCGAGCCCGTAGGCGGACGCGTAACCCGGGCCGAAGGCGTCCTGCTTCACCGCCCAGCTGCCGTCGGGGCGCTGGCGCACGAGATCGCGCCGCGGCGCGGTGTCGGGCGGGATCCAGGCGGGCGAGGCGATGATGTCGCGCCAGACGCGCTCGCCGGCGGGCGACTCCTTGTAGACCATGCCGAGCTTCTTCTTGCCGAGGCGCTCGGGCTTCCAGCCGCCGATCGTCGTCGGCCACCGCAGCAGGGCCACGTCGCGATCGCCGTCCTTCGCGTAGAGCACGAGGCTCGGCCGGTGCTCCACCGGCTGCGCGCGCGGCTCGCCGTGCTTGCCGTAGGGGAAGTCGTACCAGACGTCGCCCCGATCGATGACGGCGTGGAGGTCCATCGCCTCGCCGTGGTAGCGCGGCGGGGCGGGCAGCTTCACCGCGACGCGCAGCGCGCGTGTGCCCTCGGGGCCGGCGACGTCGAGGAAGGCGCGCGCCGCTTCGGGGCTGGTCCAGCCGAGCGCCCGCGCCGCCGCGTCGGTGGCCTCGGCCAGGCGATCGGGAGCGCCGCCGTCGATCGGCGCGGCCGGCTCGGCGGACTTCGCGGGCTCCGCCCCGACGGCGTCGCGCGACGCGGGCCCGCGGAACGCCGACGCGTCGAGGACCCGACCGACGACCTCGCCGGGCCGGCCCACCGCGGTGCCGTCCTCGATGAGGCCGGCCGCGTCGGCGACGCGCTCGCGGAGCACCCGCAGGAGCGCGCGGAAGTCGAGCTCGCGGCTGTCCTCGGCGAGCGCTCTGCGCGTGTCGTCGTCGAGCTGCCAGGCGACGATCATGTGCTTGCGCTGGAACGCGCGCAGCGCGCGGCCCGTCGCGGCGTCGATGACCCGGTCCTCGGCGCGCTTCGAGAGCAGGCCGTCGCAGCGGAGGTGGGCCTGGGCCGCGGCGATGGCCTCCACCGTGGTCCCGACGCGACGATGCTGCTCCAGCGTGGTCCCGAAGATTGCGTCGCCCTCGAGCGCGTCGATCGACGCCAGCCCGCGGCGCCGCACCTCGGCCTCGAGCTTCCGGGAGAGCGTCCGCGCGAAGGCGCGATCGCTGCGCTGCTTGGCGAGGTCGCGCCAGGGATCGACCTCGCGCGTGAGCCGCTCGAGCGCAGTGTCGTCGACGGCGGCGTGGCAGCGATGGCGGTCGTCGTCGACGAGCCGCCCGCGCACGACCGCGATCGACGGGAAGATGCCGTAGAGCTCGAAGTAGCGGTCGTCCTTGGCGCGATCGAACTCGGGACCGTCGCCGAGGCGCTCGTTGGCGAGCGCGACCAGCGTCTCCTTGTAGGGCTGCGCGCCGCGATCGCCGAGCTCCGGCGCCTCGTCGAAGATCGACGGCGCCCAGTCGTCCGAGAGGTCGAGGACCGTGAGCCCCGCGGCGGCGATCTCGGCCGGGCAGAGCGCGCGCTTCCAGTGACCGTCCGCGTACTCGCGGACGGGCGAGGCGCAGGCGGGGCGCTCGGGCGCGGGCTCGCGCGCGATCGGCTCCGGCGTCGCGGGCGCGGGGAGAGGCTCGTCGCTCGACGGGGCGCCGCCGCGCCCGCACCCGCCGAGCAGCGTCGAGAGCGCGAACGCGAGCGCGGCCGCCGACCAGGAAGGACATCTCCGAGCCCGCGACAACATGACAAAGGGTGGGATCCGGCGGCGGACACGGCAAGCTCGGTCACCTTGGAGGGAGCGGGGAACGCGGCGAGATCGCCGGGAGAACGTGCTGCTCGGGTGAGTGGGCTCACCCCTGGGGGCGCGCGGCTCCGCGCCGGGCGTACGCGCTGCGTCGCGGCCGCGCCTTTGGGTATGCTCCCGGCCGATGGATGTCGTCCGCATCGGCGAGGCGCTCGCGGTGGGCGTCGTGCCCTGGCGCACCGCGGACGGGAGCCTCACCGTGGTGGTGAAGGCGACGCTGCGGCTCGACGCCGACGGCGAGGCCGAGCTCGCCGAGGAGCAGGAGCCGCTGTCGCTCGATCGTCCCGCGCCGGGCGGCAGCGAGAGCGACCTCGCCTACGGCTCGGACTTCGTCCCGCTCAAGGCGCGCGTCGACGTGCTGCTCGCCGGCCATGCGCGGCGGCCGGCGCCCGCGACGGTGTTGCCGATCCGCTTCGCGGTGGACGCGATGGAGCGGGCGCTGCTCGCGCTCGCGTCGCCGCCCTCGGCGCGCGTGCCGCTGCTGCCGCGCTACCTGCGCGCGTCGGCGTCGCTCACGGCTGCGCCCGTGCGGGTGGGGCCGGTGCGAGCGGATGTCCCCGCCGGCGATGACGTCGCGCCCCCGGCCTGGACGGCCGAGCGGTTCGATTTCTCGCGGTTCAACGTCGCGCCCGCCGAGCAACGGCTCGGCCTGCTCCGCTCGGGCACGCGGATCGTGCTCGAGGGCTTGCTCGCCGACGCGCCGCGCCGTCAGGTGACCCTGCCGCCGCTGCGGCCGCGCATCCTCTACGCGCCCGACGGTCCGGCCACCGAGACGCCGCGGGAGGTCGCGCTCCGATGCGACACCCTCTGGATCGACACCGACCGCGCCAATTGCGTCCTCGTCTGGCGCGGCGTCCTCGTGCCGCCCGAGCGCCGCGGGAGCGCGCCGCTGCTCGTGCTCGTCACCCGGCGCGACGCGCGCGAGCCGGCGCCGTGGCGGACCTTGCGCGGCGCGGTGGAGCAGGCGCCGCGCGTGCAGGCCGCCGACGCCGAGAGCGCGGGGCGCGCCCCGCCGGCGCCGCGCGGGCTCTTGATGGAGCTCGGGCGCTCGGCGCTCGGCGTGCGGCTCGAGCCCATGCGCGATCCGCGTTCGCGGTCGCTCGAGCCCAAGCGTGCTCCCGACGAGCCAACGCCCATCGACGACGAGCCCACGCCGCCGGCGACGCGTGACGCCGCCGGCGGGCCGGGCGACGAGGCGTTGCTCGACGAGCCGACCGCGTCCGGCGACGAGCGCGAAGGCGGAGACGACGATCTCTCCTTCAGCGACGCGCCGACCGGCACCCGAGATCCGCGCGAGCGCCACCTCGCCGACGAGCCGACGGAGGAGCCGACGACGTCGCGCTTCGCCGAGGCGCAGAGGCCCGGCGGCGCGCTCCAGCTCGGGCGCTCGGCGCTCGGCGCGCGGCCGCTGGGCACTTCGGCCCCCGCGCCGCCAGCGGTCGAGCCGCAGACCGGCGAGGACGACGCGGGCGCCCGGCGCCGGCGCGATCCGCTCTCGGGCACGGTCCGGATCTCGCGCGAGGGGCTCGCGAAGATCCTCGAGTCGCGCGAGGTACCCGGGAGGGCCGACGCCGGCCGGAGCGCCCCCGATCGCTTGACCGGGACCGTGCGCATGTCGGCCTCGGATGTCGAGCCCTGGCGCGGCCAGCCCACGTCGCCGATCGAGCCGGCGCCGAGGCCGCGGGCGCCGCTGCCGACGGTGAAGCTGCCCATCGCGAGCGAGAGCGCTCCCGCCGAGCCGGCGCGAGGGGAGCCCGCCCGCGACGCGCGGCCCGAGCGCCCCCGCGACGCGCTCACCGAGACGCTGGCGGTCTCGCCGGGGCACGTCGCCGACCCCGCGCTCCCGTTCGAGGATCCCGAGCCGCCGACGCCGAGGCCCGCGCCGCGCCGGCCGCCCGCGCCGACGGTCAACCTCACCTCGACCGTCACCTCCTCGGCCCGCGCGCCCCTGCCGACGCTCCCGTTCCGGAGCCCGGGCGCGGCGCCGCCCACCCCGCCGAGATCGAGCGACGACGGCGAGCACACCGGCCAGATCTCGATCGCCGCGATCCGCCGCGCCGCGCTCCCGTTCGGAAGGGAGGCCGCGCCCCCGGCCGCGGAGGAGGCGACCGGCGTCATCGATCTCTCGCGCCTCCAGCGCGCGCCGCTCCCGTTCGACGGACGCGCCGCGCACGACGCGCCGGCGACCGCCGCACCCGCGCCCTCCGGCGCCCCGGCGAGCCTCGGTGGGCTCGCCGGCACGTGGGCACCGGCGGCGCCCATGTCCGACGCTGGAGCGCCGTCCTCACCGGCCGCCGCCGCGATCGCGCGCGGCGCCGAGGACGCGCCCGACCAGGCACCGAAGGCCTCGGAGCTCTTGCCGCTCGAGCGGTACGCGTCGATCCGGGTCGAGCTCTGGGCGCGGCGCGCGAGCCTCGCCGAGGTGCTGGAGCGCCACGGCCTCGACGAGCTGGCGTGGCGCGCCCACGAGGGTCGGTGGCTCGCCGAGCTCGGGCGAGAGGCGGCGGAGGGACGCGTCGAGCGCGCGCTCGCGCTCCGGGCCGCGATCGCGCGCGCCGGCGCGGCGATGCCCCGGCCGCAGCCGGGCGCCGCGTAGCCAACAGCCCCCGACCGCTGCCCCGCACGGTCCGCGAGGCGGGCAGGAGCGCGCCGCCCCGCCGGGGCGGCCGGTCGTGTATCCTCGCCGGCATGGCGAACGACGCGCTCGTCCAGTCGATCAAAGGCATCATCGCGCTGGCCAAGGCCGGCGACGTCGACGGGTCGTACCAGGGCTACAAAGAGCTGTTCTCGAGCCCGGAGTTCCGGAGCTTCCGGCCGGAGGACCAGCGGCAGGCCTTGCGCCTCATGGTCCACGCCAAGGGCGCGCCGTCGCGCGCGACGCCGGCGATGCTCGACGCGCACCGGAGCGCGCTCGAGCCGCTGACCGAGCTCGTCTCCGAGCACGGCGACCCGGCCGATCACGAGATGCTGGGGATGTGCCACGTCCTGCTCGGGAACGAGGAGAGCGCCAGCGCCATCTTCCGGGCGGGGCTCACCATCGAGCGCGACAAGAACCCGCAATCCGACCTGTGCGGCTCGCTGATGAAGCGGGTCTCCCTCCTCTGAGCGCGGAGCGCCATGCACATCCTCGCGGTCGCCAGCCAAAAAGGGGGCGTCGGAAAGACCACCATCTCGCTCAACCTGGGGCTCGCCCTGGCGCGCGCGGGCAACCGGACGCTCATCATGGAGCTCGACGCGCAAGGGAGCCTCGGCCTCTCGCTCGGGCTCGCCGATCGCGCCCGCCCGGGCATCGCCGAGGTGCTCACCGGAGCCGAGACGGTCGAGCAGGTGCTCATCCGCACCCGTGATCCCCAGCTCCACGTGCTCTCGGTCGGCCGCGTCGATCCGACGACGGTGTCCGGGTTCGAGGAGGCGCTCACCCGCGGGCCGGTCATCCCCAACCTGCTCTCGAGCCTCGGGGCGGAGTTCGATCTCGTCGTCATCGACTGCCCCGCGGGGCTCGGCAAGGTGATCACCCGCGCGCTCGAGACCGCGACGCACGTCATCTCCCCTCTCCAGGCCGAGCCGCTGGCGCTCCGCTCGGTGGGCCAGCTGCTCGCGCTCATCGACCGCATCAAGATCGAGAAGAACCCGCGCCTGAACATGCTCGGGGTGGTCCTCTCCATGTTCGACCGGCAGAACGCCGCCTCGCTCGAGGTGGCCGAGACGCTGTGGACGCGCTTCCCCGGCGGGATCATCCTCGACACCGTCATCCCGCGCGACGACACCTTCCTCGAGGCGTCGCTCCGCGGCTCCCCCATCGCGCTCATGCAGAAGCGCCCGCCGCCGCTGGCGCGCGTCTTCGATCAGCTCGCCAACGAGGTGCTCGACCGGCTCACGCCGGAGGGCGCCCCCGCGACGGAGGACGACGATGTCCCGATCCCGCTCCTCGTTTGAGCTGGACGGCGCCATCGCGACCGCGACCTCGCTCGAGCCAAGGCGCGGGCCGCAGTCGCGCGAGCCCGAGGCGCAGGAGGGCCGCCACTACGCGGGCGTGAAGCTCGTCTCGTTCGGCGCGCCCGCGCCGGCGCGCCCCCCCCAGCCGGGGGACGCGAGCCCGCCGCCGACGCAGGGCGGGGGGCGCCCCCCCCCCCCCCCCCCCCCGGGCGC
>CAYJPW010000030.1:8341-74220 GCA_964372055.1 uncultured Polyangiaceae bacterium
GTCTGTTCGGGGGGGGGGGGGGGGGGGCCTGGTGGGGGGGGGGGGGGGGGGGGCGCGGGCGCGCCAGCCCGAGCCGGGGGACTCGAGCCCGCCTCCGACGCAGGTCGTGGGGCGCCCCCCGCCGCCTCCGCGGCCGGTCGCCGACGTGGGCGAGGGCGCGCGCGACTCCGAGCCTGCGCCCACGCAGCACGCGCCGCCGAAGCTGCCGGACCTCTCGGCGGTGGTGAGCCCCATCGTTCGCTGCGAGAAGATCGTCGCCTGGATCGCCGAGGCCACCGGCGCGACCGAGGTCTTCCTCGCCGACGCCGCCGGGCTCCCGCTCGCGGGCGCGATCCACGAGGCGGAGAGCCGCCTCGCCGGATCGGGCCTGGTCGCGAGCTCGATCGGATCGCTCGCCGAGGCGCTGCCGGGCAACCCGTCGCCGCTCTTCGAGCTGCACGTGGGCGAGGGGCCGTTCTTCCAGCTCATCGGCTTCTCCGCCGGCGCGACGGTCTACGTCGTCGGCCTCACGCGCCCGACGCCGCTCACGCCGCGCCAGGCCCACGCCATCCGCCTCGCCTGCCGCCACGCGCTCGGCGAGACGCTGCGGGGGCGCGCGTGACCGGCGGCGATCCCCGCCTCGAGGAAGCGCCCACGATGGACGCCGCCGGACCCGTCGCGCTCGACGCGCTCGCCTTCGGCATCGATCACCTCGACGGCATCCTGGTGGTCCACCTCGCCGACGGGCGGGTGCACGCCGCCTGGATCCGCGCCGACGCCGGGTTCTCCGGCGCCGACGTCGCCCACGCGGTGCGCGACGCGTACCGCGGCTGCCACCTCGCCATGCGCCTGCTCGACAGGGGCGACGTGCCCGCCGCCGATCCCTGGGTCACGCTCGAGGGAGCAGGGCGCGTGGTCCTCGCGCTGCGGGTGAAGGGCGCGCTGGTGTGCACGCTCTTCGACGCGCGGATGCCGCTCGGCATGGCGCGGCTGATGGCGACGCGGATCGCCGCGGCCGTCGGCCCCGAGCTGCCGGAGATGGACGTCGATCTGGAGGCGCTCGCGCCGCTCCGCGCCGACGCGGCGCCGCGGCCGATCACCGCGCCTCCGCCGCTGACCGAGGACGCCGCCGGCTCGGTGATGAGGAACCCGGAGGAGCGGGGCACGCGCACGCTCTCTTTCCCGGCCTTCGGCCGCACCGGTGGATCGGTGCCGCCCCCGCCCCCGGGCGCGACGAACAACAGCACCATCCGGTGGAGCCCCTCGAGGCCGCCGCCCGGGCGGGTCTCGCTCACCGAGGACGGCCACGCCAGGAAGCTCCTCGCCTTCCTCGAGGCGCGCGCGCCCGAGCCCCACGTCGCCCGGCTGCGCGTCGCGCTCCGCGCCGGCCTCACGCCCGTGGCGCTCGACCACCCCGAGGCGCTCGGGGCCGACGCGATGATCCTGCTCGAGACGGCCGTCGAGGAGATCCTCGGCGTCGATCGGGCCGAGCTGCGGAGCCTGCCGTGACGGCCTTCGGCGGCCTCTCGCGCGTGATGCCCGTGCAGGGGCTGGTCACGCTCAGCGATCAGCTCGTCGTCCACCAGAGCCACCACCACGCGCTCTTCCTCGACCAGACCGTGGTCGACGCGCTCGGCGGCGAGGGCTGGGCGGTGAAGAAGCAGGCGGCGTTCGAGGCGAGCCACGCGGTGCTCTCGTCGCTCTGCGGCGAGCTCGGCATCCGCGGCGCCGAGGAGAAGCTCGATCTCGCCGCCGAGCTCTTCGCGGCGCTCGGCCACGGCAAGCTCGCGTTCGAGCTCGGCGCCGAGGGCGGGCAGGTGCGCGGCCAGAGCCTGTTCCTGGGCACGAGCTTCTCGGAGAAGTACGGCGGGCTCATCCGCAACCGCAAATCGATGGACGCCTTCGCGGCCGGCTTCGCCTCGGCCGCCGCGAGCCTGGCCTACCCGTCCGACTGGGGCCTCTTCGACGCCGAGGAGACCGCCTGCGTCGCGCGCCGCGATCCCGCGTGCGTCTTCTCGCTCAGCCGGCGCCCGGAGCGGGCGCGCTTCGGGACGGTGGTGACGCGCACCGCCGTCGAGACCATGGCCGTGCCCGCCGGCGACGCCGACGACACCACCGAGGCGGGACGCACCGCGAGCGGCGTGAGCAAGATCCTGGGCGCGCTCTCGGCCGACGACCACGGCCGCGTCCGGGTGTTCGGCGTGAACCTCGCGCTCGTGCCCGCGAGCTACACCGGCCAGATCACCTACGACACCATGCACCTCGTCGAGAAGCGGACGCCGGAGCTCTTCCCGGTCTTCGCCGCGCTGGTGCGCGAGGCGGCGCAGATCGGGACGTTCCACCTCCTCGGCGGCGTGCTCGCCTCGTCGAAGTGGATCGCCGACTTCGGCCTCCCCGCCCGCGACGTGGAGCTCCGGATGCAGCAGCTCGTCGGCATCGCGCGCGCGCTCGGCTGGGGGCACCTCGAGGTCTCGAGCTTCGTCCCCGGCCGCTCGCTCGTGCTGGCAGCGCCGATGACGCAGGAGAGCGTCTACTACGCCGTCCGCCATGGCACGACCGTCCGCAGCCGGCTCGCGTTCCTGCAGGGCGCGGCGCTCGGGCTGATGCAGCTCTGCCACCGCGTCGATTTCGGCTCGGAGCGGCCGATCCAGCGCGAGACCTACGACGCCCTCTTCAAGGAGGGCACGCGCTTCCACGTCGAGGAGACGAGGTCGACCCTGCGCGGCGACGAGGTGTGCGAGGTCGTCGTGGACGCGCTCGCCGATCGCTGACCGCCGCAGCCCCCTTGCCCTTGGGCGCAGCGGCGCCACGGACTGCGCGGAGGCGTGGTGGCACAAGCCCGGCTGCGACGCGACGATGCGGTGCGGTGGCGCGAGCTCCGGCGGGAGCGCCGGCTCGGCGCCCGGCCCTGCGCCCGCGTCCGCGTCGAGGACGCCGAGACCTCGCGGCTCGCGGCGGCGGTGCGCCGCGCCGCGCACCCGCTCGAGGGCGGCCCCGCCGACTTCGATCCGCTGCTCGCGATGATCGGCGACGCGAGGTTCGTCCTCCTCGGCGAAGCGACGCACGGAACGCACGAGTTCTACCGCGTGCGCGCCCAGATCACGAAGCGCCTCATCCGCGAAAAGGGGTTCACCGCCGTCGCGGTCGAGGCCGATTGGCCCGACGCCTACCGGGTGAACCGCTACGTCCGCGGTCTCGGCGACGACGCGGACGCCGAGCGCGCGCTCGCGAGCTTCGCGCGGTTCCCGACCTGGATGTGGCGCAACGCCGACGTGCTCGACTTCGTCGGCTGGCTCAGACAGCACAACGAGGACCGCGCGCCCGGCCGCGCCGAGGTCGGCTTCTATGGGCTCGACCTCTACGCGATGCACTCGTCGCTCAGGGCCGTGCTCGACTACCTCGACGGCAAGGACCCCGACGCCGCCAAGCGCGCCCGCGAGCGCTACGCGTGCTTCGAGCGGTTCGGCGAGGACTTCGAGGCCTACGGCTTCGCCACGAGCGCCGGTCTCGCCGAGCCGTGCGAGGAGCTCGCCGTCGCCCAGCTCCACGACATCGAGCGCTGCGCCGCGCCGCCCGGCGCCGACGCCACCTCGGACGAGCGGTTCTTCGCCGCGCAGTGCGCCCGGCTCGTGAAGAACGCCGAGGCCTACTACCGCACCGTGTTCGCCGGCCAGGCGGCGTCGTGGAACGTACGCGACCGCCACATGGCCGAGACGCTCGACGCGCTCGTCGCCCACCTCGAGGGGCGCGAGGCGTCTGCGAAGATCGTCGTCTGGGCGCACAACTCGCACCTCGGCGACGCCGGAGCGACCGAGATGGCGGCCGCGGGCGAGCTGAACCTGGGGCAGCTCGTCCGCGAGCGGCACGCCGGCGACGCCGTGCTCGTGGGCCTCACCACGCACCGCGGCAGCGTCACCGCGGCCTCGAGCTGGGACGGCCCGGCCGAGCGCAAGCGCCTCCTGCCCGCGCTCGAGTCGAGCTACGAGCTCGTCTTCCACGAGGCCGGGCTCGAGGCGTTCCTGCTCGACCTGCGGCGGCGCAGCGGCGCGGCCACCGGCCTGCTCGATCCGATGCTCGAGCGCGCCGTCGGGGTCGTCTATCTGCCGCACCGGGAGCGGCTCAGCCACTACTTCTACGCCTCGCTGCCCGAGCAGTTCGACGCCGTGCTCCACTACGACGAGACCCGCGCCGTCGAGCCGCTCGAGCGCACCGCCTCGTGGGAGCGAGGCGAGCTGCCCGAGACCTACCCGTTCGGCGTATAGCGTTCGTCTGGCGCGGATTACGGCTGCGCCTGCGCCACGACGCAGAGGCCGGCGACACAGTCGGCGTAGGCGCCCGGCGGGTATGGGGGCAGGCAGTTCGGGCAACCGACGTCGCCGACGCACACCAGGGCCATGAGCTCGGGGATCTTCGACGCGTTGATCGCGATCAGGTCTCCGCCGTAGCCGGGCTCGTACGTGCCGCCGCACATCTCGCAGCAGCCGGATCCGAAGCGCAGGGTGCAGTCGGACGCCTGGCTGCAGGCAGCGAGATCGCTCTTCGAGACGTCGCCCTCCTGGCAGTGTCCCGCGTCGCAGTACGCGTAGAGGTTGCCGTTCGGGAACGAGGCGCAGCCCGGGCACGGCGTGCCCTCCGGATCGGGGCAGGTGGCGTCGAAGTAGGCCTGCGCCGCGCTCGCGGCGATCGGCGTCGTCTCGGCGAGCGTGGGGGCGCCGCAGCTCCCGCCGCAGCAGCCCGGGAAGGCGAGGATGCACTCGGTCATCGGATCGCAGGCGCCGAAGTCGGTGCCGCCGGTGCCGCTGGTGGTGCCCGACGTCGTCCCGCTCGTGCTCGAGGTGCCGGTGCCGGTCGAGCTGCCGCCGCCGCCTCCCTGGCCCGACTGCGCCGACACCGAGCCGCCGCACGCCGCCGCGAAGAGGAGACAGCCAACAAGGTAAGTCGTACGAAGCATCATCGCCGACAAATACCACGAGGCGACCGGCGATGCTCACGCCTCGAGGCCGTTGCCCGAGCGGTTGACGGTTCGCAATCTGCGAGCCCGGTGGCCGGCCCTCCGCCGCGCTCGCGGATCGGCCGCCACCGCGCCGCCCGGACCGCGTAGCATGCGCGCCCGTGATCGCCCTTCGAGGCTCGACGTGACGTTCCTGATCCGCGCCGCGATGTGCGCGGTCTACCCGCGGACCGAGCACCTGCCCGGCGTCGCCGACGCCGATCTCGACGGGTTCCTCCGCCGGTACCGGCGCGAGGCGAGCGCGCTGCTCTGGGCGGGCCTCGTGCTCGGCGCCGTCGTCTTCACGATCACCCCGCTCTTCACGGTCGGCTGGCCGTTGCCCTCGCTGCTCCTCCCGCGACGCGTGCTCGACCGCCACGCGGAGAGGGTGATGGGCCACCGCGTCTACCTCCTGCGCCAGTCGGTCTTCCTCCTCAAGATGGTCGCCGGGCTCTGCTGGGGCTCGCACCCGGCGGTGCGGAAGATCTGGGCGCTGCCCCCCTACCCGGCCGATCCCGGCACCTGGAGGGCCGAGTGAGCCACGTCGCCTTCCAGGCCGGCCCGCGCGCGGTCGAGCTCGAGGCCGACTACGTCGTCGTCGGCAGCGGCGCCGGCGGCGCCACCGCGGCCGCGACGCTGGCGCGCGGCGGAGCGCGCGTCGCGCTCGTCGAGGCCGGGCCGTGGCGGGACCCGCCCGACTACCCGAGCTCGACGTACGGCGCGATGCGCGATCTCTTCGACGACTGGGGCACGACGCTCACCCGCGGCCGGGCCTTCTGGCCGATCGTGCAGGCGTCGGCGGTCGGCGGCACGACGGTCATCAACTGCGCGATCTGCGTGCGCACGCCCGGCGACATCTTCGCCCAGTGGGAGCGCGAGCACGGCGTCGGCGGCGACGCCATGGCCGAGAAGATCTGGCGTCACCAGGAGGACCTCGAGCGCGAGCTCTGCGTCGAGCTCGTCCCCGACGCCGCCGCCGGCCGCTCCAACGAGCTCGCGATGAAGGGCGCGCGGGCGATGGGCTACGACTCGCACGTGATGACCCGGTACGCGAAGGGCTGCGTCGGCTCGGGGCAATGCCTGCAGGGCTGCAAGTCGCTCCGGAAGCAGAGCACCAACCTCAACTTCGTCCCCGAGGTCCTGGCGCGCGGCGGCGATGTGGTCTCGAGCGCCCCGGTCGATCGCATCCTCTTCGAGGGGCGGCGCGCCGCCGGCGTGCGCGGGCGCTTCCGCCACCCCGCGACGCGGCGCCGCGGCGCGCCGTTCGTGGTGCGCGCGAAGAAGGCGGTGCTCCTCGGCGCTTCGGTGACGCGCACGCCGAACCTCCTCGCCCGCTCCGGCGTCAAGAGCCCCGCCCTCGGGAAGTTCTTCCGCGCCCACCCCGGGACGGGCGTCTTCGGCTGCTACGACGATCCGGTCGACATGAACGTCGGCGCGACGCAGGGCTGGGCGTCGACCGCCTTCCGCGTCGATCCCGGGCTCAAGCTGGAGACGCTCTCGATCCCTCCCGAGATGGTCGCCGGCCGCCTCCCCGGCGCGGGCGTCCTCCTGATGGAGCGCCTGCGCGAGTTCCGCCACCTCGCGATGTGGGTCCACGCCGTCCGCGCCGAGACGATCGGCAGCGTCGGCGCGAGCCTGACCGGCGAGCCCGTGGTGCGCTACACGCTGGACCGCGCCGACATGGAACGCTTCCGCAAGGGCATGGCGCTCGTCGCCCGCACCCACTTCGCCGCCGGCGCGCGCGCCGTCATCCCCGGCGTCCACGGGCTCCCGTACAAGCTCGGCCCCGACGACGTGCACCTGCTCGACGAGGGCCCGCTCGATCCCCGCCGCTACATCGCGGTGCTCTCGCATCTCTTCGGCGGCGCCGTGATCGGGGCGGATCCGGCGCGGTCGGTCTGCGATGGACGCGGACGGGTCCACGGCCACGAGGGCCTGCTCGTCGTCGACGCGTCGGCGATCCCCACGAACCTCGGCGTCAACCCGCAGCACACGATCATGGGCCTCGCGCGGCTCTGGTCGGAGCAGCTGCTCTGATCGGGCAGGGCCGCCTGCGTGGGACGGCGCTCGTGATCTGCCGCGGCTGCTCCAGGCTGCTCGATGCTCCGCGCGCGAGGGCGGCGATCGCCGTCGCGGTCGCGGGCGACGAGTACGTCTTCTCCTACTGGCCGTGCGAGGGGTGCGGCCGCTGCACCATCACGCTGCTGACGAACCGTTTTCTCGGCGAAGCCGAGGTCGACGTCCTGGACCCGCCGCTCTCGAAAGAGGACGGCGATCGTGTCCTCACCCTGGTCGCGGCGTGCCCGAGCCCGGGCGACAAGCTGTGCCGCTGCGCCTCGCACCGCGCGCTGCGGATGGGGCGGCCGCCTGCGGCGTGATCCCCGTCACACGGCGCGATGCGGCCGGCGCTCGCGTGACGCGCGGCGCCTTGGTCACTCGGGTGACCACGACGCAGTGGCTTGATAGGCTCGCGCTCGCATCGGTATCTTGGGTGACGATGCCCTCGATCGCGGACCCACCTCTTCGGCCGCCGGGCTCGACAGGAGAGCCGCGCGGACCAGGGCACGCCGGGCGCAGCATGGGGGGAAGATGAGGCGCGGAGACCCGGGTACCAGCAAGATGAGCGTGGGCAGGGCGCTCGACGATGCCATCGAGCGCCTCTCGCAGGTCGAGGCCACGCCCGCGGTCCGCAGCCTCCTCGGCATCGGGCGGCAGCTGCGCATGGTGATGGAGACGTGGACGGCGAATCCGCCCGACGCCTCGACCGAGGCGGAGATCATCTCCAAAGCCATGCGCTTCGCCGCCCACGTGACCTCCTCGCCTCCGACGGGACCGACGTCGGTGCCCGACGGGCTCGAGCCTCCGGCGCGCTCGACGCGGACGCCCCGCGCGACCCTCGGCCGCGTCGCCACCGCGACCGGGCTCTCGCCGGTGGGCCGCGCCGCCCCCGCCGCGGCGTGGCCGCAGGGGCGAGCCGCGATCGCACCTGGCATCACGATCGCGCGGCCGGATCTGCTCGAGTGGCGCCCGCTGCGCAGCCTGCCCGGCGTCGCCGTGCGCCTCCTCCACCGCGGCGCCGACGGGCGCTGCTCGGCGCTCTGGCAGCTCGCCGCCGGCGCCGAGCTGCCGCGCCACCGCCACGCCGACACCGAGGACATGCTCGTGCTGGAGGGCACGCTGCTGGTCCAGGGCAACGAGCTCCGCGCCGGCGACGCGTGCCACGCCGAGCCCGGCTCGGTGCACGATGCGCTCCTGAGCCGCTCCGGGTGCGTCGTCTTCATCGTCGGATCGGAGCGCGACGATCCGCTGAGCGGTCCGGGGGGCCGCCGCGAGTCGATGCCCTCGCTCGAGCCGCCGAGCCCTCGGCGCGGCTGATCAGCGTCCCGAGCACCACGTCAGCAGGAACACGAGCGCCGCGAGCCCGACGAGCGGCAGCGCGAGCCACAGGAGGAAGCTGGCCCACCTCGCCGAGAGCGATCGCCCGCCTGCGTCCTCGCACGCGAGGCAGATGGCCCACACGCGCGCGCCACCCTCGGTGAGCACGCAGCAGTCGCCGCACACCGGCGACCGGCAGCGGGCGCATGGACCCACCGCCTCGGCGCCACAGCGATGACACCGCGCCGACGCGCCGCCGTCACCGATCGACTGGAGCCCGCCGCTCACGGGGATCAAGGTAGCGCGTCACCCGCTCGGGCGTCGTATGCTGCGCGCCTCATGGCAGGCGCCTCCTCCGCGCGGTACACGGGGCCGAAGCTCACGCACACGAGCCAGTACCGCGTGCGCCGGTTCCTGAACTGGTTCCCGCTGGGCCTGACCTACGCCCTCCTCTACATGGGGCGCTACAACCTCACCGTCGCCAAGAGCTCGCTCAGCCAGGGCACGAAGCTCATGACGAACGAGGACTTCGGCGTCATCTTCGGCGCCGGGACGCTCACCTACGCGTTCGCCTTCCTCATCAACGGCCCGCTCGTCGACCGCATCGGCGGCCGCAAGGGCATGATCATCAGCGCGCTCGGCTCGATGGCGGCGAACCTCGCCATGGGCCTCTACCTGAACCACATCATGGCCTCGGGCCTCGGAGCCGATGCCCCGCTCCGCCTCGTGTTCAGCGTGCTCTACGCCGGGAACATGTACTTCCAGAGCTTCGGCGCCGTCTCGATCCTCAAGGTCAACGTCCACTGGTTCCACGTCTCGGAGCGCGGCGGCTTCTCGGGGATCTTCGGGACCATGATCTCGGCGGGCATTTTCCTCGCGTTCACCGTCAACGCCTGGCTGCTGGAGCTCGCCGGGGGCATCTGGGTCGGGCGACCGGTGCAGTGGGTCGTCTTCGTCGGCCCCGGGATCCTCCTCGGCGCCTTCGCCGTCGTCGAGCTGTTCCTGCTGCGCGACAAGCCCAGCGACGCCGGCCACCCCGACTTCGACACCGGCGATGCCTCTTCAGGCGACACCAGCACCGCGCCGGTGCCCACGCTCGAGCTCTTCAAGCGGCTGCTCTCGAGCCCGGTGATCCTCACGGTCGCGGCGATCGAGTTCTGCACCGGCGTGCTCCGCAACGGGATCATGCACTGGTTCCCGATCTACTCGAAGGAGGTCTGGGCGCTCGAGAAGAGCCACCTCCTCATCAACGGCTCGTGGGAGAGGCCGCGGCTCATCCTGGCGATGTTCGGCGTCGCCGCCGTCTCCGGCGTGCTCGCCTCCCGCACGACGGGCCGGCGCCGCGGATCGCTCATCGTGTTCGGCGCGCTCGCCTTCCTCGCGCCCTTCCTGCAGGGCGGCTGGGGCGGCATCCTCTTCGTCGCCGGCGTGATCGGCGGCAACGTGGCCGGCTGGGTCTCGGACCTGTTCTTCCAGAGCCGCCGCGGCCCGGCCGCCGCCGGCCTCTACGGCTTCATGGCCCTGTGCGTCGCGGGGATGATCTTCGCGCTCGCCGCGCCCACGAACGAGGTCTCGTGGGCCGACGAGAAGAGCGGGCTCGTCGCCGGCGACCGCGTGCTCTCGATCGCCGGCAAGGAGGTGCGCGGCTGGGGCGAGGTGCGCACCGCCGTCGCGTGCTGGGCGCCGAGATCGTGCGAAAAGTCGGCCTGGGACGCCGAAGCATGCGGCTGCTCGACGAAGGCCGCCGCCGGTGCGGCGCTCACGAGCGGGACGATCCCGGCGCGCGTGGTGCGCGGAGGCCAGGAGCTCTTGCTCGAGCTGCCCGATCCCGCGCCGGTGCAACGCGCCGGCGACCAGCGCGCCCTCAAGGCCCGGCCCATCCTGCCGCTGAGCCCCTTCCTGCTCGGCGCGCTGGTGTTCCTCATCAGCCTCTGCGTCATCGGCACCCACGGGCTGCTCTCGGGCACCGCGACGATCGACTTCGGCGGGCGCAAGGCCGCGGCCACCGCCGGCGGGCTCATCGACGGGTGCGTGTACCTGGGGACGGGCCTGCAGTCGCTCGCGCTCGGCTTCCTCACCTCGAAGAGCTGGGGCTACTGGCCGCCGTTCCTGGTCCCCTTCGG
This sequence comes from uncultured Polyangiaceae bacterium, assembly GCA_964372055.1. Lineage (GTDB taxonomy): Bacteria > Myxococcota_A > Polyangia > Polyangiales > Polyangiaceae > CAYJPW01. Next base: position 18,809 of record CAYJPW010000030.1, read on the forward strand.
GATCCTCGGCTTCGTGCTCTGCCTGCGCATCTGGCACGCGAAGCCCAAGGCGCAGGCACCGCCGGCCGTCGCGACGAAGGACCAGGCCGAGGCGGCCTGATCGGGTGCCGTCGCGAGCGGGGGCGCTGCCCGCGCCCGCGATCGGAAGAGGCGTCGGATCTCGGGCCTCGAGAGCGTTGCTGGACGAGTGTCCGGCACTTCAGAAGGTGATCGCCAGCGCGATCCGGCTCACCACGCCCGACGGCCTGAGCCCGGGCAGCTCGACCTCGCCGAAGCGGCGCGGATCGTCCTCGTCCTCCTCGGGAGTGAAGCGCATCGCGGCCTCGCCCGCGAACGCGTAGCCGAGCTCGCCGGTGAGCCAGAAGCGCGCGGCGGGCCACTCGCGGTCGCCCACGGCGCCGAGCATCACCGCGGTGCCGCCCGTCGCGTCGAGGCCCCAGGTGAACGTCCTCGCGACCAGCGGCCGGTCGATGGCGGGATCGTCGATGCTGGCGCGCAGGTGCAGGAGCGCCGGCGCGGCCTTGGCGAACATGCGCACACGCGATCCGAGGAGGAGCCCCGCCTCGAGGCCGCCGGCGAAGCGGTGCACGACGAGCGAGGTGTCGTCGCCGCGCGCCGTCGCGCTCTGACCGCCGACGTCGTACTCGCCGCGGAGCGCGAGGCGGAACGCTCCGACGCGGACGGGCGTCCACGTCGCCGCGAGCGCGAAGCTCGGCAGGAGATCGCTGCGCGAGTACGGATCGAAGCCCTCGAAGAGCACCACCGCCGTGCGCGCGCCGATCTCGAGGCCGAGGTGGCGCTGGACGTAGCGCTTCGGCTTCGCCGGACGCTCGTCGTAGCCGTCGTCGCCGCCCGCGGGCTGCGGCAACGGCGGGAGGACGACCGGCGGGCGCGCCTCGGGCGACGGCGACGGCTCGGGCCAGCCCACGCCGGCGTCCATCCCCTGCGCCGAGGCGGCGGCGGGCGCGAGGAGCGCGCCTGCGGCGATCACCGCGGACCATGACCGGCGAATTGACACGACCGGAGCGAAGCGGAGGGCGGGTGTCCGGTCGGCGACAGCCGGCCGGCAATCGCCGTGGGGTTTGGGGGCGGAGCCCCCAAGGAGCAGGGCGATTCTCATGGAAGGTCTCCGAGGAGCACGGCCGCGTACTCGCGCGCCGTGGCGAGCTCCGGATCGCGGGCGTCGAGGAGGGTGAGCGCGCCGGCGCCGACCGCGTGCAAGGCGACGAGCGCCCTCCCGCCGTCACGCCGCTGGACGTCGAAGACGCCGGCGACCGCGTGGCTCATGGCGATGTTCTTCGGGTGGAGCGTGGCGAGATCGAGCGCCGCGATCGAGGTGGCGCCGGGCGCGAGCATCCACGCCCGCGCCCCGTCGGGCGAGGGCGCGACGCGCGTGCCGAAGGCGCTCGCCTGGATCGGCGCCGCGGTGCGCGCCAGGAGATCGAGGACGACGAAGCTCCTGCCGTCGGGCGAGGCGAGGACCTTGAGGTGCGCGTTGGGCGCCGGCACGTCGAGCACCTCGGCGACCGGCTCGGCGAGCTCGAGGCGCTCGATGCTCTTGTAGGGCTTGCCCACGGTGCTCCCGAGCGCGACGAACGCGACCTCCGGGCTCGAGCCGGACCAGAGCAGGGCGACGTCGGCGCCGCTCTCGGTACCGCCGACCACGTCGGTGACGATCGAGAGGCGCTCGAACGGGGCGCCGAGCGCGATCTCGGAGGCGACGCCCGTCTCCGGATCCACGAGCGTGAGCACCTGGCGCGAAGGGACCAGCGCGAGCAGCCTGCGCCCGCCGTCCGTCTTCGCGAAGGCGAGGTCGCTGGGCGTTCCCCCCACGAACACCAGGTTGGGGATCGGCCGGAACGGGTGCGGCGCGTCGGCGTCGTCGGAGGGGAGCATGTCGAGCACCATCACGCTCGAGTCGCCGGCGATGCGGATGGCGAGGCAGGCGTCGTCGTCGCGGTCCGGATCGCCGTCGGTGATCGCGAGCCCGGCCGGCTCGAGGCGCTCGCCGCTGCTGGTGAGGCGGACGGTGATGTCCGGCTGGGTCAGATCGCCGAGATCGAGCAGCGCCACGTCGCGATCGGTCTGCACCACGAGGAGGCGGGTCTTGCCGCCGGGCAGATCGAGCTCGCCGGTGAAGGTGAGCGCCTCGGGGCGGCCGCCGAAGCTCCGCAGCGTGATCGGCGTGGGGTTGTCGGCCGCGGCGCCGCGCGCCAGATCGACGACCATGAGCTCGTTCGGGTTCTGGACGAAGGCGGCGTCGGCCTCGGACGCGTGCACCACCGCGAGCTTGCCGAGCGGATCGACCGCGAGCCCGGAGAGCGGATCCGAGAGCTCGTAGCGCGCGAGCGCCTGCGGCCGGCTCGACCCATCGACCACGACGAGGCTCGGAGGCTGATCGTCGGCGCGGCGCCGCGGCGTGTCACCGCGCGAGAGCACCAGCAGGCGGTCCCCGTCCGGCGTCGTCGCCGAGGCGGCGAACTGGCGGCCGATGGGGATCGCGATCGGATCGATCTCCAGCTCCTCGTCGACGACCGGCAACATCATCACCCGCTCGGCCGAGGCGTCGACGATCGCGGCCGAGCCCTTGAGACCGTGGGCGGTGAGCGCGCCCACCTCGCGGTCCCAGACCTCGCCCTGATCGTCGCAGCCGCCGGCGAGCGCGGCGAGCGCGACGAGCGCGGCGAAACCGACGGCGCGCAACGGCGCCCTCACGGCTCGCTCCCGTCGACGACCTGCGAGGCGAGCTCGAACCCGGTGATGGTCTTCGCTTCTCCGGTCGCGAAATCCACGAAGGTGATCCTCCCGTCGGGGTGCTCCTGCGCGACGAAGCCCCGGTCGGCGCCGGCCACGATGCCGGCGGCGATGGGCTTGCTCGGGAGCGTGTACGCGTCGATCTGGAGCGAGGGCATCCGCGCGACGAAGAGCTGGTACGCGCTGCTCTGCGCGTCGCCGGTGGCGACGATCGCCCGGTGGCCCGCCGGCGCCACCGCGACCGACACCGGCGGCGCGCGCAGACCGAGGATCTTGGCCGGCAGGTCGAGCGCGATCGGCGCCACGCTCATGGCCGCCACGTACTCGGACGGCTGGCCGGTCCCGTCGTCGGGCGGCGTGTCGTGGAGCACGAGCGCGTGCGCGGCGTCGGCCGTCGGGAACACCGCCTCGATGGGCGCGCGCAGGAGGATCTCGCGCGCCTCGGGCGGCGAGCCCGAGGTGTCGAGCACCGTGAGCACGTCGCTCGGGACCGCGTTGGTGTAGAGGAACGCGACCGGGCTCGCCGCCGCGAGCGAGGCCGAGCCGATGAGGCCGCCGCTCGCGTCGATGAGCGGGAAGTCGGCCGGGGCGTCGACGACGCCGGGGATCGGCAGGAGCGCCACCTGCCCCGTCTCGCGGATCACCACGACGGCGAGCGAGCCGTCCGGCGCGAGATCGAGATCGGTCGCCGGCGCCGGGAGCGCCACGTCGGTGCGCGTCCCCTCGTCGAGCGAGAACACCGACACGGTCGGTACGCCGTCGCGGCGCACCAGGGCGTAGCTGCCGTCGGGCGTGATCGAGACGTCGCGCGTGAGCGCATCGCTCGCGGCGTCGTCCGAGAGCTTGACGTTCTTGACGACCGCCGGCGCGCCGCCTGCGAGCGTGATCACCGTGATCCCGTCCTGGGTGACGGCGAAGGCGCGGCTGCTCGACGCGTCGAACGCCACCGCGACCGGGCGGTAGCCCACGGTCAGCGCCGTCGACGTCTCGGCGCCGGGGGTGAGGTCGAGCACGGTGACGTCCTGGAAGCCGTCGACCGGATCGGGATCGGTCTCGCGCCGCGCGTCGGACCAGGCGAGCGCCCAGCGGCCCTCGCTCGAGACCGCCCACGCGTTCCCGCCCGACGGGACCGACAGCGTCTCCGACGAGAGGGCGCCGTCCTTGGCGCGCAGGAGGGTCGCGTCGCGCGAGAGCACGTTGAGCACGATCGCGACGTCCTCGTCCTCATCGGGCACGGGCGCGAGGAACGTGGGCGCGTTGCCCGCCTCGACCGTCGCGACCGCGAGCGTCGCCGCGTCCACGTACGCGACGCGCCCGCTCGAGGGGTTCGGGATCCACACGTAGCGGCCCGTCGCGACCGGCGCGCCGTAGCTCGACTCGAGCTCCTCCTCGGGAGGGAGCGCGTCGGCGCCGGCGTCGAAGGAGGGAGATCCTCCGACGCCGGCGCCGCCGCCGATGCCGCCCGGTGAGTTGGCGCCTCCTTCGTCGAAGCCGCCTCCGCCGCAGGCGGCGGGGACGGCGCAGGAGATCACGAGCGCGAGCGGGGCAACGCGAAGATAAGCCATGTCGTCCTGGGGGCGCGCCGGCTCTCGCCGCCGCGCGAAGCGTCACGGACCCAAGCATCTCGCGTGCCCATCGCGAGCCCGCCGTGAAACGCCGGTGGATCTTCGCGGCGACGGCGCTCGCGCCCCGACATTCATGTCATGCGGGGTGGATGCGCGAGGGCTCGGCGGCTCATGGCGCGCCGGTGACGTCGCGGAGCCGCCGCGCGCCGGCGCTCGTGTCCTCCGAGACGACGACCGCAGCTCCTGCGCCCGCGCCTGCGATGCGCGGGGCGAACGCGTCGCTTGCGCGTCGCCGCGATCGTCCCGAGCTACTCCTCGCGCCGCCCGCCCAGGAGCGCGTGGCGGAAGTAGCCGATCTGGCTCTTCGCGAGCTCCTTCACGGCGTCGAGCGGATCGATCTCGCGCGACGAGCCGCGCCCGAGCAGGACGCCGCTCTCGTAGAGCTCGCGCGTCTTGGCCCGCTGGAGCTTGCCGCTCGAAGTCTTGGGCAGGACGCCGCCGTCGAGCGGGAGCACGTCGTCGACGGTGAGGCCGAGCGCCTGCTGCACCGCCCGGCGCACCTCGCCCTTGAGCGCGGTGCGGTCGGGCCCCTCGGCGACCGAGGTCTCGAAGGCGATGACGACGCGCTCGCGATCGTTGTGGGGCTTCATCGTGCCGAAGGCGATGACGTTGCCCTTGCGGACGCCGGCCACCTTGCCCGCCTCCCACTCGAGGTCCTGCGGGTAGTAGTTGCGGCCGTTGACGATGATGAGCTCCTTGCTCCGGCCGCAGATGTGGACGTTGCCGCCCGCGAGGTAGCCGAGGTCGCCGGTGCGGAGCCAGCCGCCCGCGAACGCCTGGCGCGTGAGCTCGGGATCGTCGAAGTAGCCCGGCATCACGCTGGGGCCGCGGAGGCGGAGCTCGCCCACCTCGCGCTCGCCGAGCGGCTTGGCGCTCTCGGCGTCGTCGGGCGCGAACGCCTTGACGTCGTGCTCCGGGAACGGCGCGCCGCACTGCACGACCGGCACCGCCTGCGCGTCCTCGGGCGACCTCGGCTCGGCCTTGCCCGCGGACCAGAGGGCGTCGCCCGAGACCGTGTCGGTGATCACGCCGGCGCCGAGCTTGCTGAACGAGATCGCGAGCGTCGACTCGGCCATGCCGTAGCAGGAGACGAACGCCTTGGGATCGAAGCCGATGGGCGAGAACTTCTCGCCGAAGGCGCGCAGGTTCTCGGCGCGGATGGGCTCGGCGCCGCAGCCGGCGACGCGCCAGCTCGAGAGGTCGAGGGAGGAGACCTCGCTGTCCTTGATGCGCTTCACGCAGAGCGCGTAGGCGAAGTTCGGCCCGAACGAGATCGTCCCCTTGTGGCGCGAGATGGTCTCGAGCCAGCGCGCCGGCCGCTTCAAGAAGAGGAGCGGGGGCAGGAAGGTGATCGAGTTCTTGTGGTAGACGGGCGCGATCACGAAGCCGATGAGGCCCATGTCGTGGTAGAGCGGCAGCCACGAGACGCCGTGATCGACGGCGTCGCGGACGCCGAGCCCGAGCTCCATGATCGCCCGCACGTTGGCGGCGATGTTGCGGTGGGTGAGCACCACGCCCTTGGGGCGCGAGGTCGACCCGCTGGTGAACTGGAGGAAGCAGGTGTCGTCGAGCTCGACCTTCGCCGGATGGAGCGGCTCGCGCATGGAGCGGACGGGCTCGACGGCGACGACGCGCTCGAGCGCCGGCGCCTCGGCCTGGATGGTGCCGAGGACGCGCTTCACGTCGGCGCTGGTGAGCAGCAGCTTGGCGCCGCTCTTGGCGACGATGTGGAGCGTGTTCTCGAGGTAGCCGGCGAGCTTGCCGAGCCCGGTCGGCGGGTAGATGGGCACCGGGACGATGCCGGCGCGGATCGCGCCGAGGAACGCGAAGACGAAGTCGGCGTTGTCCGGGAGGATGAGGGCGACGCGATCGCCCTTCTTCGCGCCCATCGCCTGGAGCGCGCCGCCGTAGCGGGCGCTCGCCCGCTCGATGCCGCCGTGCGTGAAGAACGGCTCGGCGTCGGTCGACTCGTCGATGAACCGGAAGCCCGTCGTCGTGCTCGACGCGGCGTCCTCGATCGCCTGCACCAGCGTGCGCGGCCCGCGGCGCTCCGTCATCCGTCGAGCCTTCCCTGGCTCTTGAGCTTGCTCTCGAGCGCCCCCGCCACGTCGGCGATGGTGTCGACCTCGCGCAGGGCGTCGTCCGGGATCACGATCCCGAACTTGTCCTCGATGGCGGCGATGACCTCCATGAGGCCGAGGGAGTCGATGCCGAGATCGGCGACGAGGTGGCTCTTCTCGGTGACGTCGGTCTCGGCCTGGGTGTGCTGTTTGAGCACATCGAGGAGCTCGGTCCGGATCCGCTCGCGCGTCCACTGCATGCGATTCTCCTAGCCTATCTTTCGCCGGGGGGGGAGCCCCGGCGGACCGCGCCCGGGGAGGCAGCCGACCCACATCGTGAGGTCGCCGTCGGGCGTCGTCGCGTCGATCTCGGGCGCTCCGCCGGCGACGCAAGCGACACGACCGTCATTCGATCGCGGCCGGGTCCGGAAGCCACCAGCCCCCGAACGCCATCTCGACCTGGAACGGCGGCAGCGCCCGCCGCTCGTCTTCGTGCGCCGTGGTCTTCAGCGCCGGCAGGCCGTTCACGGTCTCGTCGACCTCGACGAGCCGGAGCACTGGATCGCAGAGCCAGCTCCACGCTACCCCGGAGCTTGCGTCCACGGCGCTCGGGGCGTTCGAAGGGTCGAGCTGGCCGGCGAGGTCGCGGGCAGGGCGTCGAGCCTGACGAGCTCGAGCGCATCCGCCCACGTCGCCGAGGCGGTGCAGCGCGCATCGCGGAGGCGCTCTTCAGCTCGAGCCCCCGGCCTCCCGCGCGGCGTCGAGCACCGCGGTGAGCCGCTCCAGCCCCTCGACGCTCCGGGCGCCGTACCACATCAGGTCCTTTCCGTCGCAGAGCACGACCTGCCCGCGCCGCGCCGCCGGCGTGTCCTGGCCACGGAACAGCGCCGCGTCCGCCTCGGTGAACGGGTGCGGCTCGTCGGGGAGGAGCACCAGCTCCGGCGCGCGCGCGGCGACCTCGTCGAGCGTCACGCGCGGGTAGCGCGTGTCGCGATCCCCCAGGCGGTCGGGCGGGAGCGGGGGAGCGCCGCCCACGTCGGCGGCGAGCGGGTAGCGCCGCTCGCGATCGGCGAACACGTTCTCGCCTCCGCAGAGGGCGAGCACGTCCGAGATGAAGGTGTCGGCGTGGACCGTCATCAGCGGGTCCATCCAGATGGGGACGAAGGCGCGCACCGGCGCGCGATCGGCGCCGCGGGCCTCGGCGGCGCGGAGCGCGTGGTAGGCGCGCGCCACGAGATCGCGCGCCGGCCCGCCCTCGCCGGCGTGGCCGAGGACGACCGCGAGCCGGGCCAGGTGCGCGATCCCCTCGGCGACGCGGCGCGGGAAGGAGACGAGCACACGCAGCCCCTCGGCCTCGAGCCGCTCGATGTCCCGGCGGGAGTTCTCCTCCTGGTTGGCGATGACCGCGTCCGGCGCGAGCGCGACGATGCGGTCCACGTCGGCGTCCTTGGTGCCGCCGACGATCTCGATGGGCTCGACCTCGCCGGCGGGGGCGACGCAGTACCGCGTCCGCCCGACCAGGCGATCGCGCGCGCCCAGGCGGACGAGCGAGTAGGTGTCGCTGGGCACGAGCGAGACGACGCGCGCCGGCGGCTCGGTCCAGCGGAGCGAGCGGCCGCGGTCGTCGCGGATGCGGATGGCCTTCATCGCGGGCCTCGCGGGCGCGGCGGGCGCGCGGACTCGAGCGGAGCGCCGCCAGCTCTCCCAGGATCGTCGCGTCCGAGCCGAATCACCGCGCGATCGTAGCAGGCCCGCGCTCCTGCTGGAGGGCCGACCGAGCGCGCGAGACGCCTGGACCGCGCTCGCAGGGCCGGCGCCGGCGCCGCTCCTCCTAGCTCGGCAGGAGCGGCCGCGGCCCTCGTGGGCGGACGGCGATCCAAAGCCACGCGGCGCTGACCGCTCCGCTCGCGGCGAGCCACGGCGCGAGCGCGGCGTACCGCGGCGTGACCGCCAGCACCAGGCCGACCGCGAGCGTCAGGGCAAGCCGAACGAGCTCGTTCCGCGGCGCCGACGCGCGGCCGTCGAGCAGGCCGCCGATCGTCGAGAGGCCGCCGAGGATGACGGCGGCCGACGCCGCCAGCATCCAGGTCGGGTGCGTGTCGCGCAGCCAGAGCACGTACATCGCGAACGCGATCACGAGGGCGAGCTGGACCGCCGTGTAGATCTTGGTCGGCAGCGGGATGGCCTCGTCGGGCCGCGCCGGCGCCGCCCGCGGCACCGAGACGCCCGGCGGCCTCCAGCCCGGCCAGAGGACGAACGTCTTGATCCGATCGCGCCACGACCTCGCGCGCGACGCCACTGCGAAGAGCTCGCCGAAGAAGATCCACTGCGCCAGCGCGCCGTCGTGGGTGGTGTAGCCGTAGGTGCAGCCGAGGCGGGGCGGATCGGCCGGGTCCACCTCGACGTGGGTGCCGAAGAGCCGGTCCCACACGTTGAACATCGCGCCGTAGTTCTTGCCGAGGTACCGCGGGTTCGTCGCGTGGTGGACGATGTGCGTCGCCGGCGTCACCAGCACGCCGAGCCCGGGGCGGTGGAACACCCTCGAGTGGACCGTGAGCGCGTAGAGCGAGATGAGCGAGATCGCCACGAAGAAGGGCTTCGCGCCGACGCCGAGCAGCGGGAGCGGCACGTAGAAGAGCGCCGAGTACGAGTCCGACAGCCACGGGTGTCGGATGGCGAGGCTGAAGTTGAACTCCGCGCTCTGGTGGTGGATGCCGTGGATCGCCCAGAGCGCGGCGACGCGGTGCCCGGCGCGGTGGTACCAGTAGTAACAGAGGTCGCCGACGACGAACGCCAGCACCCAGGGCACGAGCGAGCCGTCGGGCCAGCGCACCAGCGCGATCCGCTCCAGCCCGAGATCGTAGAGCGCCAGCAGGTACGGCCCCAGGAAGAGCCCGAGGACCACCTCACCGAGGCCGGCGGAGAGGTTGCCGAGCGTGTCGCCGAACCGGTACACGGAGAGGCCCGCGCGCCGCGCGAGCACCATCTCCAGCGCGATGAGCGCCACGTAGAGCGGCACGCCGAGCGCGTAGTAGCCGTTCGTGTCGAGGCGCACCGCCGAGGAAGATAGCCGCTTTCTTGGCCCGACCGCCCCGGCGCTGACAAGGGTGAGCGGCTGTGCACATCGAGCCCACACTCGCACGCTCTCGCCCGCGCGCCGCCAAACTGCATCCGGTCGGGCGCGTGCTCCCGCATCGCCTCGGCCGCTACACGCTCTTCGATCACGTCGGGCGAGGCGGCATGGCCGACATCTACCTCGCGAGCGTGAAGACCGGGCTCGGCGGATCGCGCCTCTGCGTCGTCAAGGAGGTCCTTGCGCACCTCGCCGACAGCCCGCGCTTCGCCGAGATGCTGACCGCCGAGGCGAAGCTGGCCGCGCGCCTCAGCCACGCGAACGTGGTCACGGTCGAGCACCTCGGCCGCGAGGACGGCGCGCTCTTCATCGCGATGGAGTACGTGGAGGGCTTCGATCTGCGCGAGCTGCTGCGCCGGTGCGCGCGCCAGCGCGTCGCGCTGCCCATCGATTTCTCGCTCCTCGTCGTCTGCGAGATCCTGCGCGGGCTCGACTACGCGCACCGGTTCCGCGGCGACGACGGCCGGCCGCTCGGCATCGTCCACCGCGACGTCTCGCCCTCGAACGTGCTCGCGAGCCTGGAGGGCGAGGTCAAGCTCTGCGACTTCGGCATCGCCCGCGCCAGCGATCTCGCCGCGGCCCCGGAGGACGAGGCGATCCAAGGCAAGGCCGGCTACATGAGCCCCGAGCACGCCCGCGGCGAGCCCATCGACGCGCGCGCCGACGTCTTCGCGGCCGGGATCATCCTCTGGGAGCTGCTCGCCGGGCGCCGCCTCTACCGCGCCGAGAGCGCGCCGAGCGGAGGGAGCGGCTCGCTGCTCGAGGCCGCGCGGCGCGCCGAGATCCCGCCGCTCGTGCTGCGCGGGCTCCACGACGAAGCGGCCCTGCACGCCATCGTGCGACGCGCGCTCGACCGCGATCGCGAGGCGCGCTACCCGACGGCCGTCGCGATGCTGCGCGATCTCGAGGCCTACGCGTCGCGCGCCCAGCTCATGGCGAGCCCGCTCCGGTTCGGCGACTGGCTGATGGAGCACTTCGGCAAGGAGCTCGTGGCGTCGCGACGAGGCCGCGAGCGCGCCCTCGCCGCCCTGCAGCGCGGGCCGGTCGCCAGGCTCGAGCCGGTGTCCAAGCTCGGCGCGCCCGCCCCGAGCGTCGCGATCGACACCGCCGCCTCCGGCAAGCCTCTGGCCCGGGAGGCCGCCGACGAGCCGGAGAGCCAGGCCGACGGCGAGCTGGAGCGCCGGGCCGACGGCGCGCTGGAGCGCGACGCGAGCGGCGAGCCGGACGACGACGGCGCCGACGGCGCCCCCGCCAGCCTGGTCGCGACGTCGACCGATCTGGCCGGCGCCGAGCCCCGCCGGAGCTCCCGGGGCGCGCTCGTGACGGCGCTGCTCCTGATGCTGGCGGCGTTCGTGATCCACCTCCTCCGCCGGTAACGCCGTACGACCGTGCATCGCGCGGCGGCGACGCTCGTCGAACGGCTCCACTACGATCGAGGCGGCTGTTCCTGGTAGCCTCGGTGCTGGAGGTCGGGCTTGAGCAACGCGAACGGAGGGTGGCCGCCGCAGGGCGGGCCGGGCGGCGCTTGGCCGCCGGGGGGCGGCGCCCCGGGGCAGCCGCAGGGCTACGGCGCGCCTCAGCCGCAAGGCTACGGCGCACCGCAACCGCAGGGCTACGGCGCAGCACCGCAACCGCAGGGCTACGGCGCGCCACCGCAGCCGCAGGGCTACGGCGCGCCGCCGCAGCCGCAGGGCTACGGCGCGCCGCCGCAGCCGCAGGGCTACGGCGCACCGCCGCAGCCGCAGGGCTACGGCGCGCCGCAAGCGCCCATGCAGCAGGCGTGGTCTCCGCAGGCCGGCGCGTACGGCGCGCCCGGCGGCGGCGGGATGGCGTGCGGCGTGCCGCTCGAGCCGGGCGAGCGCGTCATCTACTTCCACCGCCCGACGTACACGGTCGAGAAGATCGTCATGATCGTCCTCGGCGCCGTGCTGCTCATCGTCCTCATCGGGATCGTCTTCATCCTCTGGGGCATCTTCTACGAGCGCTGGCAGCCCAAGGCGCAGATCGTCACCAACCGCCGCGCCATCTGGGTGAACGGGAAGGGCGTGCCCCAGTGGCTGCCGCTCTCCGAGATCGCCGACGTGGACGTCGAGCGCCAGAAGACGAACGCCGGCGGCGGGCTCGTCGGACTGGCCATCGGCGCGGCGATCGACGCGGTCGCCAACAGCATGGCGAACAAGAACTCGAAGTACGTCCCCGAGTACTGGAAGCGCGGCATCGCCATCACGGTCATGGCGCGCAACGGACAGCGGATGCGCATGCCCATCGCCACCACCGAGGCGACCCGCCTCGGTCCGCTGCTCGCGCAGTGCGTCTTCACGCCCGGCGCCGCCGAGCAGATGCCCGCCGTCGCCTACAGCGCCTAGTCTCGACCCACCGCCGGCGCCACGCGACCACCCCGTCCGATGGTTGGCAGCACTTCTGACGCGCGGCACGGGTCCCGCGCGGCGCGCGACCCCGCTCGCCAACCGCGCTAGTGTCCCGGCGGATGCCGCTCCTCGCCGAAGTCGCCGTCCCGGTGCCGCTGGCGCGCGCGTTCACCTACGAGGTGCCGCCCACGCTCGCCGGGCGCGTCCGCCCCGGCGCGCGCGTGCTCTGCGAGCTCGGCCGGCGCAAGGTGATGGGCGTCGTCCTCGCGGTGGGCGAGCGCGAGCCTCCGGCGGGAGCGCGCCTCAAGCCGATCGCGGCGCTCGTCGACGCCGAGCCCGTGCTCCCCGACGAGCTCCTCGCCTTCCTGCGCGAGCTCGCCGGCTACTACCTCGCGCCGGTCGGCGAGGTGCTGCGCCTGGCGCTGCCGGCCGTCGAGCGCGAGCAGGTGCGCTCGCTGCGCGTCGAGGGCGAGCTCTTCGCGCCCGCGGCCCTCGAGCGCGTCCGTCAGATCGGCGGCCGCAAGGTGGCGTTCGCGCGTCCGACCGACGCCGTCGAGGCCCCCGGCACCCTCCGCGGCCAGGCCGCCGCCGTGCTGGCGCTGCTTCGCGCGAGCGGCGAGCAGCCGGTCGCGCGCCTCGAGGAGCGCTTCGGCAACGCGCGCGCCGCGGTGAAGAAGCTCGTCGCGCTCGAGCTCGCGATCCTCGACGAGAAGGAGCCCGAGCGCGGCTCGCTCTTCGGCGAGAAGGAGGCGCGCGACGCGCCGCCCGAGCTCACTGCCGCCCAGCGCGACGCCGTCTCGCGCCTGGAGACGGCGATCCACGCGGCCTCGAGCCCCGACACCTCGGCGGAGTCGAGCGCTACCGGCCCCCTCCGCGGTCCGACGAGCTTCCTGCTCTTCGGCGTCACCGGCTCGGGCAAGACCGAGGTGTACCTGCACGCCATCGCGGCCTGCGTCGCGCGCGGGCGCGGCGCCCTGATGATGGTCCCCGAGATCGCGCTCACCCCGCAGCTCGTCGCCCGCTTCCGCGCGCGCTTCGGCGACGACGTGGCCGTGCTCCACAGCGGCCTCAAGGAGACCGACCGCCACGCGATGTGGACCCGCCTCCGCGCCGGGAAGCTGCGCGTCGCCATCGGCGCCCGCTCGGCGCTCTTCGCGCCGGTGCCCGAGCTCGGGCTCGTCATCGTCGACGAGGAGCACGACGGCTCGTTCAAGCAGGAGGAGGGCGTTCGCTACCACGCGCGCGACATGGCGCTGTTGCGCGCGCACCGCGCCCGCGCGGTCGCCGTGCTCGGGTCGGCGACGCCCTCGCTCGAGTCGATGGCGCTCGCGCGCCAGGGCAAGATCCAGGAGCTGCAGCTGCCGGAGCGCGCGCGCGCCGAGGCGAGCCTGCCCGCGGTGACGATCGTCGATCTCAAGCGCTACGGGGCGGGCCCGTCGGGCGACCGCCTCCTCTCGGCGCCGCTCCACCGCGCGCTCGAGCAGACGCTCGCCGCCGGCGAGCAGGCCATCCTCTTCCTGAACCGCCGCGGCTTCGCCCCGAGCGTGGTCTGCGACGCCTGCGGTGTCGTCGAGACCTGCCGGGCGTGCTCGGTCGCGCTCACCTACCACCGCCGCGGAGGCGGCCGGCTCCGCTGCCACTATTGCGACTTCGACGGCCCGCTCGTCGAGGCCTGCAGCTCGTGCGGCGCGCCCTCCCACTCGCTCGAAGGGCTCGGGACCGAGCAGCTCGAGGCGACGATCGCCGCGGCGTTCCCCGGCGCACGGGTGGCCCGCCTCGACCGCGACATCGCCGCCGGCGCCCGCTCCGAGCCGATCCTCGAGCGCATGCGGCGCCGCGAGATCGACGTGCTCGTGGGGACCCAGATGGTTACCAAAGGTCACGATCTGCCCAGCGTCACGCTCGTCGGCGTCGTCAACGCCGACGCGGCGCTGTCGATGCCCGACTTCAGGGCCGCGGAGCGAGGCTTCCAGGTGCTCGTCCAGGTCGCCGGCCGCGCGGGCCGCCACGAACGGCCCGGCAAGGTGATCATCCAGACGCGCTCGCCCGAGCACGCGGCCATCCGCTTCGCCGCGCGCCACGACGTCCTCGGCTTCCTCGAGCACGAGCTCCGCGATCGCCGCGAGGTCGGCTACCCGCCGTTCACCCGCCTCGCCCTGGTGCGGGTCGACGGCCCCCACGAGGAGGCGGCCCGCGCGGCGACGGCCCGGCTCGCGGCACGAGCACGCACCTCGCCCGAGGCGCTCGCCCGACGGGTGGAGGTGCTCGGGCCCGCGGCGGCGCCGATCGCTCGCCTGCGCGGGCGATGGCGCTTCCGGGTGCTGCTCCGCGCGGCCGAGCGGCGCCCGCTCCGCGCCGCGCTCGTCGAGGTCGCGTCGGCGCGCGACGAGATCACCGACCGCGCCATCCGGGTCGCGCTCGACGTCGATCCGGTCGGGATGCTGTGATCCTCGTTCGAGGGCCCTTCCCCCGAGCGGAGCAGCTCAGCCCTGGCAGTTGCCGTTGACGCAGACCTGATCGCCGTCGCAGTTGTTGCCGCAATCGCCGCAGTTCTGGTGATCGGTCGAGAGGTCGACGCAGCCGTCGTCGGGCCCGCAGTAGGTGTGGCCCGCGAAGCAGTTGCATTGCCCGGAGACGCAGCTGTCGTTGCACGACGAGCCGCATTCGCCGCAGCTCGTGAGGCTGCTCGAGAGGTCGGCGCAGCCGACGTTCGGTCCGCACTGCGTCTGCCCCGGCTGGCAGTCGCACTGACCCGAGACGCAGGTGCCCGCGCCGCAGGTCGTGTCGCACTGACCGCAATGCTCCACGTCGCTCGAGAGATCCACGCAGCCGATCCCGCCGCCGCAGAACGTCTGGTTCGCGCCGCAGACGCACTGGCCCGAGGTGCACGTCCCGTTGCCGCAGTTGTGGCCGCAGTTGCCGCAGTTCGCGGTGTCGCTCGAGAGATCGGCGCAGGCGCCCGGGCACTCCACCGTGTTCGGGGGACAGGCGGTGCAGTTGCCCGACTCGCACTGTTGTCCGTCGAGGCAGGCGTCGTTGCACGCGCCACAGTGCCCAGGATCGCTCGACAGGTCGAAGCAGCCGTCCGGGCAGGTCACGAGCCCGGCGTCGCACACGCAGGTCTCGTTGACGCAGCTCGCGCCCGGGTTGCAGGTGATGTTGCCGCACGGAACGCCGCCGCCCACGCCCGTGCCGGAGCCGGTTCCGGTGCCCGTGCTCTGGGTGCCGGTGCTCCCCGCCCCCGACCCGGCGAACGCGTCGGGATCCCCGGACGAGCCGCACGCCGCGGCGAGCGACGCGCCGGAGAACGCCAGCAGCGCGGAGACGACCCACGTGGAGCGGAAGCTTGAAAGCGAGCTCATGAAAGCCCTCCTTGGGCGCGAGGACGCGAGAGCGCCGGTCCCCGAACGGGGAACCGGCGTTCACTCGATTCGTCACTCTCTCGGGAAGGGAGCCACGCCGGAGTCTGCGCGGCTCAGGTTTCGATCACGCCGGACCGCCGCCGATCACTGCGGGCAGGAGTTCGAGTCGACGCAGGTGATCAGGCTGGGCGCGCCGGGGTACGGGCAGCACTGGGAGAAGTCGCCCACGCACGAGGCGGCGCAGGGGCAGCTGTTGCAGCCCACGCCGATGTGCCAGTCGCGGCAGTTGCCGTTGATGCAGAACTGGTCGGCGTTGCAGGTGTCGCCGCAGCCGCCGCAGTTGAGCGGGTCGGTGTCGAGGTTCACGCAGGCGCCGTTGCACTGGTCGAGGTTGCCGTTGCACTGGGCGACGCACATCCCGTTCTGGCAGACGGGCGTGTTGCCGCTGCACACGGTGCCGACCATCCCGCAGTTCTGCGGGTCGCTCTGCAGGTCGACGCACTGGCCGTTCACCGAGGTGAGGCCGGGTGCGCAGCCGCACATGCCCGCGCTGCAGAACTCGTCGGCGTTGCAAGTGGAGAAGCACGAGCCGCAATGGTTCGGATCGTTCTGCAGATCGCGGCAGGTGTTGTTCTGGCCGCACGCCGTCAGGCCGGAGGCCGGGTCGCAGCCGCAGGCGCCGCTCGTGCACACACCGAAATTCTGGTCGCAGTCGTTCCCGCAGGCGCCGCAGTTGTCGACGTTGGTGGAGAGGTCGGCGCACACGTTGCCGCAGTCGACCTGGCCCACCGGGCAGACGCACTGGCCGGAGACGCACGACGCGCCCGCCGGGCAATCGTTGCCGCACTGACCGCAGGAGAGCACGCTCGAGGACAGGTCGACGCACCCGATGTTGCCGCCGCAGTCGACGGCGCCGACGTCGCAGGCGCACTGGCCCGAGACGCAGGTCCCGCTCGGCCCGCACGAGATGCCGCAGGCGCCGCAGTTCTGGTTGTCGACCGAGAAGTCGGCGCAGACGCCCTCCTGAAAGCACGCCACCGTGCCCATCGGGCAGGGTCCGCAGTTGCCCGACGTGCAGGTCTGGCCCACGAGGCAGGGCTGATCGCACCCGCCGCAGTTCGCCGCGTCGGTCGAGACGTCGACGCACCCCGAGGGGCAGGTCACGAGCCCGGGATCGCAGGTGCAGACGCCGTTCAGGCACGAGGCGCCGGGGTTGCAGGGCGGCCCGTTGCCGCACTGGCACTGCCCGCCGACGCAGTCGCCGCCCGCGCAGTCGACGCCGCACGAGCCGCAGTTCTGCGCGTCGGTCTGGGTGTCGACGCATTGCCCGCCGCAGATCTCGAGGGCGGCGCCGCAGCCCCCGCCCGCGCCGCCGGCGTTCGTGCCCGTGGTCGTGGTGCTGCCTCCCCCGCCCGACCCGCCGGAGCCCGAGCTCGTGCTGGTCGTGGTGGTGCCTCCGGTCGTCGACGCGTCGTCGCTGCCGCCGCACCCTGCCGGGATCGCGGCCAGGGCCGCGAGTGCCGCCACGGCCCCCGCGGCGGCGAGCCGCCAAGATCGTTTCGAAGATACGCTCATGAGATTCCTCCGTGGGAGCGCCCGGGCTCCAAGTCCAAGGGAGCCGCGGCGAGCTCCGCCCGGCTCAGGTTGTCGTCGCGGGCGCGAGCGGCGCCCCGCGCGTTCTCTCGAGGATGGGCGGCGAGCGAGCTCGCTCAGCCTCCCTTGCACTCGAACTGGTCGCAGATCTGGCCCACGCCGCACTGGTCGGTGGTGATGCACTCGACGCACCGGCTCGCCTGGTTGCAGAAGGGCGTGGCGCCGCCGCAGTCGGTGTTCGACAGGCACTCCACGCATTCGCCGCTGCCCACGTCGCAGCGCGGCTGGTCCCCGCCGCAGCTCGCGTCGCTGGTGCACGAGGTCGTCACGCACTCGCTGTCGACGCAGGCCTGCCCGGCGCCGCACTGCGAGTCGAGCAGGCACTCGCGGCATTCGCCGCTCTGCGGATCGCAGATCGGCTTCGCCGCGCCGCAATCGCCATTCGAGAGGCAGGCCACGCACTGGCCCGAGGTCGCGTCGCAGAAGGGATCGTTCGGGCAATCGGTCGCCGTGAGACAGCCCACGCACGCGCTGGTCGTCGGATCGCAGAGCGGCGCGTCGCCGCTCGTGCAGTCGCCGTTCGCGGCGCAGGACGTCTGGCAGGTGTGATTCCTCGGGAAGCAGCTCTGCCCGGCGGCGCAGTCGGCGTTCGTGCCGCACTCTTCGCACCGGCCGACGACGCACACCGGCTCGGTGGCGGGGCAGTCGGTGTCGCCGAGGCACTGGACGCAGCCGAGATCGGCGTCGCAGAGCTGGCTGCCCGGGCAGCTCTGGCCCGCGCAGGAGCCGACGCCGCCCGAAGAGCCCGAGCCGGAGAACCCTCCGGCGTCGCCCGAGCCGCCGCACGCCCCCGCCCACGCTCCCGCGAGCCCGAACGTGGCCAGAACCATCGCGCGTACCATAGGCGCCATTCGCATGCGTCCTCCTCGGCCCACGCGGCGAGCTTCGCCGCGATGGTCCACGGGCCGAGAGAGCCCGCGAGCGCCCGCGGCGGCTCAACTATTTCGTCGGGCCGACGTCGGCTCACGCTGGGCCCGGCGCGAGCCCATGGAGAGTGACCCCTTCAATTCTGCACGCACTGTCCCGCGACGCAGCTCTTGCCATCGCTGCAGACCACATCGCAGTCGCCGCAATGGTCAGGGTCGGTGCTCGCGTCGATGCACAGCTCGCTGCACAGAATGCGGAACGGCGGGCAAGCGCACTTCCCTTCCGAGCACGCCTTGCCGCCTTCGCATTTCTTCTCGCATTCGCCGCAGTGCTCGTTGTTGGTGGAGAGATCGACGCAGCTACCGTTGCACTCGGCGTCCTCCTGCGGGCACTCGCCGTTGGTGCAAACCTTGTCGGTGCAGACCATGCCCGACGGGCAGTCGTTGGCGCAGGCGCCGCAGTTCTCGGGATCCGACTCGAGCGACGTGCAGACGCCGTTGCACTTCGTCTGACCCGACGGGCACACGCAGCTGCCCGCGGAACAGAACGATCCGCCGCCGCACTTCTCGTCGCACGAGCCGCAGTGCGCGTTCGAGCTCGACAGGTCGTAGCAGGACTCGCCACACGCCGTCGCCGGGGGCGGGCAGCTCAAGTCCCCGCCGTCTCCGTGGCCGCCCTGGCCGTCGTGGCCGCCGTCGCCTTCCCCTCCGCCCCCGCCGGCGCCTGCGGGCGTGAGCACCTTGACGACGGTGTCGCCGCAGCCCGCGAGGGCCGCGGCGACGCCGAGCATCGCGGCGACGTGGAGCAGGCGGAGGCGCGCGCGCATCATCGGAGCCTCTCCAGGAGAGCACCAGGCGGCCGCGCCCGGCTCAGTTTTCGTGACCGCTGGACGGGCGTGAGGCTCATGGAATCGTCATCCCGATGCCCAGGCCGAACGCGATCAGAGGCCGGCCGAAATAGGCGTCCTCCCTGCCCTCGCCGAGCTCCACGACCGGCCTCGGCGCAGCGATACCGACGAGCACGTCGGCCCGTAAGCTCAAAGGTGGGAGAGCCCGCCACTCCAGCGACCACCTCCCATAGGGAAGCGCGTACGCAATCGAGCCTTGCTGGCCCTCGAGATCGGGCCGCGCCGGATCAGGCGAGGCGTCGTAGCTCATGACGCCGAGCGCGACCCCCGCGCCGGCGCCGCTCGAGATTGGCAGCGAAGGCCCGAGGAGATCCAACCAGGCGCCGACGCCGATCGCGAAGCCCGAGATCCGCGCCTTGCCCTCCGGAGCCTCGACCACGGCGGGCACGACCGAGAAGAGCGCCAGGAGATCGCCTCCGGCGCGCCGGGAGAGCATCCAGCGAACACCGCCCAGCGCGGCGCCCGAGGGGGAGAGCCCGCTCCCCGGCTGCACGACGAGGCTGGGCATCATGTAGAGAGAGACGCGGCCGCCGGGAGCCGGGGTGAGGGGCGGTGGCTCGCGATCCGACTCGGCGGCGCTCGGCGCCGGTGCCACGGTCGGCGCCGCGGCGGGCGCGCGCGGTGAAGGCGCGGGCTGCGCCGGCGCCGTTTGCGCCGGCGCGGGCGCCGATGCAGGCGGCGCGGGCGGACGCGTCGTGGAACCGACGCGCAGGAGGCGGCCGCGCACGAGCTCGACCGCGCGCAGCGCGAGCGCGGCCGCGGGATCGCCCCGCTCGGCGCGGTCCTGCTCCACCCGCTGCGGCGGGGCCGGCGCGGCGCCCTCGCCCGGATCGACCCAGAGGTCGACGGCCGTGCGCGACGGCGCGACGCGCAGGACGGCGCCGGCGTCGTGCGCGCGCGCCAGGCTGGCGAGGTCTCCCTCGAGCGCGGGAGTCACCTCGACCGTCATCCCGAGCGCGACCAGCTCGTCGAGCAGGTGGGCCGTCACGGGATCGCCCCCGCCGGTCGAGACCACGAGCACACGCGGTCCGCCGGAGCGCGCGGTGCCGGCCCACAGCATCAGCGAGAGCAGCGCGAGGATCGCGATCCCGCGCACGGCGACGCGCCCGTTCACCGCCCCGCGGCAGCCCGGGCGAGCGGCGCGAACGCGCCGGCGGGGTAGCGGCTCAGGTACGTCTCGGCCGCAGCGCGTGCGCCGGCCTCGTCGCCTCCGGCGCGGGTGAGCTCGATCACGCGACCGAGCGCCTGCTCGGCGAAGCTGCCGCCCGGCTCCTCGGAGAGATAAGTCTTGAACCAGCGCAGCCCCTCGCTCGGCGAGCCCTGGTGATCGGCGGCGAGCTTGCCGAGCCGGAAGGCGGCGCCGCCGCGGGCGCCGCGGGCGCGCGCCGCGAGGAGCGCGTCGTGCGCGCGGCGGAAGTCCCCCGAGTACCGGGCCGCGTCGGCGAGCGCGAGCAGGTCGTCGGCGCTGGAGGAAGCGACGACCGCCGCGAACCCCTCGCGATCCACCGCCGCCATCGCTTCGCGGTGCTTGCCGTTGCGCTGCAGCTCGCGCCACCCCGGCGCGGCCTCCGCCGCTGCGGCGCCGCTCGCCGCCGACGCCGCCGGCGCGGCGCCCTCGCGCGGCGCGCCCTTCGGTCCAGACTCGCCCTTGGCCGCGCCGGCGCCCACCTCGGCCGCGCCCTCCGCGGCCGTGTCGGCCCGAGGCGCGCCGGGATCGGGCTGCGCCGGCCGCACGGGCGCCGCTCCGTTCGCGTCGGCTTCGGCGAGCGCGCCGGCGGCCGTCACCTCCATGCGCTGCTCGCGCATGTGCACGCGCAGGCGCTCACCGGCGGCGAGCGGGCGCCCGCCGCCGAGCAGCGGGCCCGTGACCATGACACGGCCCTCGGCCATCGCGACCTCGAGCGTCTCGCGCGCCGGATCCCAGCTGGCGTCGAACTCGGTGCCGACGACGCGCACCTCGAAGGGGCCCGCGCTCAGGCTCCAGCGCGTGGTCGGGCTCGCGTGGACCACCTTGGCGTGGAAGGCGCCGCGCTCGAGCAGCACCGACGCGCCGTCCGCGTCGGCGTGGGTGACCCGCGCCCGGCCGCCCGCGGCGAGCGAGAGCACCGTCCCATCCGAGAAGCTCACCGGCACCGTCGCGCCCTCGGCGGCGATCCATGCCCCGACCGCGCCGGCGGCGCGCTCCGGACCGACGGCGTACGTGAGGGAGCTCCGCGAGCGCGGCCACACCGCGAGCACGACCGCCGCGAGTGCGACCGCGGCGGCCGCCGCGATCGCGAAGCGCGGGACGGACCGCGCGCGGCCGGGCCGGAAGCCCTCGAGGGCCCGCGCCTTGGCGCGCGGCACCACCCCGGCGTCGGCTTCCGCATCGGATCGCTCCGCCACACGGCGCGAGAGTCTCGCGGTCGGGCTCAGCCGTTCCATCGGTCACCTTCTTCCATCCACACCTGGAGCACCGGATCGCGCTGGGCGGCCGCGGTGAAGCGGCGCTCGGCCCGCGCCAACCGCCGCTTCACGGTCGCGAGCGACACACCGCAAGCGCTCGCCACGTCGGAGAGGGGCATCTCCTCGAAGAACCGGAGCGCGAAGCAGACCCGCTCGGAGGCCGGCAGCCCGTCGAGGACCTCGTAGACGCGCCGCAGCGCGTCCCTCGGACCGATCGCCGGCTCGCACGAGCTCTCGCTGTCGGCGCGCCAGAAGAGGAACCAGCGCGCCATCCGCCGCTTGCGGATGGCGTGGTGCGCGGTGTGAACGGCGATGGAAGCGATCCAGCCCTTCACCGCTTCGCCCTCGCGCACCTGGCCGATCGCCGAGAGGACCCTCGCGAAAGCGTCCTGGACGAGGTCCTCGAGATCGGGATCGTGACCCATCACGCGGCGGATGAGCCGCTCGACCATGGTCCCGTAACGGTCGAGCAGGGCGGCCGCCGCCCAGCGCTCTCCTTCGCGGAGGGCGCGCACGATCTCCTCGTCCGAGCGCTCCGACTCGGCGCTCACCCCCCCGCGCAGGACGCGCAGACCGGGGCGGCGGGGCGAGGCGATCCGATCGGGGCTCACGGCCTCCATGAGAGCCCCGGCCGCCGCCGAGCGGGTCACCTTTCTGCCGGCGCACCCTGACGCGCAACGTAGCTCGATGTCCTACATCGCCCCGGCGCCCTCCCGTTACTTGGCGGGAGGCTTCATCTTGGCGGGGTCGACGGCGACGTCGCGCTCGACCTTGCCGAAGGTGATGACGCTCTTGTCCCCGTTCTTCTCCTCGAGCACCACGCGCTTCACGCTCCAGGGCTCGGGACCGGCGGCCATCTCCAGGCTCCGCACGTGCTTCTTCACGTCGTCGCTCTTGGGCTTGGCCAAGAGGACGATGCCCCCTTCGCGGCTCGGGATCGAGAGCTCGTAGCGCGTGCGCAGCGACTCGAGATCGCCGCCGAGGAGGGTGAGCATGTCCTTGAGGACGAGATCGAACCGGCCGGCCCCGCCCTTGCCGACGCTGGTCGATCCGCTCGGCGTGGCGAACGCGAACCCCTCGGGGCTGATCCAGTAGGTGATCGCGTCCTTGCCCTTGAGCTCCCAGCGCAGGCGGTCGGGGCGCACCAGGATCATCTCGCCCTCGCTCTCGACGTCGGTCGCGAGCAGGCCGATCGTCCGCACCTGCTTGAAGGGGGCGACCAGGTTCTTCACCGAGGCGCGCGCGCGCGTGATCTCGGCGAGCGCCTTGGTGAGCTCGTCCTCGGCGCGGGCGGCGCCCGGCGCAGCGGCGACGGCCGCCGCGGCGGCGAGGATCGACAGGAAGACCCGGCGCTGCATCAGTGCTCTCCTCCGTGCGGCGACCCACGCCGCACCCAGGCGTCATACTGCCCATCCCGTGCGATTTCATCCTCGGGGAGCGTCACGATCTCCTCTCCGGCCGACGGCTCGTAGCCGGCGGCGAGCAGACGCCCGAGGTCGAAGCGGAGAAACCTGCCCGCGAGGTGGGGGCCTTCGCTGACCCAGAGCTCGCGCGCGGTGGCGTCCATGACGACCCCGTGCGTGGCGATGAGGGCGTCGAGCGCCTTGCGGTTGCCGAGTGGGAGCGTCACGCCCCCGTAGCCCTTCTTGTCGCGCAGCACGCCCACGACCTCTTGGACGGAGGCACCCTTCGGGAGATTCTCGAGGAGCTCGTCGAGGCGGAGCCGGCGCGGCCGCGTGGAGGTGACGACCTCCACCGCCTGGTTCGCCGGATCCTGCGCGAGCGGACCCTCGAAGTGGTTGGTGAGCGGGACCTTCTCCTTGCCGGGGGCGCGCCGGACGAAGAGCGGCTCGCCTGGGGCGCGCTCGGCGATCGCGGTGTCGCCGGTCGCGTCGAGGAGCATGACGAGGTGCGAGACCATCGGGCGCTTGCCCTCGAGCAGCCCGAGCGCCTCGGCGGTGGTCCGCGCGCGCCCGAGCAGCTCGCGCATCGTCTGGACCACCGGCTCGCCCACCGTCTGCGCCTCGCGGGCGCGCCCGCCGTGGACCACGAGCGCGAGCCCCTCGGCGTTCATGCCGGTGACGACGCCTACGAGCCCCGGCCACGCGACCGACGCGTACGGGATGCGCCCCTCCTCGCGCACGAGGAACACCGCCTTGCCCTCGTCGAACACCGGTCCCGCCTCGAAGTCGAAGTTGCGCGCGAGGATATCGTGCCCCCCCGCCGAGGCGCCGCCGGTCAGGGTGAAGCTCGTGCAGCCGAGCAGCGGCGAGTGCTCGAACGAGAGCGAGATGTCGTAGAGCGACTGGAGGAAGACGAAGCGGTGGTACGTCGGCAGGACGTCGTCGAAGGGATCGGGCTGGAAGCCCTGCGCCTGCGCCGCGATCTCGCGGCGGCGGTCCTCGGGCATGCCCTCGTCGACCTGGCGGAAGCGCAGGCGCGAGATGTCCATGATGAGCCAGCGCACCGGCGCGATGGGCACGTAGTGCCGGAACTGGCCGTAGAGATCGCCCTCGTCCTTCACCATCTCCGGGTAGAGGAGGCGCGCGTGCTGGTGCCCGATCGCCTCCGGGGTGCCGGCGAGGCGGACCTCGAGCATCTTGCCGCGGTGGCGCGCATAGGCCGGCCCGAGCACGCGCACGTCGGGATCGGCGCCCGAGGTTCGGGGCTCGCCTTCCTGGGCGGCGATCGCCGGCGGGTGGATGCGCGTACCGCAGGCGACGCCGAAGTGCGCGAGCACCGGCAGCGCCGCCGCCGCGGCGGCGATGAGCAGCCGCCGCCTGGCCTTCGGGCTCACGGAGCGGGCGGGCGAGGGGCGGACGGGCGGACCGCCGGCGCGCTCGCCCGCTCGCGCGGGTGGCGGGATCGCGGCGCACCCGCCGGCGAGCGCCGCATGTAACGCGTGGCCACGAGCACCTGGACGACGCGGCCGACGATCCGGGCCGGATCGCGCACGCTGTCGAAGTGCGTCACCCGCTCGCGCTCGGGCGGATAGAAGACCTTGACCGGCACCTCGACGAGGGGCACGTGGGCGGCGAGGGCGCGCAGGATGATCTCGGCCTCGAACGCGTAGCCATCGCCGTGGCCCTCGAGCTCGAGCGTGCGCGGCAGAGGATAGCGGCGCAGACCGCACTGCGTGTCGGCCAGGCGGCGGCCCGAGAAGAAGGAGAGGAAGAAGTTGGAGATGCGGTTCGAGATCTGGTTGGTGCGCGGCGCGCCCGCGGCGGCGAGATCGCGGATGCCGAGCACGAGCGCCGACTCGTCGGGGACGTCGAGCAGGCGGAGGGCCTCGTCGGCGAGGTGCTGCCCATCGGCGTCGATCGTCACCGCGGCGTCGAAGCCGGCCTCGAACGCCGCCTCCATCCCGGTGCGCAGGGCGGCGCCCTTGCCGCGGTTCAGCGGATGGACGAGCACGCGGGCTCCGGCGGCGCGCGCGGCCGCGGCGGTCCCGTCGCGCGAGCCGTCGTCGACCACGAAGACCGCGTCGCGCTCGGGCCAGACCGCAAGGGCGCCGCGGACCACCTCGGCGATCGTGCGCTCGGCGTCGAACGCGGGGATGATGGCGCAAGCTCGCATGATGCTAGAAGCCTCGTACCACGGGTAATGGATCGCGAGTAGCCATGGACATCGACCCCAAGCTCGAAGAAACGCTCCGCTACCGGGCCAAAGCGGTGCTCCGTAAGCGCGCCCGCGCGCTCCGGAGCACGATCCCGGCGGCGGCGCTCGCCGAGCGGTCACGCAAAATCAGCGCGACGCTGTCCGGGCTCGCCGAGCTGGCGTCGGCGCGGACCGCGGCGCTCTTCTGGCCGATCGAGGGCCGGAGCGAGGTCGACGTCCGCGCGCTCGACGCCGAGCTCAGGGCCCGCGGCGCGCGCGTCGCCTACCCGTCGATCGACGGCGAGACGCGGGTGATGACGTTCCGCTACGTCGACGACCCGGCGCGCATGGAGGAGCGCGGGCTCGGCTTCCAGGAGCCCACACCCGACGACGAGGAGGCCGGACCGCTCGACGTCATCGTGGTCCCCGCGCTCCTGCTCGACGAGCGCGGCCATCGCCTCGGCTACGGCGCCGGCTTCTACGATCGCACCCTGCCGCGCTTCGCGCCGCCCGCGAGGAAGGTCGCGGTGGCCTTCGACTTCCAGCTCGTCCCCGAGGTCCCGATCACCGAGGGCGACGTCGCCGTGGACGCGATCGTGACCGACGCGCGCGTGATCGTCGTCGGCGCCTGAGCGCGGCCGGGCCCGCGAGGGCGCGACGGCAACGTGCCGGTTACTTGCGGGCCGGTGCCCGGCTGGGTACTCCTGCCGGCCGGGAGGTGGTGATGCGCACGTCGAGCAACGACAAGTCTTGGCGCGGACGGAGCGTCTCGTCCGCGTGGGCATGCGGCGCCCTCGCGCTGCTCGGCGTGGCGGCGGTCACGCTGCCCGCACGGCCGGCGGCCGCCGAGTGGGAGCCGATCTCGCAGCGCACCGGCGCCGGCGTCGACATGTACTGGTGGAGCTCGCAGTACTGGGGCTCGACCTTGCCCGTCATCCCCTTCGTGCACTTCGACGTGACGCGGCACGTCTGGCTCGATTTCGAGTTTCCCTTCTCGATGTGGATCGACGGCTTCGACGACACGACGCGCGCCGCCCTCGGCAACCCCACGTTCGGCGCACACTACGCCGGCACCGAGGGAAAGCTCAGCTATTACCTCGGCGGGCGCATCTCGGCGCCGCTCGGGGCCGTCGACGATGCCGACTGGCAGGGGGCCGACAACGCCGCGCTCATCGCGATGGCGGGTTACGGCTCGTACCTCTACGCGACCGACTACCTGCCGCTGAGCGGCAACTTCGGAATCGAATACCAGCCGGTGCGCCCGCTCTACCTGCGCGTCGCCTTCGATCCGGTGCTGCTCTTCAAGCTGAGCCGCGGCGCCGGCGACCGTCGCAACGCCGTCGTCGTCGGTGCGCAGCAGAAGTTCGAGATCGAGGGCCGCGCGGACGTCGGCGTGGGCGGCGGCTTCGCGCTCAACGTCGTCTCCCAGTGGGTGCGAAGCCGGAACGCATCCACCATGCTCGACGACGATCGCATCCAGCTCGCCGCCGAGCCGTTCTTCTCGTTCGATCGAGGCGCGCTCTTCCTCCGCCTCGGCGTCCTCATCGCCCTCGACGAGCCCTTGGGCTTCGGGTTCGACGAGACCTCGTTCTTCGGGGCATCGCCAAAGGTCGCGACCGGCCACTTCCAGATCGGCGGCCGGTTCTAGCGTCGACGAGAGTCCGGCGCGCGCTCACGGTCGCGACGAACGTGAGGCGTGTCTCTCGGAGCCCTAGTGCAGCGGCTCGCGGAGGCGCGACATCTTGTCGAGGTGCTCGGCGATGGTGAGGCGATCGACGTCGCTGACGACGACGAAGCGCATCGCCTGGAGGCGATCGCGCGACCAGACCGGACGCGCGCGGACGCGGATCGGCCGCTCGCCGCCGAGCTTCAGCTCCATCGCGGTGATCGTCGAGAGATCGCGCGTGGCCAAGCTCCTGGTGCGTTCGACGACGAGGCCCGTCGGGGAGATGTCGACGGCGCGGCAGTCGTGCTTGAAACCGTCCACGAACGCCGCGCAAGGCAGGTCGACCTGCGCGCGCGACCCGATGCGTCGCTCCATGTGCCCTCCAATGAGCCCTCATCCGGGCCCAATCCGAAGGGTAGGATATCCACCTACCCATGGCCAAACATGTGCCGCTCGCAGGAGCCGGACGGGCCTGCGACCCGCGACGCGCTACCATCGCGGCCATGCCCACGTGCAAGGAGTGCGACAACGAGGTCGACACCCTGAAGACCGTGAAGGTCGATGGGAAGAAGAAGAAGATGTGCGAGGACTGCGCCGATCGCGTCGAGGCCGAAGGCCAGATCGCCGAGGCGAGCGAGAGCGTCGTGCAGAACATGATGGGCTTCAAGGGCCGGCGTTGATGCAGGCGACCTGAGGTACCTCGAGCGGCGATGCTGGGCGTGCTCGACAAGGTGCTGGTCCTCCGGGACGCCTCTCTCTTCACCGGCCTCTCGGGAGAGGAGCTCTATCCCGTCGCCGAGATCGCCGAGCCCGCGGAGTTCACCGCCGGCGGCGTCGTGGTGCGGGAGGGGGACCCGGGCGACGCGCTCTTCGTCGTCGCCAGCGGCACCTTCCGCATCGAGAAGGGCGCCGCCAAGCTGCGCGAGCTCTCGGCCGGAGCCGTGTTCGGGGAGCTCGCCTTGCTCGACGGCGCCCCGCGGGCCGCGAGCGTGGTCGCGCTCACCGACGGGAAGGTCCTGCGCATCCCTCGCGCCGAGTTCGAGGCCCTGCTCGACGAGTCGCCCGAGCTCGCGCGCGGCGTGATCCGCACCCTCGTCGGTCACCTCCGCGGCAGCGGCGCGGCGCCGCGCTCGCGTTGATCGCGGTCGCCGGTTGCGCGGCGCGCGGGAATTTTTCTCCTGCGGTGGCGTATCCTGTCGCCCCGCCGAGCGCGTGCGATCGAGCTCCGGCCTCGCGCACGGACCTCGATCGCCGCGCTCGGCCGGCGGCGTGAATCGGATCGCGACGCCGGCGTCGAAGGGGACCGGAGGCTCGCATGCGTCATTCCCTCATCGTGGTCGGCCTGATGGCGCTGGGCTCGGCGCTCGGCTGCGACATGATCAAAGTGCAAGGCGTGGTGAAGACGACCGTCATGCAGGACGGCCAGACCACGACCAAGGAGCATCACTTCGACAAGCTCGAGGACATGCCCAAGGCGTTCGACGCCGCGGCCGACGATCTCGGCGAGACGACCGACAAGCTCATCAAGGAGCTCACCGAGGCGCCCCCGCCCGGGAAGGTCAAGCTCGGCGATCTCTCGCCCGCGCTGAAGGAGCACGAGAACAGCCCCGCGATCGACTTCCTCGCGCGTCAGACCAAGGAGACGGGCAAGGACGCCGAGTTCTCGTACGTGCGCATCGGGGTGAAATCGTACGACGACTTCTTCCAGAAGACGGCCGAGATGCACGCGCTCGCCTTCCAGGCCAAGCAGATGGTCCACCGCTTGAAGACGCTCTCGGTCAAGGTGCTCGGCAAGGCCGACGTCGATCTCGCCAAGGGCGCGCTCAAGGCCGCGGTCGAGGCGGCGCTCAAGACCGAGCCGACGAGCGAGAACCAGGGCGACCTCGACGAGCTCCAGGAGCTCGAGAAGATGACGAGCGCGATCGCCAGCACCGTCGTCGCCTTCGCCCAGAAGACGCAGGAGCTCGTGGCCGCGGGGCAGCAGCTGGTGACCGGCGCGCCGGCGTCGATCACCAACCCGAAGACGGCCCTGCACCTCGACCTCATCGTCAAGGGCCTGAAGCAGTCGGCGGAGCTCGTGGGCAAGTCGGGCGAGCTGCTCGCCGAGGTGGCGGGCGAGATCGTCTGACTCAAGCACCCTTCGTGCGGCGTCGAGCTGGGGCCTTGCGTCGCGGCGATTTCGCGAGCGCCTCCTCGAGCAGCGCGATGTCCGCCAAGTCCTTGGGCCGCGCCGCCGCACGCTTGTTCTTGATGAACGCGTCCGCGCCCAGGAAGGGCACGACGAGCCCGGCCAGGCGGGCGCGCCGCCGACCCCGCCACGCCTCCGCGAATCCCACGCCCGAGATGCCGGTGAGCACGTCGATGCGCACCGGCGGATACCCGAGCTGCGCCACGCGGTTCGCACGGGTGAAGTCTTCCAATTCGAGGCCGATCGAGCCGAAGCCGAACGCGTCGAGCGCCGCGATCAATCGGCGCGCGTTCGCGGCCGACGGCTCGACGAGCACGTCGAGATCACCGGTGTACCGGGGGCTTCCGTGGGCGGCGAGCGCGTGAGCGCCGACGACCACGAACCGCACGCGGTGCGAGATCAGCAAACGTAAGAACTCTTTGAAGTCGGCATGGAGCTTCATCGTGGAGCTCGCGGTGGAGCTCGCGCAGCGCCTCGACGGCAGCGACGCGCTCCTCGACGGTGCGGGTGGCCCAGTAGGCGGCGTCGCTGCGGCATGGGCCGTCTAGCGAATCGAACCATACGACGCGCCGCTTCATCCACCGCAGCGTATCGCGCGCCGGCGCTCCTGCCCACCGGCCGACGGGCATGCCGAGCCGAGCGGCGCGCCGAGCTCGTGCGCTCCTTCCGGCGGCGGTCGCAGCTCACTCGTCGCGCGCAGCGCCGAGGACGAAGTACGAGATCGCCTGCGGCGACTCCTCGTAGCCGTGCACCATGAGGTGGACCTTGGTCGGCTCGGTGAGGGTGAAGCGCACCTCCTCGGCCGAGCCGTAGAGGTATGGCGAGTAGTCCCACGCCTCGAGCGTGGGCGCGAAGCCGAGCCCGACGTAGAGGTCGACGTCGCCGCCCTGCTGGGCGGGATCCTCGTCGGTGGCGATCACGTACTCGCCGGGCTCGAGGACGGGCGTCTCGAAGCGGACCGAGTCGCCCCGGCCGAGCGCGCCCTTCTCGGAGAGCCCGGTCCACGGCGCCGCCTCGCCGGGATCGAAGACGTTGTCCTCCTCGCCCGTCACCGCCACGACCTGGCTCTCGTCGATCGCGGCGAAGATCGCCTCGTAGCTGGAGGGCGCGTCGTGACGCATCAGCCCCTCGATCACGGCCATCGATGCGGATGGCATCGAGCTGAAGTACGCCGGCATCAGGTTGGTGACGACCTCCATGTACTTGGTGCCGGTGGGGTCGTCGGGGTTGACGGCGGCGCGCCTCGTCACGAGCCGATCGTCGAGATAGGCGAAGGTGTCGCAGCCGTTCAGGAAGAAGAGCTGGTACTGCCCCGGCAGGAACTTCCCCTTCTCGGCGAGGGCGCGCACGTTCGCGCCGAGGCCCGCGTGGCCGTTGTAGGCGATGAGGTCGGCGCGCTGCGAGAGCGCCGCGTAACGCGCGTCGAAGGTCTTGTTCGGGACCTTGGGGCTGTCGATGAGGAGCGCGGTGATGCTCACCAGGCGCCCCTCGTACGTGCCCGTGAACGTGACGTCCGGCTGCGCGACGCCCGGCGCCTCTGCGACGCTCGCGGGGCTCGTGGTGAAGCTCGGCCCGAGATCCGTCTGCACGTGCGCGAGGAACTCGTCGTACGCCTGGATGCCGGGGTCCGAGGGATCGACGGCGCCGTCGGCGTACTTGCCGAAGACGGCGAGGACGCGGAGCGCATCGTCCTCCCAGACCTTGTGGTACTCGGGGTACTTGCCCGTGGTGTTCGCCGGGCTCACCGTGACCGACGCGGTGCGCGCGACGACGTGCGCAGGGTCGAGCACGCAGCCGGAGACCTGGGGCCGGTAGTGGTACCAGAAGTTGCCCGCGTTCACGTCGTGGCCGCCGGCCTCGACGCACGTCGCCTCGTACGTGTCGGCGAAGGTCTGGATGCCGATCGGCGTGATGCGGCGCGGGAGGACGAGGTCGAAGCTCGTGGGCACGTCGGTCTTGCTGCCCCAGCCGACCGGGAGCGCCGCGTGGTAGTCGATGCGGATCCGCCCGTCGCCGTTGTCGCTCTTCTCGACGTTCGTGAGGACGACCTTGTCGAGCCGCGCGACCGAATGGTGCGCGTTGAGCTGGCCGACCATGTAGAGGAGCTGGTCCTTGACGTACTTCGTCGGGTTCGTGGTCTTGGGCGCCACGAGCTCGCCGTCGAACTCGAAGATCGTCAGCGTCGCCTGGTGGCTGCTGAACGGCCGCTCGTCGCGCGCCGCCTCGTCGCCGGGTGCGCCGTCCGGCAACGCCCCGCATCCCGCCAGCACCGCGCCGATCACCACGCCGAAGCTCGAGCCACGCATCGCCGACCTCGCTTTCGCCGGCGCGCCCGAGCACGATGTAAGCCAGGGTGAGATACCCAGGGCGTGCGAATGATTTCAGCGAGTTGGAGTTACAGCCCGGTGGATCCGTTCGCGCCCAGTTGAATACATTTCGATCCACCGACCGACATGTATGTGTCGTGATTTTGGACGCTTTCGCGCCTTACTTGAGCTTCGCGCGGAGCGCCGCCATCGAGTCGGCGTACTCCTTCTGGATCTGCGCGATGCGCGCCTCCATCTCGTCGGCGACGCCCTTCGCGCCCGTGACGGCCGATTCGAGCAGGCCCTTGCTCTTCTCGAGGGCGGCGATGCGCTCCTCGGCCTCTTTCTTCTCCGCGTCGCTCCGCTTGTCGGACTGGGCGGCGCGCTCGGCGGCGATGGCGTCGTCGGTCGACTTCTTCACGGCGTCGAGCTCGGCGAGGAGGCGGTTGAGCCGGACCTTGTGCTCGACCAGCTCGACGTGGACGATGTAGCTGGCGCGCGCGAGATCGTCGGCCTGCTTCTCGAGCGTGGCGGCGTTCTCCTTGCCGAGGACGGCGCGGTGGCGATCGAGGACGAGCTGCGCCTCGCTGCGGTCGTGGAGCCGCTCCTCGATGCGCTTGTCGACCGCCTCTTTGAGCGCGTGGCCCACCGCGGGCGTGACGTCGACCTCGCAGCCCTTCTGCTTGGCGACGAACTGGGCCGAGCCGGCGACCTTCTTCGTGATCTCGTCCTTCTCCTCGTCGAAGAAGCGCGAGGCGCCCTCGAGCTCGCGCACGCGGTCGACGTAGGCGTACGAGCGCCCCGAGTCGTCGGCGCGATCGTAGACCTCGAGGACCTCCTTCTTGCTCGCCGTCTTGAGGCGGTCGGGGTAGCCGGGCATCTCGCCGATCGTGGTCTTGGCGATGTTGTAGCGGAGGCCGAATCCCTCGGCGGTCTGCTGGACCTCCTCGGGGTAGCGCGAGGCGTAACCCGCCTGCGCGGCCGACGAGGCGATCTCGGGCTCGGGCTTGGGCGCCGAGCACGCGGCGAGGGACAGCGAGGCGGCGAGGAGGAGGGTCGAGCGATGCATCGCGTCGGGTGTAGACGCGTTGTCGGAGAATGACAACCGCGGCGCTAGCGCATGATCTCGTCGATGCGGGCGCTCGTGGCGGCGGCCAGGCCTTTGGCGAGCGCGCGCGGGTTGAGCTCGACGGCGACGGTGACCGCGTCGGGCGCGTGCGTCGCGAGCGGCGGCTCGACCGGCGCGTCGAGCGAGAGGAGGTGACCGAAGGTCCCCTGCGCCAGCTCGTTCCAGGCCAGGACCAGCTCGTCCGAGGCGGCGGCGCCGCTCGCGCTGAAGTCGCCCGCGACCGCGATCACGAGCGCGATCCCCTCGCGCGCGCTGGGCCGGGCCGCCGCGCCGATCGCCGTCGCCCCCGCGAGCAGCCCGCGCGCACCGCGGGCGAGCTCGCCCTCGAACGGGCCGAGCGCATAGGCCGACGCGGGCGCCGAGCCGAACCGCACCGCGAGCGCGCGCAGCGGATCCTCGGCGAGCACCGTCGGCGATCTCCGCAGCTTGCCGGTCGCGTAGAGCGCGGCGACCCGCGCCGGCCCACGCGACGGGCTGCCGCCCTGCTGGAAGCCGACGACGTCGCGGCCGAGGACCACCATCGTCTGCGGCGCGCTGCCGACCTTGCCCGAGACGCGGACGAGATCCGGGCGCTCCACGACGCGGTGCTCGTCGGCGACGAGCCGCGCGCGGAACCGGCGCTCGACTCCGAGGGCGTCGCCGCGGTGGCGCGCGAGGTAGATCGCGACCTCCTCGCCGGCGTCCTCTTCGTACACGGCCATCGCCGCCTCGGGCAGCTGGCGGAGATCGAGGCCCGTCGACTCTGCGAACCTCCCGAAGCGCTCCTCGGTCACCACCGTCCCGATGGGCGGGATCAGCCACGGGATGGCCGCGATCTCGCGCGGCCGGCAGAGCACCAGCGAGCGGAGGCGCGCCAGCGCGAGCAGATCGGTGAGCCGCTTGATCTCGAGCGGCGGGATCTCGGGCGCGCGGGGCGGGGACGGTTGCGGCGACGGGGCGGCACCGCAGCCGGCCAGCGCAGCGAGCGGCGAGGCGGCGCAGAGCGCGAGGGCCTGGCCGAGGAACGCCCGCCTGGAGGCCCTGGGCGCGCGCGCCCCGTCAGGCGACGGTGACGTAGGCGAAGCGCTTGTTCTTCGACCCGATGCGGACAAGGTAGCGGGTCCCCTTCTGCAGCTTGGCCTGGTCGTCCTTGAGCTGCACGCCGTCGAGGTGCACCGCCCCGCCCTTGACCATGCGCGCGCCCTCCGAGCTCGATTTCACGAGGCCGGCCGAGGCCAGCGCCTTCGCGATCCAGAGCGCGTCGCCCTCGGCGTGCACGGTGTGCTCCTCGATCGTGTCGGGCAGCCCGCCGGCGGACACCTCGCGGCGGCGCTCGAGCGCCTTGTCGGCGGCCTCGGCGGAGTGGAAGCGGGTGACGATCTCCTTCGCGAAGAGCTCCTTCACCCCGATGATGTCGCGCGCGCCGGAGGCGACCGCGTCCTTGAGCGCGCGGATCTCGGCGTTGTCCTTGGCCGAGAGCAGGTCCATGTACCGCCAGATGACCTGATCGTCGACGAGCATGAGCTTCTGGAGCATGTCGAAGGGCGGCTCGTTGATCCCGACGTAGTTGTTGGCGCTCTTGGACATCTTGGCGCCGACCACCTTGCCACCCTCGACCTTCGCGTGGATGCCCTCGAGGATCGGCGTGGTCATCACCATCTGCGCGCGCAGGCCGTAGCGGGGCATGAGATCGCGCGCGACGAGCAGGTTGAAGAGCTGGTCGGTGCCGCCGAGCTCGATGTCGTTCTCGAGGACGACCGAGTCGTAGGCCTGGAGCAAGGGGTAGAGGAACTCGTGGATGTGGATGGCGCGCTGCTCGGCGTATCGCTTGGCGAAGTCGTCGCGCTCGAGCATGCGCGCCACGGTGTACTTCGCGCAGAGCTCGATGA
Organism: uncultured Polyangiaceae bacterium; assembly: GCA_964372055.1. Classification (GTDB taxonomy): domain Bacteria; phylum Myxococcota_A; class Polyangia; order Polyangiales; family Polyangiaceae; genus CAYJPW01. Next base: position 52,738 of record CAYJPW010000030.1, read on the forward strand.
GCTGCGTCGTCCCGAGCTCGTCGAGCCACTCCGAGTTGTAGCGAACGACCGTCTGCTCACGGTCGAGGACCTTGAAGGCCTGCTCCTGGTACGTCTGGGCGGCGGCCCTCACCTCGTCGCGGGTGAGACGGGGCCGGAGCTCGCTGCGGCCGGTCGGGTCGCCCACCATCGCGGTGAAGTCGCCGACGACGAAGATGACCGTGTGGCCCAGCTCCTGGAACTGACGCATCTTCTGCATCAGCACGGTGTGGCCGAGGTGCAGGTCGGGGCGCGTCGGATCGAAGCCCGCCTTGACCTTGAGCGGCTTGCCCTCGCCGAGGCGCTCCTCGAGCTCGGCGCGGACGTGGAGGTCGACGATCCCTCGGCAGAGGATCTCGAGCTGCTGGGCGGGCGGGAGCATCGCGGGGCAGGCTAGATCAGCCAGCGCGATTGTCGACCATCTCGCCGATCGCCGACCGAAGCCTCATCCGTCCCCCGGACCAAGGCACCCGACATGGCCCGTCGTCCCTGCCGGTGAGGGCTCGGGGATCCGGAGGGGAGGACGCGTCACTCGTCGTCGTCGCCGTCGTCCCCACCCGAGATGGCGAAGGACCGGCTGTTGTTGACGAGCTCCTTCAGCTCCTTGCCGACCTTGAAGAAGGGCAGGCGCTTGGCCGGGACGGGCACCGGCTGGCCCGTCCGCGGGTTCCGTCCGTTGTACGGCTTGTAGGGGCGGACGGTGAAGCTGCCGAACCCACGGATCTCGATGCCCTCGCCGCGCTGGAGCGCCTCGGTCATCGCGTCGAAGACGCAGTTCACCACCAGCTCGGCGCGGGCCTTGGTGAGCTCGCCTCGTCCCGCGATCGCGTCGATGAGCTCGCTCTTCGTCATGGTCGAGTCCTCGCGGTTCCGGGGCCCGCAATCCGGATGGGGCGCCGAATCTCTTGAAAAGCTCGCATGTTACGAGCCGGCCGGTCAACGCATTTTTCGGGAGCCGCGGGGATCGCCCTCACTCGACCTTGACCGAGAGGCCCACGGCCTGGGTCTCGATCCGGCACTTGTTCTCGGTACATACGGAGAAGAAGAACGTCCCGGCGATGCGGGCGTCGCCGGGGGTCGAGGCCACGAACGGGGCCCGGAGGACCGTTCGCGACGGTGAAATCGACGCGTCCCGGACGATCGCCTGGGGGTAGCTGACGCCCGCGGAGGGGGCCGCCAGCTTGAGCTTGTACGGGTACTTGTCGTTGCAGTGGAAGTCGCCCTTCGCCACGAGGACGACCTCGACGAAGCTCGGCTGGCCGACCTTGGCGCGACCGGGCGACTGCATCCAGAGGCTGAAACCCCCGTCGCCGACCTTCTCCGACGTGACCGGCGGCGGATCGGGCGCCGGCGGCGCAGACGCGGACGCGACCGCGACCGCCGAGGCCGAAGCCGAGGGCGGCGGGCCTGCGCTCGCCGCGGCCGAGGTCGCGGGGAGCTCGGGCGGCCGGCGAGGTTCACCCGTCGCCCGCGGCTCGCCGCTCGCCGAGACCTTGGGCTCGGCGCTCGCCGTCGGCGCGACCGGCGGAGGCGCGAGCGCGGCCGTGGGGATCGCCGAGGCGAGGTCGGGCGCAGCGGCGGAGGGTCCGGCCGGCGGGATCGCCTCGGCCACCGCCGAAGCCGGCGGCGTCGGGCTGCCGCTTCGCCCATCCCCGTCACATGCCGGCCCGATCGCGACCCACGCCAGGAAGGCCACGCCGCAACGCACCCTCATCCGTTCGTTCTACGCCCTGCCGCGGCCGACGTCGATCGCCGGCTGCGAGCGCGACCGAGGGCGCGCCGATCAGCGGAGCCCGACGAGGTCGAGGCGGTCGAGCGCGCACGGACTCCGGGTCCGGCCGGCGTGGTCGGCGGCCAGGGTCAGCTCGAGCGTGAGGTCGGCGGCGGCTCCGGGGATGCTCCGCGGCTCGAGGTCGACGCACTGCGACCCACCGGCAACTTCGTCGGCGGCAGCGAGCGCCCAGCGCGCGGCGACCTCGCCATCGGCGACGAGGCGGAGCTCGCCCCGGCAGCCGGCGCCCAGGGCCACCCGGGGCGCGATCGAGGCGCCCCCGAGCGCGCGCGCCGGCAGCCCGACGACGACCGTCGCGTCCAGCTCGGCGCTCGCCGCGTGCACCCCGAGCCAGCGCCCTCCGGACGCGCAGGTGCCGGAGGCGTGCTCGGGCAGCGCCCAGGCGTCGAGCTGCCGGCGCGCCGGCCAGAGCGACTCGGCCTCGATCGAGGCGACCGGCGCCGGCGGCGCGAGCTCGAGGGGGACGATCGACGCGCGCATCGGGCCACCGCCGGGGGATGGCTCGAGGAGGTAGCGCGACGCCGGCGGGCGGCCGCGTGCCTCCCACACGAGTCGGTCGAGCGCGTCGCCGTGGAAGCGAGCGACGCCGGGCTTGCCGGCCTGTGGCGTCGGATCGAAGCCGAGCGCGAAGCCGTGATCGGTGTCGACGAAGAGGAGGCGGCCGTCGACGCCGCCCGCTGCGGCGATCGCCGGGTCGAGCATCGGCGCGCCACCATCGCGATCACGGAGCGCGGCGTGATCGAAGCCGGCCCGCACGGCGAACCCGAGCAGCGCCGCGGCGACGAGCGCGGCGGCGCGATCGAAGGGCGATCGTCGCTCGCCGGCGCGCTCGCGCCCGAGGCCCACGGCGACGATGGCCAGGAGCACGTGCTCGAGCGGGAGGACGTCGGCGAAGAAGCGCGCGCCGCCGCCGGGGTAGTTGCCGTCGAAGTAGAACGGCGCGTAGGCGGCGATCTGCGCCACGATCGCCGCCGCGAGGAGGCGCACGCGGCCGCTCGCGCGGCCGAGCCAGACGCCGACGGGGACGAGCAGCGCGAGCGGCTCGAGGTTGGCGGCGTCGACGAGGTGGAGCTTGAGCCGGCGGAGGGTGGTCCCGGCGGCGGCGAAGGCGCCGTACCCTCGCGCGAGGTTGTCGCGCACGAAGTCGCCGTGCTCGCCCACGCAGCCGACGCCCTCGCCGAAGCCGTAACGGAAGCAGCCCGGAGGGCCGTCGCCGACGGCATAGTAGAGCGACTGGGCCGAGGTGCCGAGGGCGCCGGTCGCGGCGCGCTCGTACACAGCCAAGAGGAGCAGGCCGGGCAGCGCGCCCACGACGGCCGCCGCGGCGAGCGCGCCGGCTCCCCCGGGGACGGGCGCGCCGGCTCCTCGCCGCCGGCGCCACTGCAGCACCAGCGCGCCGATCGCGACCGCCGCGAGGGCCAGCGCGCTCGGCGGGCGCGTCGCTGCCAACCAGCCGGCGGCGAGGCCGGCGCCCGCGGCCCACGCGATCCCGCCCGCGCTCCTCGGCTCCGCGTCGAGCGCGCGCAGCGCCATCGCGATCGCCGCCGTGAAGCAGAGGGCCGCGAGCCCGTGCGACATCGTGTCCGCCGTGTGGTAGCGGAGCGCCGCGCAGAGCGCCGAGAGGATCGCGGCCACGGCCACGACCCGCGTTCGTCGCCGTTCGTCGAGATCGAGGCTGGCGGCGACGCGCGCGGCGAGATGGGCGGTCGCGAGCACGAGCAGCGCAGCGATCGCCGGGCCCACCGCGAGCGGCGCCCCGACGCGGAAGCCGAGCGAGAGCACGGCCGGCCACCCCGGCGGGAAGATGACCGCCGCCGTCGGACCCGCCGGGCCGACGGCGCGGACGAGGAAGCGCCCGAGCACCGCGTTCTCGGGCTCGTGGAGCGGCCACGCGAAGCGGCCGCCGGCGATGGCGCGCGCCTCGAGCCAGTAGGCCGTCGCGTCGATGATGCGAGGTCCGCCGCGCAGGTACGCGGCGACGTAGGCGGCCGAGAGCGCGCCCGCGACGAGCGCGGCGGCGGCGACGACGGCGCGACGAGCGGCGCCCGACCGCGCGGCGAGGGCGAAGACGCGCGGGCCGGCGGCGAGCGCGAGCGGCGCGAGCGCCAGCGCCAGCCACTGCGCCGGATCGAGGGGCAGGCCGAAGCGCATGCCGCGACCTACGGCGCCGCGCCCGCGGCGACCTGGCTCGCGCCGCCGCCCTCGACGATCCACACGTGGTGATCCGCCCACTCGGCGTCGACCGGCGTGAGCGTGAGCTCGAAGGTGGGCGGCAGCCCGGGCGGGATCGCGACCGACGCCTCGGCCCACGCCGAGCCCTTGCGGAGCTCGAGGCGGCCGAGCAGAACGCCGTCGGCGCGCACCTCGACCGAAGCGCTCCGGACGCCGGGGCTGCGGGCGATGAGGCGGCCGCCCTCGCGCGGCGCCCGGACGCGCGCCGTCTCCCGCTGCCCGGCGGGGATGATCCGGCCGGCGTCGAAGAGGTCGCGGGTGCGGTCGGCCGGATCGGCGAGGACGCGGAGCTCGACGAACCCCATCGAAGGGTGGGGGAACACGTACGCGTGCGCGCCCTCGCTGACGAGATCGGCGACGTCCACTTGATCGACCACGCGCTCGCCCGGCTCGAGCGTCCGCGGGTCGCCTTTGCGATCGAGCGCCCGCCAGTCGGCGCGATAAACGACCTTCTCCGAGCCGCCGCAGATCACGTTGCCGGTGACCGGGAACTCGACGAGGCGCTGGCCGAAGAGCGTGGGCAGGTCGCCCCACCACGAGGGGTAGATCGCCATGTAGTCGGGGCGGTCCTCGCCGGGCATGCGCTCGATGAGCTCGAGCGAAGCACCCAGGCCGTGAACGGCAGCGCGGGCGAAGGGCAGATCGTGGTAGCCGCCGAGGCCGATGAGATCGAGCCCGGGCCGGTCGGACGCGTACATGAGCGCGCCGGCGTCGCCGACGAGGACGCGCCGGGCGGCGACGTCGCGCCGGCCGAGGAAGGTGCCGGCCACGAGGTGCTGGTCGCGGATGTTGCGGCTGGCGCGCCCGAAGAACCAGAGCTGGTCGCGCATGTTGGGCGCTTGGTGCTCGAGGTAGAGCGCGGCGGCCGCGGCGGCGACGGCGAGGCGCCCGAACGCGAGCACCCGCGCCCCTCGCGTCGCGTCGGGCGCGAGCGCCCCGCGCGCGAGCACGCCGAGGCCCATCGCCGCCAGCAGGAGCAGCCACGCGACGGCCGCCATCGTGTAGCGCTCGTTCTGCCAGCGGACCTGGCCGTTCATCGCGACGAGGAGCGACCAGCCGGCGATCTGCGCCCAGAGGAGCGCGGCCGAGGTCCGGGTGCGGCGATCGAAGAGCGGGATCGCCGCGAGCGCGGGCACGATCCAGCCGTACGGCGAGACGTCGGCGAAGTGGTGCTCGGTGTTGCGGACGACGACGTACTTGAGGTGAAAGAGGTACTCGGCCCACTTCTCCGCCGGCGTCATGTAGGGGTTGTTGAGCGCCAGCTTGGCGATGGCGCCGTTCGCCGACCACTCGCCGGTGAGCGCGCGGTTGGCGAGGGCCTGGGCCACGAGCACCGCCGCGCCGGGGAGGCCGGCGCGCAGCAGCGTCGCGAGCCCGGCTCGGCGCCCGTCGGCCTTGCCGGCGCGGATCGCGGCGAGCACGCCGAACGCGCACAGGCACGCGACCGACTCGGGACGCGTCGCGAAGAGGAGCGCGCCCGCCGCGCCGAGGAGCCAGCCACGGCGGCGGCGCGCGCGCGCGTCGGGCGCATCGAAGAGAAAGGTCGCGGCGACGAGCACGAGCCCCCAGACCGCGAGGTGGAACGCGTTCTCCATGCCGCTGAAGAGCGACCAGTCGAGGGCGCCGAGCGAGAGGACCGCGGGCGGCCCGAGGTACTTCGCCCAGCGGCCGAGCGGGGCGAAGAGGCGCGCCGACGCGAGCAGGAACGCGAAGGTGGAGACGCAGCCGACGATCGCCGCCCACACCATCAGGCTCGAGCCGTCGGCGACGCCGCGGAAGCCGGCGAGATAGCCGATCGCGAGGACGAACGGGTACGTGAGGCTGGTGTTGCCGCTCGAGAAGCCGTTCCCCTCCGACCACTGGAACGGGTAGCCGCGCGCGGTGGCGCGCGCGTAGTCGAAGTGGATGAAGACGTCGTCGAGCGGCGCCGACCAGTCGCCCCTCGTCTGGAGGTGGAGCGATCCGTAGAAGCGCCAGGCGGCGTAGATCACGCACGCGGCGGCGAACGCCGCGTAGGCGCGTCGGTCCCAGCGAGCCCACGCTCGCGCGAGCGGATCGGCGTCGTCGGCGGCGTCGGCGGGCGGCGGCTCTCCGTGCGGCGGCTCCCGGGGCGGCTCGCCCGCTTCGGGCGGAGGCTCGGCGGGCGCCGCCGGGGCCGGGCCGCCCAGACCGGCCTCGTCGCGCGCGGGCTCCTCCACGGCGCGCGTTGTATCACCCTCTCCCGCGTTCCGGCTCGCGCCGGACGCGGATCGCGCAACGGCTGCGCTGTAGGCTGCCCGCAATGTTCCACCCGACGTGGCAAAACGGGACGGGCGAGGCTCCGCGCGTTGACCGCGCAGAGGGCGCTCGCTAGAAAGATCCGTCGAAGGTCCCGGCGGATCCTCGAGCCCAAGGAACGCTCCCTCCCATGCGCTGGTTCGTCGAGATCTCGGCCCTCGGTCAGAAGGCGGCCACGAGCACCAAGCTGTGCGTCGAGGCGTCGCAGTGGCAGCCCGCGCTGCAGAAGGCGCGGCAGCTCCGCGGCGACGACGGCCCGCTGTCGAGCTTCTCGATCGAGCTGCTCGACGACGGATACCGCGCCATCGATCCGACGGCGCGGCTCCGCTACGTCGTCAAGCGGGCGCCCGACGACGCCGTGCTCAGCAACGGCGCGGCGGGACTCGTCTCGGCGCCGCCTCCGGCGCCCGACGCCGCGGCGAAGGCGCCCGAGCCGAAGCCGGCGACCCAGGCCGAAGCCAAGCCCGCCGCGTCGAGCCCAGGCGCCGACCGCGATCGCGGCGGCTCGAACAAGAAGAAGGTGGGCGCGCAGACGGTCGCGTACGGCTCGCAGGGCGCGGCCGCCGTCGCGGTCGAGCCGGCCGGCGCGGGCTCGAAGCCGGCCATCGTGATCCCGGCCGACCGGGTCCCGCCGCCGCCCGCGCCTTCGTCGAACGACTTCACGCCGCTGCCTGCCTACGAGGTGCTCGCGGCGCGGAGCGACGATCCTTCTCCGCGCTCGCCGCTCACCTACCGCGAGGTGGTGTACGCCGTCGCACCCGGCACGCCCGAGGAGCTCGCCAAGGCCCTCGTGCTCGATCGCTTCGCCGAGGTGAAGCGCGCGCTCGCGCCGGTGCGGTCGGGCAAGCTCGTCAACCTCGCGATCTTCGATCACACCTTCAAGGGCCGCCCCCAGAAGCCGCCGATCGCGACGCTGACGTGGAAGGACTGGAAGAGCCCGGAGCCCGAGATCCGCTTCCCGCGCGTCGACGGTCCGGGGAACACGCCGACGCCGCTCGCGCCCGCGGTGGCGAAGGACGCGCCGTCCTCGCCGGCGGCCGCTCCCGCTCCGCCGGCCGCGCCCGCGCGCGCCGTGGAGCCTGCCCCGGTCGCCGCGCCTGCTCCCGTCGTCGCGCCGACGCCCGTCGCCGACGCGCCCGCCCCGAAGCCGGTGGCCGCGGCCTCCGTCGTCGTACCGGCGGCCGCGCCCGTTGCGGCGCCTGCTCCCGCTCCAGCACCGGTCGCAGCGCCGGCTCCTGCTCCCGTCGCGGCTCCCGGTCCCGTCGCGGCTCCCCCTCCCGTCGCGGCTCCCGCTCCCGTCGCGGCTCCTGCTCCTGCTCGTGCCGCAGCGCCCGCTCCTGCGGCCGCAGCCGCTCCCGCTCCCGCCGCGGCGCCGGCCGCCGTCGCCGAGGCGCCGAGCGCGAAGGCTCCGGCCGTTCCGGTGAAGCCGTCGGTCTCGGTCGCCGTCATCGAGCAGGAGCCCGACGTCGACCTCACCGACATGAACGAGGTCCCGCAGGGGATCCCGCCGGCGCCCGTGTCGGCGCCGCGCCTCTCGGGCGACGATCTCCTCGCCGAGCTCTTCGAGGCGTTCAGCGATCTGCACTTCCTCCGCGACTCGATCGAGGGCGCCGAGTTCGTCCTCGCCCTCACGCTCGAGAAGCTCCCGAGCGAGGTCGGGCTGGTGTCGCTCTTCGACATCAACCGGCGCGAGTTCGTCGTCGTCCGGCAGAAGGGCGGGCAGAGCGCCCTGCTCTCCCGCCAGCCGGAGCGCGCGCCGATCGCCTCCACCGCGATGCGCTCGTTCCGCTCCGTCGTCATCCCCGACGCGAGCTCCGACGCGCGCGTCGACCTCGAGCGCTGGAAGGTGATCGGCGTCGTCCCGCGCAGCCTGGCCTGCGCCCCGGTCGAGCTGGGCGGACGCTACCTCGGGCTCATCGAGCTCGCGAACCCGCTCGACGGCGAGGCGTTCACCGACGGCGACGGCCACGCGCTGACGTACATCGGACAGCAGTTCGCCGAGTTCGTCGCGCAGCGTGGCGTGCTCGTCGATGCCGAGCACGTGACCGGCAGCCCCGCCCCGCCGAAGAGCAAGCCGCCGAGCCGGCCGGCTCGGTAGCGCCGGAGGCCGACGATGGCCCGCCGGCGACTGCGCGAGCGGCTCCTCTACTTCGCGCTGGTGCCCGGCATCGTCCTCGCCGTGCTGGTGCTCGGCGGGATCGCCCTCCGCACCACGCTGCAGATCGAGAAGGCCCGCCGCCAGACGGTCTTCGACGCGACGCTGAGCCTCGCCGACGAGCGCGTCGACCGCCTCGACAAGATCATCGTCTCCCAGGACAACGTCATCATCGCCCACGTCGACGTCGGCGGGCTCACCAGCATCGGCCAGCGCTGGCGGCCGACCGCCGCGCGCGAGACGCCGACGGTCCGCGCCGTCCTGGTGCTCGACATGGACCACCCCGAGCACGACGTGCTCGCCTTCGCCTCGCGCGCGCAGGACCCAGGCGGCCGCGAGGACGACGCGTTCCGGCGGCTCTTGCTCACCCGCCTGTTCCGCGAGCTCAACTTCGGCGGGGACACCTTCGAGCTCCGCCACCTGCACTACACGATCCCGGAGGGCTTCGACCTCGGCATCGGCCAGAAGAGCTTGCTCGTCAGCTACTGGCAGCGCGTCTACCTGGGCCGGCGCTACCTCGTCGTCGCCTGGCACGACGTGCCGCGCGTGGTCCACGAGCTCCTGCCGACGGTCTACCGGGAGCTCGATCGCGGCGGCGCGAGCCGCATGAACGTCATCGACGAGGACGGGCGCATCGTCTTCGGCCCGCCGATCACCGGCGGGCTCTTCACCGTGGGCCGCCCCTTCCCCACCACGCTCTACAACTGGCGCCTCCAGATGGCGCTCACCAGCGCCGAGGAGCTCGGGCGCAAGGTCGAGCGCCAGCGCTTCCTCGAGCTCGGGATGGTCGCGTTCGCGGCGCTCGTCGCCATCGCCGGGGTCGCGATCGTCGTGGTCGCGTCGGTGAAGGAGCGGCGCCTCGCCGCGCTCAAGAGCGACTTCGTCGCCAACGTCTCGCACGAGCTGAAGACGCCGCTCTCGCTCGTGCGCATGTTCGGCGAGATCCTGCTCGAAGATCGCGTGCCGAGCGACGACAAGCGCCGCCAGTACCTCTCGATCATCGTCAGCGAGAGCGAGCGCCTCACCGCGCTCATCGAGAACGTCCTCGACTTCGCCAAGGTCGAGCGCGGCAAGGCGGCCTACGAGTTCGCGCGCGGCGACGTCGGCGAGATCGTCGGGCGCGCGGTCGAGGCGTACCGCTACCGGGCGGAGCGCGAGGGCGTCGAGGTGGTGTTCAAGGCCGCCGACGCGCTGCCCGCGGCGCTCATCGACGCGCGCGCGGTCGAGCTCGCGATCATCAACCTGCTCGACAACGCCTTCAAGTACGCGAAGGACGGCGGTCGCGTCGACGTCGAGGTCGAGGCGGCGGGCCGCTTCGTGCAGATCCGCGTCAGCGATCGCGGCCCCGGCATCGACGACGACGAGCAGCGCCGCATCTTCGAGCGCTTCGTCCGGGGCCGCCACGCGAGCGAGAAGCACGTCCGGGGCAGCGGGATCGGGCTCGCGCTGGTCAAGCACATCGCCGAGAGCCACGGCGGATCGATCCGGGTGACGAGCCCGATCACCGAGGACGCGCGCGGGACGGCGTTCGTGCTCTCGATTCCGTGCGCGCGGACCAGCGCCGCGCCGGCGCGCGACGAGCCGGCCGAGACGTCGGGCGCCGCGCCGCTCGGCTGATCGCAGCCCGCCCCCCGCTGCGCCGACCTCAAGGGTTCGTGTGGCCCTCGAACGAGAGCGTCCAGTCGGAGGAGCAGTCGTCGCCGTCGACGTGGCGCACCTCGATCGCGAACCAGGTGCCGTCGTCGGAGCCGATGCTGTCGCCCCAGGTCTGGCTCACCTGCTCGGGGCTGCCCGCGCCGTGCAGCGGCGAGGCCCCGCAGTCGACCGAGCCCGAGCCGCCCGGGTAGACGTACAGATCGTAGTTCGTGGCGGCCGGCGACTCGAGCGTCGCCGTGTAGCTCAGCTGGGGATAGCTGATGAGCGAGCTTACCCCCTCGGCGACGAAGATCTTGAACCACTTCGAGGTGTGGCCCGTCGCCGTGCGGAGATCGCTCCCCTGATCGCCGTCGATCTGCGTGAGCTCCTGCGCTCCGGCGCACTGGTTGGGCGAGCCGAAATCGCAGGGCGCGCCGCCGCTCCCGGAGCCGCCGGCGCCGGAGCCGCCCGCGCCGGAGGTGGAGGTCGACGACGTCGACGTCGACGTCGACGAGGTCGACGTGGTGCTCGTGCTCGATCCGCTGGTCGCCGACGTCGTCTGGCCGGGCTCGCCGCCCTCGCCGCCGACGCCTCCGCCGCCGATCTCCTCGAACCCGCTCTCGATGTCGCTGCCCTGGGCGCAGGCAGCGAAAGTGCCGGTCACGAAGAGGAAGGCGAGCGTGCGGCGCATCCAACCATCTTATCCTCAATGCTCGACGTAGTTGAGGTCCTTCCCGTACGTCTCCTCGAGGCCTCGGAGCGACACGAGGGCGATGGCGACGGTCACGACGCCGACCGCGATCGCGCTCCCGGCGACGCCGAGCGCCGGCTTTCCGTACTGGAAGGCGATCGTCAGAGGCACGACGGCCCCGCGGACGAAATTCGGCGCGCTCGTGGTCACGGTGGCGCGGATGTTGGTCCCGAACTGCTCGGTGGCGATGGTGACGAACACGGCCCAGTACCCGTTGGAGAAGCCCAGGGCGAAGCAGACGGCGTAGAAGACGTCGAGCGACGTGCCGCCGACGAGGAAGTAGGCCGCGATGAACACGGCCGTGAGCACGACGAAGCCCATCACCACGCGGAGGCGGCTTTGGAGCCACTGGCTGAGGAGGCCGCTGCCGAGGTCGCCGAGGGCGAGGCCGATGTAGCAGAACATCACCGCGCGCGAGGGCGTCGGCGCCTCGGTCATGTGCATCGCCGCGCCGAACTCGGGCGCGAACGTGATCAGGATCCCCACCGTGTACCAGATGGGGACGCCGATCAGGATGACGCTCAGGTACCGGCGGGCGCGGGCGGCGGTGGCGAAGAGGGCGAAGAAGTTGCCGCGCTGCACCGTCTGCTTCTTGAGCTCGGAGAACATGCCCGACTCGAAGACGCCGACGCGCAGCAACAGGAGCGCGACGCCGAGCCCGCCGCCCACGAAGTACGCCGTGCGCCAGTGGAACGCGTCGCCGACCAACGCGGCGACCACGGCGCCGCAGATGCCGACCGTCGCGATGATGGTCGTCCCGTAGCCGCGGGCCTCCTTGTCCATCGACTCGCTGACCAGCGTGATCCCGGCGCCGAGCTCGCCGGCGAGGCCGACGCCGGCGAGGAAGCGCAGGGCCGCGTACGAGGTGATGCCCTGGACGAAACCGTTGGCGATGTTGGCGACGGAATAGAGGACGATCGATCCGAAGAGCACCGAGAGCCGGCCGCGCTTGTCGCCGAGGATCCCCCAGAGGATCCCGCCGAGGAGCATCCCGCCCATCTGCATGTTGATGAGGAGCACGCCCCGATCGAGGAGCGCCTCCTTGGGGACGCCGAGCTCGGTCAGGCTCTTGACCCGGACGATCGAGAACAGGATGAGGTCGTAGATGTCGACGAAATAGCCGAGCGCCGCCACGAGCACGGCGAGCTTGACCGCCTTCTTCTCGGTCCCGGTCGATGCCATCGGCGGGATGATACAGGCCGTCACGGCGCGCGTGGACGATTCCAGGCAACGCCGTTTCGACCTAGGCTCGCGCTGGGTCGAGCGTCGCAGCCGAGCCGTCGTCCAGCACCGGTGCTGTCGGCGCGCTCGCCCGCGGGGCCGAAGAGGACGTCGTGACGCGCACCGAGCTCCTCGATCTCTATCGCCGCGTACGGGGGCTCTCGGTGCGCCTGGCCGAGCCGCTCGCCGTCGAGGACCAGGTCGTGCAGACCATGCCCGACGTGAGCCCGACGAAATGGCACCTCGCGCACACGAGCTGGTTCTTCGAGACCTTCGTGCTCGCGCCGGCGCGCGCCGAGCACCGGCCCAAGGACGCGCGCTACGCGGTGCTCTTCAACTCCTATTACCAGGGCATCGGCGAGCAGCACCCGAGGGCGCGGCGCGGGCTCCTCTCGCGGCCCACCGTCGCCGAGGTGCTCGAGTACCGCCGCGACGTCGATCGATCGATGGAGGCGTGGCTCGCCGGCGCGCCGGACGCGGCGATCGCCGAGCAGGCCTTCACCGTCGAGCTCGGCCTCAACCACGAGGAGCAGCACCAGGAGCTGCTGCTCACCGACGCGAAGCACGTGCTCGCCGAGAACCCGCTCGACCCCGTCTATCGGGCGCGCACGGGCCGGCCTCCGCGCGCGCCGGCGCCGCTCGCGTGGAAGGCGTTCGACGGCGGCGTCGTCGAGATCGGCCACGCGGGACCGGGCTTCGCCTTCGACAACGAGCGGCCGCGCCACCGCGCCCTCCTCGAGCCGTTCCAGCTCGCCGGCCGCCTCGTGACCTCGGGCGAGTACCTCGCGTTCATGGAGGACGGCGGCTACGCCAGCCCGGCGCTCTGGTTGGCCGACGGCTGGGACGAGCGGCGGCGGCAGGGTTGGGAGGCGCCGCTCTACTGGCGGCGCGAGGACGGCGGCTGGTCGGTGTTCACGCTGGCCGGGCGGCGCCCGGTCGACCCCGACGAGCCCGTCTGTCACGTGAGCTACTACGAAGCCGACGCCTACGCGACGTGGGCGGGCGCGCGGCTGCCGCGCGAAGAGGAGTGGGAGGCGGCGGCGCTCGGCGAGGCCGGACCGGACGGCGAGCGCCACAACCTGGTCGAGTCGGGCGCGCTCCACCCGCTCCCGGTCGCCGAGCCCGCGCCCGCCGGCTCGATCGCGCAGATGTTCGGCGACGTCTGGGAGTGGACCGCGAGCGCGTACCTCGGCTACCCCGGCTTCGCCCCGTTCGAGGGCGCGCTCGGCGAGTACAACGGCAAGTTCATGAGCGGCCAGATGGTCCTGCGCGGCGGCTCGTGCGCGACCTCGGCGCGCCACCTGCGGGCGAGCTATCGCAACTTCTTCCCGCCGTCCGCGCGCTGGCAGCTCTCGGGCATCCGGCTCGCTCGTCCGCGCTGAGAGGGCGCCGGGGCTGGGCGGCGAGGCCCGCCGGCCCGAGGTGTCTGGGGAGGAGGCGTCATGTCCTCGGTCGAGCTCCCCCGCGGCGCGAGCGCCGATCTCGAGCGCGGCTCGGTCTTCTTCGTCGGCAACGCGACCGTGATCCTGCGGTACGCGGGCTTCACCGTCCTCACCGATCCGAACTTCCTCCACCGCGGAGAGATCGCGCACCTCGGCTACGGCCTGAAGACGCAGAGGCTCACCGAGCCGGCGCTCCAGCTCGACGAGCTGCCGCCGCTCGACCTCGTCGTGCTCTCGCACATGCACGAGGATCACTTCGATCGCCGCGTCGCCGAGAGGCTCGACCGGGGGACCCGCCTCTGCACCACGCCGCACGCCTCGGTGCTCCTGGAGCGGCGAGGCTTCTCCACCGTCCACTCGCTCCACACCTGGAGCAAGCTCGAGCTCCGGAAGGGCGAGGCCGAGCTCCGCGTCACCGCGATGCCGGCGAGGCACGGTCCGGCGCTGCTGTCGCTGGCGTTGCCGCCCACGATGGGCAGCCTGCTCGAGCTCGGCCCGCGCGGCGGCGAGCCGACGTTCCGCGTCTACGTCACGGGGGACACGCTGGTGCACGATCGGCTCTACGAGATCCGGAGGCGCCACCCGGCGATCGATCTGGCGCTGTTGCACCTCGGCGGGACGCGCGTGCTCGGCGTGATGGTGACGATGGACGGCGAGCAGGGCGTCGAGACGATGCAGATCGTCCACCCGGAGGCGGCGATCCCGATCCACTACGACGACTACTCGCGGTTCACGTCGCCGCTCGACGACTTCAAGAGCGCGGTGGAGGAGGCTGGGCTCGAGGAGAAGGTGCGCTACCTCGCGCGAGGCGAGACCTACACCTTCGAGGTGCCCCGCTGTCGCCTCGAGCTCGCGGCCCAGGCGCCCACGGCCGCCGAGCTGCGCGAGCGGACGTGATGAGAGCGCTCGCCGCACGCCGACGTCGCGCGATCGTCCGCGTCGCGAGCCTGTGCGCGGCGGCGACGCTCGCCGGGTGTGCGATCCACCAGGACAGCATGCGCGAGATCGCGCCGGCGCTGCGCGGCGAGCCGCGCGTCGCGCCCGCCGTCGATCCCGAGCTGGCGCGCGCGATCGAGGCCTACGCGGCCGTCGTGCGGTCGGTCCCCCCCGTGCCCGAGCAGCCCGACGAGCCGGCGATGCGGCGGGCGCTCTCCCTCCTCGCCGACGCCGTGGAGAAGGTGCCGGCGGTACCGGCGCAGACCGTCGGCCTCGGCGTGGCCGCCGCGCGGATCCGCCAACAGGCCAGGACCATGGAGCTCGGCGTCCAAGTCGAGGGTCGCTCGCTGCCCCTGGCGCAGAGCGCGCTCGCGACGGCGGCCGTCGCGCTGACGCGCGTCGCCGACGTGAGCTACCCGCGCGCCGCCGTGGTGCGAGAGCGCGCCCGGGACCTCGCGCGCGCGGTGAGGCAGATCGATCCCGAAGCGCCGGCGCGCCGGCACCGGGCCCAGGTCGCCCACGGGCTCGCCGCGGCGCTCGTCGCGCTCCAGGCCATCGCAGAGGCGCCGCCCCCGCGTTGATCCGCGTCGCACCGCTCGCCGAGCGCCGCGGGCGCGCCGTGGTATTCTGGCGAGCATGAAGCGCTTCTCCGCTTTGCTTCCCGTGCTGCTGCTGATCGGAGCGTGCGTCGGCGAGGAGTTCGCCGGCAACTCGGGGTCCACGAGCACCGGAACGACCGGGTCGTCGACGTCGGGCGGCGGGCCGTGCACCGCGGCGGGCGACTGCCCGTCGCCGTCCTCGCTCTGCCAGTTCGCGGTGTGCACCGAGGGCGTGTGCGGCGCGGTCAACGTCCCCGAGGGGTTCCAGCCGCCCGCCGTCGCCGGCGACTGCCTCACCGTCGGCCCCTGCGGCGCCGACGGCCAGGAGCAGATCACGAGCGATCCCTCCGACGTGATCGACGACGGCAACGAGTGCACGAGCGACGTGTGCGAGAACGACGAGCCGAAGCACGTCCCCCAAGTGGGTCACGCCTGCGGCGGGGGCGCCGGCGTCTGCGATCAGGAGGCCGTCTGCGTGGCGTGCGTGGCGGCGACCGACTGCGATGCCGTCCCCGAGTGCCAGTCGAACAGCTGCGACAATGGCGCGTGCGTCGTCGGGAACAAGTCCCAGGGAACGCCGTGCAACGGCGGCGCGGACGCCTGCAACGGCACGGGACAGTGTGGCGCATGCGTCCTCGCGTCCGATTGCGGGGCCACCAGCGTCTGCCAGACGCCGACGTGCGACGGCGGCGCGTGCAGCTTCGACTACGCGTCGCCGGGGACGAGCTGCGACGACGGCAAGCAGTGTGACGGCGCGGGCCAGTGCGTCGCCTGCCTCGCCGCCTCCGACTGCGGTACGCAGACCGAGTGCTCCGAGCCCAAGTGCACCGGCGGCATCTGCGGCGTCATCCTCCAGCCCGTCGGCACGCAGTGCTCGAAGGGGAAGTGCGACGTCACCGGCGAGTGCGTGGAGTGCCTCACCGCGAGCGACTGCGGCGCGGCCACCGAGTGCAGGGTCCCGCTCTGCAACGCGGGGACGTGCGGCGAGCAGCTGATGCAGGCCGGGACGCTCTGCATGGCCGGCACCAATCAGTGCAACGACACGGGCGACTGCGTCGACTGCATCAACGATCTGGGCTGCGTCGACGTGAACGCCACGTGCGTGGAGAACGTCTGCAAGACGGGGAACTGAAGAGGTGTCGGACAGTCGTCCGAGCAACGCCTCTCGAGCTCGAGGTCCGACGCCTCTTCAGTCCGGGGGCGCGGGGGGGGCGCCCCCCCGCGGGGGGGGGGGGCGGGGGGCGCGGGGGGCCCCCCCCCCCCCCGGGGGCCGCCCCCCCCCCCCCCCCCCCCCCCCCCCCCCCCCCCCCCGCCGCCCCCCCCCGCCCCCCCCCCCCCCCCCCCCCCCCCCCCCCCCCCCCCCCCCTCCAGACCGAGGGCTCACCGGCAGCCGCCGCCCGCCTCGCCGCAGGTGCAATCCAGGCAGCCGTGGGTCGCGCACGTCCCGCAGCTCGTCAGCAGCTGCTTGCGGAGAGCCTCGCGGGCGCGGTGAAGACGGACGCCGGCGTTGTTGGCCGTGATGCCCGCCTCGCCGGCGAACGCCGAAACCGACGCGCCCTCCACGTCGACGCGGCGCACCGCCGCCGCGTACTCCGGCTTGAGCGTGCCCAGCAGCACCCCGACGCACGCGCACACGGTGCCCAGGAGCTCGGCGTCGGGCGCGGGCTCGATCGGCTCGGGCTCGGCGGCGACGGCCTCGAGCGCGCGCCGCTCGGCGTCGCGCCGCCGGTAGTGGTCGATGATCGCGTTGCGCAGCAGGCGGTAGAACCAGGCGACCGCCGACTCGTCGTCGCGAAGGCTCGTGCCGCGATCGAGGCTGCGGACGAACGCGTCCTGGAGGATCTCCTCGGCGATCTCCCGCCGGCCCACGCGCCGCTCGAGGAACGCGAGGAAGCGCTGGTGGTTCTCGACGAGGGCGCGGACGACCTCCGGGCTCGGCCCGGCGGCGGCTTCGTGATGGGTAGCGCTGTCGTCCATCGTCATCTCGGGAGCGTAACCCCGCGGCGGGCGTGTTTCAGCGTCGCCGCGGGGTCGCGGTTGGGGACGATGGGGGCTCTGCCCCCCATCCCCTGAGAATCGACCCTTCGGGTCAATCCGCCGAGCCGGCCGGCGGGCACTGGCAATCCGGGCCGCAGCCGCACGTGGTGCCGCAGCAGCAGCCGGGCGTGCGCGGGGCAGCGCCGGAGCGCGCCGTGTCGCGGACGGCGCCCGGGTCGTCGACGAGGTGGCGGGGTGCGCAGCAGGACGAGGAGGAAGCGGTCTTGGAAGCGTTCACGGTGGATCTCCTTGGAAGCCCGCGCGGCTCCGCCCCGATGGCGGCGCTCGCGTCGTGCTCACCTCTGCGGACGCACGGCGCTCGATGGCATTACACCCCGCCCGGTCGGTCGCCGTGGCGCCCGGAGCGCGGCCCGAGCGCGGCGGCGGCCCCCCGGCGTGGTAGGGTCACGCCGGCGCGCGGACGACCCGCGCGTCGCTCGTCGAGGCGGGCCGGCCGGGAGACGAGGGCGCACCATGATCGACGACACGTTGAAGAAGATCGAAGCCAAGATCCAAGCCGCACCGACGGCGAGCCCGGAGAGCAAAGCCGAGCTGCTCAAGCTCCTCGCCGAGCTCCACGCCGAGCTCGGAAAGCTCGGGCACTCGCACGCCGAGCAGGCGCAGAGCATCGCGGGCTTCGCCGAGGTCGCGGCCCACGAGGCGACGCGCGGCCAGAGGCGCCCCGAGCTCGCCGAGCACGCGCGCCAGGGGCTCGTCGCGTCGGTCGGCGAGTTCGAGTCGACGCACATGCGCCTGGTCGGGATCGTCCGCCAGATCTGCGACGCGCTCGCCAACGTCGGGATCTGACCCCCGCGCGCGCCGCCGGTCGCGCAGGCTCGCGGGCCCGTCACTCCGGGCGAGCGAACGCCTCGACGAGGAAGCGGACGAACGCCGACACGCGCGGCACGCCCCGTTTCGCGGCCGCCCACAGCGCGTAGATGCCGGGGCCCTCGGCGGCGTGCTCGGCGAGCACCTCGACGAGATCGCCTGCGCGCAGCCGCTCGCCCACCATGAAGTCGAGCGCCTGCCCGATGCCGAGGCCAGCCTGCACCGCGTCGACCAGGACCTCGCCCTGATCGACCGCGAGGTTGCCGCGCGTCGACGGCGCTCGCGCCCGCGTCCCCGAGCGCCCGTCCCCGGCGCGGGTGTGCGGGGGCGCGAACGTCCACTCGCGCGCCGTCCCCGCCGGCATCACGAACTTGAGGCAGTTGTGCGCGGCGAGGTCGTCCGGGTGCTGCGGCGTGCCGGCGCGCGCGAGGTACGCGGGCGATGCCACCGTCACCCAGCGCGTGCGGCGAAGCCGGCGGGCGACGAGGCTCGAGGCGGCCGGCTCGCCGATCCGAACGGCGACGTCGATGGCCTCGTCGACGAGGCGGGTCTGCCGATCCGTCACCGAGACACGGAACGAGACGCGCGGGTAGCGCGCCGAGAACGCGGCGAGCCTGGGCGCGATCAGCCGCCCGAGCACCGGCGAGAACGTCAGCGCGAGCGTCCCCTTGGCGACGCGCTCGGCGTCGGCGACCACGTCGCGCGCCGCCCGGAGCTCCGCGACCGCGCTGCGGCAGCGCGCCAGGAAGAGCTCCCCCTCGGGCGTGACCGACACCGTCCTCGAGGTGCGCAAGAGGAGCCTCACGCCGAGGTCCTCCTCGAGGCGCGCCACGGCCTTGCTCACCGCGGCGGGCGTCACGCCGAGCTCGCGCGCCGCGCGCCGAAAGCTCCGCTGCTCGGCGGTGTGGACGAAGGGCAGGACGCCCGAGAAAAGATCGGCCGCAGCCAAGATCGTTGACCTCAGGTTACCGATTAGGTGACGCCGCAGTAGATTGTCAACCCGGCCCGGCGGCCGCATCCTGGCCGCCAAGCGAAACGGAGGCCGCGGGAATTGGCCCGACCGAAGCGAATCGAAGGTCCCCCGAGCAGGCGGCAACTTGACCCGGCCGAAGCGAAGCGGAGGTCGGGTGTCCGGTCGGCGAAGCCGGCCGGCAAGTTGCCGCGGGGATTTTGGGGGCGAAGCCCCCAATGGAGCAACCGACCGAAGCGAATCGAAGGTCCCCCGAGCAGGCGGCAACTTGACCCGGCCGAAGCGAAGCGGAGGTCGGGTGTCCGGTCGGCGAAGCCGGCCGGCAAGTTGCCGCGGGGGTTTGGGGGCGAAGCCCCCAAGTAAGGAGACAAGACCATGAAGATCGGAGTCCTGGGGACGGGGATGGTGGGTCAGACGATCGCGGGCCGGCTCGTGGCGCTCGGTCACGAGGTGCGCCTCGGGGCGCGTGAGGCGACCAACGAGAAGGCGGTCGCCTGGGCGAAGAAGGCCGGGTCGAAGGCGTCCGCCGGGACGTTCGCCGACGCCGCCGCCTTCGGCGAGCTGCTCTTCAACTGCACGCTCGGCGCCGCCTCGATCGACGCGCTCCGCGCCGCGGGCGAGGCGAACCTCGCGGGCAAGGTGCTCGTCGACGTCTCCAACCCGCTCGACTTCTCGAAGGGCATGCCCCCGACGCTGTTCGTCTCCAACGACGACTCGCTCGGCGAGCGGATCCAGCGCGAGTTCCCGAAGGCCCGCGTCGTCAAGGCGCTGAACACGATGAACTGCGAGATCATGGTCGATCCGGCGCGCGTCGCCGGCGGCGATCACGACACCTTCGTCAGCGGCAACGACGCCGACGCCAAGGGCCACGTGCGCGAGCTCCTGGGCTCGTTCGGGTGGAAGAAGGTGCACGACCTCGGCGACATCACCACCGCGCGCGGCACCGAGTCGTTCCTGCCGCTCTGGATCCGCCTCTGGGGCTCCCTCGGCACGGCGGACTTCAACATCAAGATCGCGCGCTAGCGCCCACGCGCGCAACCACGCACGTCGACGTGGACCACGGACGACACGCTCGCGCCACCCGGCCCGCGTGAACCGCCCCCTCGGCGTCCGACGCTCCCGCCCACGCAAGCCCTGCCCTCCCGGCGCGCCCCCTGCGTCGCCCGGGCTCCCGCCCCTGCCACATCGGCGGGCGACGCGCGGGCGCGCCGCTTGCACCGCCACGTCGATCCCGACGCAGGAGGGTGCCATGTTCATCGCACGCTGGCAGTTCGCGACGCGGTTCGGCAAGACCGACGACTGCATCGCCATTCTCAAGAAGTGGGAGCTCGACGTCGGCCAGCGCATCGGCTGGAAGCCGGGCTCGATCCGGATCCTCAACGGGTTCATCGGGATCTCCGAGTCCGAGATCGAGTTCGAGAGCCGGTTCGACAGCCTCGCCGATCTCGAAGGCGCCTGGGGCGACATGGAGCGCGCCCATTACCACCGCGAGTACCTGAAGCAGCTCGAGCCGCTCATCGTCTCGGGGACGAACCGGTGGAGCCTCTACCGGGAGGTCCGCGTGGTGCCCGGCAACGATTGACGCGGAATGGTCCCGGTCGAGCTCAGACCCCTGCTCAGCCGGCTCGACGCGGCGTGCACCCGCGCCCTCGAGGCGGCGGCGGGGGTCTGCGTGGCGCGCGGTCACTACGAGGTGACCGTCGAGCACGTGCTGCTCGCGCTCCTCGAGGGCCCCCGGGGGGACCTCGCGGTCTTCCTCGAGCGCTTCGACGCCGACGCCGGCCGGCTCGCGCGGTCGCTCCAGGAGGTCGTCGAAGACCTGCGGACGGGCAACGCCGGCAAGCCGGTCCTCTCGCCCCTCCTCATCGAGTGGATCGAGGACGGCTGGCTGATCGCGTCGATCGATCAGGGCCTCGGCGCGATCCGCTCCGGCTCGCTCGTCGTCGCGCTCCTCGCGCGGCCCCGCCGCTACCTGGCGAGCGATCACCTGGAGCTGTCGAAGCTCTCTCTCGACGAGCTGCGCCGCGAGCTCGGGGCGCTGACCGCGCGCTCGCCGGAGGAGGCGGCGCCGCCGGGCGCGAGCGCGTCCGCGCCGGCCGCGGCGGCGGGCCGGCCCGGGACCGCGCTCGCCCGGTTCGCCTCGAGCTTCACCGACGCGGCGCGGGCGGGGAAGATCGACGAGGTCCTCTGCCGCGATCGCGAGCTCCGCCAGGTGATCGACATCCTCGCGAGGCGACGCAAGAACAACCCGATCATCGTGGGCGAGGCCGGGGTCGGGAAGACGGCGGTCGTCGAGGGGCTGGCGCTGCGGATCGCGGCGGGCGACGTCCCCGACCTCCTCCAGGGCGTCGAGATCTTCGGGCTCGATCTCGGGTTGCTCGAGGCGGGCGCCGGCGTGAAGGGCGAGTTCGAGGCGCGCCTCAAGGCGGTCGTCGACGAGGTCAAGGCCGCGGCGGGGCGCGTCATCCTGTTCATCGACGAGGCGCACATGCTCATCGGCGGCGGGGCCGGCGCCCGGGGCGCCCCCCCCCCCCCCCCCCACAACCCCGCCCGGGCGCCCCGCCAGCAACCCCCCCAACCCCCCCCCACC
>CAYJPW010000030.1:74230-78254 GCA_964372055.1 uncultured Polyangiaceae bacterium
GGGGGGGGGCGTCTTCTTGTTCAGCGAGGTGGCCCTCTGGCTCTGGGGGGGGGGGGGGGGGGCGGGGGGGGCCGACGCCGCCAACCTGCTCAAGCCGGCGCTGGCGCGCGGCGAGCTCCGCACCATCGCCGCGACCACGTGGGCCGAGTACAAGCGCTACTTCGAGGAGGACGCCGCCCTGGCGCGCCGCTTCCAGCCGGTCAAGGTCGACGAGCCCTCGCCCGAGGAGGCGGCCCTGATGCTGCGCGGCATCAAGGCGAAGTACGAGGCGGCGCACGGTGTCCTGGTGCGCGACGACGCGATCGACGCCGCCGCGCGCCTCGCCGCCCGCTACATCACCGGCCGGCTCCTGCCCGACAAGGCCGTCGACGTCCTCGACACCGCCGCCGCGCGGGTGCGCGTGGGCCAATCGTCGCGGCCGGGCGTCGTCGAGGATCTGGAGCGGCGCATCGGCGCGCTCGAGCGCGAAGCGCTCGCCCTCGCGCGCGATCGCCGCGGCGGCGTCGCGGTGGATGCGCTGCGCACCGAGGAGATCGGCGCCCGCCTCGCGACGGCGCGGGCCGATCTCGCGGCCGCGACGGCGCGGTGGAAGGCGCAGCAGGCGGCGGTCGTGCGCGTCCAGGAGGCGCGCCGGCTCGCGGTCGAGGGCGGAGCCGCCGCGGATCCGGCGGCGGCGATGGCCGCGCTCGAGGAGGTCCAGGGCAAGGATCCCCTGGTCCGGATCGAGGTCGACCCCGACGTCGTCGCGCAGGTGGTGGGCGACTGGACCGGGATCCCCGTCGGCCGGATGCTGCGCGACGAGGCGGCGCAGCTCCTCGATCTCGAGGCGCAGCTCGAGGCGCGCATCCGCGGCCAGGACCACGCCCTCGACGTGGTGAGCCGCGCGCTCCGCGGCGCCAAGGTCGGCCTCAAGGACCCGAACAAGCCCCAGGTGTTCCTCCTCGTCGGCCCGAGCGGCGTCGGCAAGACCGAGCTCGGCCTCACCATCGCCGACACGGTGTTCGGCGGCGAGCGCTTCGTCGTGAGCGTGAACATGTCCGAGTACCAGGATCGCGAGATGGGCGTCTCCGGCCTCATCGGCGCGAAGCCGGGTTACGTCGGGTACGGCAAGGGCGGCGCGCTCACCGAGGCGGTGCGCCAGCGCCCCTACTCCGTCGTGCTCCTCGACGAGATCGAGAAGGCCTGCCAGGAGGTGCGCAACCTCTTCTACCAGGTGTTCGACAAGGGCGTGCTCACCGACGGGACCGGCCGCGCCGTCGACTTCAAGAACACGGTCGTGGTGATGACGAGCAACCTCACGGCCGATCGCATCCAGGCGCTCTGCGCCGAGACGCCGAGCCCGGATCCCGCCGAGGTGATCGAGGTGATCCGGCCGGCGCTGAGCCGCGCGCTCCAGCCTGCGTGGCTCGCCCGCACCACCATCGTGCCGTTCTATCCGCTGCGCGGCGCGGCGCTCGCCGAGATCACGCGGGTGAAGCTCGGGCAGATCGGGGCGCGGCTCCGCGAGTCGCAGCGGATCGAGCTCGTCGTCGGCGCCGGCGTGGTCGAGCACATCAGCGCGCGCTGCGACGACCCGGACACCGGCGCGCGCGCCGTCGACGCGATCCTCCAGGGGACGCTGCTCCCGCGCGTCTCGTCCGAGCTCGTCGCGCGGATGGCCGCGGGGACGCCCGTCTTCCGCGTGTCGCTCTCGGTCGACGCCGCCGGCCAGCTCCGCGTCGAAGCGGAGACCCAGCGCGCGGCGCCGGCCGTCGAGGGCGCTACGGGTCGCTGAGGAACGCCCGGTACGGACCGGCGGGGTAGCGCCGGTCGGGGAAGATCTCGATGAGGTGATCGGCCATCTCGAGGCCCCTCACCGATCCGGTGCTCTTGCGCCAGCGGAACTTCGACGTCGTCAGCACCTCGCGGATGTCGCAGCCGACGAGGCCCTGCGCGGAGCGCCAGCGTTCGGCGTGCTCGCGCGTCGGGAAGACGTACTCCTGCGCCGGCATCGGCCGCGCGCGCCAGACGACGTAACCGCGATCGTACTCGACGTCGTCGCTCACCAGCCCGTCGCAGTAGTCGCAGACGTACGAGATGAAGAGAGGGGTCATCGGCCGATGGCACGCTTCGCACTTCATGGCGCTGCTCCGAGTCACGTAAGACTGACACTCGAGCGACGATCAGCAAGCAGCGCACGCGCAGGATCGCCCTGGAAACTGCGGAAAACCCGGGGCTCTCGACCGGGCGCCTCTTTTCGCGCGCGGGGGCGCGCCGCCGATCACGCGCGCCTCGGACGGGGCGGGCTCGCGAGCGACGCGCGTCCGGGCGAGCGCGGATCCCGAAGAGCCCTTCAGTACGAGAACCCGCTCCCGCCGATGAACTCGCGCAGGATCGACGTGGGCGGCACGTGGTCGGGGTGGATGGGCACGAACGGCGCGAGCAGGCGCCGGAGGCGGTGCGCGGCCGAGAACTCGGGGTGCGCGCGCGGCACCTCGAGCAGGTACCGCTCGGCGTACACCTTGAGCACGCTCGGCTCGTAGACGAGCGCGCTGTCGAAGACGGCGTCGGCGTTGCCCTGGAAAGGATAGATATGGAGCCGCTCGCCGCGGCGCACGCTCGGCCATCGCGCGAGGTTCTCGCCGGCGCCGTAGCCGCGCTGGTGGCGATCGCGGACCACGCGGCGGACGAGGCGCACGTCGGCGGGCTCGAGCGCCGAGAGCCGGTCGAACGGCAGGGTGGTCGCCGGGTGGACGAAGATCCGGAACGCGCTCTCGGACGCCGCGTCGCCGAAGAGCGCCGGGTTGAGCGCGTGGATGCCCTCGAGGAGGAGGACGTCGCGCGACGCGAGGCGGAGCTCCGGCCCGCCGTCCGGGTGGCTCTTGCCGGTGTGGAAGTCGTAGCGCGCGGTGCGCACCGCATCGCCGGCGAGGAGGCGCGCCGTGTGGTCGTCGAGGAGGCCGAGGTCGAGCGCCTCGAGCGCCTCGAAGTCGTACTCGCCCGCCGCGTCGCGCGGCGACTTGTCGCGGTCGACGTAGTAGTCGTCGAGCGAGACCTCGAGCGGGTGGATGCCGTTCACCTCGAGCTGGACCTTGAGGCGCTTGATGAACGTCGTCTTCCCCGACGACGACGGGCCGGCGATGGCGATGATCCGGACGCCCGGCTTGGCCTTGATCTCGTCGGCGAGGATCGCGATGCGCTTCTCGTGGAAGCCCTCGCTCACGTGAATGAGCTCCTTCACCTGGCCCGAGACGCAGGCTCGGTTGAAGCGGCCGACGCTGGTCGCGCCCAACAGCTCGAGCCAATCTTGCTCGCGCCGGCTCATCTCGGCGCCGAAGCGCGGCGCGCGCATCTCCATCACGCGCGTCGAGTAGGGTCGGCGCGGGAGCTCGCGGCGGATCGCCGGCCCGAAGTCGAGGAGGAGCCCGTTCGGGTGCGGCAGGACCTCGACGCCCCCGAGGCGGCCGGCGCTCGGCAGCGTCGGACCCGGCGAGAGCGCGACGACGTCCCCGCAGCGCACCAGGGTGACGCTGGCCTCGTGCCAGGCTTCGAGGAGCGCGACGGCGTCGTCCCAGCCCTGCGCGACGAAGCGCTGCACGGCCTCGTCCACCCTCCAGATCTCCTCGGCGAGCGGGACGTCCTCGAGCACGAGCTCGGCGAGCGCCCTCCCGAGATCGCGCGCGAGCGCGGGGCGATCCGCGGCGGCATCGACGAGGACCACGCGCCCCGACGTGATCGACGGACCGAGGCGGACCGGGCCGACCCCGGCGCGGCGCGCCGCCTCGAGCAGCACGAGCCCGGCGGTGCGGCGGTAGATCTCGCGGCCCTCCCAGTGCGCCGTGGTGAGCGGGGCGACCGTCGCGTCCGCGGTGAGCGGCGCGTCCAGCGGCACGGCCAGGTGATCGAGCATCGCGCCGACCACGAGCGCGCCGTCGACGTCCCTGGGCACCACGTCGGCGACGCGCCTCCCGGCCGGCGCCGTAGCGTGCGCGGCGACGCGGGCGGGCGCCTCCGGCCGGCCCGGCGGCCGGAGCGACGCCGAGCC